>DAOUAP010000021.1:0-17343 GCA_034433165.1 Anaerolineales bacterium | reverse complement strand
TCCACGCTCCAAATGCGGCCGCCGTCCCCGGTATCTTCCACTTTCTCCAGCGGATGCCAGATGCTTTCCCTCACGCGGCGCGTCACAGCAGGGGAGAAGCGTAACTTCACGGTGACAGGGTCTTTTTCCCCAAACCAGATCCCCCAGGCGTGTTTGAGCAGTTGCTCGTCATCGAAAGAAGCGGGAATTTCAAACGTCTCACCCGAAAGGAAGGCCGAAAGGATACGCTCCATCTTGAAGGCAAAAACCTTATCGTTGAAGTCACTCTTGGCGATGACATAAACGCTGTCGCTCCAAATCGAAGGCTCGATGATGTACGGGCTGATGTCATGGCGCGTCAGTCCCTCGCTGCCCAGCGCCTGGTATTCAATTTTGACTTTGCGCTGCTCCACCCAGCCCTGTGTTACTGTCTCGATGATTTTGACCTTTTCGGGGTTTTTCTCTTGTTGCATCAGGCGCTCTGCCGCTTTCAGCAATTTCTGTGTCATAGGCTGGCGCAGCGTGGCAGCGAGTTTCTCCACCGCATTAACGGTGTGCGGCTGGTCAAAGCGCATCTGCCGCGAAGCCTTGCGCCCCGCCATGTAAAGGGTTAGCGCCTCGTGCAGGTTTAGTTTGATTTCTGAGATCAACTTGGTGCGCGGGATGTGATAGCGCCCCTGGTTGTCCTTTTCAACGGGGTATTCCCTCGTCAGGTCGCGGCGGTCGCGGAACACGATAGTACGGTCCACACCCAGCCGTTCCGCCATTTCAATATCCGAAAACGCGCGCTGGATGTATAGCCGTTTCATTTCCTCAAGGCGCTCCGCTTTAGTCATTCCGCTCATGGCTGCTCCTGGTATTTTTTCTCCTGTCGGTTAATCCTGCATCCTTCAGGTTGGATTTCAAAAGAGTCCCGCAGGCTCCCCTTACTGAAGACGTTGCAGTAAAACCAGCGGGACGGTACAAAATGCCACCTTTCTTGCAACAGCATAGCATACGCCCCTGCCGAATTCTGCAACATTTTTTTATTTTGGCTTCGAGAAAGGCCATAACCCGCCTTTTTCATCTTCAGAAAGGAACCAGCCCTTTTCTTCCAATGCCGGCAATGAACGGGTCACCTCGGAGCGATGCAAGCCCAGCAGCCTGGCAAAGAAACCAGGCTTCTCACCGGGGTGTTCCGTCACTTTATTATAGATTTTTTCGAGTTGAGAATCTTGTGACCTTCTTCCCATAACACACCTCTTTTTGTAACTTTTTCCCAAAGATACAACTGAGGTGTTGCAAGTACTGCAACATGACATTCATCGCTTTGACTGTCATCATTTTCACCCCCTAATCGCCCCGAAAACCGTGATTTTTTGAAATGGAATGGCAGTCCAGCGGGTCATATTCTGGCCAAAAACGCTGCGGGGCGCAGAATTGGAATTTCTTCAAATGGGGTCATGTCGAGCAAATCGGCATCGCCCGAAACGACACAGTCCGTTTCGGTTGCGAGGGCGGCTTCGAGGAACTTGTCATCTTTGGGGTCGCGGCAGGCGGTCATTTTGAGCAGGTCAATCACGCCGCTTTGTGCATCCACTCCCATCGGGCAGCCTCCCAGAATATGGGCGGTGACCGACATATTGAACATGCTTTCCAACGCCGAATTGTGCGGTACCCCATTGCTGATGCGCGCATAAGCGCGCGCGGCCTGGTTGGCTTCGGGGATACAGGCCGGCGCCCGCGTTTTCGAAAGAGGGACACGGACTGCAATCCCCTGGCGAACACCCCACCCCGGCGAAACGCCATTGGGTTGTCCAGGCTCTGCATCATGGCAATTACCCCTATCCAGAATCTGGCAAGGCTCTCAAAGAACAAAAAAACCTGATGGCTGGCAATGATGAGGCCCGTGTTCTGCGCGGCCGTGCGTTCTACAACGTTGAAGACGCCCTGCGCTGCGCGTACCGCTTCTAGAACTATCCCTGCTACAGGTACGACCTCTGCGGGTTTCGGGTGCTGGTCTCCTGCGGAGCGTAGCAGAGCACTTCCGCAGGAAGCCGTTCTTCCACATTAGCTCTCCCGAAGGGCACACCTGCACTTGCGTGCGGTGCAAGTGTCGGGACGATGTGATTCTCTGAACTCTGGCTTACGCAAGGCACATGGAACAATCAAAGACAGCCCCCGCCTCCGGCGGGGTCGCGTTAAGGGTAAAGAGCCATCCTCTCAGTGATGGCTCTTTTTATCTGTGTTCGCCTCGGATGGCATGCTGTGTGTAAAGCGAGGCGCCCCCGGCGGGACTCGAACCCACAACCAACAGCTTAGAAGGCTGCTGCTCTGTCCATTGAGCTACGGGGGCAGGAGGGATCAGCCAAACACCGGCCGGATACCTTTGTAAATGCGCGGGCCAGAAATGGTGCGCAGGATGGTTTCAGCCGGACGGCCAAGGCGTTCGGAGAACTGTACACAGGTCATGGGCGAATTGCCGTTCACCAGCAAAAGGCGGAATATCGCATCCACCAGGGCGGTATGCTCTGGCAGGAACGATTCTTCGCGGGCGCAATGCGCGATGAGGATGTGCTGCAAACCGTCTATTTCGCGCACTTCTGCAGTATATGGATCGATCCAGTCAATGGGCTGGCTCCCGCTCCATTCTTTGAACACTTCCTGGTGCTCTGGACACAACAGGCTGCGCACAAAAACATGCCAATCGTTATCATTCTGCCGCCACCAGCCGAAATCGATGCGAAAGGGGGTCTCGACAGTCGGCTTAAGTAAACTGATCGGTTTGGGATTTACCATGCTAATCCTCGTCGATATCCGCGTCTGCCAGGCGGAAATACAAATCACCCACATGGCGGAATTGCCGGCTGGTTGAAAGAATGCTGAACAAAGGCCTGGGCGGGCAGCGGCGCAATATGTTTAGTGCGGAGTAGAGTTCCTGGGCATGGACATGCCCCTGGGGCGTCAGCTTGGAAAGCTCACGCACATTGACGGTTGCCAATTGCTCAAGCGTCTGGCGACCCCTCGCAGCCTGCGTCCAGGCCAGGTCAACCGCATTGAGGTCTGGAACAGCAATAACCATCCGCTCGTTATACTCGCAGGCCACTTCCTGTTTGAGCACAGCATAGACCAGCCCACCGTCTGTGCCAACCAGGACGGTTCGCACCCACTCACGGGTGGGGCGATGGGTGCGCGGTTCGATGAGCACTTCTCCGGGTGTCTTGCTCTGGTGCAAGGTGATGTACCCACCCGGGATGAGCCCGTTCTTGACATACCAGTTTCGCAACCCGAAAACATAGCGGTTCTTGCGCACCACCCAGGCGGGCAGCGCTTCTCGCGTGTTGGTGTCGCGCAGGGTAAAGCGTACACGCTCAGACTCATACGCTGTTGGGAAAAAACCGCGCAACCGCCCAGACACCGGCAAAGTGCCTGCCCGCCAGTGCGGATAAGTGAGGCAAATGGTAACCTGGGCAGAGGGCGATCCATCAAGATCTAAATTGCTCAGTTCGTCGTCGAGTTCCAATTCCAGGCGCCGCATCTGATCGGTAAAGCGCGCGGTATCATAAGCGGGTTCAGAATAACGCAGGTATGAAGGAATGGCGCGCACATCTTCTGGTTCATGCCGCTCCAATACCCACAGCACCTGCCCAGCCGGTCCAACTTCATCGAAGCGCTTATCGCCCTGCAGCGCATAATTGAGCGAAAACTCCACAAGGCGCGGGTTGACCCCGCCAGATAAATCCAGTTCCTTGATGAGTGCTTCGGCGGGCATTGGCTCACCGCCAGAAACATCCAATATCGCTTCAGCCAGGTTGAGGTGCCCCATATTGATATCCACCAGCAAGGCGCGCGGAAACCAACGCCCGGCAATGCGCACCAGCGACTCATCGTTTTCTAACGCGCGTTCTATCCGGGTTGCCAGGTCTGCGCCAAAAGCTTCGATAATGGCTTCCGGGTTGATGTTCTGGCTTTCTTCAACCTCTGGCGGGTCATTGAGCGCATGCGCCTCCAGGCTGGCGGCAAAGAGCCGCTGGCTGCCATCCTCCAGGTCTACGGCAATGACCTCAAATGGTGGTTGTTGCGGATTATTCCCCGGACGAACAGAAACAACACTGCCCCGCTTCCAATCCAGTGCCGGGAAAACCAGCCAGTCACCCGCCTGGTAATGATTCCCGGGAGTGAAAACCTGGCCATAAGATTCGCGTCTGGCAGTGGCTGCCGTTCCCTCACGGCGAATGCGATCCCTTATCAGGGCAGCCGCCATTTCGATCCCACTTAACGGCGTCTCAGTTTCAAAAAGATGGTTTTGGAGAAATTCGATGTCTTGCCGGTTTACAACAAGGCTCTGCCAATAATCGGCAGGAAGGTCAAAAATCATATTCATCATGGGCATCATTCATTATAAAAGATTTGCGCCGTGTTCAATCCGCAACGGGCAGGCAAATTTAATTATACCTTAACACGTTCCCGTCTGTCCCGCATGGCACAATCTGCCTCGGGGGCATGCTTTGACAAATCGCGCGCCGCCTGCTATACTGGACCTACTGGATGTGAACTTACCTGCCACCCTGTGGCAGTTTTTTGTAACAACCCACCGCATTATAAGACCCCCGGTTGAAAAACCAGCCCAAGGGGAATTTTTTGCATTTTAATCCGGCTGCAAGGCCGAAAATTTCACAAGGTGAACAATGAGCAAGAACGAAAAATTGAGAATCATTCCCCTGGGGGGGCTTGGGGAAGTCGGCAAGAATATGACCGTCTACGAATATGACGGCAAGATCCTTGTCGTGGACGCTGGCATGATGTTCCCCGAGAACGACATGCTCGGCATCGACTACATCATCCCGGATTTCGAGTACCTGTACGACAAAAGCAAGGATGTGGTCGGCATCATCATCACGCACGGGCACGAAGACCATATCGGCGCGTTGCGCCACGTACTGGAGCGTGTACCCGCCCCGGTTTACGCCACGCCGCTCACGCGCGGGCTCATCGAGGTCAAGCTGGCCCGCAACGGGTTGGCCAGCAAGGCTCAGATCGTCACCATCCAGGCCGGCGAAGCGCTCCAAATCGGACCGTTCAAGGTGGAAACATTTCACGTCTGCCACTCCATCCCGGACGGCATCGGGCTGGGGATCACCACCCCGGCCGGGCTGGTGGTGCACACCGGGGATTTCAAATTTGATCAGACCCCGGTGGACGGCTGGCCAACTGACTACGCCAAACTGGCAGAATTTTCGCAGCGCGGCGTGACCCTGCTGCTCTCCGATTCGACCAACGCCGAACGGGCCGGCTGGACGCCTTCGGAGAAGGTCATCGGCCCGGCATTCGACCAGGTCTTCAGCAATACAACCGGGCGCATCATCATCGCCTCGTTTGCCTCGCTCATCTCGCGCATGCAGCAGGTGGCCGATGCAGCTGTAAAACACAAACGCAAACTGGCCTTTGTGGGTACCAGCATGGTAGATAACGCCAAGATCGCCCGCAAACTGGGCTACCTG
This sequence comes from Anaerolineales bacterium, assembly GCA_034433165.1. Lineage (GTDB taxonomy): Bacteria > Chloroflexota > Anaerolineae > Anaerolineales > Villigracilaceae > DAOUAP01. Next base: position 11,884 of record DAOUAP010000021.1, on the reverse strand, counting down.
GTAGTGCCCGATGATACGCTCATATCAGTCGAGCAGGCCGTCAACCTGCCGGACAAGGATGTGGTGCTGATGTGCACCGGCTCGCAGGGCGAACCGTCGTCAATTATCGGGCGGCTGTCCACGGCCACCAACCGCCAGTTCGATCTAAAATCCGGGGACACCATCGTGCTGTCATCGCACCCCATCCCCGGCAATGAGGAGAGCGTGAGCCGCACCATCAACCGCCTGCTGCGGCGTGGGGCCAACGTTATCTGGGATAACATCCTGCCGGTGCATGTTTCGGGTCACGCCAGCCAGGAAGAGCAAAAACTGATGCTCAACCTCGTGCGGCCGAAATTCTTCATGCCCATCCATGGCGAACTACGGCAATTGACACGACACGCCAAATTGGCCCACCAAATGGGCATCCCGGAAAACCAGATTGTGATCGTCGAGAACGGGCACGTGGTGGAAGTCTCGACCAGCGGCATCGCGCTGGCCGAACGCATCCCCGGCGGCTACATCTTCGTCGAAGGCGGCAGCATCGGCGATGTGGACGGCGACGTGATGCGTGAGCGCGAGCAATTGGCCCGCAGCGGCATCTTGCTGATCGACATCACCGTAGACAAATACTCCGGCCGCCTCATCCACGACCCCGAGATAATCACGCGCGGCTTCATCTCCCCACAGGATGCAGAACTCATCATCCCCGCAGTGCGCAAAAAGGTAATGGATATTGTCAACGAGGGCGGGCACGACAGCGAGCGCGTCATCACCGATACGGTGCGCTCATTCCTGTTTAACGAGACACGCCGCCGCCCGATGGTCTTTGTGAGCATTGCCCGGGCATAACGTAAAGAGACATAAATGAAAAGAGGAAAGAAGGCCAAGACACCTTCTTTCCTCTTTTCATTTCACCCCATGCTCGCCCACCAGCGGCACAAACGCCACCGGAATGGAGGGGTGACGGTGCATCCCTGCCCCGACCCGTTCCCACACTTCCAACATTTGGAATCCCCGCTCCCCTACCGGCAGCACCATCCTCCCGCCATTTGCCAGCTGATCGATAAGCGGCTGCGGCACCCGCGGCGCGTACGCCGCCACCACGATGGCATTATACGGCGCGGCTGGCGGCCAGCCCCGTGACCCATCCCCGGTATGCAAGTGGATATTGGCGTACCCCAGCCCATGCAGGGTTGCAGCGGCCCGGGCGGCCAGCGTCGGGCGGAACTCGATGGTATGCACCTCGCGGGCCAGCTCGCCCAGGATGGCCGCCTGGTAACCAGACCCGGCGCCCACCTCCAGCACGCGCTCGCGGCCGGCAAGGCGCAGCAGGCTGGTCATAAGCGCCACGATGTACGGCTGCGAGATGGTCTGCCCCTCGCCAATGGGCAGGGGATGGTCTTCGTAGGCCTCGCCCCACAGGTCGGCATCTACGAACAGGTGGCGCGGCACACGCTCCAGGGCGGCCAGCACGCGCAGGTCGGCAATGCCGCGCGCGGCGATCTGGTCGCGCACCATGCGGCGGCGTTGTTCAGCGTAAGGGTCGGGATCGGGCAGGGCGGTCATAGCGCAGCAAGTTTACGCGCCGCCTGGCGGTCCACTTTGCCCATAGGGTAGGTGTCCAGTTCACCCAGCAGCACCCACTTCCATTGCTCAGGCGGCGCTCCTGACTCTAGCGTACATATAAACGGGTGAGTTGTCAACTTGAAGTGGGTGTAGGCGTGCCGCACAACGCCAAGCGGTTTGACGGGGGTCGCTTGCAGCCCGCAGGCCGCTTCGATGGCGGCGGGCAGGGCCGCGGCTGGGTCTGCATCCACATTGATGCGGGCATTGGGGAATTCCCACAGTCCGCCCAGCAATCCCTGCGCGGGGCGGCGCGCCAGCAGGGTCATCCCATCCCGCACGATGACCGCCACGGCGTGGTGATGATGCGGCACAGCCGGGCGCGGCTTGAGCACCGGGCGCTGTTCCTGAACCCCCAGGGCATGCGCTTTGCACAAGTCGCATAAGGGACAGAGCAGGCAGGCCGGGTTGCGCGGCAGGCAGATGGTGGCGCCCAGGTCCATGAGGGCCTGGTTGTAATCGCCAGTGCGGCCGGCAGGCAGGTGTGCCCCGGCAAGTTCCCACAGCCGCTTTTCGCCAGTGGCGCTGTCGGCCGGTTCGGTGACATCGAAGAGGCGCGCAAAGACCCGACGCAGGTTGCCATCGAGGGTGGCGACATCCTGCCTGAAGGCCATGGAGGCGATGGCGGCGGCAGTGTAACGCCCCACGCCGGGCAGGCGGCGCAGGTCGTCGAGGGCAGATGGCAGGCGGCCGTCGAATTCATTGACGAGCATTTGGGCGGCTTTGTGCAGGTTGCGCGCGCGGCTGTAGTAACCCAGCCCTTCCCAGAGTGTCAATACATCTTGCTCGGCAGCGGCGGCCAGGGCGGCTATGGTGGGAAAGCGTTCCATCCAGCGTGTGAAGTACGGGATGACGGTGGCCACCTGGGTTTGCTGGAGCATGATCTCGGAGATCCACACGGCGTAGGGGTCCGGGTGGTTGCGCCAGGGCAGCACGCGGGCGTGACGGTCGTACCAATGGAGCAGGGCTTGGGCGAGTGGGTTCATAATAAAAAGGCCGCCCTGTGCAGGGCGGCGTGAGTGATGGTTGGTTGGGGCTAGAATTGGAAGCCTGTACGGGCGTCTACCACTTTGTAGGAGTAGTTATTGACAAAACCCATCAGTTTCTCGCGCAGGCTGGCCCAATCTGTCGAGTTGAGCGCGCGCAGGGCGGCGGGCAGGTCTGGGGCGAGCATGGCCACCAGGATCTGCGGGTAACTGCCATAGACGGTGGCCCAGGCTTCCATGGGCTCCAGCCCCAGGCGCTGGATGCCGGGGATGAATTCGCGGATGACGAACTCGAAGTATTCCTGTTCCTGCTCGGGGGCAATATCCCAGGTCATGAGCAATTTGACAGTCATGCGGCCTCCTAACTGCTCTGGTAATCGAGTACGATCACGCGCGTTTCGGTGGGCAGCGATGAACGGGACACCTTGAGCGATGGTTGGGTTTCGTGCACACCCAGCCCCATCTCTTTGAGGAACTTAGAAATTGGGTCGAGGCTTATGTTGCAGGCTTTGGTGCCGTAGTGCATGGGGATGACGATGTTCGGCTCGAGCAGGCTGACCACCTCGGCCGCCTTGGCGGCATTGAGGCTGCCGCCGCCGCCCACCGGCACCAGCGCAATGTGGACAGTGCCCAGGGCCTCGACCTCAGCCTGGGTGGGCACACTGCGCAGGTCGCCCAGGTGGGCCACGTTCAGTCCATCGTAATCGAAGACGTACAAGGTGTTGCGCGGACTATCGGCGGCCTTTTTGCCATTGGTATCCGTCTGTACGCCGGTGATGAATACGCCGCCGATCTCGAACTCGCCAGGTCCATCGATGATGTGCGGCCCGCCCTTGACGGCGCTCACAAAGGCGTGCCCGGGTGTGTCGTGGCTGACAGTCAGGATATCTGATTTCAGTTTGAGCGGCTCATAGCCGATCACAGTCGAATCGAAAGGGTCGGTGACCACGCTGGCCATGCCGCGTTCCACCATGCGAAAACAGGAGTGTCCGTACCAGGTAATTTCCATTGCTAAGTGTTCATCCTCCGCGCCCCATTATACCCGCACAGCCCCGGCCATACGCAGCCGGATTTATCCGCCAACCGAAAAATCACCACTGCGAGAGATTACCAAATGTGCAAAAAAACTACGCGCATATCGTATAATCGCCGCCGGAGCAGCAATGCAAAATTTTGCACTTATCTGGTTATTATTGCTGGGTGGGCTCAGTGCGTGCAGCGCCACGCCCGGCGCACCCTCGGCCGCCAACACCCTGGTGCTGCCAGTCATTTCTGGCACAGCGCTCAACACCGAAGGTTACATTGAAGTGCGCGACGGTACATTGTGGCTGCGGGTACTTAGCCCACAAAATGGGGCGGTAATTGCCACAGATGTTGTGGACGTAAACGGACAAGCCCCTCCGGGGGTAATTGTATCCATCAATGGGCACGATATCCTTGTGCCGCCTGACCAGTTCTTTCGCAGGGAAACACCGCTTGTCGCAGGCAGCAACCGCATCGTCATCAGCGCCCGCGACGAGGCCGGCACCCGTCTGGAGATCAGCCTGTTCGTCACCTACCAACCATGAATTGCGGCGCATGATACAATGAACCAAGCTATGGATTCTCACGGCCTGCGGCTGCAAGCGCTCATTTCCCCGCTTTCCAGTGTCCAGGGGACACCGGAGGGCGGTTTTGTTTTGGAAATAGCGGACGGGCGCGCCGGAATGTACCGCGTGGCCCAACTGGACGACTATCACACCCGGCCTCGCTCCCGTTTTCCCTGGCGGGAACCAACCACCCTGAGCCTGCGCGCCCGCATCTCAGCGGCCAACCACCCCGGAACGTGGGGCTTCGGGTTGTGGAATGACCCATTCAGCCTGTCACTGGGGCTGGGCGGCATGGCGCGCCGCCTGCCTGCCCTGCCCAACGCGGCCTGGTTCTTCCACGCCTCGCCAGAAAATCACCTCTCCTTCCACAATGACCAGCCCGCGCAAGGATTTTTGGCCCAGGTCTTCAGCGCGCCGCGCATCCCTTCGCTGGCGCTTGCCCCGGCTGCGCTGGGGCTGCCCCTGTTGGCATACCCTCCGCTTTCCAGGTGGCTACGCGCAGTCGCCGGGCGCGTTATTGGCGAGGAGAGCACCCGCCTGGATGTGGATGTCACCCGTTGGCACGATTACCGTATCAGGTGGGGCGAAGCGGGTATCGAATTCGCAGTCGATGGCGGAACAATTTTTCGGGGCGGCATCCACCCACGGGGCCCTCTCGGCATCGTCATCTGGATCGACAACCAATACGCGGCCTGGAAACCAGACGGGCAGGTGGCGATGGACACACTGGCGAATTTGGCGGCGCGCCTGGAAATTGAGGCGCTGGAAATCAACCAATGAAAACGGCCCCGCGATGGCGGGGCCGTTTTCATGCCAAGGAAATGGCGATTACTTCTTAGCCTTGCCTTGAATATAGCGCACCACAGCAACAACAACGCCAACTCCCAGCGCAATGCCGCCAAGCAGGTTGACATCTGCCAATTGCACCTTTCGGAAGAGCGTGTCGAGCATAATGCCCAGGACAAACATGCCGCCGAACATGCGGTTATGGTAAAAGGCGAACCCGGAGAACCAGGTAGGCCAGAACATCTCGAACCCGGCCGGGGGGCCTTGCGGACGCGGCTTGAGCAGCACAGCCACGGCAAAAAAGGCGCGCCGGGCTGCAAAAAGCACCAGCAGCATGAACAGCGAAAAGAACCCGGTGGCAACCAAGTAAATGACGATTGCATAGGCAACCAGAATGACCGAAATGGTGGTGTAGCGCGCCACAGTCTGCCCTACGCGCACAGGAAAAGTACCCACGCCTTTGGCTTTATCATCATCCAGTTTGTCGGTGTGCTTTGCCACGTTGATGCTGGCCACACTGAGGCCAAACGGGACGCCTGCCAGGGCAACCAGCCCCAGTTCAGGCGGCACCTGGCCTGTGGCGCCAAGCGCCAGCACCAGGTAAATGCCTGCGATCATGATGGGACCCCAGATGAGGAAAATGGACAGTTCCCCGATTGCCCAATACTTCATAGGCCAGGTGTAGAAAAGCAGCACCAACGAACCAAAGGCAAACAACCCTATGACGTACGGATTGAACCCGGTATACCACACCGCATACACGCCAGAAATGAAGGCGATCACACCGCTGACCAGAAACCATTGGATTTGCTGGGTTTTTGTCCAGAAGCCCTGCACAAGCGGGTGGACACCATACTGGGTACGAAAGTAGTTTTCTTTATCCACCCCGCGTGAAAAATCGGTGTAATCGTTGAGCAGGTTGTTGGTGCCATGCGCGATGAACAGTCCGAGCGTTACGATGAACCAGGCCAGCCACGGGAAAGGTTCTGCAACGGCCTGCGCGCGCCAGAATAACAATCCGGCAATGACGGAAGAGTACACGGTAACGGCGGTGACAGCCGAGCGCGTGGCGATCAGCCACTTGGAAATGATGTCGAGCGCATCCCATTCCTGCTTGCTGTCCATCTTGATCAGCTCCCAGGCTGCTTTGCGCCACATGGCAAAATTGATTTTCATGGGTGATCTTTCCTTTCTGGGTATTATCGGTCATTTACTTGCTCAAATTATACAACACTGTGTGAAAATCGGAACTTTTGTCCGGTTTTTTACAAAACTTAAATAAACCAACCCGGCCAACTGCGCCGGGTTGGTTTGGATGCAGCAGCGATCAGCGCCAGAAATCCGACAAAGCCAGCCGCAGAAGCACGTCGATCAGTAAAGCGATCATGAACAAGCCGCCAAAAGAGCGATTGTTCTGGAAAGCCATGGGCGCAAAATAGAGCGGCCAGCCGCCTTGTCCATCGGGGAATCCTTCGGGGCGGGTTTCGGGCTTGGGCTTGAGGAAGGCCGGGAAGACCCGGCGCAGGGTGGGGATGGCCAGGAAAACCAGCAGCAACACCGGGGTGAAATACCGCAGCGCGATCATGGCCACCACCAGTGCGTAGGGCAGAACCATCATGGCAATCACCACGTAGCGCGAGAGTTTTTCGCCCAGCAGCACCGGCAGGGTGTGGATGTGCTTGGCCTTATCGGCGGCGATCTTGTCGATATGCTTGCCGAAGATAACGGTCGTCACGCCGAAATAGTAAGGGATGCTGGCCCAGACCACGTTCCAATCCCAGGTGTGGGCCAGGACGTAATATCCGCCGCCGATCATGAGCGGGCCCCACACGATGATCACGGCCACCTCGCCCAGGGCAATGTACTTGAGCGGCCAGGTGTAGAAAAGCACGAAAAACGCGCCCAGCCCAAGCAGCAGCCAGATGATGGGGTCCCAGCCATTGAGGGCGATCAGGAAGATGCCGAGCGCCGCCGCAGCTGCGCCGGTCACCGCAGTATAGGTCAGAAGTTGGCGGGTGGTCATGAGCCCGTTGGCGACCGGCTGCGGCCCGTACATGGTGCGGAAGTAGTTATCCTTATCCACACCTTTGACGAAATCCGTGTAATCGTTGAAGAGGTTGTTGGTGGCATGGGCCAGGATGAGGCCCAGCGTGAGCGCCAGCCAGGGCACAAAGTCGAACGTGCCATCGCGCAGGGCAAACAGCCCGGCCAGCGCAGACGAGATGAAGGTCATCACCAGCACCGCGGCGCGGGTGGAAATGAGCCACTTCGAGACCAGGTCCAGGGCATCCCATTCCTGCTTCGAAACAGCCGGGATCACCTGAAGCGCCTTCTTCCACATTGCGAAATTCATACCTTTTTCCTCCAATTTGAAATTAACGTGCTGATTATATCAGGTTGGTGACACTGCTCACTGCTATTTTCCAGTCGGCAGGACTATAATGTGGGCTTCAAAAGCTAAAAACTGTGAGTACTGGGTAAATCCGCCGGGGTGCGTCGCACCAATACTTTTGGCAAAAAGCCGCTAAATGGCGCCTGACCTGGCTTGAAATCACCCCGTCTAGCGTGGTGCGACGCACTCACGTCACGAATGATGCGTTCAAAAGTAAAAAAACCGGCCCACAGATTGTGGGCCGGTCTCGCCATTTGCTCCGCGCTGGACTGTTTGCGACCGTTTCACCTTGCCAGCGCATCTTCGCTTCCCTATGTGGGTGTTATCGCAAGCAGACGCGTAATACAACTATGACAAATGTCCTATTTTTGCGGGCTACAACTCGCTGGTCATGATGAACAACGGCTTCATCTCGAAGTTCTCGTACTTGGGGCGGTAGCGATTGGTGTCGTAGAAGTAATTGACATCGATCACCTTCTTGTTCGAAGTGACCACATCCAGGGGAACATTGTCATAGCGCCCGTTCTTGAGCACCACCAGGCGGCCGTGAATGCCCTTGAGGATCAGGTCCAGCGCCAGGTTGCCAAAAGCCATCGGGACGATAGAGTCGATGGCATCCGGGTCGCCGCCGCGCACCATGTAGCCCAACTTCTGCTCGACCACATCCACTTTTTTACCACCATTGAACTTGGGCGAGATCTCCTTCATGGCCGCGCCCACCAGGTCGCCAATACCACCCAGCTTGGCATGGCCATAGGCATCCGTTTCCATCTTGTCGTACACCATCTCACCGCCTTCGAACATGGCGCCCTCAGAGACCAGCACCACCGAGTATTTGCTGGGGTTGCGCTGGCGATCATTGCTCATCAACTCGGTCAGGTGTTCGATGTTGAACTTGTACTCGGGGATCACACAGCGATTGGCCGCCCCGGCCATGGTCGGCAGCATGGCGGTGTACCCCGCGTAGCGCCCGAAAACCTCCAGTACCAGGAAGCGTTCGTGCGAGCCGGCCGTGGTGCGCAGGGCGTTGGTCAGCGAGATGGTGCGCGTCACGCAGGTGCTAAATCCGATGCAGTAATCGGTGCCGGGCACGTCGTTGTCCATCGTCTTGGGGATGGCCACCACCTTGATGCCTTCCTGGTACAGGCGCACAGCATAGCTCAGGGTGTCATCGCCGCCGATGGGGATGATGTAATCGACGCCCAGGAAATCCAGGTTCTTGAGCGACTCTTCGGTCAGGTCGTTGCGCTCGGCATTGAACTTTTCCTGCAGGTGGGGTGGGACATCCGCTTTTTTGGTCTTGGATGGATTGGTGCGGGATGTGTGCAGGAAGGTGCCACCCGTGCGCCCGGCCCGATTGACGATTTCTTCCGTCAGGAGTTGGAAGTTGGCGCTGTTATCGTAATTCTTGTCGCGTACAATGTCGATCAGCCCGCCCCAGCCACGGCGAATGCCGATGACCTGGTAACCTTCGCGCAAGGCGCGGATGGTCACGGCGCGGATAGCCGGGTTCAGCCCGGGCACATCACCGCCGCCGGTAAGGATTGCAATTACACCTGGTTTCTTTGCCATACAAATCCTCCAAGATTTTTATTTCTAGCCACCAGACAATTTGTTTTCGCCTGAAATTTTTGACGCGGATTACGCTAATTTTTCGGACGTTGCCCGATGTTAATTCGCGTAATTCGCCAGATTTGTGCAATTTGCGTTAAGGTTTTCGTTCCGTTTTACAAAGTGTCAGGTTGCTGGTTTTATTTTCACTGATTATATATCCACATGCCAGAGCAGTGGTGTTTTTTGATGCACCGCTGGATATTCCTGCTTCAGCTAACCCAGCGGCACCAGTTCGAGGCGGTTCTTCCTGCGGCTGGAAAGATAACCTTCCACCCCAAAAATGATCAGGGCCACCCAAACGATGGCAAACCCCACGAACTGCGCCTGGCTGAAAGGCTCTTTATAGACCAGTACCCCTATCAGGAACTGCATGGTCGGTGCAATGTACTGCATGATACCAATCATGGATAATGGAATTTTCTGCGCCGCCGAAGCAAACATGAGCAGCGGAATGGTGGTCACCAGCCCCGCGCCCACCATCAGCAGGTCGGCGGTCAGCCCGGTGTGCAGAAATTTTCCCTGCCCGGTAAATTCCACGAAGAGCAGATAGGCCAGCGCGGGCACAAGCAGAATACCAGTTTCAATGGTAAGCCCAAATGCAGAGGACAATGGCGCCATTTTCTTTACCAAGCCATACAGCCCAAACGAAAAGGCCAACGCCAGCGCGATCCACGGCAGGCGGCCATATACTACGGTCAGGTACGCCACCCCGAAAGCAGCCAACCCAATGGGCACCCACTGAAACGGGCGCAAGCGCTCACGAAAAACCAGCACACCAAAAATCACACTCAGCAGCGGATTAATGAAGTAACCCAGGCTGGTTTCCACAATGTAACCCGCGTTCACCGCCCACACATAAATGAACCAGTTGATGCCGATGAGCACTGCCGCCACGAGGTAAATGCGCACCACTTTCCAGTTGGCGGCAGCCGCCTTAAATGCGCTCCACTGGCGGGTGATGACGATGAACAGCCCCAAACTCACCAGCGACCAAATGATGCGGTGACTGAGCAATTCCAGCGCGGGCACATGCTTGAGCCATTTCCAATAAATGGGAAAGACGCCCCAAGTGAGATAGGCGCCTAATGCGTACCATATTCCTTTATTCATCTCGTTCATTCTCCTTTGGCAAGCGGCAAGTATACACCCCATCAAGAAGAAGGGCTACACCTTTAGGGTGTAGCCCTTCTTCTTGGCTGCTTCGACGATCTGCGTCTCGCTCACTTGCGCTTCATCAAATTCCACCGCCACTTGTTGCTTGTTGTAACTGGCATCTATACGCTTAATGCCGGGGAGTTCATCCTCCAGTGCTTCAAGGCGCATTACGCAGTTGACGCAGTGCATGTCGGGGACGCTGTAGGTCTTTTTCATAGCTTACTCTTCAAAAATAATCTGGCCCGTGTACATACCCATGGAACAAGTGAAACGCATGACGGTACCAGCTTGTTGCGGCGGAATTTCCACCACCTCGCGGCCCGTTTCGGGCAGCAGCGCGTAATACTTGAGGGCCGGGATGACAAAGTCGCGCGAACACGAGTAGGTTTCGTCGGTGACAAGATTCAGTTGAACCGGCACGCCCGCCTTGGCGCGCAAGGTGGACGGGAAGTAGCCGTTGTTTTTTACGTCCAGCACCAGGGCAGTACCATCGCCCTGCAACACGGGGGCGCTTTCCGCTGCCGGGGCCGCGGCAAACAGGCCGCGGGTGAGGTTGGCAAACGAGAGCGGCGAGCCCATCACGTTGAGTCCACTATCAATGGAAACAAATCCCAGGGCCAAGAGTACAACCGCCACAAAGCGCGTGAAGTAGCGTTCGAAGCGGGAGCCGATCTCGGTGGTGAGGTAGGCCACCAGGAAGAAGACCGGGCTGGTGCCAAGCGTGAAGGCGCCCATGAGCGCCGCACCTGTGGCCGCGCTGCCTGTGCCGAGCGAGGCAGCCATCATGGCCTGCGTTACCCCACACGGGATGAACACCGTCAGCGCGCCGAGCAGCAGCGGCGTGGCCGTTTCGGTGCCTTTGGATGTGCGGCGAATGAATCGTGTGATGAATTTGGGCGGTTCGAAGTTAAAATAGCGGAAGACGGGATGCACATTGAACATGCGCAGCGCGTTGCCAAGCATGAAGATGCCAATGGCAATCAGCAGCAGCGCGCGGGTGATTGGGTCGAAGGTGAGGAAGGCGCCCAGCCAGCCGAGCAGCGCACCCAGCAGTGTGTAAGCGGCCAGTTTGGCGGTCAGGAATAGCAGGATGGGCAGCGCCATGTTGGGACGCGCCGCCCGGGTGGGCCGCCGTCCCTTTTTGACGGGCGCGGCCGGGGCGTTGAGCATATCCCGCTCGATCTGGTGCGCCAGCGATGAAGCCAGCAACCCGCCCTGCACAGCCAGGCATGACAGCCCGCCCGTGGTGAGGCCGGTGATGAAAGCAAGAAGGAATTGTTCCATATCAGTATCCGTGAACGCAAACAACCATCAGTGAACAGCAGCACTGTTCACTGATGGTTGAAGGCAGGCTTTTAGCGCTTTCCGCCGTCCCAGACGACGAAGGGCATGTTGACCACCACGCCGGGCTGGGCTATGGTGACTTCGCCAGCAGCTTCGGCGGCGAAGATTTCCTCCACCGAAGTGAACATGCGGGCGTTGGCCGGGTCGGCCCAAGTGACCACGTTCACGCGGCGCAGGGGCGAGTAGCCTTCGCTGCCGGGCGGGTTGTCAAAGACATCTTCCTGAAAGCCGAACGGGCCCATGCCTTCGATGCCGTTATCAAAGACGTACACTTCAGCCAGCGATTCGGCGGGCACATTGGCCAGCGACGGCACATAAATGACCGGGGAATTCATCATGTTGGTGAGCAGTTCGGCCACGCCGGGGTCGGAGACTTCTGTATGCACAAAGTAGATCTCTTTGCCATCGGCGTA
>DAOUAP010000020.1:0-38303 GCA_034433165.1 Anaerolineales bacterium | reverse complement strand
ATCGAAGACATCCTGCCCATCACCACCCGCCACTACCTCTATCTCTCCGGCACGCCCTTCCGCGCCATCGCCTCGGGTGAATTCATCGAAGAACAAATCTTCAACTGGACGTATTCGGACGAACAGCGCGCCAAGCAAACCTGGAACCAACCCGCCGAAAATCCCTACGCCATGCTCCCGCGCATGGTCTTGCTCACCTACCAACTGCCCGATTCGATCCGCGAAATTGCCCAACAAGGCGAATTTAACGAATTTGACCTGAACGTTTTCTTCGCCGCCGAGGGGCGCGGCCTGCTGGCGCGCTTCAAATATGAAGATGAAGTGCAAAAATGGCTGGATTTGCTGCGCGGCGCGTTTTTGGAAACCTCGGTCGATAACCTGAAACTCGGCGCAAAACGCCCGCCCCTGCCCTTTTCCGATGTGCGCCTGCTCAATGTGCTTTCGCACACCTTTTGGTTTTTACCCTCCGTGGCCGCCTGCCACGCCATGGGCAACCTGCTGGCCCAAAAGCAAAACAAGTTCTATCACGACTACAAGGTGCTTGTCGCCGCCGGAAGCGAAGCGGGTATTGGCGTGGATGCCCTCTACCCGGTGCAAAATGCGATGGGCGACCCGCTGGCGACCAAAACCATCACGCTCTCGTGCGGCAAACTGACCACCGGCGTCACCGTCAAACCCTGGACCGGAATCTTCATGCTGCGGAATTCCTCCAGCCCGGAGACCTACTTCCAGGCCGCCTTCCGCGTCCAATCGCCGTGGACGGTCAAAAATCCCGATGGGCAAAGCCCCAACGCCGAAGAAATCATCAAACAAGAGTGCTACGTCTTCGACTTCGCCCCCGACCGCGCCCTGCGCCAGATTGCCGAATACGCCAGCCGTCTCAACGTCAACGAAACCGCCAGTCCCGAGCAAAAAGTTGCCGAATTCATCAGTTTCCTGCCCGTGCTGGCTTACGACGGCAGTTCCATGAAGCAAATTGACGCCGCAGGCATTCTGGATATGGCCATGAGCGGCACCACCGCCACCCTGCTGGCCCGCCGCTGGGAGAGCGCCCTGCTGGTCAATGTGGATAACGACACCCTCTCCCGCCTGATGGCCAATCAACTGGCCATGGATGCCCTGATGAACATCGAAGGCTTCCGCTCGCTCAATCAGGATATTGAAACCATCATCAACAAATCCGAAGCCGTCAAAAAAGCCAAACGCGAAGCCAACGACCGCGAACTGACCCCCACTGAAAAGAAAGAACTGACCGAAGCCGAAAAAGAATACAAGAGCAAGCGCAAACTGATTCAAGAAAAACTCATCAAGTTTGCCACGCGCATCCCCATCTTCATGTATCTCACCGACTACCGCGAACGCACCCTGCGCGATGTCATTACCAAGCTCGAGCCGGGCCTGTTCAAGCGCGTCACCGGCCTCGAAGTCAAAGACTTTGAACTGCTCGTCAGCCTCAACGTCTTCAACAGCGCCCTAATGAACGACGCCGTCTACAAATTCAAGCGCTACGAAGACGCCAGCCTGTCTTATACAGGCATCAACAGGCATGAAGGTGAAGATATTGGTCTGTACGATACCGTCCTAAAGCCGCAGGAATATACGTCCAGGGCAGTGTTTGAAAATCAGCCAGAGTATGGATCGCTTCAGTATGAACAGTCAGGCCATTGAGGCCAGCCTGCGGGTGCAAGACTGCTTGTTTTACAAAGCATACAGCATCACCCATACCCATGTCGCCTGCATGGCGAGACAATACCACACCTTCAAAGTCACCAGTTTTGGCTGGGCATCCATTTACGGGTGCTGCGGCATCTAAAATACGTTATCCCCACAGAGATAAGGAGCCTCGCATGGAACAATATCGCATCAAACCCGGTACAAAAATCAATCTGGTAAAATGGAATCCCGATGACACGGGCGCTTTCAAGGGCGACAAGGCCAAAGGACTGGAACAGGTCGAGGCCCTGAATACAGAACTGGAAGCCCTGCAGGAAGTACTCTATGCAGAACACAAACATAAAGTGCTTATCGTCCTGCAAGCCATGGATACCGGCGGCAAAGACGGCGTCATCCGGCGCGTGTTCGACGGCGTCAACCCGCAGGGCGTGCGCGTGGCCAGTTTCAAAGTGCCCACCCCCGAAGAACTGGATCACGACTACCTGTGGCGCGTCCACAAAGTGACGCCCGGAAGCGGTGAGATGGTCATCTTCAACCGCAGCCACTACGAAGATGTGCTGGTCGTGCGCGTGCATAACCTGGTGCCGCCTGAGGTTTGGTCAAAACGCTACGACCAAATTAATGATTTCGAGCGCATGCTGACCGAAAACGGCACCACCATCCTCAAATTTTTTCTGCACATTGACCTGGACGAGCAAAAAGAACGCCTGCAAGCCCGCCTGAATGACCCCACCAAACGCTGGAAATTCCGCCTGGGCGACCTGAAAGAGCGCAAACTGTGGAACGAATACAGGCAAGCTTATGAGGACGTGCTCAGCAAAACCAGCACTGAGTCCGCCCCCTGGTACATCGTGCCCGCCAACCGCAAATGGTACCGCGACCTGGTCATTGCCAGCGTGCTGGTGGATGCCCTGCGCAAACTGGATATGCGCTACCCCGAACCCGAAGAAAACCTGGACGGCGTAGTGATCGAGTAATCGCACAGAGGAAACCCCATGCCCATTGCCCAAATCGTCCACCTCCAGGTTCGCCGCGATGCCCTGGACACCTTTCTCTCAGAAGCATCCGCCAACATCCGCGCCAGCCGCCAGGAGCCGGGAGTCATTCAATTTGACTTGCTGCAAAAGCAGGACGACCCCTGCGCCTTCATACTCTACGAAATGTACACCAACAACGCCGCGCTGGAAGCCCACCGAAACACACCACATTTCGCCCGCTGGGTGGAAAAGGGCGTACCCACGTTACAGGGTGAGCGTGTGCGCGTGCTCTACCAACCGGTGGAAGTGTAAGCGCAAAATTTACGACAAATCGCACCCTCAAAAGATGACATTAAGACATGCGCCAGCCCGAATGTGGGGGATATAATGAGCAGGTTTGGGATTTACCATTTTTCGCGACCGCACGCCGCGCCTGAAACCCACCTGTAACCCAAGTCATTATCCTGTATATCAAAGGACAACCCCCATGACCACTCCCCTCTCTCCCCGCACCACCAATTTCTTCGACCCCGCACATGATGTCTATCGCTACACCCCGCGCTCCCTGCAACCGATCTTTGCGCCCAGGAATGTAGCCGTAATTGGCGCCACCGAAAAAGAAGGCAGCGTGGGCCGCACCATCCTGTGGAACCTGATCAGCAGCCCCTTTGGCGGCGCAGTCTTCCCAATCAACCCCAAACGCCCCAGCCTGCTGGGAATCAAAGCCTACCCCGATATCCGCGAAGTGCCCGACCCGGTGGACCTGGCCGTAGTCGTCACCCCGGCCCCCAGTATTCCCGGCATCATCAAAGACTGCGCCGACCTGGGTGTGCGTGGCGCCATCGTCATCTCGGCCGGGTTCAAAGAAGTTGGCCCCGAAGGCGTGGAACTGGAGCGCCAGATCCTCGAATACGCGCAGGCTGGCAAGATGCGTGTGGTGGGTCCCAACTGCCTGGGTGTTATGAGCCCGGTCAGCGGACTCAACGCCACCTTCGCGGCTGGCATGGCCCGCAAGGGCAAGGTGGCCTTCATCAGCCAGTCTGGCGCGCTATGCACCTCCGTGCTCGACTGGTCCTTCAAGGAAAACGTCGGCTTCTCGCACTTCGTCTCGGTCGGCTCCATGCTCGATGTAGACTGGGGCGATCTCATCTACCACCTGGGCGACGACCCTCACACCGAGAGCATTGTCATGTACATGGAAACCATCGGGGATGCGCGCTCGTTCATTTCCGCCGCGCGCGAAGTAGCCCTGGCCAAGCCCATCATCGTCATCAAACCCGGCCGCACCGAAGGCGCCGCCCGAGCAGCCGCCTCGCACACCGGCTCGCTGACCGGCTCCGACGAGGTGCTGGATGCCGCCTTCCGCCGTGCAGGCGTGCTGCGCGTCAACAGCATCAGCGAGATCTTCTCGATGTCCGAAGTGCTCGGACGCCAGCCGCGCCCCAGGGGCCCGCGCCTGACCATCCTGACCAACGCCGGCGGTCCGGGCGTGTTGGCCACCGACAAGCTCATCACCACCGGCGGCGAACTGGCCGAAGTCTCGCAGGAAACCATGGACAAGCTGAGCGAGTTCCTGCCCGCCTCGTGGAGCCACAACAACCCCATCGACATCATCGGCGATGCCAGCCCGGAGCGCTACGCGAAATCGCTCGAAGTGGCCGCGCAAGACCCCAACAGCGACGGCTTGCTCGTCATCCTGACCCCGCAAGCCATGACCGACCCGACCGCCACCGCCGAGGCGCTCAAATCCTACGCCAAAACCTACGACAAGCCCATCCTGGCCTCGTGGTCTGGCGGGCAGGAGGTGGCTGCAGGCGAGGCCATCCTCAACAAGGCGGGCATCCCCACCTTTGAGTATCCCGATGATGCCGCCCAGGCCTTCACGTACATGTGGCAGTCCACCTACAACCTGCGCACCCTTTACGAAACCCCTTCCGTGCCAGATGATGACGGCGGCGGCCCCGACCGCGAAACCGCCTTGAAGATAATCGAGCATGCCCGCGCCCAGCAGCGTTACTTGCTTACTGAGGCAGAGTCAAAACAATTGTTGGCCGCCTACGGCGTATCTACCGTGCCGACCATCATCGCCGCAACCACAGAAGAGGCCGTGGCCGCCGCAGACGGGATGGGCTACCCGGTGGTGCTCAAACTGCACTCTGAAACTGTCACCCACAAAACCGATGTGGGCGGCGTCAAACTCAACCTGGGCGATGCCGAAGCCGTGCAGGCCGCATATCATGCCATTCGCCAGGGCGTGACAGAGAAAGCCGGTGCAGAGCATTTCCTGGGCGTGACCGTCCAACCCATGATCAAGCTGGAAGGCTACGAGCTGATCGTCGGCTCCAGCATCGATCTGCAATTTGGGCCGGTGCTGCTGTTCGGCACGGGCGGGCAACTGGTGGAAGTGTTCAAAGACCGCGCCCTGGGGCTGCCGCCGCTCAACACCACCCTGGCCCGCCGCATGATCGAGCGCACCAAGATCTACGAAGCGCTCAAGGGGGTGCGTGGGCGCAAGCCGGTGGATATGGACGCGCTCGAAAAGCTGCTGGTACGTTTCAGCCAGCTCATCGTCGAGCAGCCATGGATCAAAGAACTGGACATCAACCCGCTTATCGCTTCACCCGATGGTTTGCTGGCCCTGGATGCGCGTGTGGTACTGCACGAAACCAACAACCCAGATGCGCTGCCGAAACTTGCCATCCGCCCTTACCCAAGCCAGTACAGCGGCCGCTGGACAATGAAAGATGGTCGCGAAGTAATCATCCGCCCTATCCGCGCCGAAGATGAGCCCCTGATGCGAGAGTTCCACCACTCGCTTTCAGACAAGACGGTGTACCTGCGCTACCTGGCCCCCATGCTGCTCAGCCAGCGCGTGACGCACGAACGCCTGGCGCGTATGACCCACAACGATTACGACCGCGAAATTGCGCTGGTGGTCGAAGTGGAAGAAAACGGGCAGAAAGCGATCATCAGTGTGGCCCGCCTGAGCAAACTGCGCGGCACCGACGAAGAAGCCCGCTTCACCATACTGGTCAGCGACACCTACCAGGGGCAGGGACTGGGGCGCGAACTGCTCAAGCGCATCATCAAGATCGGGCGCAATGAGAAGATCAAACGCATCATCGCGCTCACCTCGCCCGATAACCGCACCATGCTACACCTCTTCCGTGAGATGCGCTTCTCGTCTTTCGAGACCGACGCGCAAAATGGCATGATCAAGGCGCAGATCGAACTGTAAAACTCCCCGTACCCAAAAGCAGGTCACGCTTTCGGCGTGACCTGCTTTATTTTTAGAACTTCTTTACATCGTGCGAGCCGCTTTCGCGGATGCCAGCCGGGGTGATCTCGACGAACTCGGCGTTGGCCTGTAATTCCCTGATGTTGCGCGCCCCGCCATAGCTCAACCCGGAGCGCAGCCCGCCCACCAGCTGGTGCAGCACCTCACTGACATTGCCCCGGTACGGCACGACCGCCTCCACGCCTTCGGGCACCACCTTGTTCCAGTCTTCGGCATCTTCGGCGCTTTCGTCTTCTCCGCGCTCGGCGGCCCGGCGCCCCATAGTCGCCCCCAGCGAGGCCATGCCGCGCACCACCTTCACCTTCTGCCCATCGCGGATGACCGGCGAGCCGGGCGACTCGTCGGTGCCGGCGAACAGGCTGCCGATCATAACCGTCTCGGCCCCGGCCGCCAGCGCCTTCACCAGGTCACCCGCCTTCTGGATGCCGCCATCGCCAATGACCGGGATGTCTACCCCCGCCAGGCGCACGCCTTCCACGCTGTCGGCGATGGCCGTCAACTGCGGCATGCCAAACCCGGTCACAATGCGCGTGGTGCAAATGGAGCCCGGGCCAATGCCAACCTTGATGGCATTGGCGCCCGATTCGGCCAGTTCGCGTGCGCCTTCGGCGGTGGCCACGTTGCCGGCCACAATCTGCGATTTGGGGAATTGCGTGCGCAGGTCGCGCACCATCTGGATGCAGTGATCGGCGTGGCCATGGGCGATGTCGAGCACCAGCACGTCGGCCCCGGCGTCGAGCAGCGCTTCGGCCCGGGCCAATTCGCCGCGCGAAACGCCGATGGCCGCGCCCACCAGCAGGCGTCCTTTTGAATCCAGGGCGGCCAGTGGATTCTGGGTCGGACGGATGACATCCTGCGCGGTGATCAACCCGAGCAGGCGCCCTTCAGCATCTAGCACCGGCAGTTTTTCGATTCGGTTCTGGTACAGGACGGCGCGCGCCTCTTCGATGGAGATTCCCGGCGCAGCCGTGATGAGTTTATCGCGCCCGGTCATCACCTGGCGCACAAATTCCATTTCGGGCGGTGCCAGGTTGAGGTCGCGCTCTGTGACGATGCCTTCCACCTTGTCGCCTGCGCCGGTCACAACCAGCCCACCCACATCGTGACGGCGCATAAGGACGCGCGCATCCGCCAGGGTGGCCTCGACCGGGATGACGTACGGATTCTCGACCACGAACCCCTGGGCGCGTTTGACGCGCTGCACCTGGCGGGCATGGGTCTGCACCGGCATGAAGCGGTGAATGATGCCAATACCGCCCGCCTTGGCCATGGCAATCGCCATGCCGGCCTCGGTGACGGTATCCATATTGGCGCTGACAACCGGGATGTTGAGCCGCAGGGTATCGGTCAGGCGTGTGGCGGTCGAGACATCCGAGCGGGAGGCGACCGGCGAGCGTTTGGGCACCAGCAGCACATCATCGAACGTCAGTCCTTTGTGGGGGCGAATTTTCATCCTAGCTCTCCAGGGGGCGAATGCAAACCAAAACGCCGCATTTTACCAGCAATTTCCGGCGCGTCAAACTGGCGCGACAATCGTGGCGAGCATGCCCGCCACAGTCTGGTAAACCGGAGACTCGTCCGGCAGGTCCACCAGCGGTTTGCCGGCTGCATCGAAGTCTGCCAGCTCGCGGTCAGCGGGGATGGCTCCGAGCAGGGGGACGCCAATTTTCTGTACGAAATCCAGGGTTTCCGGCGACAGGTCGCCAGCCACACGGTTGACCACCAGGTAGGCCTTCTCGATGCGGATGTCCAGCTCGCGACTCATATCCGCGATGCGCTGGGCGGCCACCAACCCGCGCTGCGATGGGTCGCTGACGATGAGCAGGTGCTGCACATCGCGCGTGGTGCGGCGGCTGAGGTGTTCCATGCCTGCTTCGTTGTCAATAACCACATAAGCATAATGACGGCTCATGCTGTCCACCACTTCGCGCAGGTTGTGGTTCACAGCGCAGTAGCAACCCTGCCCTTCGCCGCGCCCCATGGCAATCAGGTCAAAGCGCGATCCCTCGGCCAGTGACGAGCGGATGTGGTACTCCAGATAATCGCGCTTATTCACGCCGCCCGGCAGCCCGCCCATGGCCGCGCCGCCCTGCACCAGCGAAGATTTCACCTGCTGGAGCATATCCTCGCGGATATCGCCCACAGTCCACTCCAGGTCGAGTCCCAGGACCATGTTCAGGTTGCTGGAAGGGTCGGCGTCGATGGCCAGGATGCTGCCGGTCTGGTTCTGGGCCAGGTATTTGATGACCATGCCCGCCACCGTGGTCTTGCCCACGCCGCCCTTGCCAGCCAACGCAATTGTGATCGTCATTTTTGCCTGCCTTTACTGGTAAGTCAAACCAAAGCCGAAAGAATACAACGGGTTTTCCGAATCATGAGGCACGTCCTCCTTTTGCCGGCGCACTGCCTCCATCGAGGAAGGCAGTTCGAACGGCAGCCTGCCCTCCGGCTGGGCGCGCCCAAAAACCACATCCAGCACGGCGGCATCATTGGCGCCAAAGTTGGCCACCAGGGCGGCGCATGACTCATTGATCTCCGTGATGACGGCCGGACGCTCGAGGTAGATATCCACCACGGTCGGCACTTTTTTGAGGATGTCGAGGATGCGGGCCTTTTCCGGATCTTTGAAGTCCAGGTCGCCAGAATGGAACAACGACTCAAGCAGCCCTTTGCGCGGCTCGAAAGGTGTCTTGAGCCGCAGGATGGCGAAATCCGCCGCAGCGGGGTCTGACACCACCTGACCGTACTGCGAGGCCACCCCCGGCGCGGTATTTTCCACGTAGAGCTTGGGGCGGCCCTGCAGCGGCAGCACCGGCTCTGATTTGCCGTTCTTGAGCAGCACCAGCGACCGGCGCTGGGCCTGCTCGCCCGTTGCGCGGAATTCGGGCTTGCCAATGGTCTTTTCGGCTACGTCCGGGTCGAGGTAGGGGTTGTCGAACAGCCCGAGCACGAACTTTTCGCGCAACAGCCGCCGGGCCGATTCGTCGATGCGCGCCTCGCTGAGCTGCCCGGTGCGCACCAGTTCCACGACCACCTCCGGGCAGTGCTCCCCGCCGAACTGGTCCACGCCGGCCTCCAGCACTTTTCGGGCGCGCTCGGGCACGCTCAGGTGCTCGACGCCCCAGGCCTTGGCTACGATCATCAACCTGCCCAGGAAGCTGAAACCGTTCAGCAGCATCCAGTCCGAGCACACGATGCCCTGGAAGCCGTACCTCTCGCGCAGCAACCCAGTGATGATGCCCTTATTGAAGCCGAAGCCCACTTCCTCGTACGGCGTGCCAATCGGCTGCCCGTAATACGGCATGACCTGCGAGGTGCCGGCCGCGAAAGCCGCCTCGAACGGCTCGAGGTGATAATCGAAATGATCGCCGGGGTAGACCTGCTCCTTGCCATATTCGAAGTGCGCATCCTCGCCGTCTTTTTGCGGCCCGCCGCCAGGGAAGTGCTTGGTCATGCAGGCCACGCTCTGCGGGCCCAGGGTTTCGCCCTGGAAACCCCGGATGTAGGCGCCCACCATGCGGGCGCTCAGCGCGGCATCTTCGCCAAAGGTGCCGTTGATGCGCGCCCAACGCGGCTCGGTGGCCAGGTCGGCCATGGGGTGCAACGCCACACGGAGGCCCGCCGCCAGGTATTCCTGCCGGGCAATATCGGCAAATTCCTGCGTAAGGGTATCATCCCCAATCGCGGCCAGCCCGGTCGGTTCGGGCCACTGCGAAAAATGCCCGGCGGCGAAGTTCGCGCCCATGTTTACGGAAAAGGCGTGACGCGGGTCAGTAGAGAGGGTGACCGGGACTCCCAGCCGCGTGCGCTCGGCCATTTTCTGGAGGGCATTGTGCCAGGCGGCGATTTGGCGCGGCGCGGAAGTTTCCATCACATTGAAGTGGTTCATCAGCTTGGCGGCGATCAACTCAGAGGCCACATTCGGGCTGCGCTGGCCGCGTTCGGCCAGCACCTCGCCGCTGACACCCATGCCAAGCATATCGTGGAACATCAGCCCGGCCTTTTCTTCCAGGGTCATTTGCGCCAGCAGGTCCTCCACGCGCTCTGCGATGGGGCGGCGGGAGTCTTCGTACACATCCAGCCTGCCGTTCTTGTTCAGGTCGCGGAACTGGAAACCGTCTTCGGATAAAACAGGCGCTTCCCGACCCAGGCGGGCCAGGTTTTGACGGTTCTGCATGGCCGGGGCAATTTTTAACCCGGCAAAAGCAACGGCAGCAATGAACAGCAGGGCAAGCAGGATGTAAACGAGGGTCATCTTGTGGTCTCCGTAGTTTAATGTCTCAATTCAACCTGGCATTTGGGGTAGTTTTTTGGGTTGTGGTTGACACCCAGGAAAACCCCACAGGCCAGGCAACGCCAGTTGGTCATAATCCAGACCACGCAGGTTATTCATCACAAACCCAGTTTTGCCACAATTTCGGAAGCGCTTTGTTTCAACGCGGGCACATGATCATGGACCGGGATGCCCAGCCGGTCGGCCTCCTGCACGGCCAGGTCGGCGGGCAGGAAACCCAGCACCGGCAGGCCGGGCGTTTCGGTTTCGAGGAATTTGGCTTCGTCTGCGTTGCGCACCTTGTTGCCCACCAGGTACAGGCGGCGGAGCCCCAGGTCGTTGGCCAGCTTCTTGATCTGCGCCGCCGTGCCCAGGCTGCGGCGGGTCGGTTCGACCACCACCAGCATGGCATCCACGAAATCAACAGTGGCGCGCCCCAGGTGCTCGACCCCGGCGTACATATCCAGTAGCAGTACCTCGTCTTTGCGGAACATGAGGTGCGTGAAAAGGGTCTTGAGCATGGCCGCCTCGGGGCAGATGCAGCCCGAGCCGCCCGTCGCGACAGCGCCCATTTCCAGCAGGCGCACGCCCCGGTGAAGCACGCTGAAGCGCTCGGGGATGTCATCGACGCGCGGGTTGATGGTGAAGAATCCGCCCAACTGGCCCTTTTTGGCGCCGGTGCGCTCGTAGATCAGGTCATCCATCTCCGAGATGGGCGCCAGCCTGGCGCGCATCTCATCCGGGAAGCCCAGCGCCCCGGCCAGGCACGGCGAGGGGTCGGCGTCCACTGCCAGCACTTGTTTACCCTGGTCGGCGTACACCTGCGCAACCAGCGCCGTGAGCGTGGTCTTGCCCACGCCGCCTTTTCCTGTGATGGCGAGTTTCATGGTTCACCGCTTTCCTGAGTGTTTTTTGACCCGCGAAGCCAGCATACTGCCGAATATTGCGCACACATCGATGGGCAAGTGGCGGGTGGCCGTCTCATCGAACAACACCTTGCAAGAGGAGGGGAAATCCTCATCGCCCAGCCAATAGGTGACCAGCAGCGGCACACGCGGCAGCGCGCTGAAAGCGAATGCCGCATCGCCAACCGCCACCGGCTGGCCGCCAGCCGCCATGCAGGCGCGCCGGAACTGTTCCACATCCGGGTCGAAGGCCCGCGCCAGTTCGTTGCCGCTGTAGCCCTGGAAGGCCTGCGCATACATGCGCCCGCCCGGCAGGTCGGCGAACGAGACCCACCTCCCGGCAGGCGGCGCGCCATCGCTGAAATTAAAATGGTACAACAGAAGCGCCTGCACAGGCGCAGGCAGGATGTCATCATTTGCGGTGACAGCCGTCAGGTTTGGGTAGGCAATGACCACCGGCGCGCCCCACAGGGCCAGGCGCAGTTCGCCGCGCCCCGGGCCAAACTCCATATAATGCGCTCCCGTACGTTCCGCCAGAACTTCCGGCCGGGTCAACCGGGCAGATTGGCGCAACACGTCCATACGCGCAGTCAGCTGGGCGGCTTGCGCTTCGCGCCCCGGCAATTTAACAACCGCACGACCCGCCCGTAAGGATTCCATACAATGATTATAACCACGTCAGGTTGAGATTACTGGACATTTGTCCATTTTTTGCGTGACATTTAGTACAAACAACTGGGATTTGCAAAGTGCTATGATGTATCTAGGTGTCGTTTACGTTTAAATGGCTAAAGTGATAACCCAAGGAGGAACCACTATGCCGATTTCCACCTTTGACACGCCTGCCCTATACGGTGACCACCACGTTACCGAGGTCAGGCGTCTTTTGTTTGAAGCCGCCGGTGTGCAGGATGTGTACGCCAGTTCGGCGTTCCGCGTGGTGCAGGTCGAGTTCGATGAGAGCCAGACCAGCCACGAGGCGTTGTTGCGCATCCTGGATGAGGCTGGGTACCTATACGATGCGCTGCTCATGACCGAAACCGGTATAGCGGCCCAGCGCACCGAAGCAGACGGGTTCTTTCGGCATACCGCCACCTATGAAACCACCCGCAGCACGGTCAGTTTTGCCCAAAAGGTGCCGTACGCTGGCCGCCCGCTGTGGAACTGCCCCGGCATGGGTGTGGTCAAAAAAATGGACGAGGAGTAGGCAGCCATGGCGAAGAAACGCGAAATACAGGACTACACCATCGACCCGGCCGCGCAGCAGATGATCATCCGCGCGGAAGAACTGGGAATTGGAACCGCCTTCTCCCGCGCCGATAACATGGCGCCGTGCAACATCGGCGGCGCGGGCATGTGCTGCAAGCAGTGCGGCATGGGACCCTGCCGCCTGACCAAGAGCGGCGACGTGGGCGTGTGCGGCGCGACCATCGACACCATTCAGGCCCGCAACCTGACGCGCGCCATCGCGGCCGGTTCAGCCGCCCACTCGGACCACGGGCGCGATATGGCCTTCATCCTCAAAGCAGCCGCAAATGGCGAAACCGAAGGCTACCGCATCAAGGATGTAGCCAAGCTGCGCATGGTGGCCGCCTATTACAACATCAAAATAGAAGGCCGCTCGCCCGAAGAGATCGCCAACGACCTGGCCGACCTGTACATTGCCCAGTTTGGGCAGCAACGCGGTGAGGTGGTGCCCGTGCGGCGCGCGCCCCAGAAACGCCAGGAACGCTGGCGCAAGCTGGGCGTCATCCCGCGCGGCGTGGACCGTGAAGTGGTGGAAGCGCTCCACCGCACGCACATCGGCGACGACCAGGACCCGGCCCACATCCTCGAGCACGCCATCCGCACCGGCCTTTCAGACGGCTGGGCCGGCTCGATGATCGCGACCGACATCTCGGACATCATCTTCGGCACCCCCGCCCCGGTGCTGGGGCAGGCCAACCTGGGCGTGCTGAAAGATGACATGGTCAATGTGGTGGTGCACGGCCACGAGCCCACCCTGAGCGAAATGATCGTGGCCGCCTCGCAGGACCCCGAAATCATCGAATACGCGAAGGCCGCGGGCGCAAAAGGCGTGCAATTGAGCGGCATCTGCTGCACGGCCAACGAGATCCTCATGCGCCAGGGCATCCCGGCAGCGGGCAACTTCCTGCACCAGGAGCTTTCGATCATGACCGGCGCGGTGGAAGCCATGGTGGTGGATGTGCAGTGCATCATGCAGGCGCTTGTGGACCTGGCCAAGAACTTCCACACCCAGATCATCACCACCTCACCCAAAGTAAAAATCAAGGGCGCGACCCACATCGAGTTCGATGAGCACCACGCCCTGACCATTGCCAAACAGATCCTCAAAACGGCCATCGACAATTACAAGAACCGCGGCGCTACCCACATCCCGCAAATCAAAGAGGACCTGATCCCCGGCTTCTCGCACGAATACATCAACTACATGCTGGGCGGCTCGTACCGCGCCAGCTTCCGCCCGCTCAACGATGCCATCATGTCCGGGCGCATCCGCGGCGTGGCGGCCATTGTGGGCTGCAACAACCCGCGCTCGAAGCAGGACTACCTGCACGTCAAGGTAGTGCGCGAACTGCTCAAGCAGGATGTGCTGGTGGTGCAGACCGGCTGCGGCGCCATCGCCTCGGCCAAACTCGGCCTGCTGCTCGGCGAAGCCGGGCTGGAGCAGGTGGGGCCCGGGCTGCGCGAAGTGTGCGAAACGGTGGGCATCCCGCCCGTGTTGCACATGGGCTCGTGCGTTGACAACACCCGCATCCTGACCGTGCTGACCCAAATGGTGGAGACCGGCGGACTGGGCGACGACATCGACCAGGTGCCTGCGGTGGGCCTCGCCCCCGAATGGATGAGCGAAAAGGCCCTGGCCATCGCCACCTACTGTGTGGCCAGCGGCGCATACGTCATTTTCGGCGGCGCGTCGCCCATCAGCGGCATGCCCGACCGGGTTTCGGACAGCGACCAGGTGCTCAAATACATCTCTGAAGGCTGGGAAAAACTATACGGCGGCAAGCTCGAATTCATCCCCGACCCCGACAAGATGATCGAAGCCAGCCTGGCGCACATCGACAAGAAACGCGCCGCGCTCGGCCTGCCCGCCTGGGACCCGGCCCGCTTCGGCCGCTCTGGCGATGCGAAGATGGTCGAACTGGAAGCGCTCCCGCTCGAAGAACGGCGCCAAGCCCTGTACGGCGTCGCCGCAGACTAAGGAGGATGACATGTCCCGATACATCGCCACCCGCGCCATCCGGGGCGCCAGCGCCCTTGTGACCGAAGCCGAGTTCATGCTGAACAAGGCCCTGGCAGAAAAAGGGCCCGACACCCCGGTCTCCTTCCCCAACACTGCCTATTACCTGCCCACCATCTACGGCCTGACCGGCATCGCCGTGGAGAAACTCTCCCAACTCAAAGATGTGCTGGCCCACGCCCGCTCGTTGCTGCACCCGGTGCCGGCCGCCAGCAAATGGACACCCTACCTGGGTGAAACGCTCGATAGCGGCATGGCCACCCTGTTCGCCGCAGAAGCCATAGAGGCCATCCGCTTTATTTACGGACTCCAGCCCGAGAACAAACCCGGCTTCCAATTGGCGGGCGGCACGGCCTACCCGCAGTTGGGCGAATCGATGGATGGGCACCTCAACGGCCCCATCGACGACATCCGCCTGCGCTCGTGGGGCATCTCGTTGGTGGACGGGCGCATGCCCGGTTTCGCGGCCATCGTGGGCTGCGCCAAATCCAACCAGGTTGCGGTCAAGATCGTGCGCGAACTGCAAAAGCGCAACATCCTCACCTTCTTGTGCGGCAATGTCAACGGACGCTCCATCATCGACCAGTTGCAGGAAGAAAGCGTGGAACTGGGCTACGACACCTACACCGTGCCTTTCGGCACCGACACCATCGGCGCCATCTACCCGCTCGGGTTCGCCACCCGCTCCGCGCTGACCTTTGGCGGACTCAAAGCTGGCATGGCGCGCGATATCCTGCTCTACAACAAGGAGCGTGTCTTCGCCTTCGTGTTGGCTCTGGGTGAAGTGGACGACCTGAAGTACGCCGCCGCGGCGGGCGCAATCAACTACGGCTTCCCGGTCATCGCGGATACCGTCATCCCGGAGATCCTGCCGACTGGTGTGACCACCTACGAGCACGTCGTTTCGATGCCCTTCGACCAGATCGATGGCAAAGATGACCTGGAGCGCGCCGAACGCCTGGTGCAGAAATGCATCGAAGTGCGCGGCGTCAAGATCAAGATGACCGAAGTGCCCATCCCGGTGCCGTACGGCTCCGCCTTTGAAGGCGAAGTGGTGCGCAAAGCCGACCTGCGCGTGGAGTTTGGCGGCAAGCACAGCCGCTGCTACGAATACCTGTACACCGCCCCGCTCGAAGAGGTGGTGGACGGCAAAGTGGAGGTGGTGGGGCCAGATTTCAGCCAGATTCCCGCCCAGGGCAGCATGAGCGTGGGCGTGGTCGTCAAGGTGGCCGGGCGAGGCATGCAAACGGACTTCGAACCGGTGCTCGAGCGCCAGATTCACTACTTCGTCAACGGCGCGAGCGGCATCCAGCATGTGGGGCAGCGCGACATCGCCTGGGTGCGCATCAGCAATGCCGCCGCCGAGAAAGGTTTCAGCCTGCCCGACATCGGCAAGATCCTGCACGCCCGCTTCCACGCCGATTTCGGCGCAATCGTGGACAAGGTGCAGGTGACGGTCTACACCGACCAGGCGCTGTTCGACGAGTGGCTGGTGAAAGCCCGCGAGGCGTACGACTTCCGCAACAAGCGCCTGGCCGACCTGACCGACGACCGGGTGGAAGAATTTTACTCGTGCACGCTGTGCCAGAGCTTCGCGCCAAACCATGTGTGCGTGGTCAGCCCGCAGCGCCTGGGCTTGTGCGGCGCCTACAACTGGCTGGACTGCAAAGCCTCGTTCAACATCAACCCCACCGGGCCCAACCAGCCCATCAAGCTGGGGCAATCCATCGACACGAAGAAGGGTTACTGGGAAGGCACCAACAACTACGCCTCGGTCGGTTCACACGGCGTGGTCAACGAGGTCTCGATGTACTCCATCATGGAAAACCCGATGACGGCCTGCGGCTGCTTCGAGTGCATCGTCATGCTCATCCCCGAAGCCAACGGTGTGATGGTCGTCAGCCGCGAGGACACCAGCATGACCCCGGCAGGTATGACCTTCTCGACGCTGGCGGGCATCGCTGGCGGCGGCCTCCAGACCCCGGGCGTGATGGGCGTGGGTAAGTTCTACCTCGTCAGCCCCAAATTCATCTCGGCCGACGGCGGCTTCAAGCGCGTGGTGTGGATGTCTTCCGTGCTCAAAGAGACCATGGCCGACGAGTTGAAAGCCGTGGCCGAACGCGAAGGCGACCCGGGCCTGATCGACAAGATCGCCGACGAACGCAACGTCTCTTCAGTCGACGAACTGCTGGCCTGGCTGGAAGCGCACGAACACCCGGCCATGATCATGGAAGCAATGTTCTAGGATAGTGACCCATAAATAGTATGCAAGGGGATTGGGGCAAAAGCCCGTCCCAATCCCCTTGTATAGCTTACTTTTTTATTGTTGACATACTTTTACAAATTGCGTAAGATAAATGTAAAGGAGTTCAACTTATGGAAACTTACGCTACCGTAAAGGGTCAAATTGTTATCCCCGCAGAATTGCGCCGAAAGTATGGCATAAAACCCGGCACAAAAATTGCCATCGCCGACAACGGCGAGGCAATCATACTCAGGCCAGTAACCGAGGAAACGATCAAACGCATGCGCGGGTCATTGAAAGGCAAGGGTGTGCTAAAAACCCTGGTCGAAGAACGGCACAAGGATGCTGAGCGTGAATAAGATGCCTGCTGCGAAGATTCTGGACGCTTTTGCATTGATCGCCTACTTTGAGGACGAGCCTGGCGCATCGTTTGTAGAAAGCATCCTGCTGGATGCCGAGAAGGGGAATATTAAACTGGCAATGAGCGTGGTTAACTTGGGTGAAATCTGGTATTCCATCGCACGAAGCACATCTGCCGGGCAGGCGGATGCATTCGTCCAAAACATTCATGGACTGTCTATAGAAATAGTAGATGCCGATTGGCATATCACACGCCAGGCGGCAATTTATAAATCAAAAGGCGGACTGTCTTATGCCAATTGTTACGCCGCTGCCCTGGCTAAAATTCGCAACGCACAACTGATCACAGGTGATCCCGAATTCGACAGGCTAGGCAATGAAATAGCGATAGACTGGCAACCCGTATGACACAAGGCGATTTTGTCTAAAGCATGCCCCCCACCCTCGTCCGCGACCTGATGACCGTCGGCGTGCCGACTTGCAAGACCACATCCCCCATTGTGGATGTGGCGCGCTTCATCTTGGAGCACCATATTGAAGAGATGGTGGTGCTGGATGACGAAGGCCAGGGCGTGGGCGTGGTGGGCTACGAGGAACTGGTCGGCGCGTATGGGCGGGAGGATGTTCCCACGCTCACCGCTGAAGACGTGATGCGCGAAGGCGTGCCGGAACTGCCCGCCGACATTTCCATTGTCTTGGCCGCGCAAATGATGAAAGACCGCCGCATCCGCGTGGCGTACATGACCCACAACGCCGCGGGCATCATCTACCCGGCCGCGCTCATCTCGTACAAGCACATTCTGCGCGTGCTGGCCGCCAAGGACGAGAAGGAACTCAAAGACCTGGGCATCGCCGCCGAACGCAAATCGCCCATCGAGCAGTTCCTCGAACGGCGCGAAGAAGCGAGAAAGAAAGCAGGACTCACAAAGTAACAAGGGATGAGTGAAAAGTGACAAGTGATCGCGGTTGTAAATCACATGTCCACCAAGCCCTGATCCCTAATCTCAGCGCAACGAAGGAGAGACACCATGCCGATTGAGATCCCAAAGGATAAATGGACAGGCAAAGTCCGCGCCAACACCATTGGCGCAACCGCCGGGGAGGGCGGCACGCGCGCCAGGACCATCACACTGGGCGGGGAAACTTCCATGCCCTACCTGCATTTTGAGACGCCCACGCCCAACATGCCGTGCATCGCGGTCGAGATCAAATCGCGCAAACCAGTCGATTGGTCCCCGCTGCTGGTCGAAGCCTGGGGCGACGCCATGAACGACCCGGCCGCCTGGGCCAAAGCCGCCGAAGCCGCCGGGGCCGACCTGCTGGTGCTCTGGCTCGCGCTGGAAGACACCCCCGCAGACGCCATGCAGGCCGTCAAGGCCGTGCTTGGGGCAAGCGGGCTGCCGCTGGCAGTCTTCGGGCCGGGGCAGGCGGAAAAAGATAACGACCTGCTCGTGCCGGTCGCCGAAGCCGCCAAAGGCGAGCGCCTGCTGCTGGGAATCTGTGAAGACAAGAACTACCGCACCATCGTGGCGGCTGCGCTGGCCAACGGGCACCTCGTCAGCGCGCGCACGCCCATGGATGTCAACCTGGCCAAACAGCTCAACATCCTCATCACCGACATGGGCCTGCCACCAGACCGCATCATCATGGACCCCACCACCGGCGCGCTCGGCTACGGCATCGAATATGGCTACTCGGTCATGGAGCGCCTGCGCCTGGCCGCCCTGCAGGGCGACAGCATGACCCAGTTCCCCATGCTCGTCACGGTCGGGTTCGAGGCCTGGAAGGCCAAAGAATCCAAAGTCGGCGAGGGCGTCCCCGCCGCCTGGGGCGACTGGCGCCAGCGCGGCATCAACTGGGAGACGCTCACCGCCACCGCCCTGCTCGAATCAGGCGCAGATATGGTCGTGTTGCGCCACCCGGAGAGCATCAAGCGTGTCAAAGCCGCCATCGCCGAACTCATGACCGCCTAAGGAGGAACCCATGGCGCTCTCAGGCATCCAAATTTACAAACTGCTCCCGCAAACCAACTGCAAAGAATGCGGCTTCCCCACCTGCCTGGCCTTTGCCATGAAGCTGGCCGCCAAGCAGGTCGAACTCAGCGCCTGCCCGTATGTCACCGAAGCCAACAAGACCCAGTTGGCCGAATCATCCGCGCCGCCCATCCGGCTGGTCACCCTCAAGGGCGCGGACGGTGAAGTCAAGGCCGGCAACGAGGTGGTGCTCTACCGGCATGAAAAAACCTTCTACAACAAACCCGGACTTTTCATCCGCGTCAACTCGGCGCAGGGCGTGGCCGCCGCAGACGCCTACAGGGTCAATTATGTGGGCATGGATTTGAGCGTGGATGGCTTCGCCGTCCAGGCAGATTCGGCGGCCGGGATGGCCGACACCGTCAAAGCGGTGCGGGCCGCCTCCAAACGCCCCCTCATCCTGCTCAGCAAAGACCCGGCCGCCATCCAGGCTGGCCTGGCCGCCCTGCCCGGCGAAAGACCGCTGGTCGCCGCGGCCACCGCCGCCAACTGGGAAGCCATGACCGACGCCGCCAAAGCGGCCGGCGCCGCGCTGGTGGTCGAAGCCGAAACACTCGAAGAACTGGCGGATTTAACCGAAAAGATAAAAGCCAGGGGTCTCGAAGACCTGGTGCTCCTGCCACAGGCCGCCGGGCTCGGCAAATCGCTGGCGCTCGGCACGCAGGCCCGCCGCCTGGCGCTCAAGAACTTCCGCGCACTTGGCTATCCGGTCATCGCCTTCCCGTGCGACGCCGCCGACGAGGGCGTGGCCGCCGCGCAGGCCATCGCCAAATACGCGGGGTTTGTCGTGCTCGACAAGTTCACGCCCGAAGAAATCTACCCGCTGCTCGTCCTGCGCGAAAACATCTACACCGACCCGCAAAAACCCATCCAGGTGCAGCCCGGCATCTACGAGATCAACGCCCCCAAAACCGAAAGCCCAGTGCTGGTCACCACCAACTTCAGCATCACCTACTTTGCCGTGGCCAACGAAGTGGAAGGCAGCGGCCTGCCCGCCTGGCTGGTGGTATGCGACGCCGAAGGCATGTCGGTGCTCACCGCCTGGGCGGCCGGCAAGTTCGACGCCGAGCGCATCGCCAAGGCCATCAAAGGCTTCAATGTGGCCGACAAGGTCAGCAAGAAGCGCGTGGTGCTGCCCGGGCACGTGGCCGTGCTCTCCGGCGAGCTGGAAGCCGAACTGCCCGGCTGGGAGATCCGCGTGGGACCGCGCGAAGCGGTGGACCTGCCGGCCTTCATGAAGCAAGCTCTTAACTGATCGTTCTGCTATTCAACCGCTGACCCGCCAAAACGTCAAAAACGGATAAACGGGTCAACGGTCAAACGGACAACGGAGACGCGATGCCCGTCAACTGGATGGATGTTTCGCACCTCTCATTCAATAGCCTGCTCCTGCTCGAGCGGGTGCAAGTCAGCTGGCTGCCCGGAC
Organism: Anaerolineales bacterium; assembly: GCA_034433165.1. Classification (GTDB taxonomy): domain Bacteria; phylum Chloroflexota; class Anaerolineae; order Anaerolineales; family Villigracilaceae; genus DAOUAP01. Next base: position 17,847 of record DAOUAP010000020.1, on the reverse strand, counting down.
TGGTGCCCGAAAACGACCTGTCCATTGCCCTGCGCGCCAACCCGGCGGTGGAGTGGTACCTGCGCGCCAAGTGCCCCGACATCGCGCGCTGGCTCGACAAGGTACTGCTCATTCAGGAAATGCAAAACCCCAGCCCAGAGCGTGTGCGCCAGGCCGAAATGGCTGTCATGCGCGCCATCGAAGACTGGCTGGTGTACGTGGTTTTCCCGGCTGTGTACGATGCCCAACCCTTCCTCAACTGGGATTCGCGTGAACTGCTCGACCTGACCGACTTCCGCCGTAAACTGGTGGCAGATATCGGCGCGGGCACCGGCCGCCTGACCTTCACTGTGGCGCCGCGCGCTTACGCCGTTTTCGCCATCGAACCGGTGGCCAACCTGCGGGCCTACATAAAAACCAAGTCCCGCGATAAAGGGCTCAAGAACGTCTTCCCCGTCGACGGGCTCATGTCCGACCTGCCATTCCCCGACAGCTTCTTCCACATCACCATGAGCGGGCACACCTTCGGCGATAACCCCGAAGCCGAGCACCACGAAATGATGCGTGTGACCGCCCCGGATGGCATGATCATCCTGTGCCCCGGCAACAACAACGTGGACAACCACATCCACGCCTACCTGGTCGACCACGGGTATCACTGGTCCACCTTCGAGGAGCCCCGCGACGGCCTCAAACGCAAATACTGGAAGACCGTCACCAAGTAACGTATGTCGCAGCACACCCTCACCTTCACCACCGCAGACGGGAAGACCGCCACCGCCAGGGTGCCCACCGGCGCCCTGCTGACCGAGGCTGCGCGCCAGGCCGGGCTGGATATTGGCCAACCGTGCGGCGGGCAGGGGCGCTGCGGACGCTGCGCCGTGCAGGTGACCAGTGGCGACGTGCGCCGCCGCTCCACCCTGCGCCTGTCTCCAGAATCCCTGGCGCACGGCTACGCCCTGGCCTGCCAGAGCGTGGTCGAAGCCGATGCGGCCATCGCCATCCCCGAGCAGGAAAAGATCGAGCGCAGCCTCACCAGCGACCGCGTGGCCGTCGAGGTGCAGGTGCCGGATGGCTACGCGTTCACCTGGTCGCAGCCCATCCGGCGCATCAACCTGCGCCTGGACGAACCGTCGATGAGCGACCAGACCGATGACTGGAGCCGCCTGCAAACCGCGCTGCGCCAGCAGCACAAGATCGAGCGCGCCACCTGTTCCGTCAGCCTGCTGCGGCGGCTGGGGGGCATCCTGCGCGAAGGCGGGTGGAAGATCAATCTGCTCTACGACTCGAGCCAACCCGCCGCCATCCGCATCCTGGATGTGCGCCCCGGCCTGTGCGACCCGCTGGACCCCATCTGGGCCGCGGCCATCGACATTGGCACCACCACCGTCTCGCTCTGGCTGGTGGACCTGATCGATGGCAAAGTGAAAGCGCGCGCCGCCGAATACAACGGGCAGATCGCGCGCGGTGAAGATGTCATCAGCCGCATCATCTACGCCAGTAAAGAGGGCGGCAGCGAAGAAATGCAAAAGCGGGTGGTCAAGACCATCAACGCCCTGTGCGAAACCGCCTGCAAGCGCGTGCACGCCCGCCCGGCAGAGGTGATCAAAGCCAGCATCGCCGGTAACTCGACCATGATGCACCTGCTGCTGGGCATCCCGGCCGCGTCCATCCGGCTGGCGCCGTTCATCACGGCCGTCAACCAGCCGCCTGCGCTGGCCGCCCACGAGATCGGGCTGGAATTTTGCCCCGATGCGCTCATCGACTGCCTGCCCGGCGTGGCCAGCTACGTGGGCGCAGACATCACCGCAGGTGTGTTGGCCAGCGGCGTGGATAACGCCGAAGACATCACCCTGTTCATCGACGTGGGCACCAACGGCGAGATCGTGCTAGGCAACCGCGACTGGCTGGTGACCTGCGCCTGTTCGGCCGGGCCGGCCTTCGAGGGCGCGGGCGTGGTCGATGGCATGCGCGCCACCACCGGGGCCATCGAAGAGGTCTGGATCAACAGCGACACCTGCGAGCCAGGCATCCGCGTGATTGGCGGCGGCAAGCCGCGCGGCATTTGCGGCTCTGGGCTCATCAGCCTCATCGCCGAAATGTTCATCACCGGTGTGATCGACAAGGCCGGCAACGTCAACCTGACCCTGCCCACCCCGCGCGTGCGCGAAGGCGAACACGGCGGTGAATACGTGCTGGCCTGGGCCGCCGAAACCGCCCACGGGCGCGACATCACCCTCACCCGCGTGGACGTGGACAATCTGATGCGCGCCAAAGCCGCCATTTACGCCGGGTTCAGCGTGCTTGCCGAACAGGTGGGCATGACGCTCGATGCAGTCGAGCACATGATCATTGGCGGCTCATTCGGCAAATACATCAACGTGGAAAAGGCGGTACAGATCGGGCTGCTGCCCGACATGCCCTGGGACAAGTTCCAATTCCTCGGCAACACCGCCATCAAGGGCGCGTACCTGGCCCTGCTCGACGCCCGCGAACGCGAGCGCCTGGGTGATATTGCCGCCCGCATGACTTACATCGAACTATCGGCAGACAATACCTTCTACGAAGCTTTCATGTCTGCCATGTTCCTGCCGCACACCGACGGGTACAAATTTCCCTCGGTGGAGGCGTTGTTCACTAAACCATAAAACGTAACCCGAAGCCTTACGTTTTACGCATTATCAAATCGGAGGGCACCATGTACATAATTGGAGAGAACATTCACATCATATCGGAAAAGGTCAAGGAAGCGCTGGCCGCCCGCGACCGCGAATTCTTCCAGGATCTGGCCGTGCGCCAGGTGGAGGCTGGCGCACGGGCGGTGGACATCAACCTAGGCCCGCGCAAAAAGGATTGGGCCGAGGTCTTCCCCTGGATGGTGGAAACGGTCGAGGCGGTGGTGGACGTGCCGCTCTCCATCGACACCACCAACGTGGACGGGATGGAAGCCGCGCTCCAGAAGATCAGCAAAGCCCAGCCCATCCTCAACTCCACCTCGGCCGAACCGGAGCGCCTGGAAAAAATCCCCCTGTTGGCCAAAAAGTACGGCGCCAAGGTCATCGCGCTCACCATGGGGGCCAGCGGCATCCCGGTGGAGGCCGATGCGCGCGTCAACATCGCGCTCGAAACGCTCATCCCGCGCGCGCTGGAAGTGGGCATGCCCATCCAGGACCTGATCATCGACCCGCTCGTGCTGACCACCAGCGGCTGCCAGCAGTATTGCCCGCAGCTCATCGAGGCGGTGCGCATGCTCAAGTATGCCTGGGACCCCGCGCCCCTGATCTCGGTGGGGCTGAGCAACGTCAGCAATGCCGTTCCCAACGAGAACCGCCCGCTCATCAACCGCGTATACCTAGCCATGCTGATGGGCGTGGGACTGGATATGATGATCGCCAACCCCTTCGACGAAAAGCAGAACGAAGTCATCCGCTGGATCGAGGGCAATGACACCTCCACGCCACTGGCGCGCCTGTACAACAAGATCGCCGCCCGCACCCAGGAAGGCGACCAGCCCCAGCCGGAAGATTTCGACCTGTCCGACCCCGAGCAGTCCGCCATCTGGAAGACCACCCAGATCCTGCTCAACAAAGTCATCTACGCTGACGCGTACCTGGCGAATTGAACCGAACAGCTGCGGGCTGTGCCCTGCAACCGTAATTTTTGCAGCTTGTTTGTGATAAGGGTCATGAAAAGTTGTATCATAAAAGTGAATTGGGAAGGAGGCCCCTATGTTGGCAGACAAGAAAGTTAACGTAGATGAACTGCTGGCCAAGGCGCAAAAACCCTCCGCCGATGCCATGAAGCTCCATCCCTTCTACCGTGGGAAGATCGAAACCACGCTCAAATGCACCGTCCACAGTTTCGAAGACTTCGCCATCTGGTACACGCCCGGCGTTGCAGCGCCCTGCAAAGCCATCCAGGCGGACCCGGAGAAGGTCTATGAGTACACGAATAAGTGGAACACGGTCGCCGTGGTCAGCGACGGCACCCGCGTCCTCGGGCTGGGCGATATTGGACCCAAGGCCGGGCTGCCGGTCATGGAGGGCAAAGCCCTGCTGTACAAGTACCTGGGCGGGGTGGATGGCGTGCCCATCATGGTCAACACCAAAGACCCCGACGCCATCATCAACCTCGTCCTCACCCTGCAGCCGGGCTGGGGCGGCGTCAACCTGGAAGATATTGCAAACCCCAAATGCTTCTACATCCTGGATACGCTGCGTGAAAAAGCCGAGATTCCCATCTGGCACGATGACCAGCAGGGCACAGCCACCGTTACCCTGGCGGGGCTGATCAACGCCCTCAAGGTGGTGGGCAAGCGCAAAGAAGATGTGAGCGTGGCCTTCATTGGCTGCGGCGCCTCGAATGTGGCCTGCTCGCGCATGATCATGAGTTGGGGCGTCAACCCCGAAAACTGCTACATGGTCGATACGCACGGCATCCTGGGCTTGCACCGCAAAGACATCGAAATGCGCAAAGCCGAATACAAAGACAAGTGGAAGCTGTGCAACATCACCAACAAGGAAAAACGCGAAGGCGGCATCCCCGAAGCCATGCAAGGCGTGGATGTGGTCATCGGGCTCTCGCGCTCGGGGCCGGGCGTCATCCTGCCGGAGTGGGTCAAGACCATGGCCAAGGACCCGGTCGTCTTCGCCTGCGCCAACCCGGTGCCCGAGATCTGGCCCTGGGAAGCCAAAGAGGCCGGGGCGGCCGTGGTCGCCACCGGGCGCTCCGATTTCCCCAACCAGGTCAACAACTCGCTGGGATTCCCGGGCATCTTCCGCGGCACGCTGGATGTGCGCGCCAGCACCATCACCGATGAAATGTGCCACGCCGCTGCACATGCGCTGGCCGAGCATGTGGGCGACAAACTCGAAGCCGAACACATCCTGCCGGGCATGGACGACTGGGAAGTCTTCCCGCGCGAAGCGGCCGCCGTGGCCATGAAGGCCATCGAGCAAGACATCGCCCGCTTCCACGTCAGCTACGAAGAAGAATTTCAGAATGCCACGACCATCATCCGCCGTTCGCGCGAACTGACCACCAACATGATGCGCGAAGGCTTTATTGCCAATCCGCCTGAACTGGAGTAAGGAGGCTGATTATGTACGACCTGATCATCATCGGTGGCGGCCCGGCCGGGCTGACCGCAGCCATCTACGCCATTCGCAAACGGCTCAACACGCTGCTCATCTCCAAAGACCTGGGCGGCAAGACCAACTATCACCTCTCCCTGCCCTGGATCGAAGACTACCAGGTGGTGCGCGGGCTGGAGGTTGTCAACAAGTTCCGCAACGAACTGGAATACCTCGAGTTTGCCCGCCACATGGACTCGGTCGAAAAAGTGGAGCGCAAAGGCCTCAGCTTCGTGGTCACCACCAAGGGCGGCGATGAATTCCTGGCCAAGGCCGTCATCCTGGCCACCGGCACGCGCCAGGTGCGGCTGAACGTGCCCGGCGAAAAAGAATACACCATGAAAGGGCTGTGCTACTCGGCCCTCAGCTACGCCCCGCTCTTCATTGGACGCAAAGCGGTGGTGGTCGGCAAAGACGACCTGGCCCTGCGCGCCGCCGGAGAACTTTCCACCGTGGCGGAGCACGTTACACTCATCACCGAAGGAAACGACCAGCTCAAGACCGCGCTGGGGCAAAAACTGGTCAGCGCGCCCAATGTGACCATCCTCGAAAAATACGAAGTGCTTGAAGTCAAGGGCGACCAGTACGCCCGCGAGATCGTGGTCAAAGACCCGCGCGGCGTGGTGCAGGAGATTCCCACCGATGGCACCTTCATCGAGGTGGCGCTGGCCGCCAACTCACAGATGGTGGCCGGGCTGGTCAACCTGGACGAAAAAGGACGCATCATTGTGGATTGCGCCACCCGCACCAACATCCCGGGTCTGTTCGCCGCCGGCGATGTGACCAATTCCTACGCCGAGCAGGTGCTCATCGCCATCGGCGAGGGCGCAAAGGCCGCCCTGAGCGCCTACGACTACCTGTTGCCTACTTTATAACCTGACCATGGAGGGCGGCGCACCCGGCCGCCCTCCATAACCCCAAACCCGAGGAGCCCCCATGCCCATCTTCACCCCCGGACGCCGCTGGCAGCCCGCCTACTCCCCCTTCAAAAAAGAACCCTTCTCCAATATCCTGATGGAGAACCTCGAATACGCCATCAAAGGGCCGCTGTTTGGCTGCCGCATGTGCGGCAACTGTATGCTGCAAGAGACGGCCTTCATCTGCCCCATGGAATGTCCCAAAGGGCTGCGCAATGGCCCGTGCGGCGGCTCGACCCCCGAGCACTGCTATGTGGACAAGACCCGCCCGTGCATCTGGTACAAGATTTACGAGCGCGCCTTCAAGATGGGCCGCCAGGAAATGCTGATGGAAGTGCTGCCCCCGCTCGACTGGGAGAAGGTGGGCGAAGAGACCTGGAAAGATGTGGCCGCCTGCGTGCGCAAGAACGGCACCGGCAAAGTGATCAAAAGCCTGCTACTCGATCACGGCGAGCAACGCTACAAAACCTGGGACATGGTCTTCCGCACCGTGCGCCAGCCAGACTGGTGGCAGGGCGACGCACAGTACCACGCCCCGGCCTACACCGAACCCATGTCGAACCTGGAGCGCGAGTTCAAATCTGGCAAGTTCGTGGTAGCCTGCGAGATCGCCCCGCCCCTCAGCATGTCCACCAAAAAACTCATCGAAAATATAAAACTGGTCAAGCCCTACGTCACCGCCATCAACTTCACCGACAACGCCTCGGCCACCCCGCGCATGACCAGCTGGGCCTGCGCCAAGATCGCCATTGAGACTGGCGCAGAACCCGTCATGCAGATCGCCGCCCGCGACCGCACCCGCGCCAGCCTGCAGGGCGAGATATTGGGCGCCACCGCCATGGGCGTGCGCAATGTGCTGTGTGTCACCGGCGACAGCCCCGTGCTGGCCCCCACCCCGCGCGGGCGCATGGACATCAACGACCTCGACGCCATCCAAATGGTCTGGATCTTGCGGCGCATGCGCGATGAAGGCCACTACCTCGACGGGCGCGAGATCAAATTCCCGCCCAAGTTCTTCCTCGGCGCGGCGGCCGCCCCCTTTGCCTCAGACCCCAAATTTCAGGCCATACGCGAGCACAAAAAGGTCAACGCCGGGGCGCAATTCTTCCAGACCAACCTGGTCTACGACCCCGACCGCATGGAGATCTGGCTCAACGAACTGGCAAAGCGCAACATCCTCGACAAAGTGTACATCATGATCGGCATTACCCCGCTCAAGAGCGCCAAAATGACCCACTACATGACGCAGGTGCCGGGCGTATTCGTCCCCGAAGCCATCATCAGACGCATGGACGAAGCCGAAGCCCGCAGCGGCGCGCAGGAAGAAGGCGTAAAGATTGCGCTCGAGATCATCGAAAAGATCAAGGGCAAACCCGGCATCCACGGCCTGCACATCATGCCCGTCGGCTGGGAAGATATCGTCCCGCGCATCGTCACCGAAGCCGGGCTGCTGCCCGAAGACTTCGTGCCGCCCCAACCGCCCGCCGAACCCGCCCCCAAAATGCCCGTGGCAGGGTAGCAACACTCAGGAGGCCCAATGCTCGTCAAAGAAATCGAAACCCACCGTGATGTCATCACCCTGCGCGACGGCGTGCGCGTGTTGCTGCGCCCCATGGTCAAAGATGACTACGAGAACCTGGTGGAATACTACAGCCACGTCAGCGACGACGACATGCGCTACATGCACCACAACGTCAAAGACCCGGCCGTGGTGCGCGCCTGGTGCGACAACCTGGATTACAGCCACGTCCTGCCGCTCATGGCCGTCGTCAAAGACCGCGTGGTCGGCTCGGCCTCGCTGCGCTTCTTCCAAGGGCCCAAGCGCCATATCGCAGAATACCGCCTCTTCCTGGCCAAAGACTACCGCCAGCGCGGCCTCGGCATGAAAATGACCCGCGCCATGATCGACATGGCCCGCAAACAGGATGTGCGTATCATCATCGCCGAAGTCATCGCCGAAAAGACCAAGGTCGTGCGCGCCTTCGAAGAGATGGGCTTCACATCCAAATGCCTTTTGGAAGATTTCTTCATGCTCCCGGATGGCGAAACCTGCGACGTAGCGCTGATGACCCTCTACCTCAAGCCGCACAACCAGGAATTCTAAGCCGCCGCCACCCGCAGCCGGCTTCCGATAACCATGCCGAACCTACGCCGAGTCGTCAAAGACGCCACCGGGCAGAGCATCTCGCGTTGCGCCGGCTGCCTGGACTGCGAAGTAACCTCCCCGGAATTGGATGTGCCGCTGGGCAGCATCATCCAAATGGCCGTAATGAACGATGAGGAATGCCTCTCCTGCCGCACCGTGTGGTCTGACGACGTGCTGCAAAAAGCCCCGCGCGCCTGCGCCGAAGGGCTGGACCTCAAAAAGGTGATCCTGTCCCTGCGCGAAGAAGCCGCCCGGCGCGGCATTGCGCCCTAACCCGCGGGACGGAGGTGACTCCGCCCCGAAAATTTCCCCACCCCCGGTGATACAATCGAGCCATGCATACACCAAACCTGCGCGCGCGTTACTGGCGCATCATTCTTTTTTTTGGGCGCGTCACACTCTCGTACATTTTCTGGGAGATCATCCTGCCAAAAATCGGGCTGCGTGGCCTGAGCACCCGTACCCGGCCCGGCCGCCTGCAGCGCACGGCCGTCCGCTTCCGGGCGCTGGCCATCCGCCTGGGCGGGCTGATGATCAAGGTCGGGCAGTTCCTCTCAGCGCGGTTGGATGTGTTGCCGCCGGAGATCACCGAGGCGTTGTCCGACCTCCAGGACGAGGTGCCCGCCGAGGCGTTCGCAGACATCCGCACCAAAGCTGAAGCCGAACTGGGCGCCCGGCTGGACGAGCGCTTTGCCTGGTTCGACGAAACGCCCATGGCGGCCGCCTCGCTGGGGCAGGTGCACCGCGCCCGCCTGCGCGATGAAGACGCTGCCATCCATGGTTTTAGCGAGGTGGTGGTCAAAGTGCAGCGCCCGCACATCGAGGCGATTGTGGAAGTGGACCTGCGCGCCCTGCGCCAGGTGGCCGGCTGGCTGGAAAAATACAAACCCATCCGCGAGCGGGCCGACACACACGCCCTGGTGAAAGAATTTGCAGAGACCACCTACGGGGAGATCGACTACCTGTCCGAGGGACGCAACGCCGAGACCTTCAGCGCCAACTTCAAGGATGACCCGCGCGTGCATGTGCCCATCGTGGTGTGGTCGCATACCACCCGCCGGGTGCTGACGCTGGAAAACGTGCTGGCCATCAAGATCGGCGATTACGAGGCCATCAGCGCAGCCGGCATCGACCGGGGCGAAGTGGCGCGCGTGCTGCTCCAAACCTACCTGAAACAGATCTTCGAAGACGGCTTCTTTCACGCCGACCCGCACCCTGGCAACCTGTTCATCACCCCCACCACGGTGAACGAAGATGGGCGGCAGGGCTGGAAACTGACCTTCGTGGATTTCGGCATGGTGGGGCGCATGCCCGAAAACCTGCGCGTGGGCCTGCGCGAAGTGGTAATTGGCGTGGGGCTGCGCGATGCCGGGCGGGTGGTGCGCGCCTACCAGATGCTTAACGTGCTGCTGCCTGGCGCCGACCTGAAGCTGATAGAAATGGCCGGGGCGCAGATCTTCGACCGCTTCTGGGGCAAATCGATGAGCGAACTGCGCCAGGTGGATGTGGGCGAAATGCACCGTTTTGCCCTGCAGTTCCGCGAGTTAATGTTCAGCATGCCATTCCAACTGCCGCAGAACCTGCTCATGTTCGGGCGCTCGGTGGCCATCCTCTCGGGCATGTGCACCGGGCTCGACCCCAACTTCAACCTGTGGGAACAGATTGCCCCATACGCCAACAAACTCATCACCGATGAAGGCACCTCCAACTGGCAAACCTGGCTGAAAGAGATCGGGAATGTGGTGCAAACCCTGGCCGCCCTGCCGGGGCGCGCCGACCGGGTGTTCGCCATCATGGAGCGCGGCAACCTTTCAGTACAGGTGCCGCAAGTCAGCCGCCAGGTGATGCATGTAGAGGCGGCCGTCAACCGGCTGGCGGGTGTGCTGGCGTTTACCGCGCTGCTGCTGGCCGGGGCCATCGTCCTCAGCGCCGACCTGGGGCTGGGGCGGGCCCTGATGGGCGTCTCGCTCATCCCGTTATTATGGGCGCTCTTTTTTGCGCGCGGGCATCGCCCGTGGCCGTAGCCCGTGTGAAATAAAAAAAATCGCCCTGCCCGGTTGCTGCCAGGCAGGGCGGTTTTCGATTAACCGCCAAGAAATCAAGATTCTTTCTTTTCGTGTTCGTCAATGCGCTTGATGGCATGATCGATCATCCCTCGCCAGGCCATCAGCACTTCCTTGCGAGCCTTGCGGTGATGCTCGCGGAAACCGGGCGGTAAAAGCGTCTCGACGCTCTTGCGCATTTCATCATGGGCCGCACGCATATGCTTGCGCACATCTTCGGGAATGTGGCTCTCGTGGGGCTTGTGCTTGCCTTCGGTTTGTTCGGTCATAAAATCAACTCCTTGCTATGGTTAATTTATTATAGCCCCACGCGGCAGAAACTTCAATGCCGGCCGGAAAGCAGCCGGTCGATGAACCAGGCCACGCCATCCTCGTCATTTGAGGGGACGACCATCTGAGCCGCGGCCTGCACCGGTTCGGGGGCGTTTTCCATGGCCGCAGAAACGCCCGCGCAGCGCAGCATGGGGATGTCGATGGGCTGGTCGCCAATGGCGGCGGACTCATCGGCGGTGACGCCCAGGTGGCGGGCTATTATTTGCAGCGCGGAACATTTGTCCACGCCACGGGCGGTGATATCCAGATATTGCATGCCCGCAAAAGTGTGCTGCAGGGATGGCGCAAAAGTGTCGATCAGCTGTTCCACCTCGCGCATCGACTCCGGCCCGGCCACCACGGTGATCTTGAGCAGCGGCCGCGCGAACTCGCGCTCGGGCGCAAGCGAGCGGTGGCTCTCGTAAGCGTAGACCGCCGTAAGCGGGTCGAGGCTGTCGCCGAGCGCATCCTCGCCAAACCAGAAGTTTCCGGTGGGGGTATCGGCTATCAGTCCCACCCCGGTTCGGCGCGCGTAATCGATCAGCGGGATCAGTTCCGCGATGCGGTCGAAGGTGCGGGCAGAGATGATACGCAGCCCATCCTGTGCCCGGCCCGCGCAGACCAGCGCGCCCGCCGAGCAAACATAGGGCAGGTCGAGCGCGAGCATATCCAGGGCGGTTTCCACGCCGCGCCGCCCGCGCCCGGTGACGATGACTGGCTGGATGCCGGCATCAAGTGCGCGCTGCACAGCCTGTTTGTTGACATCCGAGACCTGATGGCTTGAGTTGAACAGGGTGCCATCCAGGTCGATTGCAATGAGTTTGATCATGGCCGCAAATGGTTTCCTTAAACGCCAGAGGGCGGGCAACCCGCCCTCTGGCATGCATGTTTCCGGAGCGGTCTAATCACTACCGCGAGATTGGTGCTTTCGATAGACTTTCACCGCACTGTAACCAACCATACATTTATCCTGCTCATCCCACAGGCGAAAGCCAAGCGACTTGAGGCTTTTGCGGATGGTGAGCGGTTCGACCTGGAACACGGGGTTTTCCCTGTGCGCCCAGGACAGTTTGTAGTTGGGGATCTTGGGCGCAAGGTGATGGATGTGATGGAAACCAATATTGCCGGTGAACCAGTTGAACACTGCCGGAAGCTTGTAGAAGGAGCTGCCTTCCAGTCCGGCTTTCAGGAAATCCCAATTATCTTTGCGTTCCCAGTACGTGCCTTCAAAGTTGTGCTGGACATAGAACAGCCACACCCCGGCCGATGAAGCAAAGAACAGGATTGGCAATTGCACCAGCAGCACCTCGCGCCATCCAAGCCAAAGCATAAGTGGCGCAAAAACTGCCGCCAGCACCAGGTTGGTCCAGATGACACTGGCCCGCTCGCGCTTGCCTGCGCCCGGTCCCCAAAAGCGATGCGTTACGGCAAACACGATGAAAGACCCAATGGTAAAGAGGATGAGCGGGTTGCGCAGGATGCGGTAGCCCACCTTTTTCCACCACGGCAGCGCCAGGTACTCTTCCACGGTCAGGGTGAGCACATCGCCCACACCACGCTTATCCAGGTTACCGGCAGTGGCGTGATGGATGGCGTGGTTGTGTTTCCATTCGAAGTATGGCGTAAATGTCAGCACACCCGTGATGAAACCCAGCAAATCATTCAACTTTTGTGATTTGAAGAATGAACCGTGCCCGCAATCGTGAAAGAGGATGAAAATGCGCACCGTGAACCCGGCGGTTGGAAGGGAGAGGACCAAGGTGAGCCAGTAAGAAACCGACAGGCTGAAATACATGGCCACCCACAAAGCCAGGAATGGTACAACGGAATTGATGACCTGCCACCAACTTCGCCACGAATCGGGGCTTTGGTATTGCGCAAGGATCTTGCGCCACGATTGAAGTGATTGAGCAACTGCCTCAGACATCTTTACCTCCTTACACCTGTTTATGTTTACGCGCAATTTTTTCTGGCAGAAAATTTGGTTCTCCCATTTTTAACGGGATGGTGCGGCAAGGGCGACCTGCCAGGGTATAACTGGGCGTTTTTTTTGAAGAAACTCCGGCATAAATGAGTGGTTTCTCACGCTTGACGGGTCGCCCCAATACGTTTTCCCACCAAAACGATAGAGCCGAAAATCTCTAACCTGAACCTTGTTTCCTTAATCAATTATATCTCGCCGCGGGGACAATTTCCCACTAATCATAGCCACCAGTTTGCCAATTGGCAGCTATCAATTTCTCAGTGAGTGCAGCGTAGCGAGACCATCGGTTCACTATAGTCGTCATGCATCTTTGGCAAGAAAAGTGGGTGTAGTAATTGGGTATGAAATGTCCTATAATAGCAGCAACTAACTATTATCAAGGAGAAAGCTATGGCTTATGTAAAAAAGCCCCTTAAGGATAAAGTCAAACCCAGCAAGCTGGATAAAAAACAATTTACCATCGAACCGAGCGCCGCGAGTGAAGAAACCATTGTCCTGCTTTTTGAGACGGAGGATGATGCGAGTAAGGCGGCAAGAATCGACAAGTTGAGCGTGGTTGGCCTGCCCACCAGCGGAGCTGGTGTGACGGATATTGTGTGGGTGAATAATTTTTGGATCAAAAAAGCGGACGATGATTACCTGAACGGTGTCACCTATCACGTTCAGTTGAAAGACCGACCGGGCATGTCGCTGGTTTACTTTGATGGCGTCAATGTGCTGGCATATCAACAAACGCCCATTCCTCTCCCAGAGGGGTGGATCGACATTTCGCTGAACGTTGGCGATCCCAGTTTGGGGTGGGGCGGCAAAGGTTAAGAAGCACCCATCAGTTCAGAAATATCACGCACAGCCCGGCGCCATGGCACATTTTCGATCACCATGCGCTGGGTTGTTTCGTCTTTTATCGTGGCAAAGCTCTCTTCGAGAATGACGCGGCCTTGCTGGATGATGGCGCGGGTACGCGGGTCTGACAGCGCGTCCAGCACGTTGTAACACGCCAGGATAACCCGCAACGGTTCTTCGGCACCCATGAGGGAACCGCCGTACGCCAGGATGACTTCGACATGTTGCCGGGCGGCGCCAGGGTTGCCAGCCGCCAGTTCCACTTCCGCCAACCCGGCCAGGGGTTCAATGCACAGGGCAGGTTGGCCCAGTTCGCTACGGATGTCGACCGCAGCCGAAAAAGCATCGCGCGCCGCCTGGGTTTGCCCATCATAAAAGTAGGCGTATCCAAGGAACAAATGCGCCCAGGCTGCGCTGGAGGGGTCATCCAGCGATCGGGCGAGATCCAATCCTTCGAGCCCATAAGTGATGGCTTGCTGAAGGCGGCCCAGGTACCCGGAAACCGCGCAAAGATTAGTACAGGTATTGGCCATGGCCAAGCGGTCGTTGACTTCGCGTGAGATGACCATGGCCTGAGTGTGGTACGTGAGCGCAACCTGGTAATCGCCCAGCAGTCCGGAAATCCATCCCAGGTTGCCAAGCACCAGCCCCTGCCCGGCGCGCTGGCCCATTTCGCGGGCCAGTTCATAGGCTTGCCTAAAATAGTCCCGGCTTGTGATGTAGTCTCCGTTTTGCGCGTATAGGGCGGCCAAATTATTGAGCACCTGTGCCTGAATGTAGAGGTACCCGTTCTGCCGCCCGATCATTCCGGCACGCTCAAAATAGCGGGTTGCTTCGGCACGGTCGAGCCGCTCTGAACAAACCAGCCCGAGTGAATTGAGCAGGTGGGCCTCTTCCAGGGCATCATGCGCATGAGTCGCAGCACGCGCCAGGGCGCGCCTACCCAGGGACAGGGCATCGTCCAACCGCCCGAGGCGCATGAGCGCCAATACTTGAACATTGTTGATGTCCATTTCTGCGTCGATATCACCCAGTGACACCGCCAATGCCGTGGCAGAAACGGCCGCATCCAAAATGGATTGCCAATGCCCGAGTTTGTTGTAAAGATTTATTCGGCTGGTTTCGGCCTGCAAGCGATATGAATTCGTGTCCAAACGTTCAGCCAGGTCTGCCATACTGTCCAGATCGCTGGCTTCGCGCTCGCGGTCTCCCAGGTATGAGTAGGCGTTACTGCGCTGGCGATGCAGGTCAAATAGCAGAGGCAGGTCAGCCGGGTCGGCAAGGTGCAGCGCGCGGGAAAGGTATTGGACAGACTGGTTAAGCTGGAACGCCTCAAAAGCCTGCCTGCCTGCCCTGTGCAGGTAGATGACGGCTTTCCCTGATAAAAAGGCGCGCTCGGCATGGTGGGCCAGCTCGGCATAGAAAGGCGCCAGATTGGCGGAAAAGAGGACTTCCATGGCTTCGACAGCCAGGGCATGCAGCTCACGCTGGCGCGAGCGTAACTGCATGCTATAGGCGGCATCGCGCATGAGCGCGTGCCTGAAAATGTAGCGAATCTCGCTAAGCGGCACCCAGATGTCAGCCGTTTCGGGATGACTGACCAAGCCCGGTGCGTATTGCCCAGCGAGCATGCGCAGCAGCAGGCGCAGTTCGAATTCGCGCCCAAGCACGGCTGCCGTCTGGACGACATCGCGAACCTGTTTGGAAAGCCGGTCCAGGCGGGCTACCAGGATAGATTGTATATCGGTCGAAAGCATTTCCACCTGGTCGAGATCCGCGATGGTATACACACCCCCTTGCAGGCTGAGGTATTGTCCTTCGCACAGGTATTGCAGCGATTGTTCTACGAAAAATGGGTTGCCCTCAGCCCGTTTTTCAAGAAAATCGACCAGCGGCTCGGAAACCTGCCCGTCAAGTTTTTCCGCAGCCAGCCCGGCGAGTGCGGCGCGGTCGAGTCCACCCAGAACCAATTCATGCAGCAGGCCGGGGTCCGCCGCTGGCAGGGATGCGCCCTCGGGTCGCGCTGTGCACAGGAAGGCGACCGGTACGGGCTGGGTGCCATCCTGATCCAGCAGGCGCAGCAGGTACGGCAGGAATGCGCGTGAGTCATCATCCAACCACTGGAGATCTTCAATGATGAAGACCAGCGGCGCTTTAAGCCCCAGGCAGCGGATCAGCACCCCCAACGCAATCAGCGTGTTTTCATAACGCCCCTGGGCATCCAACTGGCTGTACAATGACCCTTCCCAGTACAGGTCGAGCAGGGCCGCCAAAACCGACCGGGTGCGCAAAAGCTCGTCGCGTAAAGGCTGGTTGGATATTTCGGAGGCAATGTGTTCCACCTGCGCCAGGAAGACAAACAGATTTTCTGCCGGTATGCGGTCGGCCGATATGCCAAAACGGCGCTGCAACCAGTAACGGAATGGGTTGAAGGCCTGGCGGACAATCTCGTCGGACTGGCAGACGGCCAGCACTGCGCCGGTGGACCTGAAGGAATCGGAGCTGACAAATTCATGGATCAGGCGGCTTTTTCCCACGCCTGCATCCCCGGTAATCACCAGCATGCCGGCCGGAAGTCCCTGCCAGACGGGCGCCATGAAGGTCTGCAGGCGCGCCAACTCGTTGGCGCGGCCGGAAAACCGGCCGGTAAAAACCTGCTCACCCGCTTCGCGGCGGCCTTGCAGCAAATATATTTTTTGCGGGGTAGCAAACCCTTTGAACCCGTGCTCGACCGGATCGCTGAAGTTGAACAATTTAGCTTCACGCTGCGCCACTTCGCCGTCGACCCAAATTTCGCCAGTAACAGCCGATTTCATCATACGCGCAGCCAGCGAAATTCCCCAACCATAACCGGTGTAATCTTCGCGCAGGGTGGCGCCAACAAACCCGGCATACGCCAGGCGGTAGCTCACGCCCGCGGAAAATGGAATGTCGGTTTCTTTTCGCAAATCCAGCAGGAAGTTAAGGGCCCGCTCGATATCGTTCTCGTGGGCCACAGGCGCTCCCCAAAAAATGAGCAGGTTGATACCCTTGTCGCCAAAATCGGGGCGCAGGAAGAACCCGCCATAGCGCCCCTGCAGGGCAAACACCGCCCGCATAAACCGCGCCACTGTGTCATCCTGCAACTGTGGGGGGCGCAGGTCAATAAACACGTTGACGATGGGTCGAAATTCGCCGCGCTGGGATAGATCGATGATGACCGGCGCAAAAAAAGCGGCAAGCCCATCCTGCGGTAATGCAGCCAGGTCCGGCAGGGATTGATCCGGGCGCAAAGCCGTGAAGGATTCCAACCGCCAGGCGCCGTCATTAAACGTGGCGTGCGCCCAGCCGAACACCTGTCGGTAGAATTCGGCATCCAGCCAGGCCTCACCCGGGCGGGCATGGTGTTCAGCATGTGCGGCTGCATCCATGGCGGGCCCGCGAAAACCAAAGGTCGCCTGGCGTCCATCGGCCGAGCGGTAGACCTCCCATATCGTTTCTCCATAAGCCAAACCAAGTTTGACGGCAATCGGGAACACGCCAAAAGAGGTGGATTGCTGTGGATGTTCGACAAAATGCCTGCGGATCGCTTCGGCGGCAGAGGCGCAGCGCAGGGAGGCCTGCCCGTCATCGTCAATGAAAACCGCTGTCAAGGAATCGCCGGCATACCCCACCACGAAGCCGCGCTGGGCATACACGTTGTGCACCAGTGGTTCGAACACCGGGCGCATGACGGCCGCCAGCATTTCGGAGCCGTAGTGCCCGTGCCGGGCCAGCGCATCGGACATGGAGGAAAAACCGGTCAGGTCCGCAAACAGGACTGCCACCGTCAGATCGCCGCGAAATTCGCCGGCATTGTACTTTTCGAGAATGAAGTGGGGAACAAGCTGGTGCATATAGTGTAGTTATTTTACATCAGACGCATGTTTCCGGCAGGCAAAAATGTGGTTTAATGCCTGTCATGCCACCTTCCAGTTATCAAATACGCACGTGCCAAAACCCATCTTGTGGATTACGCTACCCGCTGACCGCGAATCATCCGTTTGGGGAACGCTGTCCCGCCTGCCTGGGCCCCACCCGGGTGGCGCTGACCCGCGCGCTCGACCCGGAGCCTGTTTTGCCGCCAAGCCAACCGGCGATGAAGCTGGAGGCGTTGCTCGATAATGTGCGCTCTGCCTGGAATGTGGGCGCCATGTTCCGCACGGCAGACGGGTTGGGTGTGGGGAAATTGCTCCTGTGCGGCATCACCCCTACGCCTGAGACCAAAGCAGTGCGCAAAACAGCACTCGGCGCAGAAGAAAGCGTGGCATGGGAATATGCCCGCAACGCACTGGACCTGGCCGCGCTATTGAAGCGGGAAGGGGCCTTATTATGGGCGCTGGAGCAGGATGCGCGCGCGGCAGCGATTGGGGAAACCGATGCAGGAGCGGATGGGGAAGCCGATAAACGGATGCCAGGCGCCTTCCCGGCGGGGGATACCCCCCCGGGCAGG
>DAOUAP010000019.1:0-17334 GCA_034433165.1 Anaerolineales bacterium | reverse complement strand
AGGGGGGCAAAGCCCGAGCAGCTGCCGCGCATCATCGGCGTGCTTGGGAGTTTCCATCTTCCGAAGAAGCATAGGGGGGCAAAGCCCCGCTGGGAGATTGGCGAGGGTAATATGCCTGATGGTTTCCATCTTCCGAAGAAGCATAGGGGGGCAAAGCCCCTCCCTAAAAAATTGCGTTATTTCTCGCTTTTCATCATTTTAGCACAACCCTGCGCTCAGTTGTACCAGCCGTGCGAACCTCGGGTGTACCAACCCGAAAAACCCGCCAAACCTCATCCCGAATGCCAGTTGGTGCATCCCCGCACCACACGCCAGCGCGCCGCAACTCCCTTTTTGACATGCGAGCGGTTTTTGCGAACAGTAATCGTCACCATGCGAATTTCCTCACAAAGTGACCGGGTTGCAGAACGCTTGCCCCGGGCGTAGAATAATGTTATGACCGCCACCTGGCTCATCTTTACAATCGTCTCATTGTTACGACATAATGTGCAACCTGGCCGCATTGCGCCGCGCCTGCAGCGTTTGCAGGTCGCGTTGCGGCCGCGCATTCACGCCTGGCTGGCGGTGCTGCGCGCCGCCCACCTGCTCACAGACCATCTGCAACCCGCCCCCTTATTTTACCAATGGCTGGGCTGGCAGCCGGCCGACCAGCACCGCCATGTACTTCGGGCCTGGCAAACCACCCCGCAGCATGGCAAAAACCGGCAGCTGCGCAAAAGAATCATCCAACGGCTTCGGCGGGGTCACGCCCTGCTCCCCTCAGATCAAAGAGACTTTCCGATCCTGACCATACTGGGGATCTGCGCCCCGGAAGCAGGACGGCTTTCATCCTGGGGAGAAATGGTGCTGGGTTTGCGCATGCCACTTACACCCGCGCCAACAGCGCCATGGCAGTTATGCGCACAAACCCTCACCATTCCCCACCCGGTCAAGTGGGCGCTCCTTTGGCGGCTTGAACAATTCCTGGACCCCGGCGCCGCGCTCGCATACCCGCTGGATGCCGTATCCCTGCGCCTGGCCGCCCAGCGCGGCGAACCGCAAGATTTGATTGCCATCCTGGAAGAAGGCACAGGCGCGCCCCTGCCGCCGGAGCTGCGCGCAGGCATTCTCGGCCAACCCAGCCTGCAGGTCAGCCAGGGCATGCTCATCGAGTTTTCCAACCCGGGTGAACTGCGCCAGGTGCGCCGCTCTGAATTTGCACGCCCTTACCTCGAACGTGTGCTTTCCCCCCGGCATGTACTGGTCAAAGCACAGGATGCCGGCCGCCTGCTGTGCCTGCTGCAGCGGCGCGGCATACACGCCCACCTGCCCACACCAGACGAAGATTCCCCTGCGCCCAAAGCCCGGCGCACACACTTTACGCGCGCACCGCTCCAGCCGCTGGGGGTGCCCCTGCCCGCACGGGAGTTTATCGCCCGGGCCATCCGCCAGCAAGCCGCTTTTGAGATGCACTACCTGGCGCCCAACGCCGCCCGGTCTGAAACCCGCCACATTACCCCACTGCTTATGGAAGAACGCGGCGGGTACACCTACCTGACAGCATACTGCCACACACGCAAGGGCAACCGCGTGTTCCGCCTGGACCGCATGGAGATACCCGGAACGGTCAGTGCATAATGAAAACCCGGTCGCGGGTGACATCGCCGCCACCCAGGAACGCGATGCGCGGCACATCATCAGCGCTGATGCTATAAAAGCGCACGCTGTCATCGCGCCCTACCAGGCGGCGCAGTTTGCGTTTCATCTCCACAATCTCGGCAGGTTTCAGCAGGCATTCAAAGACACTGTACTGCACGCGCTGGCCATAACCCTCCATGGCCTTCATCACCTTGCGGCGGCGGCTGTCGGAGGCAATATCGTAACTGACCACCATGAATTGCCTGGCAGGCATAGGTCACCTCGCGGGACTCACCTCTCCCGGTCACTTCACAAACAGATTCGGTAAAACATCAACCAGTTTTTCACCGCAGAGACGCAAAAGTGCGGGGGTTCTTGTGTTTTCATGGCGTTCTTCGCGTCTCTGCGGTTACTATTCGCTGGCAGCGTATTCAGAAACGTAAGAGAACCAGGGGGCAAATATTACCGCACCGTAAACGGCTGGTAATATTGCGTTTCGCCCAAAATGTAGCGCGCCATCCGCTCGGCCTGGAGCTGGAAGATAAAGCGGTACGAAACCTGGTCGCCTTCCGATGAGGCAAAACTGGTTTCGTTGACGCGCGTCTCGTAGAGCTGGATGATCTTTTCCCGCCCGCCCTGGGCCAGGTATACCGCCTGGGTGCTGCTGCGCGGTTCCTCGTCATCGGGGCGTTCGGCTTCCTCCTCGCTCAAGTCCACGATCTCGAAATCGGCCAGCCCCACATACGGGCGGTTGACAGCCTCCAGCACCACCGAATCGGCCATAATGGGCCGAAATTCTTCCATCAAATCCAGCGCCATTGAAGGCCGCCCGTAATCAATGGCGTGAAAAAAACCCAGGTAGGGGTCAAGCCCAATACGCTGGCAGGCGGTGGTTACATCGCGCAGCAGCAACGAGTAGGTGAAAGAGAGCAAGGCATTGACCGGGTCGGTGGGCGGGTAGTAAGCGCGGCGCTCAAAACCCCAGGTCTTGCCATCCACCGGCGGGCTGAGCAGCTGGCGGAACAAACCAAAATACTCCTTGGCGCCTTGTCCCTCAAAACCGCGGGCTTCATCCAACGTGCGGGCAGTTTCAGCGCGCTGGTACATGGCTTCCATGCCGCGCAAGGCAGCGCGCGCCCACGGGCTGCCCTCGCTATGGCGGCGCACCAACACGCGCTGGTTGGTAACCTTGCCGCGCACAATGGCAATAGCCGTCTTCAGGCAGAACACGTCGTCTGCCACGGCCAGGGCCTGTTGGTGGCGCAGGCGGCTGTGTTTATGCTCTTTGCCAACCATGCGCGAGACGAAACCGCCCGCACCGCTCAGGTAAACCACATCCACACCGCGCCGCACCAGGGCATGCAGGGCAGCCGTGCTTACACTGACGCCGCGCCCCATCAGCACTACCTGCTCCACTTTTAGGATCGGCACTTCATCCAAGACTTCATCGCCACGTTTAACGACCAGCCGGTCGCTGTCTTTGTGCACGCGTGTTCCAGGTTCGGTAACATACAAGGTGGACATAGAAGACTCCTTTTTCAGGGAATGACCACACCCAGCCACTCCAGTTTTTCTTCGGGCGGCAAAATGCGCGTTTTTTGCGGATTGATCTTGAGCCGGATTTTGGCCAGGGCGCGCAGGGCTTCGTTGTAGGAGCGCTCGGCATGCTCCTGCCCGGGTGAGGTGATCACCCAGTCATCCGCAAAGCGGGCCAGGTGCAGTCCGTGACTGGTGAGCGCAGAATCGAAAGGATGCAGGTACACATTGGCAAATAACGGCGAAAGCGGGCTGCCCTGCAATACGCCCACCGGGGCCGGCCCGGCGCGCCGGTTCATCAGGTAGGCGGCCAGGGCGGCCACCGCTGCCGCGCCCGCCAGTCCGCCTGTCAGTAGTGACCCGCTGCGCAGCAACCTTCTTCCGGCCAGGGTGCCTGCCAGCCCGCGCAGGGCACGCACAGTGTACGAGGCCGCCCGCTCGGCATGCGGACGTATCAGGCTGGAACCCATCATTATGCCGCCAATGAGGGTGCGGCGCGCCAGCAACCCGGCATATTGACGCGGCGAAGACACCGGGCGGAAGAGCCCGGGGCGGTCTTCAGCGTAACCTTCATCCGGGTAATCCTCCGGGCTGTCGAGTGGTTCGCCAGTGATGGTCTCCAACACCCAGTTCATTCCCTGCTGCACAAACGCGCGGCGCTTGTGTGCGCTGATGGCCGCCTGCGGGTCGGTGTCATTGGGCAAACCAGACTGCATCAGCCCGGAATCCAGCCAGTTTTGTACCAGGCGCTGCACGCGCCGGTCGGCCACCCGGTCCGCAACCCGCGTCATGAGCAGGTCGTGATCCATGCTGTCGAAGCAGGTCGCGATATCTCCATCCACCACCCAGCGTTCACCATGCTGGCGATAGTCGTTGACGTACGACACCGCCTGTTCAATGGATGAACCGGGACGAAAGCCAAAACTGCACGGCAGGAACTCCGGCTCCCAGAGCGGTTCCAATACCTGCTGGGCGGCCCGTTGGGCCACGCGCTCGCGCACCGCCAGCACCGCAATGACGCGCTCGCCGCCGCTGCGCTTGGGCATTTTGAAACGGGCCGGCGGCGTGGGGTAATAACGCCCGCTCAACAGCATGTCGCGCAGGGCCGATAGTTGTGGCTGCAGGTCACGCTCAAATTCTTCCAGGCTCACGCCATCTGGTCCAGTTGCGCGCTGGCGGCGGTATTTGGGAATGTTGCCCCGCACTGCACGCCAGGCGGCCAGCAGGTTTTCCGGTGCTGCAATCTGTTCCATCAATCGCTCGGTCATTTTGCACCTCCTTCTTGCATTTACTGAAACTGTTGTCTAGCGGTGAAACGCATCTTCTTCAACATCCATCGCACCCAGGGCCACATGACCCGTATCCAGGAAATACACCCAGCGGCAGGCGTGCCCGTAGGTGAGGTCAATCAGCCGTCCTTCACTTTTGGCGCGGCGCACCGCTCGCCGAATGGGGGCAGAGTCCCACCTGCCGACAGCCACCACACGGTGACGTGGAATGCGCCCACCAGGTTCGATCAACGTCTCATCCATAAAATTCCTCCTTTCCATCGGCGGCCTCGTTGGCCAATGCATCTGCCAGACGATTTTGCTCACGGGGAACATGCTGGAACTTAACCTGCTCAAACCGGACGACCAGGGACCTCAGCCGCGCCTGGGCCTGCTTAAGTGCCGGGGCCTGGGCCGATGCAACGCCGGTCATCTGGTGCACCAGCACCTGACTGTCACTGAACAGGCGCACTTCCGCAACACCCATGCGCAGAAGTTCTTCCAGGGCCAGGATGGCCGCGGCATACTCGGCCTCGTTGCAGGTCATGCGCCCGGTACGGCGTGCCCATAATGCCTTGATTTTGCCGCTCGCATCGCGCACAACCACCGAAACACCACTGATTCCCTTCTCAGGGCGGATGGCTCCGTCGGTATGCACCCACACCTGTTGGGGAAATCCAAAAGAAGGCAGCCAGGGCATCATTCCATCACCTCCTGGTGAGGTCCGAAGATTTGCAACGCAGCACGACTCGCCTCGGGCAATCGTTCCAAGTCCAACCTGCCGCGCTGCCAGACATGCTCCAGTGAAAGGCGCGACAACCCCAACCGCACGCGCACGCACATGGCCATATACGGTTCTCCAGTTGGCAGTGGCTCCCAGTTGGCCAATGGCGCACGCAGGAACGGGGCGAAGGGCGTGGTACGCAGGCTTTGGCACAGGAAGTATTGCGCCTGAAAGGACTGCCCGCCCCCGCCCGCATGGTCGAAATCAGGCCGGATCAACGGCATGGCGCCTTGCGTCATGGCGCCCCAAACAGGCTGCAATTCTGTTTCAGCATGGCCAGCCAGGATCTCATCCAGGGTCAGCTGCCAGACCGGTTGGTACATTTCACGCCCGATGTTCAATATTCCGGTCTCAATTTTGCGGGAATCAGCTTCCCGCCATCCGGTCAGCAGTTCACGCTCGTCCAGTAACATCATGCGCACCGTTTCATCCGGCAGCCGCCAGCGCGCCTCGATCCATTGCAGCATGGCGGCATCCAGTGCATTCTGGCGAAACACGGATTGGGCGAGATCCATCTTTTCTGCATTTTTGGCGCAGCTATGAACCAACCCGGCGAATACTGCATGCACACCCTGGAAATCCTGTGCGGCTTGTGAAAACGACTCGAGCAACTGCTGGCAAAGCATATCCACCTGCACACGGGCGTCGCGTTCCAGAAGCAGCGCGCATTTATTCTCCAAGATTCGGATGGCTGCCTGACGCAAAGCGACCAGGTTGGCGTACTCGCGCCTGAGGTAGAGCAGATCAAAAATGAAGCGCACCAGGCGACTGAGTGAAAGTGGCAACAGGCGCACCCAGTGTGGCGGCTGCGGCAGGGCCTCGACGGCATCATCCAGCATCTTGAGGGCTGCCTCAAAATTCTGCTGCAGCATATCTTCGCGGGCGCGATCTTCCACATCCCAGACCGGGAAGCGGCGCATGATATCCTGTATCATTTCCTGAACCGCTTGCATTACCTTTTGGGCGGCATCCAGCCCGCCAGGATACAGCGTGGCATGCAGGGGCAGCGACTCTATCAGGTCAGCCTGCGCGCCAAGTACCTTGCGCAGGAGGGTTTTGGCGTTCATCCCAAGCGTCTGGCGGGCGGCCGGCAGGGTAACGCTGCCAAAGTAACAAGCATGCCCGTGAATGGCATACGACCACTCATCCACTGGCAGGTTTTCAAAGGACAGGTCACCGAAATGCACATCCAGTTCGGGTGCCTCGCCCACACGCATGGAACAGGGTGTTGCGTCCATCAGGTGCTTCAGCCAGTCGCGCTCATCGCCAAGCGCCCCGGCAATCGTCTGGGCAGCTTCGCGGATCACATGGGCTGGCGCTGCGGCGGTCGCGAGGAACTCATTTTCAATCGTTTTAGCCGCAAAACGGTGCGCACAGTGTTCGATTGCCCTGGATGGGTCGAAGACCAGCGCATTGGCGCCCGCGCTGCTGAACACTGGGGCTTCAGAAACCCCCAGTCCCGGGTCTAGGTGAAGCCCCAGTTCGCTGGTAAGCAATGCGAGGAGCATGTTACCCATGATCACACGCAGTTCACTCGCATCCTTCACTTCC
Source organism: Anaerolineales bacterium (assembly GCA_034433165.1). Classification (GTDB taxonomy): domain Bacteria; phylum Chloroflexota; class Anaerolineae; order Anaerolineales; family Villigracilaceae; genus DAOUAP01. Next base: position 10,578 of record DAOUAP010000019.1, on the reverse strand, counting down.
CAGGCGCCGTCTTTGTACCGATCAAACAGGTAAACCTGCGGCTGCATTACAGGGACACCCGCCAACCCCATGGCTCGGGCGACCTGTTCGCGCGCCAAGTCGGTTCCATCGAGAAAAGCTTGCAAATCCTCCAAACCGGCACACAGACAGGCCTGGGCCTCATCCTGATCCTTACCCTGCGCAAAACAAGCTGTAGATAACAGCAAACTGATCTGACAATATGGCTCGCGCGCCAGCATGGATTGCACAAGCGACAGCGTCGGGAAGATTGCCGCCGATTCTGGCGCGCACAGGTCGGCCAGGAGTATCACCTGTAGCGGGACCATGGCGCGATCATCCAATCCGGCTTGCACCAGGCGCTCATGAGCCCGCAGATCGTGGATTACCTGCTCAAGCGCTGCGCGCACGTCCCGCGCTGCTGCTACCACACCGGTGAACGCCTGCCTGCGGCTGGTGACTGGCGCTTTGGCCGCGCGTTTTCTAACCAGCAGGGGCGCAATGGATGGCGTGCCATTCTGCGCGAATTCGAGCATCAGAAACCGGGCCGCGCTTCCCCGCCAGGGATCACCGCGCAGGAACAGTGATTGGGCATCAGCAGCAGCCAGCCCGACCAACCCACCAACGGTCAATGCCAGGCTGGGCAGGGGCATTCGAGAATTTTCGGTCATGGGATCGCCTCCTTTTCACAGTTTGCCAAGCTGCTGTTGTTTAGCGATCAAGGCCCGGATCTCTTCTTCCATCTGGCGGCGCAGATCGCCATCCGGCGGCATCTTGGAAAGCCCCTGTTTGTACTGTGCAATTACCTCATCCAGGTGACGGATGGCTGCCTGGTTGCCCATGTTGACAATATCGCGCTCCACCAACTGATCTGCCCACTGCACCCAATCACCGCGCTGGATGAAAGCATCCTCGGCTTTTTCCCGGCCCTGCTCCAGGCGGTTCTCGCGCACCGGGCGGATATTGGATTTCGAATACTCTTTTTCGGGGTCGAAGTAGTAGTAGCTGCCAACCTGGACGATATAGCCAAAAGCCGCGGCCACAGCAAAGACATTGCGAAATTCCTTGTGGGCCTCAGGAATAACCTCTTCCGCGGTATAGGCCTCCGGGAAAATGTGCAACGGGTCGATCCCTTTGCGTTTTTGGTCGTAGTAGGATTTGTAATCTGGCATGTCGTGCAACAGAAAAGCTGGCAAACCATGCTGAACGCGGGCAAAATCAATGCGATGCTTGAAACCAGTCGACTTGATCTCGTACTGCGGGTCTGCGCGGTAATTTTCCGGGATGAGCGAGGAATTTTCATCCTCCAAGCCGATGATGCTCTTGCCTTCCTGCCCCTGTATGCCGCTGTTGGCATCGTATTGCCAGAAGGGATGGCAGAAGCGCACCAGGCGGTCGAACTTCTCGCCAATCTTCCTGGGCGCATCATCACCATATTGATCCATCAGGGCTTCAAGCAGGGAGGTCTGCGCGATATCATCCACAAAGTACCCTGACGCATGAGCAAGAATGCGACGGGCCCATTCCTGATCATCCCAGGCGGTCAAGGTTCCCAGGGAGAGCGACCCGATCTGACGGCTGAAGGACTGGTATGAAGCCTGCGTGCTGATTCCGCTGGCCATCTGGCGGGTGAAATAAGCGCGGATGTAATCGGCATCTACAGCCTCTACAGCAAGCTCATAGATTCCGTTTTCGGGTGTGGCGGGCTTCATGGCATCGATGGCGCGGTCTTCCAGTTTCTCTGCAGCACGCTCGAGAGCTTGCAGAATACCAGCCAATGTTGCACGAACCCGGCGGGATTGCTCTCCCAACTGTTCGTACAACAAGGCTGCCTGCCGTTGGGCGTGCAGTTGCAGTGCGCGCTGGTTGGATTCGTGCATCCAGGTCAGGCAATCATTGCGTGCACGATTGAGTGACTCTTGCCACTGCTTCTTGAAAAGGAATTTTTGCGCAGTGTAGATCACCTCACCCGACATGCTTCGCAGCAGTTCCCGCGCGCGCTGGTATTCCTGCCCGGCCAGGTTCAAATCTGTTTCGCTCACACCGCCCTGGGCCAATTTTGCCCGCAACCCTGCCAGCGATACGCCGCCATTTTGCGCTGCAGTATCTGCGCTAATTTCCATCATGACCGCCTGGGCAAAGCGCGCACCGCGTTCGACCGCCATGATCGCAATTTCATCTGCCAATGCGCACTCGACGCGGGCACCGATGTCTTTCATACGCGCATTGATACGCTCCTTAATCAAGTCACGGTCACGGTTGTTGCTGTCTTCCTGCTGCACCAGCAGGCGGCGCACATCCTCCACTTCGGTCGCTTTGCGGATGGCAGGCAGGTTCAAACCGTCCAATTGCTCACCAGCCAGGAGGTCATCAATGAGCTGATCATCTTTCAGGCGCAGGCGGCCCAACAAGGCACTGGCAGCGTCGCTCACCTGCTTGCGGTCTGGCTGAAGAAGACATACGTCGCGAATCATGGAATGCCCAAGTCGCGCACCGCAGTAGGACATGATCTTTTCCGCCGGGTACACCAGCGAAGCAGCAGCCAGCGAACTGAACGCCCTCTGCCTAGACTGGAATTCCTCTGCCAGCACACTCACATTGGCATTGAAACCGCGAATAGCGCCGCCGATGGAAGAACCGGTATCCAGGAAAATGGCTGAGGCGACCATGCTATAGATGTCGTCATCCGAACGCAGCCGGTTGCCGGCCTGGTTTCCCAGTTCAACGACAAAGTTCATGTCAAAAGGCGGCGCTTGAACATTGAGCGGCGCGCCTTCCGGGTAGGTAACGCGCCAGTGCGGGTTTTCGAGCAGGTAGTTACATTCTTTGAACCAGGCATAAGTGTTGGCGCGAATACGCTCGCGTTGGACGGGCGTTTCATTGCGAATAGCTTTGTCAATGACAGACGGCAACAGCGCGATGGACACGAGTGTAGGATTGGATTCGCGCAACAGATGCCGGCACAGGTAGGCCAGGTCGAAGGTCATTGAGCTGCCCGTCCCGCCACATGTCGAGAAGATAAAGATCACGCGCACGCCGCCGCGCTCGACCACATATTTCATCCCATCATGGCTCATGCGCTCAGTGGCATCAATGTTGTCAATTTGCAGGATAGATTCGGTGGCCAGGCGCAGTTTGTCAATAAAAGCCGGGCCAGAATTGCGGTCGTTATACATCCGAAAGAGCGCGAGCCGCCCCACAGGCCGCATTTGCCCGGCGCCACGGCTGATGAAACCTGCCTTGAGGCGCGAGTCTCGGTTCCACCAGGTTTTGATGGTTGGAAAGTTACCAATGTTGGCCAGCACGGCATCACCGTTGAAGCCCACCAGTTCGGCTCTTTCTGTGCTGGAGAACCACGGGGCAATGTCCGGGTCAATGGTGGTATCGGCATCCACCCATAAAAAGCGCAGGATGGGCACTTCGCCATAAGCCCGCCGAAGCAAATCCTTGAGCCGCCAGCCAATTTGCCCGGAACTGGTACCGAGCAGGACAAAGAGTGTGGGTTCGAAACGAATTTCAGTTGCCATATCGCGCTCCTTTCTACTCACCTGAGTCACTCAGATACTGGAAGTTAAGGCCGCCCATTTCGAAGATGTCGCCATGCGCCAGTGGAAAGCGCGTGCGCACCAGGCTGTAACCGCGTTTGACCGCAGAAACCGGCTGAAGGAAAACACCTGCGCTACCCTGGCTGCCATCCACAACCAACATGGCATGCCGGTCATCCAACTGTCCTTCACTGATGACCACATCGCAATCAGATTGCGCGCCCACTGTCAGGGCAGGTCGGGCAAGGGCGGTCAGGTCACACTCACGGTATTCGGCGGGTGAACTGTCCCCAAGCCACCACCGCAATGAGCCCGTGACAACCACAGGACTCCGGGCAGCACGGATACGCTGGAAGACAACTGCAAACATAATCACTGCCCCCAATCCAACCGCGCCGCCCTGCATCGCCAAACCCTGACAACGCTGCCAGGGCGAGGGGATGCTATAAGTAAATGCTAGAAAAGCACCCGGCCGTAATTGCGTTTCTGGGTCAACTTCGATCACCAGGTTGGCGCGTTGATCTTCACCTGGCAGCAAGCCTGCACTTTCGGAATAAGCGCGCAACTCAATCACACCAGAGCCAGGATCGAGCAGCATCTCACGCGGTTGCAAAACCCAGCCTGCCAAACCCTCCAGGGATACGGTCAGCGCTTCCTGGCGCAATGAGCGCACCGGCAAACGGATCATGACCTGCACGCTGCGGTCCAGGCACCCCGCCTCAACTTGTACCTGCGGCGTCCCCATCTCGACGAAGCGCGTCAGACGCACTTCGAAGGCTGACTGACCCGATGCTTCAAAAGGCGCTCCCAGGTAAAGTCCATCACGCACCTCAAATTGGGCCTGGTGCAGTCCATTTTCGGCGGGGTGGTATTCACCCGCAAACACCCCCTGTTCGCCCTGCAGCACAACCTCCACCACTGCACCAGAGGGCGCCGTCACGCGGGCAATCACTTGCCCCCTGTCCAATCCTGTAGCCTCACCACCCTCCAGGCGTGCTACCAGATTCAACGGTTCAGTTTGAATGTCATACTTTCCCTGGGGCGCGTCAATGACCAGTTTTGGGAATTGCGCTGCATCAAAACGGAATGTTCGCTCCACCGGAATCGCCCCCTTGCGAGCAAAAACCTGCACATTGTAGGTTCCAGGTTGAGCCGGGGCAGGCAACAAGCGCGTGAAAGCGCCATCTCCAGCGATCTGGTCGCCGTGCGTGCCATCATCGTAAAAGACATCCAGACTGGATTGAGAGCCATCCGGGCTGGTGACCAGCGCCGTGAACGCGACGTCACCCAGAATGGTGGCTTTTTGTCCGTCTGGTTGCTCATCCACTAACTGCAAAACGATCGGAATGGGTGTACCAAGCGATTGGATTTGGGTTGGCGCCAGGAGCGCAATCCGCAGGCGCGAGTATAAAATGGCATACGCACTTGCCTGCCCGCTTCGCCCCGCGATCACTGTCCAATCACCGCCCGCTGGCTGCCTGATAGTAGCGATAAAATACCTCTCATCCTCCCGAATCGCCACTCCCGAAATTACCTCAGTGATGCGTCTGCCAAACGGATCGAGAAGTGACACAGGCATGCCTGGCGGCTTTCCAACCGCAAAACTGACCTCATCCGCATACGGGGCAAGTGATGGATCGATGGAGAAGGTAATCCGCCCGTCCGGTGCTGATTGACCATTCACAACTGTACGGTCCTGGATAGTGCCAAAAGCCTGCAGGAACGCATCAACTAAATCACCGGCATCATCAGCAACAAAGACAAATCCACCGGTGTTCACAGCCATACGTTGCAAGAATTCCAAGTCTGCCGAAGGTGTAAGGGCTATTGCGTGAATGGGAACGTCCAGCGAACGCGCCAGGTCGAGTATCTGTTGTTCATACTCCGGGTACTGATTGGGGATTTCAGGTTTGCCATCGCTTAGTAATAGCAATTGAGCTTGGCAATTTGGATCAGCGCTTATAACGAGTTGGCGAGCCCAGACCATCGCCAACAACATATCTGTATATCCACCGGGTTGTTCGATAGGCATCTCGAGAAAAGCCCCCGGAGAAATCCAACCTTCGGTCAGCAGGTGACTGTTTGTCGAAAATGCGATGACACTCAGTTGATCCAAGGCATTCATCATCCCGGCGGTCATCTCTACGCCAGTAAATCGTAGTCCGGTTGGATCACTGGTTTTCATGGAGCCTGAGTTATCCATTATCGCGATCAGGTTTATGCAGGCGGGTTTTATATCCGGAATATTTTGGGCATGCACAACACTCTGCATCTGCTCCCAATCCAGACAAATCAATACCACCAGATAAGCTGCCAGACATCGCCATAATCGTCCGGTAATTTTCATGTGCATCTCCTTTGTTCACACTATCAGAGACCCACAACCCCTATTTTGTTAAATCAAAAGGACGACCCATACCAAGGGCCGTCCTTAGCGCAATGTACACTCTGTTCAGTTACAACTCAGTCAGCACACCGGAGAGGGAGAGAAGATGTGGACGCAGGTCGAGCCCCAAACTTGCCGTGATCGATGGCAGCATTTCCCCTATCTGCTCAACTGAAAGCATACCGGCCTCCAGTACCATCAACATTTCTTCAGAGTAACCCGTTTGACTGGCTAAATCCTTGAGAGAATATCCTTTCTTCCTGCGTATCCTGTATAGCGTGATGCCCAGGGTTTCGGCGGGTGTAGGGTTATCGCTGTCCAGGTCCGAAGCGCCCCCTGATCGAACCAATGCAGCGGCCCTAATAACGAGCGCGGCGCTGTCACAATTATTATTGGGTAAAAGTTTGCGTTTACTATCCGATTTCAAAAACACTCCTCCTTTCTCGCCTAAAATATCAAAAGAACTGCATTGCTCACCACCTCCTTTATGGAATGAATTGGAAATGTAAGCCGAAGTCAGGCCGGGCGAAGTGGATGGTTCTGCCCGGCCTGGCTCAGGCGCCTTCTCGATTTGGGTGGATGTGCCCCACCCCGGCAGGATCTCTAGCATGAGTCAATCTTCCAGGTTGATGTGGTTGCGTAATTCACGGTGAATTTTGGCGAGGATCTGGTGCACACGAGGTCGCTTGATCTTCAGCCTGCATGCAATCTCTTCCAGCGTCAGACCATCATCATAACGCCAGGCAATGATGAGACGTTCGCGCGGGCTAAAGCGACTGATCGCTGCCCTGATTTCAGTAATCATCATGCGATTGATTACCTCGTCTTCGACCGACTCAGGTAATGCCTGGGGAGTATATTGAATGAGCAACAGGTGCAGATATTCTTCATGGTCATATTCTTGTCCAGTATCGTCAGGTGGTTTGGGAAAGGGGATTGTTCTTTTACCCGATTTGACCCACTTGACAGCGCGGTTGTGTGCGATACGGTATGCCCATTCCCATCCGCTCAGGTCGCCATTCTCGCCGCGATATTGCTTGATGCTTGCAAGTACACTCAGACAAACATGGTTTGCAATATCAGCAATGTCATCTTGGGAGAGTTGGTGGCCAAACTTGCCGGCAATGTACAGCAGGAGAGGGTTGTGAATGCTGTGGAATATGTCCTCCTTGGACTGTAGATCGCCTTCGGCTGCATTTACGAGCAGATTATGCAATCCGTGTCCATGTTTCAAATGATCCCTCCTTTTGTAGACGTTAGCTCACCTCCGTCTTCTGGAAATGAGCCCCAATACAGACCATTTTGATAGACATAACAGCCTCCTTTCTTTGTTTCCAATAACACAGACCCGTAAGTGCCAAAAAGTTAATGGACAAAATGAAAACTCCCTGCCAATCAATGCGGGGAGTTTTCATTTTGGTCTTTGGCAACCCGGGCAGGCGGCTGGTTGAGCCGCCAACGACAGGAGATGCTACGGGAGAAAGTACAGGTACCCATACTTAAAATTATAAGGATTGCCAAAGGATTTTCAATATCTTGTCCCCTGTCCAATCTTAAAAATTATCTTCCGAGAAACACCTCATTGTATTTTATATCATGGCCTTACGAATATCGACGCAGACAAACCATGTTTTTTATTTAACGATCGTCCGCCCCATCCCCATGGTAGTCTTTTCTCCGGTGCCGCAGTATTCAGCCAGGCGGGCCAGCGCCTGCCATGCCTTCAGGTACTCTGCCTGGCGCGAAGCCGGAATGGTCTCTTCGGGCGTAAAAGCCTGATACCCTACCTGCCCGACAACCCCGCGCCACTCCACGTTTTTCTCTGCGTAAGCGTATTGTGTATCTACACTAATATGGGTGACCAGCACACATTTTTCCACCCATGCCAAAAACTCAGGCGGCAGCGGGCGTCCGCCAAACTTCTCCCAGCGCAGGGCATAATAGCCCCACACGGCTTTTGGCTGCGGTAGTAGCGTCCAGCGTGAATTACCCTTGCTAATAGTAGTGCGCAGGCGCATGGGCGAGATGAAGTGCATACTCACTTCGTGTGCCGCAGGTGTGGATTCATATAGATCATCAAAACTCCGGGCCTGTTCCCGCCCGCCATAGACCTTCCCAACCCGCAGAGAATTGTTCCCAAGACGAATGCGCCCCTTGCCGCTCAGGGCGCGCCACGCCATTTCGGCTTGACCACCCACCTCCGCTTGCATGGTGGCCAAACGCAGGCCGGTCAGGCAGCCTGCGTCAAACAGTGCGCACACTGAAAACGGCGAAGGCCCAGCACCCTTCTTGTGCATCTCGTCCACCAGCGCCGCCGCTTGCTGCCCCAGGATTGTGTGCGAAAGACCGTTCATGGCGCTGGCGGTGACCCGCTCCATGGGGAGCGGGCTATTTTCGCCGATCAGTTCGATTTCAAGGATCTGAAGCGCAGTCATCAGCCCGGTTTCCTACCTTCTGTTTCCATGTTGTGCGGCGCGTTGCTGCGCTTCGTCCCGCTGGGCGCAATTGGGCTTGGTTAGAGGTTTATCCAGACTCTCCACCACGCCTGTGGGCGTTGGCAGCACCGGGCGTTCCTTATATTCGTTGATCTTTTCACGTCCGTGTTCAATTTCCATATAGCGCGTCTCATCCAGCCAATTAGTGTCAGGCTCATCCCCGCGCCAGCGCAGCATCTCCAAGAGCATCGCGATTCGCTCCGAGGTGGACACATCCACACTATGAGATTTCATATGGGTGTAGAAATTCTCAATAAAATCGCTGCCCTGCTTGGAGTCATCCGAAGGCGTGAACCAGCCACCATCCTGGAAGAGCTTGTCATAGCGCCCGGGCAGTGATTTTTCATTCTCGGTTTTTTCGTGCCGTTGCGAAAGATGCAACACGGGCGCAATTTTGACAGCGCCCATGCCCAGCGGTTTGCCCATGCCCAACTTGTGGCGATAGTCGCCGCCATCGTTGCTGGGTAGGGTCAACGCCCACCACAGGGCGCCCAGTTCTGCCGGGTGCAGGTTCTCAAAGCGGATCTTGAAAGTGAATTGCACGCCAGCCGCCACCGGGCTAATCTGGGTCAATTGAGAAGGCTTCCCTTTTTCCTTGTCGTTGGCCCCAATGTCTGGATCTTTGCCCTTGTGCCAGTACAGCTTGTGCCCGCGGATCTCAGTCTCCTTGGGTGAGGTGCCATAATGCGCCAAAGTGACCTTTTGGTCCGGGTGATGTGGGTCACCATTTTGCACCAGGTAGTGCTGAAACGTGGTGACTTTGGGGCTGGCAAGGATGTGCGGGGTGATGGGCTCTTGCGAGTACCAAATGTTTTTTGTGCTTGTGCAGTGCGCATCGCCCACAAATACGCGCCCAGCGTAGGCAGGTTTCCTATCCACCTTCGGGCCCCAGTCTTTCTCTTCCACCCAGCCGAACATCGCATCAGCGAAGTCGGGCTCCTCGGCTGTGCGAATCGCCTCAGGAACAAAATCAAACGGGGTTACATTTGCCCCACCAGGCACAACAGGTATCCTGAAGTTAGGGCTATGTCCAAATGCGGCAACTGCATTTTCGTTGAGGATGTAGAATACAGGAGCACCTTCAAGAAGGCACCCATGTTCGCCGCCCCACAAGTCTTCTTTCTGAGCGGCAGTCAAGCTTTTTAGGTAAACATCGATTACTGGCTCTGGAATGGGAATCTCCACTCTCCTGTTTACCTCAAGGATGATAGCATGGCTTTTTCGTGGGGATAGAGTACTGTCTTCACCAACACTATTTTGGGCATCTCTTGTCTCCAGCATATTTCCAGAACAAACCAAGATGCCCTTATTCTCAAGATCTTCCACACTCTTACTTACTTCTGTTACTGCAAGATATTCATTGCGATCTGCATCTCGCTTTATCTCAGCAGAAAAACTTACATCAAAAAAGGTGGGTTTATACCCCGGTGCATTGACTCCAACAAAGTCCCCTATGCGGTCAAGGATGTATTCTTTTACCTTGATGTATGCCAATTTCTCTGAGTGCCACACATCTGAAGGCTTACGCGCAGGGTAAACAACCCATTGATTGCCATTTTTGTGCAAAACACCAGCACGCACATTAGCGCCAAAACGGCCTAGTGCTGTTTCGTAGGGAGCCTGCAACGGATCATTTTTGGGCGCAGCAACTGCCCTAAATGTGAATGTTGGTTGTGCCGCCACGAAGCGCATACGCCCATAGCCTACTATTTCAACCAGGGTGCGCAACATGCCACGCAGAGAACTACCCGGAAGCACCGGCGCGTTCCCATCCTTCGCAAAGAACGCCGCTTTGGCTTTCTTTTCTTCATCGTGCAGGTGCTCATTATCGGTTTGCCCAAACGCGCGCCACTGGGCTTCGGTCAACATGCCGCGAATGTATACCGGCGAACAGGTATCCAGGGTGCACTCAATCCAGCCCGTCAGCAAGTCCTCAGCATAACGATCGTGGGCAGGCAGGGGTAACAACGGAGCAGGCACCACCTTCTCCGGTAGTGGAATAAAGTTGTATGGCGCACGCGCGCGCACCGGGTCGTACCTACCCGGCGTAAATACGCCCCTTTGGTCGAGCCGACCTTTTTTATGTGTGTAACATCGTTCCTCAGTAGGATTCTGATGCTTCATAGCCATACTACACCTCCGTCACTTTCACCAG
>DAOUAP010000018.1:0-202040 GCA_034433165.1 Anaerolineales bacterium | reverse complement strand
CGGCGCGGTGCAGTCTTTCGAGCTCGGCACGGGACAGGGCAACTGGTCCACCAGCGCGAACTTGACGTTGACCTACACCGACGACGCGCAGGGGACTCGTCCGCAAAGGCTCTTCCTCAAAATGGTGGACACCGACACAGGCGACGGCGAATTTTTCACGGATGGCGAGGTCACATACTATACCCGCGATTATGTGGATGTAAAAGATGCCCCGTTGTTGCGCTGTTACGATGCGGCGTATTCCAAAGAAATCAGCCGGTATCACCTCCTGCTGGAGGATGTCTCTGAAACGCACATCGAAGCGTACGACAAAACGCCGACGCTTGATTATGGTCTCGCGCTCGCGGAGGGACTGGCGATCCTCCATGCGCGGTGGTGGGGAAAGGCTCGGTTGGCAGAAACAGGCGCGGGTGGGCATGATGCGAAGCACATCCAGAATTTTGTGGATATTGCCGAACCAGGCGCTGGCCATATCATCGAACGATTTTCATCAGAACTGAAACCGCATTGGGCTGACCTGATGCGTGAGTTGTATGCCAACCATCCGCGGGCATTGATCGAGCGCTCGCAGGATTTGAACGGCTTCACGCTGATCCATGGCGACGTGGGACATGCCAATGTGCTGGTGCCGCGCGATGGGGACCGCCCGCTCTACATCATTGACCGCCAGCCCTTCGACTGGGGCTTGACCACCTGGCTGGGAGTCTATGACCTGACCTATGCCATTGTGTTGGATTGGGATGTGGAATTGCGCAGGCAGTGTGAGATGCCCATCCTCAAACGCTATCATGAGACTCTGATTCAACATGCTGTGACAGACTATTCATGGGAACAACTCTACGATGATTACCGTTTGTGTATCGCCATGGGCGTGTACATCGCCACCGAATACTGCCGCGGCGGCATCAACGAACGCTGGACGCATGTTTGGATGCGTATGCTGCAAAGAGCGCTGACGGCCTGTGATGACTTAGATTGTCGTGCAACATGGAAGGGATAAATCCAATAGGCACATAACGATCCTTGCCCTTGGTTCGTGCGGTGATGTTCAGCCGCTGCGCCGCTGCCTGGCAGCGGGTTGAAATCTGCCGGCTTGATTTGCGCAAATATCCGCCCCAATGTGCCAAGGGCAGGGGTGCTTTTGGGTAATTCCAGGAAGGTTTTTAGCCAGGCTTTCTTGTTTTTGCCAATGTCCGGCAAGCTTTCAAAATGCCTGGCGATGCTCGCTATCTGTTGTTTTTCCATCGCCGCGCGCCTCCAATCCGCGCACAGCGACGCTCTCATATCTCAAATGCGCTTGCCCTAGGGGGTGACGCCGGTATCCACGAAACCTTCCAGCAGGTCTGAGAGCATTTGTTCGGCCAGGCGTTGCTTTCCGGGGGTGAGCAGGCTGGCATTGATATTGGTGAGCGTGAGCGGTGAGGGATAGCTAATGCCGGTCGAACCGGCGGCGAGGTCTGGCCAGGCGCGTTTGATGGCTTCGATATAGTCCGGCTGGATGGTGGCGATCCAGTTTTCGAGGGCGGTCTGATCGGTGGGGGTGCGTGTGCCAATCAGCGCCAGTCCGTTGAGCGCCATAGCCAGCAGCAGTTCATCGGTCTGAACGGCTTCATGCACGTAAACGACATCTGCCTGGTAGCGGCGAAAAACATCGCCGTAGGCTGGCAGTTCGGCGGGGCTGGCATCGTCGGGCACCGCAACCACGATGGGATAGTCATAAAACGGGGGAAAGCCACTGTTGCACAGCCCGCAGTAAAAGATGCGTGCATTCGTGAAAGCTTGCTCATTGATGGTGGTTTCTGGCGCGTCTTTGGGGAGCATGACACCGATTCGCCAGTCGGCACTGAGCAGGGTGGCAATGTAACCGGACAGGAAGGCGGTTACATCTGGCCGGTCGGCGCTGTTGACCACGCTCAGGTTGCCGCCAGCACTCAGCCCGCCAATATTGACGGCTAATACGCGCACGCCAGGCGCGGCGGCGGACAGGGCGGCGATGCCGGGGTCGGGCGGCAGGGCGATGACAATTTCCAGCCCGGGTTCCTGCATATCCTGCGCGGTAAGGCTGTTGCGCACCTGGAAGCGATACCCGCCGGTCTGCGAGAGGTCATAGATGGTGGTCTGGTATAAACGCGATTCGTCGGCGTTCATGTCCACTGGCACAACAAGGATGACCAGCGGGGTAACGGGTGTGGGCGTGAGGGTGGGCGCGGCCGGGGGCTGGGTAGCCGTTGGCGGGGCGGGGGGTGTTTCGGCGCTGGCGGGGGCGCAAGCGGCCAGGGCGAAGATCAACAATAAGAAGGCGGTTAAGCGGCGCACGGGAGTCTCCATCTAAAACAGAATAGGGGTATTTTAACCCAAAGCAGGGACGGCGTCACCGCGCCGTCCCTGCAGGATGAGGGGAAAGGGATTATTTGACGTTGACTTTGATGGTCTTGGGGCGCGCGATTTCGGCCTTGGGCACGCGCACGGTCAGGATGCCGTTGTTGATATCGGCTTCGGCTTTGGCGGCGTCGAGCTCGGCGGGCATGCGCAGGCTGCGGTGGAATTTGCCGGTGGGCAGTTCGCGCAGCAGGTAGGCGCTTTCTTCGTGGTTGAACTCGCCTTCGAGGGTGATGACATCGTCAATAACCTGAATGCTGAGGTCCTCCGCGCTCAAGCCGGGCACAATGGCGGTCAGGGTGTAGGCATCGTCGTCTTCGCGCACGTTCACGGCCAGCCGAAAATCGTATTCGGGGGCGCTGACGCGGGCAGGCGCAACACGGCGCATGCGGGTGGGGGTTTGGGTGATGTAGAAGGTCATGGGTTATCTCCTTGCAGTACCAGTACTGGGTGGTTGAATTGTGGTTATGATACGATCTGTGCATTGGATGAATGAAAGAAAAAAGTTAAAAGTGGGGAAGAATGGGATAGGATTTCTGTTAATGCATCGGGTGGATGGGAAGCAAGGGTACTGCGTGAGACCGGGAATCAGCGGTGGAAACTTTTTCTTTGCTGCAAACGTCCATGCTTTAACCGCCATTACCCGGTTTATCATGGAGGCACACTTGAAATTGCGCGTGATGATCTCGCTTTTGCTGACAGGGCTGCTGGCTGCCGGCTGCCAGCGCGCCGCTGCCGGTGTGACGCCGATGCTGCTTGAAACGCAAATCGCCCAACCCACGGCGACTGTGGCGCCAAATCCAACGCTCCCTGACAGAATGGAGGACGGCATGACCAAACAGCCCGAACGCGTTCCCCCTACCGAATCAATGCCCCCGGTGACCGGGGAGGTTCCGTCTGGACTGATGGGGTCCATGCTGCAGGATTTATCTCAACGCACGGGCGCCGACCCGCAGCTAGTGAGTGTGATTCGCGCGCAGGCAGTGGTGTGGCGCGATGGCGCGCTGGGATGTCCGCAGCCGGGCGTGGTGTATACCCAAGCGCTGGTGCATGGCTATTGGGTGACGCTGGAATTTGAGGGTAAAACCTATGATTATCATGCCGCCCAGAACGGGTATTTTATGTTGTGTGAAAACCGATTGCCGCCGTTGGGCACGCCGGGCATCCCTGACAAGTAGGTCCAACTATTTCTGGCAAGCGTTCGCAAAATAAAAAAGATGGCGCGCTGTCTGGCGCGCCATCTTTTTTACATCGAAAGGGTTGAGTATTACGGCATGGGGGGCAGGGTGAGCAACAGGGCTTCGGTGCCCAGTGTTGCGCCGCCGCGGTTGCCCGCGCCACGGTCCCCGTTGGTGAAGAGCAGCAACCCCAAGTCGGGCGAGTTGCCGGGGAACTGCCCATAGTCATACACCGCCAGCCCGGCGGCATCGTAGGTGTTGCCGGCCACATCAACGGCGTCGCCGTAGAAGCGCTCGCCCAGCGGGGTGACGGTCAGGCCTTCGATCAGGTCGCTAGGTCCGCCGTAGTAGAAGTCCTGGGCAAGAACGGCCATGTTCACCTCTTGTGAAAGAAGCGCCGAAGCGTTCATGCCAATCTGCTCGGCGCAGATAGTGAGGGCGGTGTTGCCGGTGTTGGTGCCGTGTTCGGCGAAGAAGAAGGCTGAGGATGAGCCGGTTTTCAGGTTGAGTACCCAGGCCAACTGGCGGCCATCGGTGATGGTGCCAAGTCCGGAGAAGTCACGGTTGAGCACCACGAAGTCATCGGTGCCATCCTGATTGGTGTCCAGATACACCTGGTGGCTGACCGGCAACAGGTGCTGCTGCGGCTCCCAGGTGTTGATGGCGAAGACCCACAGGAAGGACGGATTTGCTGAGCAGAAGCCCGCCGGCACCGGGAAGGTGTTGATACCCACGGCGCGAATGTCGGGCGTGGGCGACTGCTGTCCCAGACCGCCTTCGGGCTGGTTGTCACTGACGGCCAGCAGGGCGTAGGCGTCAACCTGGGCAGTACCAACACCCGTGTTCTTCAAGCCAATCACCTGCGGGAAAGCGCCCGCCTGCAGGGTGGTGGTGTCGGGAACAACGCGGGCCGACTTGCGCGGCAGCACGTGCCAGGCCAGGGCGATGGGCTGCTTGCCATCATTCAGGATGACGTAGCCGTCGTATTCGTTGGTGGTCAGCGCGGCCGGGTCGGCGCCTGAAGAACCGGAATTCATGAAGTTACCGCGCAGTTTGCTGCCATCGATGGTGAGCGTCACCTGGAAGGTGGTATCGCGCCCGATGCCGGGCCGCACCACCACCTGCGCGGGCGCGGTCACGGTCACGGCACCGTTGGTCACGTCATTCGCAAAGCGGAAGGTGGGCGTGACGGTGTAGGTGCGCTGCTGATTGGCGTAGTTGCGGACGACCACCGTCTTGGTGAGCGTGACGGTCTGGTCGGCTACTTCCACAAAGCCGAAGCTGAGCGCGCCCGAGGGCACATCTTTATCCCACGCGGCCACCGGGGCGGTCAGGGCGCGGTCGACGCGCACTTCGCCGCCGCCGATGCGGGTGATGGCAGCCAGCGCGCCAGTGATGGGATCATTGATAATGTTGCGCTCGCCGTTGTTCATCAGCAGGGCTTTCACCTCCAGGGGCGAGAGGCCCAGGCCGAAGCCGCTGCCGCTCGAAGTGCCCTTGGCGGTGGCTTTAACGCCGCCGTATCCCTGCATGACCAGGGCCGCCGCGCCGGAGACCATGGGCGCTGCGCCGGAGGTGCCGCCGAACGGTCCTTCGCCCGTGCCGGTGCCGGCAATGGCAGAAACTGAAGCGCCAGGCGCGCCAATTTCGGGCTTGATGTAGGTGGTGCTCTCATGCTGCGGGCCGCGCGATGAGCTGCCGACCATGCTGCCAGCCAGCGAGAGGCCAAAATTCGGGTCGAGGCGTGCGACTGTGTTGGGCAGTCCGATGCGCAGGCGATTGGCCACAGCCTGGCTGACCATGTAGCCGGGCACCGAGGCATCGCCGCCACCGTAGCCGCCTTCGAACGGATCACCCGGGGCTACCAGACCGATGATGCCGGCCCGGCCGCCGCCAGCGGCGATGTTGGCGATCTTAATACTGAACGAGCACACACCGCGGTTGACAAGCACGATCTTGCCGGACAGCGAGCCAGCCGGGAAGGGATTGCAGCCGAGGGTGTTGCCGCCCGCGCCGTTACCGAACTGCACCGGGGCTTCGATGACCGTGGTCAACGGGGCCGACCAAGGCTGGAAGACCGCCGGGAAGTTACCGATGATGCTGGCCGGGGCAACGATCTGCAGCAGCGGCAGGAAAGCGCTCGGGACAGCCGTTTGGGCCACCGAGAGGGCCGTGTTGGCGCCTGCGGGGGTACCGTTGGCATAGGGCTTGTCCGACGAGTTGCCAGCCGAGGCCACCGTCAGCACGCCGACTTTGGTGGCATTGTCCACCGCAGCCGAGAGGTCATCATCGAACGGTTGGCCGTAGGTGGAACCGAGCGACATATTGATGATATTGACACGGTCACTGAACTTGCCGTCGCCATTGGGGTCGATGGCGTAATCCATGCCCATGATGAGCGCGAGGCCCGAGCAGGAGGTGGACACGGAAGAACACACTTTGACCGCATACAGGCTGACGCCGGGGGCCACGCCACCCTTGCCGCCAATGATGTGGGCCACATGCGTGCCGTGCCCGCCACTGGGGCCGTCATCCAATGGGTCGGGGTCGAAGGCTTCAGGGGTATTGGGCCACGTTGAACCGACGAAGTCGTACCCGCCGACCACTTTGGCAGTCGGGAAGGTGCCAGGTTCGATGATGTTCGGGGCGTTGGCGGCAAAATCGGCCGGGTTGCCAGCGCCGCCCAGGGCCGCGTGCAGGTAGTCGATGCCGCTATCCAGCACGGCCACCTTGATGCCCTTGCCATCGAAGCCGGTAGCCTGCACAGCGGTTGCGCCAATGTAGGGCACGGTTTCAGCCAGGTCTTTTTCGTACAGACCCACCGGGGCAATGCGCACCACGCGCGGATCCTGCGCCAGGGCGGGCAAGACCGCGGCGTCAACTTCCACAAAGATGGCATTCAGCACACTCTGCACACGGGCAATCACGCGCGCGTTGGGGTCTGCTGCGCGGACGGTGGTGAAGAAGGCATCTTGCTGGGCGCGGGCGTTAACCTTGGCCTTGGCGCTATCGGCGCCCTTGGCGAAGGCATCGGCGCCCGAGTCAGCCGAGAGGCGGATGATGACGCGGTTGGAGCCAACGGCGCCTACCAGCGAAGCATCCAGGGTATTAATAGCAAGACCATCCATGTAAACCGGCGCATCGAGTTTGAGCCCTTCGATGCTGGCCGGCACCGGCCGGTCGCCATTGCGCCAGGGTTCGCCTTCCTGGGCAAATACGGTAATGGTATTGGTGAGGACCAATGCCACAACCAAAAGTGCATAAAGAAGTTTGCGTTTCATGAATTTTATCTCCTCCGAAAATTGTTGTCCTGCCGAGTTGGTTATGTCGAACTTTTAGTATCATAAGCAAATACCGGGTGAACACCTCCTTGTCACTTAAACACAAACTGCCGCAAGAGAATGTTTCCCTTCGGCAGTCTGGCGGTCTCGGGGAGACCCATGACTTTGCGTCCCCGCCTCGCAGCGGGTTTGCCTTTTCGTGGATGCAAGACAAGAAGCAGCCGGGCACGGCTGATGTAAACATGACGGTTCGGGCACCAAAAAGTTACACCTTTGTTGCAGGTATAATCGCGCGCATGGTCAAACGTACCCTGCTCATGCTGTTGATTGTTGGCGCGCTGATTGGCGCCGGATATTATCTTTACCGCACCCTGCGCCCCGGCGCAACGCGCGGGCTGGTGGTGTGGGATGTCATCCGCAACCCCGGCTCACATCCCAACCTCATCCTCGAACCGGGGTCCCGCTGCGGCGACGCGCCCTTCATCTTCCCCACCCGCGGCGTGATCGGCTTCATCTGGGGCGATTCCTTCCGGCCCGGCCACATTCACCAGGGGCTGGATATCTTCGCCGGGACCGATGTGGGCGTCACGCCGGTCATCGCCGCCTACGACGGCTACCTCTCCCGCCTTTCAGGCTGGAAATCGTCCGTCATCATGCGCGTGCCCAGCGACCCCCTGCGCCCCGGCCGCCAGGTCTGGCTGTACTATACCCACCTGGCAGACCGGGATGGAACTTCTTATATTTCTGAGTTCTTCCCGCCCGGCACCAACGAGGTCTTTGTCAAGGCGGGCACGCTGCTGGGCTACCAGGGCAACTACTCGGGCGACCCCGGCAACCCGGTGGGCGTGCACCTGCATTTTTCAATTGTGGAGGATGACGGCGGCGGCCGCTTCAAGAACGAACTCGATATCCGCAACACGCGCGATCCCTCACCCTATTTCGGCATGGCATTGAACGCGGAGACAAACCGCGATAAGATTCCGGTGTGTCCAATCCCATGAACCAGGCCGCACCTCGAGCGCGGTCTGTGTTCATGGGTGCATGGGTGCACTATTTGGGCAGGGATTAAACCTGTAAGTTACGGAACGACCGTGATGCGGTTTTGTGGGCCGGGCGCAATTGGTGAAAAGGCCTTGAAGTAGGTTTCGAAGGCATCGGTATCCACTGCGCCGCCCAGGCGGTTGGTGCCCAGCTTAAAGGCACTAAAGTTGTCGCCGCCATCGGCCAGAAAACTGTTTATCGTTATGCGGTAACCGGCTGCCAGGTCGATGGGCGTGCCGTTGAGTGCCATATTGGAGACTTTGCTGCCGATTGGCGCGGACAGGCTCCAAGTGTAAGTGAATCCATTCGAAAGCTGCAAAATGCGGTTCTGCCCCGGTGCAGGGTTGTTGAATTGCTGTTCCAGCGCTTCTTTGATTTGTGCCCCGGTCATGGTCACTGTGACAAGGTTGTTGCCAAACGGCTGTACGGTGAACATTTCGCCATAGGTTACGTTGCCATCCCCTTCACCGGCCGGGCTGCTGGCGTATGTCAAATCAGCGCGGATGCCACCCGGGTTCATAAAGGCAATCACAGCGCCGCCAAAGGATGAGTCGGCGGTGGCGTATAACTGGGCATCTGCAATCACATCTCCCAAGGCCGATTCCCCGGCTGCGTTGGCGGTGCGCGTGATGGTGGCGGTAATGGAGCCGATGACGCGGTTGGCCAGCGGGTCGGCAATGGCTTTGTATTTGGCAATCAGGGCGGTCAGCAGGCTGTCTTTTTCGACATCGCGGGTAACAATGACATTGTTGGCGCTCATGGTCACCACTTCGCCTGTTTTGCGGTCAATGCTCAGGTCAATGTCGGTCACAATACGCCCAAACGAGGCCGCGCTGGTGACCAGCATGCCATTGATGATGCAGTTATAAGCGTTGTGCGTATGCCCGCTGATGACCACATCCACTTCCGGGTCGAAGGCATTCACGATGTTCACGATTGGGCCGGAAATGCCCACACAGCCATTATACGGTGCGGGCAATGCCTGGGCGCCGCCCTCATGGAGGAGCACCACAATCGTCTCGATGCCTTTTCTCTTCAATTCTGGAACGAGCGCGTTGACAGTTTCGGCTTCACCCAGGAATCTCAATCCCGCCACACCAGAGGGGGTGACAATGGTGGGCGTGCCTTTCAGGGTCATACCGATAAAGGCCACCTTGGCTCCGGCAAAGCTTCTCATTTTGTAAGCTGGGAAGATGGTTTTGCCGTTATCTTCACGGACGACATTGGCCGCCAAAAAGCGGAAATTGGCTCCGGCAAAATCATCGCCATCCAGGCAGCCATCCACAGGGTGACAGCCGCCTTCCTGCATGCGCACCAGTTCTGCCCAGCCTTCGTCAAATTCGTGATTGCCGACTGCGTTGTAGTCCAGCCCCATCAGGTTGAAGGCTTCGATGGTGGGTTCGTCATGGAACAGCGCCGAAAGCAGCGGGCTGGCGCCAATCATATCGCCTGCCGAGACCGCGACAGTATTGGGGTTGGTAGCCCTTAGCAGATTGATGTGCGTAGCCAGGAATTCAGCGCCACCGGCATTGATGGCGCCAATACGGCCGGAAGACCCGGCAGGCGGTTCCAGGTTGCCGTGAAAGTCGTTGATGGCCAAAATTTGCACCGCAACAGTTTCGGGCGCTTTGGCAATGGCTGGCGTAAGCATAACGACTGAGAGCAGGGCGATGACCAGCGCAAGCACCAGCAAGTTTTTAGGGTTCATGTGCCATTCTCCTCTGTGAGTGATGAAAATTTACAGACGGGTGGGTGGAAGCAAAGGAAAGGGTTTGTTTTGCCGACCTCCTTGGGTAAATTAAAAACTGCCGAACCACAATGATTCGGCAGTCTGGCGGTCTCGGGGAGACCCATGACTTTGCGTCCCCGCCTCGCAGCGGGTTTGCCTTTTCGCTCATTCGAATACGTTTTTATTATAGGTGAGATTGCGTATTTTTTTGTATGCGATGCAGGCAAAAATAGGCTCAGATTTGGATAAATAAAAGCCAGTTCGGGATAATCAGAACAAGCGTCCCGAAGGCTTGGTCGTGCTTTGTAAAACCTTCGGGACGTTTCAACAGCCCATCCCGAACTCAGGTTAAATAACCGAAGTTGATACCTTTGAAAAAATTCAGGTTCTGGTTGCATCTAAATCGCCAAGGCACAGAAGTCACGGAGCATTTCTTGAGAATTTTTCTGTGTTCTTTGCGCCCTGGCGGTAAAAAATCCTGCTTGATGGCAACTTGAGTTCAAGACATTACCAGGGCAGTATTTGGCCCATTGAACCCCTCCGGTTTTTCGGTTAATATACCTTGCAGAAGATGCCAAAAGGAAATGCCATGAACGATAAATCGTTTTCACAAAAAGTGGTGCTGGTTACCGGCGCCGGGCGCGGGGCGGGGCGCGCCATCGCCGAGGCGTTTGCCGCGCAGGGGGCGCAGGTGGCTGCCAATGACATCTCGCCCATCAACGTGGATGCCGTGGTGGAAGAGATCCGCTCGCGGGGCGGGGTGGCCATGGCATGCGTGGACGATGTGGCCAAAAAAGTCTCGGTGCAGGCTATGATCAACACCGTGACCGACGCCTGGGGGCGCATCGACATCCTGGTGAATGCCGCCAACGTGGAGCCGCACGTGGCCCTGCTCGACATGGACGAGTGGGACTGGCACCGCACCCTGGATGTGAACCTGACCGGGGCCTTCCTGCTCATGCAATCGGTGGGGCGCGTCATGCGCACACAGGGCGGCGGCGTGATGGTCAATATTGCGCCCATTGCCGGGCGCGAGGGCATGCCCGACCGGGCCGCCTACGTGGCCAGCAAGGTTGGGCTGGCCGGGCTGGCGCGCCAGGTCGCCAGCGAACTGTCCGCGCACAACATCCGCGTGCATGCCGTGTGCACCGGGCTGCCCGAGCTTTCGACCGTCGAAGAACTGCACGAAGACGTGGCCGCGGCTGTGCTCAGCCTGTGCGCCGCCCCCCAGCCCACCGGGCAGGTCATCAATATCAACTGAGAGGTCATCATGGAAAACAAAGAGGTCCTGGAATATCGCGCCCGCCTGCTCGACCAGTTTCTCACGCAGTCCCATGCGTTCGTGGACGCCTGCCGGGCCGTGAAAAACCCCTACGCCCCGCTGGATGAAGGCAGCTGGACGGCGCACCAGGTTGCAGCCCACGTGTGGGATGTGGACAAACGCGCCTACGGGCTGCGCATCCGCCGCACGCTGGCTGAAGACCTGCCCACCTTTCCCAATTACGATGGCGACGCCTGGATGTCCGACACCTACGACCCGGTCACGCCGCTGGAGGCTATGCTGTCCGAATTTTTATCCCGTGTGGAAGAGATCGTGCCGGTGCTGCGCGCCCTGCCGCCCGAAGCCTGGAACCGCATGGGACGGCACGAAACCCAGGGCGACCTGACCCTGCAAACCTGGGTCGAGCGCGCCCTGGCGCATGTGGAAGAACACCTGGCCAGCATGAGGGCAGGCTGATGCGTTGCTTTTCTATATCGAATGATCGGGACGTTTATTGGCTCAAACGGAAGGCAATTTGCTCGTAGTACAGTCCGGGCACAATGTAAAGGCGAATGCGCCCCTCAGCCTGGGCTTGCAGCATAGCATCCGAGACGGTGCCCGCCCACAGTGACGTCGAGTCGGCCAGGTCAATTTCGCCGCTCAGCAGGGCCGATTCGATTTGGTTTTGAGGAATGAAGCGCATGATCAGGCGCGGGGTGGCGGGTGCGCCGCCAAAATAATACGCGTTGGCTTCGAACACCATCTCCTGCCCGTATTCCCACCGCACCAGCCTGTAAGGGCCAATACCAATCGGCGCGGTCATCACTTCATGCAGCGAGGCCCATTCCACAGCCGGAACATCCGCCAGGCGGCGGCCATCGGCAATTTGGCGGTGCGCAGGCTGGCGGCCAATGGGCGGGATGAAGTAGGCCGGGTTGAGGTAGCCGGGGGTATAGGTGACCGCGTAGGACGCATCACTGATGAAATTGACGCTTTCGATCTCCGCGCAGATGGCGGGGATCTCCATGAAGTCTCCCAGGGTTTGCGGGTCGCACATTCTGGCGTAGGCCAGCTCATAATCGGCGCGTGAGACGGGTGTGCCGTCGGACCAGGTCAAGTCATCTCTGAAGGTGTAGGTGACAGTCAGCCTGCCCTAGGGGTCCAGTGTCGAGCCGCTATTTTCCTTGGTCTTGCCGCCAAAATTGCACTCTGTAAAACCTTCAGGACGTTTTATTGGTCTATACAGAATTCAGATTAAATACAGAGTACCACAACGCTGGGGGGAGTTCAATACCCCAACGGTGTTGCGGCCTGGCGTTTACCGGCGCGGCTTGTTCGTTTGTAAATGCTGGTTTGTGCAACCGTGGTTGTTTACCAGAACGGAATTCCCACCAGGTTGCTGATCCATAACAGCAGCGGCATGCTCACCTGCCAGCCAATGAGCGCCACCACGATTCCCACCACCACCCCGGCCGCAATGTCTGAGACGTAATGCACGCCCATGGCCACGCGCGCCAGGGCCACCAGCGGCGCCCACACCCATAGCACGGCCGCCAACCAGCCGGGTCCCAATGCCCCGGCCAGCACGGCGATCAGGAAGGCGCGGGCCGCGTGCCCCGAGGGGAACGAATGCGGGTCGGTGTTGCGGTAGATGGCGCCCCATTCGCCTTCCGGCCTGCGGCGGCGGATGATGAACTTGAGGGCCATGACGAAGGCCGCCAGCAGTGAGATCCAGAACAATTCGACCACAGCCCAGCCTTTCCAGAACGGGTCGCCAAAAACCCACAGCAGGACCAGCCCCAGCCCCCAGAACCACGAGTCTCCGCTGTGGGCGAAGAAAACGGCCAGGGTGCGGCGCTTGCCGGGGCGCTCGGCCACGCGCAGTTTTTTCGACCAGGCCGCATCGAGTTCCAAGAGACGCTTCATCATGGCTGGTTTTGTTTGGACAGGTCGGCGCGCATCAGTTCCAGTTGGAAGGGCTTGTCCACGTCCATGCCGGGTTCGGCGGCCTGCCAGGCAATGGCCTTGCCGCGAATACCAATGGCCTTGCTGGCGCGTTTCACCAACCCTTCCACATCCAGTTGGCGCATCAGGATCAGGAGGAGCGTGTCGAACCCAATGGCGGCGGCCTGCTTGAGCGGGTTCTTGCGGTTGCCGATCAGGTTTTCCCAGGTTTCCAGGTGTTCGGTGGCCATGCTGACGTGGGCGGCGTTCATGTCTGCGCCGCATACGTCCATGCCTTTCAGGTGGGTGTAGGTGCGCTTTGAGCCGGGGTAGCGCGCTTCCATCACTTCGCGCGGTACGAAGCCGTAATAAATATCGGCCGGTTCGCTTTCGATCTGTTCCACCAGCCAGTCGACATGCCCGGCTTTGATGCCGGGAATGTCGGACGAGACAACCAGCACGTACTCGGTCTTTGGGTTCAGTTCCAGGGCTTTCCCGACCCCGGCCACAATGTTGGCCAGCATGCGTCCCTGGTTCGACATGAAGTGCAGCGGTTTTTTGCAGGTCACGCCGCTTTTTTCGCTCAACCCAATGACGATGACATTTTCCACCTTCTTCGAGTCGCCCAGCGCATCCAGCACCCATTGGATCATGGGTTTGCCGGCGATATCGACCAGGGCCTTGGAATTGCCTTTGGTGTAAGTGTAGAGCGGGTCTTCGGGAAGGGGGATGCCCCCCGCAGTGACAATGGCTTGCATGGCTTGGCTCCTTAATTGAGTTCTTGCAATTGCGGCTCGAAGCCGAGTTGGTCGAGCAGGGCGCGGTATTCGTCCCAGGTGAGCGGGCGATTCTTGCCAGAGATGGCCACCAGCGCCGCCTCCATCATGTTCGTGCCGAACGAGCGCCCTTCCAGCACCGGCGTGGTGGTCACCAGGTATTTCACCCCCGCCTTGCGGAACAGCTCCACATCCTCGGCGGTGGTGGTGTTGGTCACGATCACTTTGCCGGACATGTCATCGGGCATGTGGCGCTTTACATAGTGGCAATCGCCCGCCACCACCGTGGCCCAGCGGTAATACTGCTCCCATTTGGGGATGCGCTCCTCCTGCTTTTTGCCGGTCGGGTACAGCCACTCGAACGGCAGGCGTGAGAGGATGGGCACCAGGATGCCCGCCAGCACGCGCAGCGTGCCGAGCGAACGCAGCGGGAAGGGCAGCCCCAGCGCGAACAGAATATCGCCAAAGACCACTTCGTATCCGGCATCCACGAACGATTTCGCCAGCCCCCAGCGGTCCACGCCCAAAGTGACGAAAACTTTACGCCCGCGCGCATTGATGTATTCACCGATCTTCTTGTCCAGGTAGGCGGGTGCCTGGTTTTCCAGCGTGTTCTTCAGCCCGCCGCCATCCACCACCGGCGTCTTTTCGATGTAGCGCACCAGCTTTTGCACCGAGTGGAACGGGTAGAACTTGCCGTCCACCAGCGCGCCCAGGTCTGCACCGCCCACGCCAAAGGCATCCACTTTGCCGTCCAGTTCGCGGTATTTCTGCGCCGCGGCTTCCATATCGCCGTCGGTGCCGATGCGCTCGATGGTCACCTCCTCGCCGAGGAGTTTCACCGTGACCGATTTATTGCGCTTCGACGAACCAATGCTGATGCTGACCGCATGCTTCATGGGCAAGCCCTCCCGAGTCTTTTTTTGCCAGTATACACCGGATTACCTCAAGATATAACACGCCGCCGTGCGGCCGTTGCGGGCTTTCGCAAAATCGGAGTGCGTCGCACCAGCTTTGACGGGATGGGTGTAAACCGCTGGTTATTAGCCTGCAACCCCGCCGCAAGTTTGCGGGGTAAAATCAATCAAAAATGAAACAAAAACAGGCGGGGGTCTCCCGCCTGTCGGTTTTTAGTAGGGTTGCGCCAGCAGGTTGTCTGGCATTTTTTCGAGCTGTCATCGATGACCGCATGCTGGCTGCCGCCATGACTGTTCAGGGTGACCGTTGGCAGGCAGATCACACATCGCCGGGCCAGTCCCGAAAAAGCGACTCACCCACAAATACTTCTGAACCACGGTTTACTTGTGTCTTTTTTCCAGCACCGCCAGCACATCCTGCGGGGTCAGCCCGCGGGCGGCCATCAGCACCAGGGTGTGATAAGCCAGGTCTGCGATCTCCTCGGCCAGGCGGTCATCTGTTTGCGAAAGGGCGGCCACCACCACCTCGGTGCCCTCTTCGCCCACCTTTTGGGCCATGCGCGGCAGCCCATCCGCAAAAAGCGAGCTGGTATACGAGCCGGACATGGGGTTGCGCTGCCGGTCTCGGATAATGGCGTACAGGTCATCCAGGGTCACAACATCCTCCGCATCAGCCGCCCAGGGCGTTGTTCAACCAGTCGAGAAAGCCTTTTTCTTTGGGGCGCGGTGTGGTGCCAAGCGTGGTCGCCAGTTTCTCGAATAGCTCGCGCTGTTCCTTGCTCAACTTGGTCGGGATATCCACGTTCACGACCACCATCTGGTCGCCGCGCCCGCTGCCGCGCACCCTGGGCACACCTTTGCCCCGCAAGGTAAAGACCGTGCCGGGCTGTGTGCCGCTGGGAATGCTAAGGCTCTCTTTGCCGTCCACGGTGGGCACTTCGATCTCCGCACCCAACACGGCCTGGGCAATGTTGATATCCAGGTCGAGCAGGATGTCACTCTCGCGGCGCTTGAAGAACTGGTGCGGCTGCACCGTGACCGCCAGGAACAGGTTGCCATTCGGGCCGCCGTTCGAACCGGGCTGCCCCTCATTGGGCAGGCGGATCTGCATGCCGCTGTCCACCCCGGCCGGGATGGATACGGTCTTCTTGACGCGCTTGCGCTCCAGCCCCGCCCCGCGGCAGGTGTGGCACGGCTTCTCGATCACCTGCCCGCGCCCGCTGCACTGCGGGCACGGCACGGTCTCGACCATCTGGATGACGAAGGCCTGGCGCACCTGGCGCACCTCGCCCTGACCGTGGCAGGTCTGGCAGGTGCTGATGTTGGAACCCGGCTCGGCGCCATTGCCCCGGCAGGTG
Source organism: Anaerolineales bacterium (assembly GCA_034433165.1). Lineage (GTDB taxonomy): Bacteria > Chloroflexota > Anaerolineae > Anaerolineales > Villigracilaceae > DAOUAP01. Next base: position 186,176 of record DAOUAP010000018.1, on the reverse strand, counting down.
GAGCACACTTCGTCGCGCGCAAACTCGATCTCCTTCTCCGCCCCGAACACGGCTTCCTCGAACTTGAGCTGCACCTCCATCTGCAGGTCACGCCCGCGCCGGGGCGCGTTGCGCCGCGAGGCGCTGCGCCGCCCGCCGCCCCCGCCAAACCCAAAGCCGAACAATTCTTCGAAAATATCGCTGAAATCGGCGCTGTAATCGGGCATGCCGCCCATGTCGCCCAGCCCCTGCTTGCCAAAGCGGTCGTAGCGGGCGCGTTTGTCGGCATCAGAGAGCACGCCGTAAGCCTCGTTGATCTCTTTGAACTTCTCCTCGGCGTCGGGCTCTTTGTTCACATCCGGGTGGTACTGGCGCGCCAGCTTGCGGAAAGCCTGCTTTATCTCGTCTTGCGAGGCCGTCCGCGCTACGCCCAGTATCTCATAATAATCGCGATTAGTGGTCATAGTCCGTTTTCCCGTAGTCCCGTTGGCCCGCTATGCCGTTACCCACCAACAGGCAAACGGCTGAACAGGTTATCGAGATAACGTGTTCATTCCTTTACTTCGCCCTCGATCACATCATCGCCAGGCTTGCCGTTGCCAACTTCTGGCTCGGTGTACATGGCGCCGCCAATCTTCTGGATGACCTGCCCCAGCTTTTCATTGGAAAGTTTCATAGACGCCACATCATCCGTGTTCATAGACTGGCGCGCTGCGTCCACAGCAGTTTCAATCTCCGATTTCACCTCAGCGGGAATCTTTTCGCCATAGTCTTTAAGCGCTTTCTCGGCGGCGTAGATCATGGTATCGGTCTGGTTGCGCACTTCGATCTTTTCTTTGCGTTGGCGGTCTTCCTCAGCATGCGATTCGGCCTCGGTGCGCATGCGTTCCACTTCGTCCTTCGAGAGACCGGAAGAAGCCGTGATGGTGATGTCCTGCTGGCGGCCGGTGGCCTTGTCTTTGGCCGTCACCTTCAGAATGCCGTTCACGTCGATGTCGAAGGTCACCTCCACCTGCGGGATGCCGCGCGGCGCGGGCGGGATGCCATCCAGGATGAACTGCCCCAGCGATTTGTTATCCGCCGCCATGGGGCGCTCGCCCTGCAGCACGTGGATCTCCACCTGGGTCTGGTTGTCGGTGGCGGTCGAGAACACCTGTGATTTGCGGGTGGGGATGGTGGTGTTGCGCTCGATGAGCGGGGTGGCCACGCCGCCCAGGGTTTCGATTGAAAGCGTCAGCGGGGTGACATCCAAAAGCAGGATATCCTTCACCTCGCCGCCCAGCACCCCGGCCTGCACGGCCGCGCCGATGGCCACCACTTCGTCCGGGTTCACGCCCTTGTGCGGCTCCTTGCCAAAATAACGGCGCACTGCATCCTGGATGGCCGGCATGCGCGTCATACCGCCCACCAGCACCACCTCGTCAATCTGGCCGGGGTTCAGCCCGGCATCTTTGAGCGCCTGTCGCACCGGCCCGAGCGAGCGCTCGACCAGATCGCCGGTGATCTGCTCCAGTTTGGCGCGAGAGAGGGTGGTCACCAGGTGTTTGGGCCCGCTGGCATCGGCCGTGAGGTAGGGCAGGTTGATCTCGGTCTGCGTCAGGCTCGAAAGCTCGATCTTGGCCTTTTCAGAAGCATCCTTCACGCGCTGCAAGGCCTGCTTGTCCTTGCGCAGGTCAATGCCATTCTCGCGCTGGAACTCGCTGATCAAAAAGTCCATCACGCGCTGGTCGAAATCATCGCCGCCCAAAAAGGTGTCGCCGCTGGTCGATTTCACCTCGAACACGCCCTCACCCACTTCCAGGATCGACACATCGAACGTGCCGCCGCCCAGGTCGTAAACCACGATGGTCTCATCCTTTTTTTTGTCCAGCCCATACGCCAGGCTGGAGGCGGTTGGCTCGTTGATGATGCGCATCACCTCAAGCCCGGCAATCTTACCGGCGTCTTTGGTGGCGTTGCGCTGGGCATCGTTGAAATACGCCGGGACGGTGATGACCGCCTGCGTGACCGGCTCGCCCAGGTAGGCTTCAGCATCGGACTTGATCTTGGCCAAAATCATGGCCGAGACTTCGGGTGGGCTGTACTCCTTGCCCGACATCGCCACGCGCACATCGCCGTTCTCGGCTGCAGAGACCTGGTACGGAATGCGGCTGAGTGTGCGCTGCACTTCGGCATCCTGGAACTTGCGCCCCATAAAACGCTTGACCGAAAAAATGGTGTTGGTCGAGTTAACGATGGACTGGTTGCGGGCCACACGCCCCACCAGCCGCTCGCCGTTCTTGTTCACGGCTGCCACCGAGGGCACCAGCCGCTCACCCTCCGCCGAAGGGATGACCACCGCCTCGCCGCCAGACATCACCGCCGCAACCGAGTTGGTCGTACCCAGATCAATGCCAATGATTTTTGCCATGAGTTCTCCCGAAATAAAACGTGAAACGTAACAGATTACCCTTGTTTACGTTCTTATGTATTTACTTCTACCTACGTCGCCACACGCACCAGGGCATGCCGGATCACCCGCTCACCGAGCATGTAGCCCGCCTGCACCACCGCAATCACATGCCCGCTCTCCACCGTATCGCTGGGTTCCTGGGCAATCGCTTCGTGCAGGTTGGGGTCAAACGGCTGCCCCACCGCCTCGATGCGCGTCACGCCTTCCGAATCGAGGATGGAGGTGAGCTTGCGGTAGATCAGCTCGATGCCGCTCACCCACGATTCCGCCCCGGCGGGGCGATTGGACAGCGCGCGCTCCAGATCGTCGATGACCGGCAGGAACTTCTTGATGTTCTGCGCGCGCATCATGTCAGACATGGCCGATTGTTCACGCTCAAGGCGCTTCTTGTAGTTGGAGAATTCCGCCTGGGCGCGCTGCCAGCCTTCAAGGTATTCGGCAGCCCGGGCCTGCGATTCTTCGAGCTGCTTCTTCAGCATCTCGTCGGCGGACGGTTCGCGGCCGCCCTCAGCCGGGGTACCGTTATCCATAACGGGACCAGCAGCCGGGGCGCCAGATTCGGGGGTTTCCTGCTTGGGTTGGGTGTTTTTCTTGGTCATAAGGTTTACCTTTTGTAAGGATGTGCGCTCCGATCATCCCAGAGCGATACTTACTCGTTTAGATTGTCACCCACCGTGTCATTGACCAGGTCCGAAAGCAGCCCGGCCACATAGCGCACGGTGGGAATGGTGCGGGCGTACGACATGCGCATGGGTCCCAGCACGCCCAGCATGCCGGTGACCATGCCGGGCACACCGTAGCGCGCCAGCACCATGGAACACTGGCGCAGTTCTTCCCATGCGCCTTCGCCGCCAATGAGCACCTGCACGCCGCCCACACCGCTCTTGAGCACGGTGCGCGAGAGCAGGTCTTGCAAGGTAGTACGCTCTTCCAGCAGGCGCAGGGCGCGGCGGGCATCATCCGAGTCGGTGAACTCCGGCTCGGAGAGCACGTTGGTCAGCCCATCCAGGTAGATCTCGCCAGAAACGCGGTCATCGGCGCGGCGCATGTCGCCGGAAATGAGGGTAATGATGTCCTGCTCCAGCGCATCGGCGCGACCGGATAAGGCAGTCAGATCTTCGGTGGTCTTGCCCTGCACCATCTGGTTCAGCCGGGCAGCCACGCCGCTCAGGCGTTCCTGCGTAACCGGCTCGGCCAGCGTCAGAATCTGCTGGTTCACCTCGCCGCCAGAAAAGACGAGCACCATCAACACCTGCCGCCCCTGGGTGGAAATGAGTTCAACGTGCTTGAAGCGGGCCTTTTCGGCGCGCGGAGCCGTGACCAGCGAAACCGCCTGCGATTGGTGCGCCAGCACCGAGGCCGCCAGTGTCATCCACTGGTTGACCTCAGGCCGGGACTGGAAGAATTGGTGGCTGATGGTGTGCTGCACCGTTTCGGGCAGCTCCACCTGGTGCATGAGATGCGTGACAAAATAGCGGTAGCCCTCCTCGGTGGGCACGCGCCCGGCCGAGGGGTTGATCACGCCGTCCACGCCAATGGGTTGCCGCAGCAGCCCCAGGTCGGTCAGCGCGGCCATTTCGTTGCGCACCGTGGCGGGGCTGTAATCCAGGCTGTAGTGCTCCACCAGGCGCTTCGAACCGACCGGCTGGGCTGTGTCGGTGTAATCGCGCACAATGAGCATCAGGATGGTTTTCTGGCGGTCGGTCAGGTCAGTCATAGGCTTTTGCCAAAATTTTAGCACTCACCTCGATAGAGTGCTAATACTTACCTATTAATCATATCACGCGGGTTTGGGAGCGTCAATTATTCCCTCGTTGTTCCAACATTCCTCTAACTTGACAAATTCACTTTTTTTATTTATAATCATTCTAAATTTAGAACAGTTCCAAATAAAGTGAGTAAAAATGTCCAATTTGCAACACCTGACTGAGACCCTCCAGCAAGCCGGTATGCGCCTGACCCCCCAGCGCATTGCCATCTGCAAACTGCTGGCTGAAACAGAAGAACACCCCACCGCTGCCGCCATCTACGAGCAGATCAAGTCCCAATTCCCGTCCCTGTCGCTGGCCACGGTCTACAACACGCTCGATACGCTCGTCTCGCTGGGTGCAGTGAATGTGCTGGGGCACGCGGGGGATGACCACGTGCACTACGATGCCGACATGGAGCCGCACGTCAACCTGGCCTGCGTCAAATGCCACAAGATCATCGACATCCCCTCCGAACACGTCCACCATCTCGACAGTGAGATCACCCAGGCTTCTGGATTCAAATTACTGGGCGCGCGCGTGCTCTACTATGGGCTTTGCCCCGCCTGCCAGGCAGAACCGGTCGAAGCCGCCACAACCTGGTAAGCCCCCACAAAGGAAACCATGACCCAAGACCCACCCCTCAACCTGCCTGCCGAAGGCACACGTTGCACTGATATTTTCTCCGAAACCCTGCAAGCCTACCGGGGCATCGAAAAAGTGGAATACGATTACGAAAACGGTTCGTTCAAAGCTGTGGTGGACCAGCGCATCATCTCTTCCGAACGCGCCATCCACCTGGTGCGCCAGGCAGGCGAGGCCGCCTCACTGCGCGTGGCCCGGTGCGCCGCTCTGCGCCAAAACGGACACCCGGCTTGCGCCAGTTGCGCCCGTGATATGGAACACCGGCTCCAGTCCCAGTACCAGGCTGCAGCCGCCCTGCCCATGGTCACCTTCCAAAATGGCGTGGTCAGCGCCTCGCTCAACCAGCCGCGCCTGACCACTGGCGACAACATCGAAGTCGAGGCCGCCTTCCTCGGGCGCGAAGAAGCGCCCCACAAACCTGAAATCCCCCAGGAAAAGATCGAAATCGCCTTTACCGGGGTCACCCTGCTGGCAGGGCTGGCCGCCTTCTTTGGGCAAAGCCTGGGGCTGGCACCGTCCGTGGTCGCCATCCTGTACGTTCTCGCCTATATCGCTGGCGGATGGTTCGGCGTGCTGGCCAGCATCGAGGCGCTCAAAGAAAAGACTCTCAACGTGGACCTGCTCATGATCCTGGCTGCGTTCGGCGCGGCCATCATCGGGCAACCGGCCGAAGGCGCCACCCTGCTCTTCCTGTTCTCGCTCTCGAACACGCTGCAATCCTACGCCATGGATCGCAGCCGCAGAGCCATCGAAAAACTGCTCGACCTGCGGCCGTCTGTGGCCACCGTGCGGCGCGGCTCGCGCCTGATCAGCCTGCCCATCGAGCAGCTCACCTTCGGCGACGTGGTCCTTGTGCGCCCTGGCGAGCGCTTCCCCATTGACGGGCAGGTCATTGACGGCGCCTCCGATGTCAACCAGTCCACCATCACCGGCGAAAGCATGCCCGTACACAAAAGCACCGGAGACTCGGTCTTTGCCGGAACGGTCAACGGCACCGGCTCGCTCGAGATTCGCGTGACACGCCTGGCCAAAGACACCACCCTGGCCCGCATCGTTAAAATGGTCGAAGAAGCCCAGTCCACCAAAGCCAACACCCAGCGCATGCTGGATGCCTTCGAGGAGAAATATGCCATCTTCGTGCTCGGCGCGGCTGTCCTGCTCATCCTGGTTCCCTGGCAGGTCTTCGATGCCGACTTCCAGCCCACCTTCTACCGCGCCATGACGTGGCTGGTGGTGGCCTCACCGTGCGCGCTGGTCATCTCGACCCCGGCCAGCATCCTGAGCGCCATCGCCAACGGCGCACGCCACGGCGTACTATTCAAAGGCGGCGTGCACCTCGAAAAGACGGCCACCCTCAAAGTGCTTGCCTTCGACAAGACCGGCACACTCACCAACGGCACCCCCGCCCTCACCCACATCGTTGCGCTGGACGGGGATGAAGATGGGATGCTTCGCGTAGCTGCAGCCATCGAATCCCGCTCCGAGCACCCCCTGGCCGCGGCCATTGTCCGCGCCGCGCACGACCGGAACCTGAGCCTGCCCACCGCCACCGATTTCCGCGCCATCCCCGGGCAGGGCGTGGAAGGCAAAGTGGCTGGCCAAACCCTGTGGATCGGCAACGAACGGCTGTTCGAGGAACGCGACATGCCCATCCCCACCAGCCTGCTCGCCCAGGCCCGCAGCATGGAAGAGGAAGGACAGACCGTCATGTTCGCCTACCGCGATGGTCACAACAATCCCAACGCAGGCTTCATCGGCTTGCTGGCCGTGGCTGACACCCTGCGGAACGACGCCGTGGAGATGATCCGCCTGCTCAAGCAAGCGGGGATCGAGCGCATGGTCATGCTGACCGGCGACAACCCGCGCGTGGCCGCCAAGATCGCTGCCCGCGCCGGGGTAGACGAATTCCACGCCAACCTGCTGCCGCAGGATAAAGTCACTGTGCTGCGCTCGCTCCAGCAAAAGTACGGCCCGGTGGCCATGGTCGGCGATGGCGTCAATGATGCGCCCTCGCTCGCCACGGCAGATATTGGCATTGCCATGGGCGGCGCCGGTACCGATGTGGCCATCGAGACCGCCGATGTGGTGCTCATGTCTGACGACCTGCGTAAGATCCCGTTTGTTATTGGGTTATCGCACCGCGCCCGCAAAGTGGTGTACCAGAACCTGACCTTTTCACTGGCTGTCATCGTCATCCTGGTCGCTTCAGCGTTCGGCGCAAACCTGCCCCTGCCACTGGGTGTGATTGGGCACGAAGGCAGCACCGTGATCGTGGTGCTCAACGGTTTGCGCCTGCTGGGCTATCGCGGCGCCTGAGCCTCACCTTTTATGAGAAAGTCCCCCGGCCGTACTTGCACCGGGGGACTTTTGGCTGTCATGGATACATTCTTGCTTAAGGTGTAGGCGTTGCCGTAGGCAGAACGGGCGTCGCAGGAGGAGAAGCGCCCGCATTGGCTGGCGGCACCACCTGTCCATTGGGACGCCAGGCCGGGTCGAATTCATCGGTGCGGTCGTTGGTCAATTGAATGGCGGTAACGCCGCCACTTGTCATCAGCCAGATATCGGTTGTGCCTGCGCCGTCACTGCTCTCATAAACGATCCAGGCGCCATCCGGGGAAATATCGGCATCCACGACCGGGAGCTTGGTGGCGTTCACCAGTCCGGCGGCGCCATCCTGTCCACGGTCGCGGTAAGCGATGCGCATTAACCGGGCCAGGTCATTGACATTATCTTTGTTCCGCTGGGTATAGTAGATATAGCCATCCGCAGACCAGACAGGCAGGTAGTCTAAGAACTTGTCGCCGCTGCGAATCAGGAAAGCGGCGTCGCTGGCTATGCCTGTATCAGGCACGCGCATATACCAGATCTGCGAAACGCCAAATCGCAGGCGCGCATAGGCAATTTGCGATCCATCCGAATTCCAGGCCGGGTGGTACGTTGAAATATCTACATCGCCAGCAATGATGCGCACACCTTTGTCGATCAGGTTGATCAGGTAGATCTGGGTGTAGGGTTTATCGTTGAAGCGTTTCAAGACCGTGTAGGCAATCCAACGGCCGTTGGGTGACCAGACCGGCTCAAAATTGCCTTCAAAGGAGGTGGTCAGGAACTCCAGCCCGGTGCTATCGGCATTGATGATGTACAGCCCGGAACCGCGGTAATAGTCATTGCTGCGCGTCAGGCAGGGCGAAACGAAAATCAGGCGCTGCCCATCCGGCGACCAGTTGGGCTGGCAGGCGCCATCTTCAAGGTTGGTGATCTGCTGGACGGTGCGCCGCTCGGCATCGAGGATATTGCTCATCAAGTAAATTTGCGGCCGTCCGGTTTGGGCCGAAACAAAGGCCAGCTGCCCCAAAGCCCCGCCAATGGGGGTTGGAGAAACATTTGGGGTTGGCGTAGCAGGCGGGGTATCTGTTGCGATGGGCAGCGATGGGGTCTGGGTTGGCGCAGCCGTGCTGGTCAGGGTCGGTTCAAGGGTGCTGGTGGCCGTGGCTACAGCAGTGGCAACAACTCCCCCGGCTGTGGCTGTGGGCATGACAGCCTGGGTGGGGGCGGTCACGCCCGGCAAGATGGGGGCCAGTTGAGTGGCCACGTAATTGCCCAACGCAGGGTTAAACCGCACCGAGGCATAACCTCCGCCAACCAACAACAAGAGCATGAAAAAGGCCAGCCAGCCGCCGTTCCCTTTGCGGCGGCGCGGGCGTGAAGGACGGCGCTCCACTGATGGCTGCGAGTCGATGCTAGACATGCCGGCTGCGTTGGCAATCGATGCATTTTGCCCGCTGGAAGGCGCCGGTGAAACTGAAAGCTGTCCGGTCAGCTGTTGGGTGCGCGCACTAGATTTTAGCAATGATTGCTTGAACTCGCTGGCCGACTGGAAGCGATCGTCAGGATACGGCTCCATGGCCTTTTCGATGGTGGTGGCCAGGCGGCGCGAGACATTCGAGTTGCGTTTGCGAATGGGAGTAAGGTTGACGTTGTCCATCACGCGCGCCAGTCCATCTTCCGGAATGATTCCGGTCAGCGCCGCGTAAAGGGTTGCGCCCAGCGAATACACATCGGAACGCGGGTCGGTGCGGGCTGTGCCATACTGCTCTGGCGGTGAATACCCGGGAGTCATGGCGCGCGCGCCGGTGGTCGTGGCCTGGCTGCCCTGCACCACTTTGGCCAGCCCAAAATCGACCAGGTAAACATGCCCGTCTGGGGTAATTTTGACATTGCCAGGCTTGATGTCGCGATGCAGCACCGGCGGCTTGCGCGTGTGCAGGTAGGTAAGCGCATCGCAAATGGCGGCGCCGATCAGGATGACTTCTTCTTCGGGGATGGTTCCCTGGCGTTCCATGCGCTGGCGCAGATCCTCGCCCTCGATGTAATCCTGGACGAGATACTGCCCCTGGTCGCCAACTACAAAATGGTCTGTGACGCGGGGCAGGTTGGGGTGGCGCAAGTTGGCCAAAATGACGGCTTCAAGCCGAAACTGGCGCGCATACTCTTCAGTTGTAAAAAGGTTTTCTTTAACGGCAACTTCCACACCAAGGTTTTCATCAATGGCGCGGTAAACAGAGCCCATGCCGCCCTGTCCAAGAATATCCACGATGCGGTAGCGTCCGTGGAGCAGGGTTCCCTGTTCGAGAGTCATTAACTAACCACTTTTCCAGAATGAGATAACAATGCCTGATTATATCAAAGAGTAATGCCTGTATCAGCATCCAGACTTCAACAAAGCCTTCGGTCGCATTTCAACTTTGTTTGTGACGAACGCAACAATTCGAGAGTTGTTGTGCAGCCGCGCGTGCTTGCCTGCCAGCCGCAGCGCGACCGGTGAAAACAAGCAAGCCGTCCTTTGCACGGGTTATCATGGATCTGGCAGCATTCATTCTTGCGCGTTGCGGGCGCAACGGAAACTGCCATCATAACCGCTGATGCTGGGCTTGAGATAGTCGCGGCTGGCAATGCGCAGGGCAAACGAGCTGGTATAGGTGCTGCCACCACGGATCACTTTATATTCCCCGCGCTCGGGGCCAAGCGGATTGGGAACACCATCTGCCAATGTGCCGTAGTAATCGCGGGCATACCAATCAGCCACCCACTCCCAGGCATTGCCGGGCAAATCAAAGACCCCGTATATGCTGACATTACGCGGATATTCGCCAACAGCGATCAGCCCTTTACGGCAGTCGCCATAATTGGCGCGGAAACAATCGATGGTGTTGCCCCAGGGGTACGCCCAGCCGGGTTTACCCTGGGCAGCCTTTTCCCATTCGGCTTCAGTGGGCAGGCGCGCGCCGCGCCATTCGCAATAGGTTTTGGCCATATCCCAGGTGACGAAATTGACCGGGTATTGAACGACCCGTCGGAAGCGGATGTAGTCGCGGTTGGTAGGCCACGGGCATGCGCCCTCATCGACGCAGATCTTGTATTTTTCGTTCGTCATTTCGTATTTGTCGATATAGTAGGCATCAAGGTACACAGCGTGGATGGGCTGCTCATCCAGCGCGGCTGTGCTACCCATGGCGAAAGCGCCAGCCGGCACCAGCGCCATTTCAACATCTTTGAGCAGGATTGAAACCGGGAAGGGGGTGGCGGTTGGCGTTTGGCTGGGCATGGGGGTTTGGGTGGGCGTAAGCGGAATGGGGGTGAGCGTCGCTGTGAACGTGGCTGTTGGCGCGAGTGTCGGGGTATGCACAGGGGTGCTGGTGGCGGTTTCGGTGGGCGTATGCAAAAAACCTGGCAATGGCACCGCTTCAAGCGAATTGGGGATGAGATACCCGCTCGCCAGGGCCAGCACGACAGCCAAGATCGCCAGCAGGATGATATTGCGAACCCGTTTGCCTATTTTTGGTGATGCCCTGCCGGATGTCATGCCCCTGGCTCCCGGGCGGCTGCACTTCGCCGCAGCACAGCCCACGGATCGCCCCCGCGCCAGGCGTTCAGTCCATGCACCAGCATGCCAAGGTTGGCCAACCCAAACCAGAGCAGGAAGACAGTCAGGATGAGCGCGGCAGTATCGATCCAGCCCGGCATGGATTCCGTCCAAACGGCCACTTGCGCGCGCCAGCCAGTCACCTTTTGCTGGTAATCGGTAACCACCACCAACAACCCCTGCAAGTTCTGGCGCGTTTCGCCCAGGTCACCGCCCATCAGGTAAGATGCATCTTTGGCAAATGTGGCTGCCTTTTGGGCCAGGTCTTCCACGCGTACGATCTCACCATCGATGGCACTGGCAACCGCAAGCAGGTTGACCAGTAATTGATCGCCAGGCAGGTTCAGGTTGACGAATGGAATGGCGTTCAAGGCCTCGAGCGAGCCGCGCAGGTCTTCAATGGCGCGTTTCACATCGTCCACGCGGCTGCGCGCGCCCCTAAGCGCCGGCACGAGCTGGGAATCGAGGGTTTCATCCACTTCACCAAACAACTGGCGCGCCAGGTCTACCTCCTCTTTGAGCGCAGACAGGGCAACTTCGGCCGAATCGATAATGCGCAGGGTGCGCTCCAACTCCACCCGGGCGCTGCCAAGCGCGGTCTCGGCGCGCGCCAGTTCAGAATCGACCTCAGCCAGTTGTGAAAGGGCTGTTTCGGTCAGCGGTGTGTTGTAATACCACACCGCACCCAACCCGGCTGCACTGGCCAAGAACAACACGGCGCTTAGTCCAATGACCACGCCAGCGATGATTTTCTTCAGCATGGCGCCTCCTCCTAAAAATTATACGCGAATCACTGGCTTAAGATAGCCGGATTGCTGGAACGGCCGCTTTTCAAAGCCTTCCGCTGCGCAACAGTGGGACAGGGCGTTTTCGAACAGGTTATGGGCAAAAACGGCGCGCACCGCGGTAACCGTCTTTGAACGATTGGCGGAAAATGCCGCTTTCAGGGTTGAAACTGCCATAGCCCACACCCCAGTCGGTGGCATTGGCGTGGATAAATTCATCACCACCCAGCGAAACGCCAACATGTGTAATATGCGCCAGCCCATCCCCCAGGTCTGGCGCATCACCAAAGAAAACCAGGTCGCCCGGCGCAAGCGGGCCGGTCACAATCTTCCCGGCGCAAAACTGCTGGTCGGCATCGCGCGGCAAGTCAACGCCCATAAACGCATAAAATGCCGCCGCAAAGCCTGAGCAGTCAAACCCGTAGGGGGTGCATCCGCCCCACAGGTAGGGCACACCCACAAACTGGCGCATCAGATCGAGTGTACAGGCAATTCCGGCTGCATCGGGGCGCGGGCGGGCAGAAAGCGGCAACAGGTCGGCTTCATCCACCCACCATTTACGCCCATCGGGCAGGCAGATAACCGCACTGCCGCCAGACGTTTCGACCACGCGAACCAGAGTGGCAAACGTGAGCTTATGGATACCCGCGCTAGCCGCCTGCTGGACTGCGGCTGGCATCCCCGCGCTTGTTGCCGGGTCAGGATACGCCCCAGCCAGCATGGCCGAGACAATGTGCGTACACGCGCGTTGATAACGCGACAGCGCGCGGGCCGTGCAGCCGAACAGCGCCGCATTGCGCACCCAGCCAAGGTAATGGTCACGCTGCGCCCATACCCAGCTCCAGCCGTCGCGGGTGTCTAGCACACGCACAGACTCGCCCAGACGCAGCTGGCTCACCAGTTCGGAAGCGAGGCGGCCTTCGCGGTGCATATTCTCCACCGGGCGGTTGATGAGCGCCCAGGGGGTTTGGGCGGTCGCCAACACTTGCAGGCGGTCTTCGGCAGGCGGCGCGCCAAGCACCCGCAGGGCTTCGCTGCGCATGGGCGCGGTCAACACCCTGCCAGTCAAAAGACGGTCATCGTCCAGGCGTACATCAAAGACTGTATTACGGTTGTCGGGGTAGTGTGCCACTCGGTAGCGGTACAGGGCATCGCTGGCATCATTGCCGCGCCTTGCCAAAAAATCGGTGACGGTGTGAAGCCAGTCTTTCAAGACCTCATCATGCACGGTATGCCCAATGCCGGGTGGGAGCCACAACTCGGACTCGGGAATATGGCGGGCGATAAATTGGGCGTGTTTTTGTGGCGCATTGACCGGGTCGAATTCGCCCTGAATGATCAGGGTGGGGCGCATTACAGCAGACAGGTCGGCCGGGGTGAGGTTGGGTTCGGTGATGATGGACTGAAGCGTGAGCAGCACCAGGTCGCGCCAGTAATCTGCGCCGTGGCTTGGGCCGTGCAGGTCGATCATCTCGCGCATCCACTCCGGATGTTCGCGGGCTATAACGTCGGGGGTAAAGATCTTCGGCTCCCGCTCCATCAGGTACTGACTAACCCAGGCATTGCCAGCCTGTGCGACGCAGGTCTGAACCACGTCTGGATGCGCGCTCAGCATAACGAGGGCAATGCTGCCGCCATTGCTATGCCCAATGATGTGAGCGCGTTCAAATCCCAGCTCGCGGATGAGCGCGGCAAGATCGTCAGCTATTTCTTTGAGCGAATAAGTCCGGCAGGGGTTGGACGAGCGCCCGTGCCCGCGGCAATCGGGCACGATGACAAAATACTTTTCCGCCAGAACGGGGGCCACTTTGCCCCAACACGAGCGTCCGGTCTGGGTTGCGCCATGGGCCAGCAGCACCGGCGGAGATCCGGTGCGCCGCCCAAAGGTTTCGTAGTAAATCTCCGCATTGTTAATGATGATATGGGGCATACAGCCTCGCAGAGTTTATTGCAGTATATCACCAAGCAATAACCAATTGTTAAGCCGGGCCGTGTTCAAACAAGGGTATACTTACGCGCATGTTAGGCAAAGCTGACCTGCACATGCATACCACGGCAAGTTTTGATGGTACCGCCACCGTGCGCGCCACATTGAAACAGGCCGCATCGCATGCCCGGCTGGATGTAATCGCGATCACCGATCACGACCTGGTGCGCGCATCGCTGGACGCGCACGCAATGGCCGCTGACTATGGCATCGAGGTGATCACCGGGGCAGAGATCAGCACACGCGAGGGGCACGTGGTGGCGCTGTTCATCGAAAAAGATATTCCGTCCGGGCTGACCCTGATCGACACGCTGATCCGGATTGGGGCGCAGGGGGGCATCGCCATTGCCGCGCATCCCAACCAGCCCAACCCCACCAGCCTGCCGTTGCGGGTCATTGCCAACGCCGCCGCCCATGCCGAAGCAGGGCAGGTGCTGCGCGGCATTGAATACTTCAACATGAATCCCACCCACAGCCCATTCAACCGCCGTTCGCAACAGGCCGCACGACGGCTCAACCTGGCGCACATTGGCGCCAGCGACGCGCACCTTCCAGACATGGTAGGCGCCGGGGTAACGCGCTTTGCAGGCAAGTCGGCGCAGGATTTACGGCTGGCAATTATGCATAATCGCACACGGGCCGAATCCATAAGCGCAGAGAGCCCCACCCGCGTGTTGATGCGCTGGATGTGGCGCTACACGCTGCGTCAATTGGGATGGGTGACCGGCAACCAGAGCGCCGACCTGCCGCTGGTCTGGACGCGGCTGCGCCCCGCCTGGCAGGCCCAATAAGAAGACGCGCGGCATCAACGTATTCGCTTGAGAAAACCGGGGGTATTGAGTTCGCGCTCCAGCAGGTATGTGAAGTAACCCTGCATCAGCGTTTCCAATTCTCTTTGGGTGTCCGCTTCCGGGTTGGCCCGGCGCGCCTCGGCATAACTGCTGCGCTGGAAGTGCCGCAGGTACTTCAGCGCCTCGACAGAGATCGGCCACAAGCCGGGCAGCCCCAGACCGCAACGCGGACAAACTGCGCCCCCGGCCAGCGGGGAAAAAAACTGGCCTTCAGGCAAAATCTCGCGCTGGCAGTTGGCGCATCTAAAAAGCTGCGGACGAAAACCCAGGTGATCGAGCAGGCGCATTTCGTAATAGCGCACCGCCAGCCAGGGGTGTGATTCAGCGGCAATGCGCCCAAGCGTTTCTGTCAACAAGCGAAAAATCGCTTCGCTCTCGGACCCCTCTTCGTAAGTGGAACGGTCAAGTAGTTCGAGGGTATAGGCTGCATACCCGGTGAGCAGCAGGTTGTCACGAATGGGCAGGTAGGCTGCCAGGGTTTCAGCCTGGGTCACAATGGGCAGGTCGCGCCCGCGCGCCAGTTGCAGGGTAACCTGGGTGAATGGCTCGAGGTGCCCAGCCTTGCGCGAACGAATACGCCGCGCCCCTTTGGCCACGGCCCGCAGCTTGCCCAGCTCGCGCGAGAAAAGCGTTACCAGGCGGTCGGCCTCACCCCAATCGGTATGGCGCAAGACAACAGCGGTAACGCGAAACGAGCGGGGTGTTTCCACGGCATCTGGCTCAGCGGGGCAGGTCTTTTGGGGTGAATGCGCCTGGCAGCAACGCGTTGACCGTTGCCTGCCACAACAACTGCCCGCTGCCATCTGCGATAAGCACCAGGGTATCCAACCCAAACTCGGCCAGCACCTGCCGGCAGCTGCCGCACGGCGAACCGCCATTGTCCGTCACCACGACAATCACCTCAAACTCACGCTCACCCTCAGATACCGCTTTGTAGATGGCCACACGCTCGGCGCACATGGTGGTAGGGTAAGCCGCCGACTCGATGTTCACCCCGGTGTAGATGCGCCCGCTGCGGGTGCGCAGGGTAGCCCCAACGCGGTAGCCGGAATAAGGCGCGTAAGCGCGCCGGCGGGCTTCGCTGGCCAAGTCGATCAGGAAGCGGGAATCAGTCTCAGGCAGCGACATGGTCATGGGATTCTCCATTTGACTCGGACTGATGGCGGGCGCGCACCCGCCGAATGCGGCGTCCAATCACCTGCTCGACCGTCAGCAAAATCCCGTCCACCCGAAGCGACTCGCCGCCTGCGGGCACGCGTCCCAGTTGGTCGTAGATGAAGCCCGCGACCGTGTCAGACTCGGTCTTCGGGAAGTTGCTGTCCATAATCTCGTTGAATTCATCCAAGTCCAACCCCCCTTTGAACAGGTATTCGCCTGGTCCAACCTGCTGGTAGGGGATATCTTCCCCGGCATCGTACTCATCGCGAATTTCGCCAGTGATTTCTTCCAGAATGTCTTCAAGGGTCACCAGCCCTGCCACGCTGCCATATTCGTCGACCACCAGGGCCATGTGAATGCGCTGCGCTTGCATCTCGGTTAGCAGGGCATTGGCCCTTTTGGTTTCGGGCACAAAATAGGCCGGGCGCAGCAGGTCGGGCAGGCTGGTCAATTGCTCGGCCGGGAGGACCATCGCCTTGAGCAGGTCTTTAGCGTAAAGCACACCGATCACATCATCCATTGTGCCCTGGTAAATCGGCACACGCGAGTGGCCGGAGTCGAGCAGGGTTTTTACTGCATCTGGCAGGGCGGTGTTGGATGCCAATGCCGTCATATCGAGACGCGGCACCATGATCTCGCGCACGAGCGTATCGCCAAATTCCAGGATGGAGTAGATCATCTGGCGCTCTTCACGTTCCAACCCGCTTTCGCCAGGCTCAGATTCTGCCCAGGTCTTTATTTCATCTTCAGTTACCGGCGCCTGCGATTTGCTTACCTGCACCCCCATGTGGGAGAGCACCCACAGCAAGGGTGAGAAAAAGAAAACCACCCCGCGGCCCAGCGCGAGCATGCGCATTGCCCAGGCTTCGGGGTTGTGCATGACCATTTTTTCAGTCAGCACTTCAGATATGAACAACGCCAGTGAAGTGAGCAGCACAGCCGCCAGGGCCCACCCCAGGGCGTACGCCCCGGCATAAATTGCCACCAACCCAGACAAGGTGAGGCGGGTGAAGATGCGCACCAGGCGCAGGCTGGGCCGCAGCCAGGGGTGTTCGATCAGGGCCAGCAGGGGCAGGTCTGGCTGGCCCGTCGATTCTCGCCCGGGGGCATGGCGGAACGGGCGCGCGTTCAACAGTCCGGTGCGTGTCACCGTGATGACTACATCGAACAGCAGCAACGACCCAGTGATGAGGGCAAACTCAATGTGCATCGTGGTTCATTTTTTTTATAACACGGGCCGGGACGCCCACGGCCAGTGAATCGGCGGGCACGTTTTTAGTCACCACAGACCCGGCGCCGGTGCGGGCGCGGTCGCCCAGCGAGACTGGCGCAACGAGCATGGTATCCGAGCCAATGAAGACATCCTCCCCAATTTCGGTAGGGTGCTTTTTGGATCCATCGTAATTGCAGGTAATGGTTCCCGCGCCAATGTTGGTATTGGCGCCAATGTGCGCATTGCCAATGTATGAGAAATGTCCCATCTTGACGCCCGGCGCAAGGTAAGAATCTTTAACCTCGCCAAAATTGCCCATGTGCACACCCTGCCCAAGGTGCGCGCCTTTACGCAGGCGGGCAAAAGGTCCCATGTCCACATCATCATCAAGGCGGGCGCCTTCGAGCACAGAGGCAAGAATGGTGCAATTATTGCCCACTCTGGTGTCGCGGATGATGGTGCCCGGGCCAATCTGGCAGTTCTCGCCAATCTCGGTTTGGCCTTGCAGGCTTGTGTTTGGCCAGATAACCGTATCGGCGCCAATGGTGACACCCGCTTCAATATATGCACTGGCCGGGTCGATGAAAGTCACACCGGCCAACATGTGGGCGCGGTTGATGCGCTGCCGCATGATGGCTTCCGCCTCAGCCAGGTGAATGCGGGTATTGATGCCGATAGTCTCATCCAGGTCATCAATGATGATGGCGTGAACAGACTGTCCTTCGCGCACAGCCAGCCCAACCGTGTCGGTGAGGTAATATTCTCCCTTGGGTGAAACCTGAATACGTGCAAGCGCATCCCACAGCCAGTCTGCCCGAAAGCAATAGGCCCCAACATTTAATTCTTTGATGTTCAACTCTTCCGGGCTGGCTTGCGCCTCTTCGACGATGGACTGAACCGCGCCGGTTGCCGACCGAACAATGCGCCCAAACCCGCGGGGGTCGTTTGAGATAACGGTCATCAGGCTCATGGGACCCGGGTTGGATTGCTGGGCCGCGACCAACCGACGCAAAGATTCTCCACGCAAGAGCGGCATGTCGGCATAGGTAACTATCACCAGGTCTGTTTTGGCGCGCAGCAGGGGCGCGGCTTGCATTACCGCATGGGCTGTGCCCAACTGCTCGGGCTGTAACGCATACGTCACACCTGTTACGGTTTGCCGAACAGCCTCGGCGCCATGCCCAACAACCACTACAGGGGTTTCAGTGCTGGAAGAACGTGCGGCCTGCAAAGCATGTTCAATCAGTGGGCGGCCGGCCACACGGTGCAACACCTTGGGCAAGTGTGATTTCATGCGCGTGCCCTGCCCGGCGGCCAATAATATGGCTGTAATTCTCATAACATCTCCCAAGAAATAAACAGGCTTTGCACAGCCGGTGAGGCAACGCAAAGCCTATCGTTAGGATGGTGAACCTTCCGCAATGTGCATCAGGCTGGGGCGCCTGGATTCGAACCAAGATCCACAGATCCAAAGTCTGGTGTGCTGCCATTGCACCACGCCCCAGTGATTATAGCGGGCGAATTTTATCACAGCGCACCAGCGCGGGCAAGTTACTCTTCGCCCGGGGCCAGCCCCAATTTGGCGGCTTCTTCGAAAGAAAGTGTGTCTTTGAGCGTAAATCCCGGGCCCTTTTCAACGGCTTCGTTCCAGAAAGCATCCAGATCCACCTTTTTGTTATCGAGCGCCCCAAACAGGTCGGCAAGATCAGCCGCCGGTTCCTCTTCAACGACAGCCTGTGGCTGCGCTGGTTTGGAATGCTGGGCAGCCTGGGCAACTTCGTAAGCCTCCACCACGGAAGGCGAAAGCGCCCCTGTACCAGTGATCCCCTGAAGCGATTGCTCCAGTTCTGGCTGGGCGGACGACAATGCGTCGGCACTTTTTCCCAAGTGGTCGCCCAGGGCAATTCCCTTGCCAGCAACCAGCAAGGCATGCATGGCACCCACCGGTGCAAAAAGATAATCCATTTTGTCACCACGGAAAACGCTCAGGCTGGTCGCAGGATTATGCTCGACCAGCAGCGCCACCTTTTGTACTGCATGATAAGCGGACATGAGCGCCGATACCAGTGACACATCGTTGCCCGGGTCAGGCAACTCACCAGCCTGGGCGACAACCCGTCCCCGGTCATTGATGAGCACCACCGCGCTTGAACGGGTTGTTTTCCGCAGATTCACCAATTGGTCTGCCAGGGTCTTACGCTCAGGTAAAGGGGCATCTGCCTGGATGCCGCCAGACGACACGATGGTGCGTTCCATGCCCAAAAGGCGCTCCACTGTGGCCAAAAACTCACCCATGGGCACCGGCTTGAAGAAGCAGGCATCGGCGCCGCTGCGGGCAATTTCATCACGCGTGCGCGGTTCAGAGATTCCCGAAATCAGGATTACCTTGATGTCCGGGCAACGTGCGCGAATCTTGCGCATTAACTCCACCCCGGTAATGCCTGGCAAACGAAAGTCGGCCACGAGCAATTCAAAGTTCGTGCGCGCTGCTTCGAGAAGCGCCTCTTCACCCGATGGCGCTTCGCGAACCACCAAGCCCTGCTCGATGGTCTCCAGGGCAGAACGCAACAAACGGCTGATTTCTTTCTGGTCGTCAACAATCAGCACATTGTAAGGCATGCCAATACCTCGAATATCTCGAAAAACACCCGCTTTCGCAAGAAAACGGGTGTCGTTCATACATTACGAAACAAGCCAGCAAGCCACCCAGTGATCCGGCTTAACTTCCTTGAAGGCCGGCTCTTCCTGGCTGCACTGATCAATTGCCACCGGGCAGCGCGGATGGAAGCGGCAGCCTTTAGGCGGATTGAGCGGGCTGGGCACGTCACCCTTGAGGATGATGCGTTCGCGCTTTAACCCCGGCTCGGGCATGGGGATGGCTGACATAAGCGCTTTGGTATAAGGGTGCAGCGGGTTGGCGAACAATTCTTCGCGTCCGGCCAGCTCGACCATTTTGCCCACATACATCACCGCGACACGATCCGAAATGTGTTCGACCACACTCAGGTTGTGCGCAATAAACAGGTACGTCAGCCCGAAATCGGCCTGCAGGTCTTTGAGGATGTTAAGCACCTGCGATTGGATCGACACGTCCAGGGCGGATACGGGTTCGTCGCAGATGATGAATTGCGGTCGTAAGGCCAGCGCGCGCGCGATACCGATGCGCTGGCGCTGCCCACCCGAAAACTCATGCGGATAGCGGCGGGCGTGATAATCTTCCAGTCCCACCTTGCGCAGCATTTCGATCATGGTGGCAAACCGTTCTTTGCGGCTACCAATCCCATGCACGTTCAACCCTTCCATGACCGATTCACCGATGGGCATGCGCGGATCGAGCGAGGCATACGGGTCCTGGAAGATGATCTGCATATCGCGGCGCATTTTCTTCAGCTCGCCGCCTTTTAGTTTGAGCACATCCTTGTTGCCCACCATCACCGAGCCGCCTGACGGCTCGATAAGGCGCAACATGGTGCGCCCCACAGTGGTTTTGCCGCAGCCCGATTCGCCCACCAGTCCGAAGGTTTCGCCTTTGCGAATGGAGAAACTGACGTTATCGACCGCCTGCACCTGGGCCACCACGCGCTGCAACAGACCAGCGCGCACGGGGAAATATTTTACAAGGTTTTTGACCTCGACCAGATTTTCTTGGGAATTTGTCACTTCGCTCATTATGGCTTCTCCAGTGTCGCGGGTTACTTTTCGGCCACGGCGCCCTTCAGTGGGGCGCTGTGTCCTTCGCTGTCCTGGTAAAGCCAGCAGCGAACCAAATGATTGGGCAGGGCCTCGGTCAGTTCGGGTTCGTTTTCAGCGCAAATATTCAACCCATGTTCCACACGGGCGCGGCAGCGTGGGGCAAACCGACAGCCTGGCGGCAGGTTTACCAGGTTTGGAACCGAACCGGGGATGACATCCAGCCGGTCTTTGATCTTGCCGAGCACCGGAATGGAACCGATCAGACCCTGAGTATAGGGGTGCATCGGTTGGTCGAACAGGCTCTTGACATCCGACTGTTCAACAATGCGCCCGGCGTACATGACCGCCACGCGTTCACACATCTCTGCCACCACGCCAAGGTCGTGCGTGATGAGGATGATGGAGGTGCCAATCTTTTCCCGCAGGCCGCGCATCAAGTCGAGGATTTGAGCCTGGATGGTCACATCCAGTGCGGTAGTAGGTTCATCAGCGATCAAAAGCTCGGGGGCGCAGGCCAGGGCCATGGCGATCATCACGCGCTGGGCCATGCCGCCCGAGAGCTCGTGCGGAAAAGAGTCCGCCCGGCGTTCGGCTTCGGAGATGCCCACCATCTTGAGCAGCTCAATGGCGCGCTGACGGCCAGCTTCCTTGCCCAATCCCTGGTGGATGTCGAGCACTTCGGCAATCTGCTCGCCAACTTTGAAAACCGGGTTCAGCGAGGTTTGCGGCTGTTGAAAGATCATTGAAATGCGGTTGCCGCGAATATTGACCATTTCCGCTTCGGTCTTTTTGAGCAGGTTTTCACCATCGAGGATGATCTCACCCTCGATAATTTTGCCGGGCGCGGTGATCAGGCGCATGATGGAAAACGAACTTACGCTTTTCCCGCAGCCCGATTCTCCCACCAGTCCCATCACTTCACCCGGAAATACTTGAAAATCCACACCATCGACGGCCTTGACCACACCATCTTCGGTGTAGAAGTAGGTCTTGAGGTTTTTTACTTCGAGGAACGGTTTTTGGTTAGTCATTGCATTGCTCCAGAGTGAGGTGGGACAGACTACATCTTGAGGCGCGGGTCAAGTGCGTCGCGCAGGCCATCACCCACGTAGTTGAACGCCAAGGCGCAGATGAAAATGGGCAAACCGGGTACCAGCGGTAGCCAGGGTCTGTCTAGCATGAATTGCTGTGTGGCCGAAAGCATATTGCCCCAGGTGGGGATGGGATCCTGAATGCCAAAGCCGAGGAAGGAGAGGGCCGCTTCTGCCACCACATAACCCGCCATGCCGAGCGAGGCGCTAACGATGATGGGAGCCATGGCATTGGGAATCATGTGCCGGAAGATGATGTGCACATCGGTGGCGCCCAGTGAGCGCGATGCCTCCACAAATGTTTGTTCGCGCAGCGAGAGGATCATACCGCGCATGATCTGCGCCACACCCAGCCAGCCCAACCCGGCCAGCACCAGAATAATGAGCACCGCCTGGCGGGCCTGGAACGGTGACAACATCATGATCTCGCCAGCCACGAGCAATATTGGCTCGGGGATGGGAATGGCATCCTGATTTTGAATGAGCATGGACGACAATATCAACAATAGGGGCAGGTCGGGGATGGTCAACAACAACTCAACAAAACGCATCAGGATGGTATCGGTAATGCCGCCATAGTAACCGGCAATAGCCCCAATGGTGATACCGATGCTGACCGAAATGAAGACCGAGAACAGCGCAACCGATAGTGAAATACGCCCGGCGGCCACCAGGCGCGAGAAGTAATCGCGCCCGATATGATCGGTGCCCATGTAGTGAACACGCCCGGTTTCCTGGTCCACATCGCCCCACGGTGCGAAGTACTTGCCCACTTCCAATTCATCCACCGCAAACGGCGAGATTTGCGCAGCAAAGAGGGAGATCGTGAAAATGAAGGCGATCAACCCGAGGGAGAGCATGGCCATTTTGTGCTTGCGGAAACGACGCCAAACAACCGCAAGAGGCGTCTCCTCTTTGGTCGTGATCGCTTCTGAAGACAATTCAGCAACTTTTGTGTTCGCCATAATGAAGATTCCTTATCAGCTATTTATAACGAATGCGCGGGTCGAGAATGGTGTAGAAGATGTCGCGCAGCAAGGTAGCGGTCACCGTCAACACGGCGGTGATGAAGAGGATGGACATCGCCACAGGGTAATCGTAATCGCCGAGGGCCAGGAAGTACAAGCGCCCCATGCCAGGCCACGAGAAGATGGTTTCGGTAATGATCGCGCCGCTGAACAAGCCCGGCAAGGTAAAGACGATCAGTGTGACGAAGGGGATGAGCGCATTGCGCAGGGTGTGCTTGAAGATGACCACACGCTCGATGAGTCCCTTGGCGCGCGCCGTGCGCACATAATCCTGCTTGAGCACTTCGAGCATGCTCGAGCGGATATAGCGGCTCCATCCGGCTACGCTAATGATGGTCAGCACTGAAACCGGCAAAACAAGGTGCAAGACGCGGTCGAGCCCCGAACCGGCTGTGATGCGACCGATCCACGGGATGGTGTAATCTCGCACCGCTTCAGCGCTGCCTGGCGGCAGGTATGGCAATCCCATCGTTTTGGGTATCAGGCTGAAGAACAGGATCATCATGATGCCAAAGAAGAAAGTAGGCATCGATGACCCCAGGAAGGCCAGTGAGGTAAAGATGTAGTCGAACCGGGAATATTGCTTGATAGCCGAGAAAATGCCAAGCGGGATGGCAATGATCAGGGAAAGCGATGTGGCCAGTCCAATCATTTGCAGCGTATTGGGCAGGCGGCTGACAATCAGGTCTGTGACCGGGCGGTCGCGGTTGAGGCGCCACGAATTGCCAAAGTCGCCAAACAAAACGCCCTTGCTGGCGCGGCGTCCTTCCAGGTCTTTTAGCAGCACACTTTCAGCGCAACCGATGACGCGTGTCGTGAAATTGCCCTGCGCATCCTGAAAAGTAGCCTGGATCTCCTTGCGGCAGCCCACAGGCAGATTGGCAAAGTACTGCTGATCGCCAATTTTGATGGGCCCGGTGGGGAAACCGACCAGCCAGCGCGAAAAACGCACGCCCAGGTTCAAATCCAGTTCAAAGTAAGCCCGAATTCGCTGGATATCTTCTTCGGTAATGCGAAAACGTGAGCTTTGCGTCATCTGGCGCAGCCCGGCCAGCGGCCCACCCGGCGCAAAGTTGAGGATGGCATACGATAATGCGGCCGATGCCAGCACAACGATGATCATTTGAACAAAACGTCGCAATAGATAACCTGTCATCAGTAAATCCTCCGATATTGCTTTTTTACAAATATCATACGGAGCGCCGTAGAAGCCCCCACCTGCACGGCCTGCGTATGATATTGTGCATTATGGCACAAGCAGGGCAGATAGACAACCCTTGTGGGGAATGCCTATCTGCCCATTTTAACTCATTGGCGTTGCGTGAAAGACTTACTTCACGAACAGGCTGAAGTCGATGTGTTCCCAGGTGGCGCTCGGGTTCACAATGAGACGCACGGTGCCTTCGGCATTCGCCTTCTGCAGGGTCTCGGTCACACCGACCAGGGTGGTGCTGTCGAGAATGTCCACCTGGCCACCGAGCAACTGGGCTTCGGCGTTTTCAGCGGTGATGAAGGCGATCACGATGGTCTGGGTCTTGGGGGCGCCGAGCACGTAGTTGGGGTTGGCTTCGAAGACTATCTTCTCGCCCTTCGCCCATTCGGTGAGGATATAGGGACCAAAGCCGAGGGGTTTCTCAGCGATTTCGGGCAGGGTCGGCCAATCCTTGGCGGGCACTTCGGCGAGGGTCTTGCCCTTGTAGGGCCCTTCGCTCTCGATCACCTGGTGGGCGGGGAAAGCGCCGTAAGGAGCCAGGAAGTAGGTCGCGCCATCCTGAACGCCGGGCAACCAGGTCACAGTGTACTGGGTGTCGGAGTCGAAGGTAATCGCGGCAGTGCGGTCGCAGGTGATGAAGGAGGTGGCGCCGTTTTCGCGGTCGCAGGTGGTCTTGTAACCAAGTTCGAAGTCAGCCTTGACCAGCGGCGCGCCATCCGACCAAGCGATGCCGGGGATGAACTTGTAGGTCACGACCATTTGCTTCATGGTGACGGGCGAGCCGGTGAATTCAACTTCGTTGCCAGCAGCGTCTTTGACCTTGATGCCGTTGGCCAGTTCGACGATTTCACCCGTGGCATCCACGACCTTGTCGCCAGCCTTGACTTCCACATCGTTGTTCAAAGCCAGGCCAGATTCGAGGGTCGAGAGGCCATCCTGCAGCTTGGCTTCCCAGGTGTAGTCGTTGGAAGTGGAGAAGCTATCGGCAACGAAGTAGTTGGCAGCCACGGCCACGAAGGCGCTTTCCACCAGGGTGTAGAGCGAGGCGGGTTCCTGGGTGAAGCCAAGCACGATGGTGTTATCGCCGGTCTTTTCCCACAGGTGGGCATTGTACATGTAATACCCGTAACCGGACTTGGGTTCAAAGTTGACCAAGTTCGGGTTCACAGCGAAGGTGTCAGTACGGTTGAACAGCGGGATGGCGGGAACGTCTTTGGTGTATTCCTGCTGCACAATGGTGTAGGCGGCCTTGCGCTCATCCTGAAGCAGACTGTTGTTGGCCAGCTTGATGTTGGAAGAGGCGGCTTCGTTGCACCAGCCCATGTAGTTCTGACCAACCCAACCATTGGAGGGCAGGGGGATCTGGTCGCAGGCCCACAGGGTCTGGCCACCGGGATCGGCTTCACCAACCCAGGCGAAAGCGCCCAGTTCGAAGTCGCGGCGGGAAAGACCCGTGGTGTCACCGAACCACCAGGAGGCGGGCACGTGGAAGCGCAGAATGCGGACGCCACAGTTGGACATCTGCTTCTCGAACACGGCGGCCCAGGTCTGGCGGAAGGCGGCGGTGGTGGTGGTAAACTTGAGGCTCATTTCTTCGCCGGCGGCATTGGTGCGGAAGGTCGCGCCCTCAGCCAGGGTCCAGCCAGCCTCATCGAGCAGGGCCTTGCCCTTGTCGGGGTCGAAGGGGTAGATGGTGATGTTTTCATCGCCAGCATACGCCCACTGAACGGTCGGGATGAAGGTGTTCATCACCAGCGCAGCCTGCTGATCTTCCGGCACCAGGGGGTAGACGGACTTGATCAGGTCGAGCTTGTTGGTGCAGTAGGACAGAGCCTGACGAACGCGCAGGTCGCCCAGGATGGGGTGCGGGGTGGTGAAGGGTTCTTTCTCAACTTCAACTTCGACGGTCTTTTCGACTTCGACGGTCTTTTCGACTTCGACGATCTGGGTCTCAACGACAGTCTGGGGGGCGCAGGCGGCCAGAACCATGCTGGCAACCAGGATCAGCCCCAAAACGAGCATGACGTTTTTGCGAAACATTGACTTTCTCCTCCTGAAAAAGTTTTAGGATTTGGTAAGGTGGGCACGATCAAGAAGGCACTGGATACATTTACAGACGAGGGTATCACCTCCTTTGTAGTTTATTAGACTTATGCAATTTTTTGCCCCACTCCCATAAAGCAATGGGACTTATGTAGGGACTGGAATAAGACTATAGCACATTGGGGATGAACCGTCAAGAATTCGGGCGACAATAAAACGCGCCAATTGTCTAGTTGTCTTTACGGGCATGGCGAAATAGTTTCAATATCCCACAGGAAAGCGGCGCTGGGATTCAGGGCAAAACCGCATACACCGGGGGCGGCGGCGGCCACCCTGACCCGCCAGTAAAGCGGAATGGACGGCAGCCCTTCGGCAAAAGCGGCCTGGGCGTCTTCGAAATTCTGGTAGAACTTTTCTGTTTCGGGCAGGGCAGCGCGGGCCGCCTGGCAGAAGCGGTCATATTCTGCGTTGCCATAACCGCTGATATTCACGCCCAGCCAGCGATTGGAAGCGGTGGGGATCTGCGCGCTGGTGAACCACTCGCAGGGGGGCTGCAAACCGGCGGGCACTGCCATGGCGTACTGGGCCAGGTCAAATTGGCGTCCAAACAACGGCCCGCCCGGGCCTTCAGCATAAAGTTCGCCGGGGTCGAGGTACATGAGTTCGACCTGGACGCCGCATGCTGACAGGGATTGGGCCGCCAGGTCGCTGGACTGGCGGCGCTGTTCGACGGAGGTAGTGCGATAAGAGAGGGTGAGCGGTGTCTGGTTTTGTATGCCGGGAATGTTAACCGCCACGCGCGGGGTGGCGGGGTCGCCATCTGTATCGCGCCAGCCTGCAGCGTCCAGCAGGGCCCGACCCGCTTCGGGGTCGTAGGGATACTGGCGGGTGAGCGGGAAGTAGAGCGGGTGCGCAGCGGGCACGAAACTGTCTGGCACAGACGACAAGCCGAACAAGACCTGGTCGATGATGGACTGGCGGTCGAGGCACAGCGCCAGGGCCTGGCGGGTACGGACATCACCGAAAAAGTCGGGACGGTCGCCGCCGGCACCGGGGGTATAGCCGTTATCGTAGCCAGCCGGGCGAACACCCAGGTCGATGCGTTCCATGACGGCGGTTTGGGCGGCAGCCAGTTGGGCTTTACCGGCAGTTTGCAGGTCAAGGAGTGCGGCAACGGCTTGCTCGGGCGCCAGCGACGGATCGAGGATATCGCAAGCCCCGGTCTGCAAGTCACCGAGGGCCTGGTCCAGGCTGGACAAAAAGCGGTAAGTGACGATATCGTAATTGGGCAATCCCTCGGCGGCGCGGTAGTAATTGGGGTTTTTTCGGAGGGTGATGGATTGGCCGGGCACCCAGTCATCCAGCTGGTATGGGCCCCAACCGAGTGGGGCCCGGCTGGCCGCCTCGCTTTGGGGCAGGTCGGCGGGAGCGGTTTGTTCGAGAGCGTGTTTGGGAAGGGGTGGCCAAAAAGCGGTCGGGAAGTCCTGATAAATGAAACCGGGGACGCCCCACCATTCCACCGCATTGTCATCCACCGCTTCGTATGCGAGGGTGCGGTCTGTGAGGTATTTGCCAGTGGGCGTACCGGGATGCGCATCTACCTGGAAGGCGTAGACAGAATCATAAGCTGTGAGCGGGGCGGCATCAGACCATTGCAGGCCTGGCAGCATGTTAAAGGTGACCACCAATTGATCCATGTTGAGCGTGCCGCCCTGGTATTCCACAGCGCAGTCTGGCGAGTTGCAGCCGCTGGGTCGTACGCGCACACCATTGTCGAGCGGGCGCAGCAGCCCGTTGGTATCCACCACCATATCGCCACGTTTGACTTCTACGCTGGCAATGCGGGCGTCGCCATTGGTGAAACTTGGGCGCCTCTCAAGGATGATCGGCTGGTATTGATACGATACAACATCAATGGGGCCATCGTAGATGGCTGCCAGCACCGAACGCGCCGCGCTGTTGGGGTTGCCGTAAACGTAGAGTGTATTGGGCTCGCGCCCCAGGCACACAGTCAGTTGGGCCGGGGCAGGCGTGGGGGCAGGTGGGAGCGTGGGCGGTGATGTGGGGGAGGTGGGCGCGGCGGGGGTGAGCGCTGGCGCGCAGGCGGCAATGGCGAAGGATAACACCATCAAGGTGGTGATGAGGCTTTTTTTCATGGGATTAAGCGCATTTTGTGTGAGTGGTTTCTTTACAGCCCGTTTTACCGTCAAACCTTAAGAAATGTGGGGTTTTGGGTATTATACAACCATTTGAAGCAACGCAAGCCTTCGCGGGGGGGACTGCACGATTTTTACCAGAACGGCAAGCAGTATAATGGGTATGCGCTATACGCTTGCGCAACCAGCAGGCGTTATACAGCAACCATCAAAAGGACAAGTGGATACGTATGAACAAACTTCCCCTGCTGGGGCTGGCCCTCGGCTTTGTCACCGGCACACTGTATGGGCTGGTAAGCGCCCACATCAACCTCATTTTGTACCCCGACCTGCCCCTGCGTTACCAGGTCAGCGAAATGCTGCTCTCCACACTACAATCCGGGCTCAGCCTTGGTGCGCTTGGCTTCCTTGTATGCGTCATTTCTACATCATACGCGGGGGTTTTGGCAGCGTCTGCCTTTGGGGCGGCCGGGGTGGTGGCATCTGGCACCTTTGGCGGCTCGGAGAAGGATGTTATCGCCAACCTGCTGCTGGCTTTGTATGGTTTCCTGCCGCTGGTGGCGCTATTCATCCCGCTCAATGCCTTGCTGCGCTGGGCTGCCAACCGGCTTGGGGATGACGAGCTGCCCCTGCGCAGTTGGGGCCGGGTGAGGGGGACGATCATCCTGGTAGCCCTGGCAGTGTTGGTGGGCGTTTTTTCGGCCTACCCGCGCGAGGCGCAGTTATCGCTGGCGCGGATGCAGCAGTATATTTCCACGGCAAGGTCGGCAGACAGCGAGAACGTTCCCTTCATGTTTACGGACATGGTAGCAATTGTAAAAAATGCCGGGCAGGGCTATACTCTGGAGTGGGATGAAGACACGGGCGCTTTTCCGGCTGGCAACGGACGGGAAAACCTGGCAGCGGCCCAAATGCTGATGACCATGGTAACCGCGCGTTTTGAAACCGGCGAAGCAATCGCCTGTCTATTCCGGTCCGATGGCGCACTTCAGTTGTGCGCCAGGCTGCAATGAATGAATGAATGAATGAATGAATGTGATGATGAGGTAAGTATGGAACCAAAATTTGTGACCCGCGGGTTAAGTGGCGCAGTATTGGGTGCATGGATTGGGTTCATTTACGGCGTTTTCGCCACGAATATCAACATCCTGATCATCCGCGATCTGCCGTTGCGCTACGATGTTGCGACAACCATCAATAGCACCCTGGCAGCCCTGGTGGTTGGGGCTGTCCTGGGGGTGTTGGTCAACATCCCGCACGATGCCTTCAAGGGCGTCTTGCTGGCATCGCTATCCGCTGCGCTGGGTGTTGCGGTAACGGGCGTTCTCAATGCAGGCACCGCGCCCGACCGAATTTTCTCCTCGTTGTTTGTAACAGGCCTGGTTTTCCTGCCATTGATCGTCCTGTTCGTTCCTTTCAATGCCCTGCTGCGCTGGAGCAGCCACCAACTTCTTCCGTACAAGAACGACAATACCTGGGCGCTGCAGTCTTGGCCGCGCCTGAGCAGTGCGCTCGCATGGACATTCATTGCCGCGCTGGTGGGATCATTTTCGGTCTACCCCAGCAATGCCCGTCAGATGATGCACCGCATGGTGGATTTGATCGAAATGACCAAAAACAGTAGTGAAACGATCCCTTATGAGTTCATAAAGTACAGGACCACCATCCAAACTGCCAGCCGGGATTACACCATCGAATGGAGCGATGACCTGCGGTCATACCCGGAACCGCTGTTCTTCGAAGAAGCGCGCACAGCCCTGCGCTTGCAGGTAGTCAGTGTTCACTTTTCCAGCGGACAATCGCTTTACTGTCTTTTCCGCGAGATCGACGGTAACATTTACCTGTGCACCATGCGCGACAAGCGCCCGTTCAGTGACTTCAAAGCAGTCTCGTACCGGGGTGTGGCCTGGTACTCCCACCAAATAAACCAAACAGTGAACAATCTGCTGGCAGCACCAGCAGGACAAAAACCCTGATTGCGGAGATCATTAATGCTAAAAGAGTTTCGTGAATTTGCCCTGCGCGGCAACGTCATCGACCTGGCCGTGGGTGTCATCATCGGTGGCGCGTTCGGCAAGATCATCGGTTCACTGGTCAACGATGTGCTCATGCCATTGATCGGGCTCGTGGTAGGCGGCGTCAATTTCGCCGAGCTGTCCTTCACCGTTGGCGCAGCGGTGATCAAGTATGGCGCGTTCATCCAGTCCATTGTGGACTTCGTCATCATCGCCTTTGTGGTCTTCCTGATCGTCAAGGCGGCCAACGCATCGCGCAAACCGGAACCCGCCCCCGCCCCGGCTGCGCCGACCACCAAGGAATGCCCGCACTGCGCCACGCAGATTCCCGTGGCGGCCAAGCGCTGCCCGAACTGTACCTCGGCGCTTTAGTTCCCGCCCGAGCTTTTGGTAGGGGCGACCCAATGGGTCGCCCCTACTTTGTTATAATCTCCCCGCCATGGATTTCCTAGATAAACTCAACCCCCAGCAACGCCGCGCCGTAACAGCCGGGGAAGGCCCCGTGCTGGTGCTGGCCGGCCCCGGCTCGGGCAAGACGCGCGTGCTCACCCAGCGCATCGCCTACCTGATCGGTAACGAAGGGGTGCGCCCCTACCAGATGCTGGCCGTCACCTTCACCAATAAGGCCGCGCGCGAAATGGAACACCGCGTGCAGCAGCTTTTGGGCGAAGAGATGACGCGCGGGCTGCTGCTGGGCACCTTCCACGCCGCCTGCGCGCGCATCCTGCGCCGCGAAGCCGACCGGCTGCCCGTATCCAACGAGTTTGTCATCTTCGACGCCGACGACCAGGAAAAGGTGGTCAAGACCGCCATCCGTGACCTGAACCTGAACGAAAAGCTCTACCGCCCGGTCACCGTCCACGCGGCCATCTCACGCGCCAAGAACGAACTCATCCGCCCGGATGATTACCCCACCCCGACTTACCGCGACGAGGTGATGAAGCGCGTTTACAAAAAATACCAGGACATGCTGCAAGCCTCCAACGCGCTGGACTTTGACGATATGCTGGTTATGACGGCCTTCCTGCTCGAAGAACACCCGGACGTGCGCGAAAAGTACGCCCAGCGCTTCCGCCATGTGCTGGTGGATGAGTTCCAGGATACCAACTTCGCGCAATACACCCTGCTCAAACACCTCAGTTCGATCCGCAATAATATCTTCGTGGTGGGTGACCCGGATCAATGCTTCCCCGCAGGTACGCTGATTCGCACACCACACGGCGAACGGGCCATCGAAACGCTCCAACCCGGCGACTCGGTCATCGCGGCCAGCGGACGGGGCGCCACCCTGCCTGCGCGGGTTGTCCACGTTGGCAAACGCGGCTTTGAGGGCAGCCTTGTCAAAGTGACCACGCGCGGCGGGCACACCTTCCGCGCCACGCCCAACCACATCGTTTTTGCGCGGCTGGGACTCAACCCCGGCTGGCATTACGTTTACCTGATGTATCGCAAAGATAAAGGCTATCGCATTGGCATTGCTTCGCATGCCCGCAGCGATGGGGTCAACCCCGACCCGCAAGTCGGGTTGCGCGTTCACAGCAACGCAGAAAATGCCGACCGGGTCTGGATACTCAAGGTTTGCCAGTCGCGTGAAACTGCGTTGTACTGGGAATCCTTTTATTCAGTCAATTATGGCATTCCCACCACCGTTTTCCATGTGCGCGGACGCCGCATGCGCATGTCACAGGAATATATCGACCGGCTGTACGCGGAAATAGACACCGCCACCCACGCCCGGCGGCTTTTTGCTGACCTTGAAATCAACTGGCAATATCCACATTACATTCCGCAAGGCACCTACCGCAACGTGGTCAACCTGCGCTACTTTGGCGATGGACGCGTCACCAACCAATCGCCCTGGCACGCCCACCGTGTGGACCTGTGGAGCAGCGACCCCGGGCTGGCTGGCAAACTGCGCGAGCTGGGCTACAACCCGCGCGTGCGCAGCCGCAACAACTGGCGCATTGGCATCAATCACCTGCATTACGATGATATCCAACAGGCGGCCCAAAAACTGAGCACAGACTCTGGAGGCGCGGATATTGTGGTCGGCGCGTTCCTGGTGGAGAGCGGCAATTCGCCCCTCGCGCCGCGCTTCAGCCTGATGCCCGCCAGCCAGTTGCACCCCACCATGCGGGTGGCCGTTGAAGTGGACGGGAAAATCGTCGAAGATGAAATACTCTCGGTGGAAAGGAAAGACTACCACGGGGATGTGTTCGACTTTGAGGTGGAGAACCTGCACAATTACCTGGCCGGGGGAATCGTGGTGCATAACTCGGTCTACCGCTGGCGCGGGGCTGATTACCGCAACGTGCAGCGCTTCGAGCAGGATTTCCCCGGCGCGCAGGTCATCCTGCTCGAGCAGAACTACCGCTCGCGCCAGACCATCCTCGATGCGGCCATGGCCGTTATCGACAAGGCCCCCTTCCGGCGCAAGAAGAAACTCTTCAGCGACCGGGGCAAAGGTGATAAGGTCACGTTCTACGAGGCGCTCGACGATTACGGCGAGGCCAGTTTTGTGGTCGATACCATCGCGCAGCTGGTGGCCAGCAAACAGGCCGAGCCGGGCGAATGCGCCGTGATGTACCGCACCAACGCCATGTCGCGCCTTATCGAAGAGTCCTTTCTGCAGGCCCGCCTGCCATACCGGCTGGTGGGTGCGCAGCGCTTTTACGGCCGCCGCGAAGTGAAGGATATGATCGCCTTCCTGCGCCTCGTGCACAACCCCAAAGACGAGATCTCGCTCGACCGGGTCATCAACATCCCACCGCGCGGCATCGGCGACAAGACCGTGCTGGCCCTGCACCAGGCCGCCCGCGTGGCCGGTGAAGGCTGGAGCCCCGGCGGCGTGCTGCTCGACCTCAGCCAGGGCGACAAATCGGGTTTTTGGAGCCAGTTTTCGGGTCGGGCGGCGCTGCCGCTGGCCGATTTTGGCGGTATGCTCTCGCGGTGGCGCGCGCTGGCCCAGTCGCGCACCGTCCCAGAGATATTCGACCAGCTCATCACTGATACAAACTACAAAGACCACCTGGACGATGGCACCGACGAGGGCAAGGAACGCTGGGAGAACGTGCTGGAACTGCGCCGCCTGGCCGAGGAATATGCCACCCGCACCCTGTCGGAGTTTTTGGAGAACGTGGCGCTGGTCAGCGACCAGGACACCATCACCGAGGGCAATGTGCCCACCCTGCTCACCTTTCACGCCGCCAAGGGGCTGGAGTTTGGCGTGGTTTTCCTGGTGGGGCTGGATGACGGCATCCTGCCGCACAGCCGCTCGTTCGATGAACCGGAAGAAATGGAAGAGGAGCGCCGCCTGTTCTACGTGGGCATCACGCGCGCCAAAGAGCGGCTGTACCTGTGCCGGGCCATGCGCCGCGGCGGGCGCGGCTACGCCGAAGAGACCATCGAATCGCGATTTTTGGATGATATCCCGGCAGAACTGGTCAACGGCAAAGGCCGGGCAGGCGGGGGAAATTTCAGGACGACGCACCGCTCGATGGCGCAGTCGTGGTCGCTGCCTTCGCCGCCGCGCCCGGCGCCCGTTAAACAGGCCCAGTTTAAGGCTGGCAACCGCGTGCGCCACCCGGTCTGGGCGGAGGGCATCGTGCTCGACAGCCGCATGCAGGATGGCGACGAGATCGTGGATGTGGTCTTCGAGAGCGTGGGCATCAAGCGCCTGGCCGCCAGCCTGGCGAACCTGGAAATCATCAAATAAATGCAGGGGCGGGCCGATGGCTCGCCTCTATCCATTACCAGAGGAGGTCAGCATGCAATACGTCACCCTTGGCAAGGCCGGGCTCAAGGTGTCGCGCCTGTGCCTGGGCATGATGAGCTACGGATCGAAGCAATGGCGCGAGTGGGTGCTGGAGGAGGAAGAATCCCGCCCGTTCGTGCGGCGCGCCCTGGATGCTGGCATCAACTTCTTCGACACGGCCGACATCTACTCGCTGGGCGAGAGCGAGCGCGTGCTGGGCAACACCCTGCGCCACTTCGGCGTCAAGCGCGAATCGGTGGTGGTGGCCACCAAGGTCTACCAGCAAATGAGCGACGAGCCCAACGACCGCGGGCTTTCGCGCAAACACATTATGGATTCCATCGACAAGTCGCTGCAGCGCCTGCAAATGGATTACGTTGATCTCTATCAAATCCACCGCTGGGACTACAACACCCCCATCCAGGAGACCATGGAAGCCCTGCACGACGTGGTGAAGTCTGGCAGGGCGCGTTACATTGGCGCTTCGTCCATGTTTGCGTGGCAGTTCGCCAAGGCCCAGTTTACCGCCGACCTGCGCGGCTGGACACGCTTTGTTTCGATGCAGAACCACTACAACCTGGTCTACCGCGAAGAAGAGCGCGAGATGATCCCGTTGTGCGTGGACCAGGGCGTGGGGCTCATTCCGTGGAGCCCCATGGCGCGCGGATTTTTCGCGGGCAACCGCACGCGCGGCGGGGGCGGCGGCACCACCCGCGCCAAAAGCGACCCGTTCGCCGACCAGCTCTACTTCCGCGAAGAAGATTTCACCGTGGCCGAGCGCGCCTGGGAAGTGGCCGAAAAGCACAGCGTGAGCGGCTCGCAGATCGCGCTGGCCTGGATGCTCAACAAGCCGCACATCAGCGCGCCCATCATCGGCGCGACCAAAATGGACCACCTCGACCAGGCCGTGGCCGCGCTGGAGATACAGCTCACGCCGGAGGAAATGGCCTACCTCGAAGCGCCCTACCAGCCGCACCCGGTGCTGGGGCATGCATGATGTTATGGGGGCAGGACAGCGGCTCGCCCCTTCAGTTCATGCGGTAAAATAACCTCGCAAACCCCACAGGAGGAAACCTTTTGACCGAAACCCTGAAAGTTGTCATTCCCATGGCGGGCTGGGGCACACGCATGCGTCCCCACACCTGGAGCAAGCCCAAGCCGCTGGTGAGCGTGGCCGGCAAAACCAGCCTGGAACACCTGATGGACACCTTCTCCAGCCTGCCCAACCCCGCCAGTGCTGAATACATCTTCATCGTCGGGCCGTACCTGGGCGAACTGCAAATCCCCGAGTTCGTCAGCAAGCACTACCCCGGCATCAAATTCCATGTGGTCGTGCAGCACGAAATGCGCGGGCAAAGCCACGCGCTCTACCTGGCCCGCGAACACCTGCACGGGCCCATGATCATCTGCTTTTCAGACACGCTCATCGAAACCGATTTCCACTTCCTCAAAGATGAACACGCCGATGGCGTGGCCTGGGTGATGCCCGTGCCCGACCCGCGCCGCTTTGGCGTGGCCGAAGTCGGCGCAGATGGCTGGGTGAAGCGCTTCATCGAAAAACCACAGTCGCTCGATAACAACCTGGTGGTGGTCGGCTGTTACTACATCAAAAGCGCCGAGCGCCTGCTGGCCGCCATCGAAGAGCAGTTCGAGCGCAAGATGACGCTCAAGAACGAATATTTCCTGACCGACACCATCAGCATCATGATCGAAGGCGGCGCAAAAGTGCGGACGCATGAGATAAGCACTTGGCTGGATACCGGCACCGTGGCGGCCACCCTCGACACCAACCGCATCCTGCTCGAAATGGGGCGCGCCAACCACCCGCAGCCGGGATCGCCGGGCAACCAGTTCATCCCACCCGTGTTCGTGCACCCCTCCGCCGAGATAACTGATTCGGTTATCGGGCCGTACGCCTCCATTGGCGCGGGATGCAAGATCAGCCAGGCCCGCATCGAAGACAGCATCCTTGAGGAGGGGGTGGTAGTGACCGCCGCAGCGTTGAAACGCTCATTAATCGGCAGGCAGGCCACGGTGGAGGGGCGATCCGCGAGCGACGCCCCCATAACGGTGAACATTGGAGACAACGCCAGTGTCAAATTGTAGGCTGCATCCCGCAGAAAAATGAATTGGGTCGAATGCCTGTCGAGCGCCTCGTATCCTGGCACGCCCACCGCATTTACGTGGGAAGGCGAGCGGTGCGTTATAACCGAGATCATCGCGCGCGGCCGCAGCCCGCAGGGGCACATTTTTCGGGTGCGCACAACCGGCGGGCTGGTTTTTGAGCTCACCTACGACGAAGCCACACAGGCGTGGCAGATCACACCCTTTTTGGAGGATCAATGACCGAAATTGGCAGCACGAAGTTTCTCTCCGCCCGGGTTGCCGGGCTGAAACCGAGCGGCATTCGCAAATTTTTCGACATCGCCGCGACGATGAAGGATGTCATCTCGCTCGGCATTGGCGAGCCGGATTTCACCACGCCCAAACCCATCCTGGACGCAGGCGTGCGCTCGCTGCAGGCCGGTGAGACGCATTACACCTCGAACTCGGGCAAGATGGAACTGCGCGCAGGGATCGCCGCCCACCTGCAAGCCATGTACGGCGTGAAGTACGACCCGGTCAACGAGATCATCGCCACGGTGGGCGTCTCGGAGGCGCTCTACCTGACCTTTACCGCCCTGCTCGACCCCGGCGACGAGGTCATCATCCCGACCCCGTGCTTTGTCTCGTACCAGGCGGAGGTGATTCTGGCGGGCGGTGTGCCGGTGGAGATCCCCAGCCGGTTGGAGAACAACTTCGCGGTCGACCCGGACGACATCCGCGCGGCCATCACGCCCCGCACCAAGGTCATCTTCATCGGATATCCCAGCAACCCGACCGGGGCCGTGGCCGAGCGCGAGACGATGATGGAAATCGCCAAGATCGCGCTGGAAAATAACCTCTTCGTGGTCTCGGACGAGATCTACGACCGGTTGGTGTACGGCTTCAAGCATGTCTGCTTCCCGGCGCTGGGCGAGGAGATCCAGGCGCGCACGATGCTGTTGGGCGGATTCTCGAAGAGCCACGCCATGACCGGCTGGCGCATCGGCTATGCGGCCGGGCCGGCCGACATCATCCAGGGGCTGGTGCGCGTGCATCAGTACACCATCATGTCCGCGCCGACCACCGCGCAGGATGCGGCCATCGAGGCGCTGAAGAGCGGCGAACCGCACGTGCAAGGGATGGTGGCCGAGTACGACCGCCGCCGCAGGTTGATCGTGGGCGGGCTGAACAAGCTGGGTCTGACCACCTTCGAGCCGCGCGGGGCGTTCTACGCCTTCCCGAAGATCGCGGCCAGCGGCATGGACGACGATACCTTTGCCGAGCGCCTGCTGCAGGAAGAACATGTGGCCGTGGTGCCGGGCAATGCCTTCGGCGCGGGTGGCGAAGGCTTCGTGCGCTGCTCGTATGCCACAGCGTATGACAAGATCGAGGAGGCCCTGCACCGCATGGAGCGCTTCATGCAGCGACACGGGTAAGGCCGGTGACGAGTGAAAAGTGAGCAGGAATAAGAAATCCCCGGTTTGAGGCCGGGGATTTTTGTTAGGGTCTGGCAAAATTCATCTATTGAGCTGCGGTTAGCGGCGTTCACCCGTGGTGATGGGCGCCGCTAGGCCTTTTTAACGATCAACACCTCGCGGTTGAAGCGGTACTCGCCGTTCTTGGAAAGCACCTTGCCCACCAGTTCATCAGGCACATCCACAAAGGTGGCCTGGTCTTCGATGAAGATCTTGCCGATGGCGTGGCCGGGGATGTCGGCGTGGTGGGCGATGGTGCCAACCACATCCTTGGGGCGAATGCCCTGGACACGTCCCATGCTCAGGCTCAGGCGCACCATGCCCGGCTCGTGCGACACCGGTTCGATATCACGCGCGCGGCGCGGGAAGCTGCCCGGGCGCGGCGCACGGCTGAAGCGGTCGGTGCGCTCCGGCCGTTCGCCCCGCTCGCGGCGGAAAGCAACCGGGCGGTGCTCCCGCTCCAGGCTGCGGGAGGGGCGCTCGGTCACCACCTCGTGCAGGGGGGCAATCGGGCGCACCTTTTCTTCGCCGCGCGCCATTTTGAGGGCGGCCGCGGCCAGTTCCAGCGGGTCGTGCCCTTCGGCCACCAGCTGGGTTACCATTTCCATTTCGCGGCGGTAGCGCCCGCGGTTGAGCCAGACCTTGAGGCGGGTGGTCACCTGCGCCTCGCGGTGCACGATGATATCATCCTCGCTGGGCAGTTCGGCGCGGGTCAGTTTCTGGCGGGTGAAAGCCTCGATATCCCGCTGGCGGCGCTTCTCGCGCGGGGTGATGAGCGAGATGGCGATACCGGTTTTGCCGGCCCGCCCGGTGCGCCCAATGCGGTGCACGTAGATCTCGGGGTCTTCCGGCAGGTCAAAGTTGAAGACGTGCGAGATGTCGTCGATATCCAACCCGCGCGCGGCCACATCGGTGGCCACCAGCACCTTGATCTGGTTCTGGCGGAAGCGGTTGAGCGTGCGCTCGCGGGCCTCCTGGCTCAGGTCGCCGTTGAGGGTCTCGGACGGGAAGCCGCGCACGGTCAGCTCGTTGGCCAGGTCGCTGGTGCCCACGCGGGTGCGGGCAAAGATGAGCGCGCTGGTGATGTCTTCCACCTCGAACAGGCGCGTCAGCGCGGCCAGCTTGTCCGATTCGTTGACCAGGTAAAAACGCTGAGCGATGGCGGCCACCGTCACCTGCTCCTGCTGGATGCGGACGGACTGCGGTTCGCGCATGTAACGCTCGGCCAGGGTGCGGATGCGCGGCGGCACGGTGGCCGAAAAGAGCGCGGTCTGCCGCTCGGCCGGGGTGGCGGCCAGGATGGCCTCGATATCCTCGATAAAACCCATACTGAGCATTTCATCGGCTTCGTCGAGCACCACAGTGCGCACCCCGCCCAGGTCGAGCACCTGCTGGTTGAGCAGGTCGAGCACGCGGCCAGGGGTGCCCACCACCACATCCACGCCCTTGTGCAGGCGCGCCATCTGGCGGCTGTACGATGCGCCGCCATAAATGGCCAGCACGCGCACGCCGAGGTGTTTGCCGTACTCGAACATGGTGTTGGCCACCTGCAGGGCCAACTCACGCGTGGGAGCCAGCACCAGCGCCTGGGGGCGGGTGAGCCCGGTTTCTAGTTTTTCGAGAATGGGGAGGGAGAAGGCGGCTGTTTTGCCAGTGCCTGTCTGGGCCTGGCCGATCACATCCACGCCGGTCAGCATGACCGGGATCATGGCAGCCTGGATGGGCGAGGGCGTGACGTAGCCACGCTCGGTGACGGCCTGCAGCAGCTCGGCGCGCAGGTTAAGGGACTCAAATTCGGTTGTCATCAAAAATCCTGTGGTTCGCCGCAAACAACGCCGCGACGAGATAAATGGAACGTTTTGATGACTCCGCCGAAATTCTTGCCTTCACCGGCGCGCCCTCGCGGGCGGCGCCTAGCCCAGCGGCAGGCCTTGCGGCCTGCCCAACAAAAACGCCCGGCGCGCTTACACCGGGCCATCATTCGGAATGATCAAAACTATTCCCTGGTAAATCTACTCTCCACGAGAGCCGCGTGAGTATAACACGTTTTATGTTTGCGCAAGGGCACAGGCGCTTGCGGTTTTGCAAAAAAAGACCCCGAGGCATGCGCCTCGGGGTCCGGGGTGTCACGGGGTGCAGATTAGCGGACAGCAACAACGTTGGCGGCCTGCAGGCCCTTGGGGCCCTGCTCAACGGTGAATTCGACCTTCTGGCCTTCTTCGAGGTTACGGAAGCCGTCGCCCTGGATGGCGGAGAAGTGGACGAAAACGTCCGGGCCGCCTTCGCGCGCGATGAAGCCGTAGCCTTTGCTGCCGTTGAACCATTTGACCGTGCCGGTGATACGAGTGGACATTGTGTTTGCCTCCTTATGGCAAAAGAAAATTGGTGGTAGGACTTTGTCGTTCGTTCATCGGACCAGTTAATCAAAAAGGCTCACGGACCTTACCGTGAGCCGCCTTCGTCGTACAACTTACTTCCAACGCGAACTTACTAGTATCCTTCGAGGCAATAGGATAACACAGGCACCGGTTATTTGTCAATCAGCAAAATTGTGGGTGGGAGTGCCTCGCACCTTTTTATCGAATGATCGTCAAACCTGGGATTGTTACCCCCCAAACAAGGCGGGGCAAACCTGTTTGGTGCGAGGCACCCTCCATAATGCCTGGCTAGTAACGCAGGCGCTCTTCCTTCCACACATCCGCTTCGTTGTGATAGCCGGCCTGCTCCCAAAAGCCCATGCGGTCGTGAGACATGAACTCCAGTGAGCGCAGCCACTTGGCGCCCTTCCAGAAATAGGGCGTTGCCAGGTCTTCGCGAGCCGGGATGTAGCCCACCACCCCGCGTAACGGGTAACCGTGATCGGGGGTGATCGGTTCGCCGTTGAAGTGCGTGGCCAGCAGGAAGTTATCGGCCAGCGCCACCTCAAGCGGGATGTTGACCGTGAAGCCATATTCCGCGTGCTGCATCACGTGTTTGGCGGTTGGCTTGAGCTTGACAAGCCCCTGCTCGACCAGCGCGCGCACCGAAACGCCCTCCCACTCGGTGTCGAACTTGCTCCAGCGCGTCACGCAGTGGATATCCATGAGGATCTTTGTGCGCGGGAGCTGGCTGAACTCATCCCAAGACCAGGATTTTTCCTCTTCCAC
This sequence comes from Anaerolineales bacterium, assembly GCA_034433165.1. Lineage (GTDB taxonomy): Bacteria > Chloroflexota > Anaerolineae > Anaerolineales > Villigracilaceae > DAOUAP01. Next base: position 145,736 of record DAOUAP010000018.1, on the reverse strand, counting down.
CTCGCCCCACACGCGGAAATTCCACGTGACAGGATTGAAGGGCGGCACCGGCCCGTAATGCAGCACCGGGAACTTGAGCGTAAGCGACTGCCCGGGCGGCAGGCGGCCTTCCTTGCGGATCTTATCTTCCTCCTGGCGGCGGTCTGAACCCTGGAAAAGGAACATGGTCTGGTCTCCTGCAAAAGTTATAACAAGGTTGATGTGAATTACAGACGCACCCTGGCCGAGACTCATTACGTCACGATTTCGCCAGGCTTTATCCGTTCATAAATTGGCGAAAGGCTACTGGGCGGTGTTGCCGCCGTCCACCAGCAACAGGTGGCCGGTGACGAAGGAGGAGTCATCGCAAGCGAGGAAGAGCACGGCCCGGGCGATCTCCAGCGGGTCGGCAAAACGCTTGAGCGGGATGTAGGCGGAAGATTCCTTTTTGGCCGCCTCGAGCGTGACCGGGTCGGAGTGTTCGAAGTAGCCCTTCTCCTGCCAGCGCTCCACGAAAGTATCGCCGGGGCACACGGCATTGACACGGATGTTTTCGTGGGCGTGGTCGAGCGCCATGCTGCGGGTCATCTGCGCCACCGCGCCCTTGCTGACGGCGTATGGCAGGGCGTTGGGCGCGCCCACCACGGCCCAATCGCTGGCGTTGTTGACGATGACCCCGCCGCCGTTCGTTCGCATTTCGGGGATGGCCAGGCGGCTCATGCGCCACACGGCCGTCACGTTAAGGGCCAGCGTTTGGGTCCAATCGTCCTCAGTGACAGTTTCGGCGGTGCCTTTGGTCACGATGCCGGCGTTGTTGAACAGGATGTCGATGCGCCCCCAGGCGTGCAGCGCGGCTGCGATAACGGCGGCGCAGTCGTCGGGTTGGGTGTGGTCGGCGTGGATGTAGATGCAGGCGCCGCCCCCGGCCCGGATCGCGGCGGACAGTTCGTCGCCACGCTGCCGCCTGCGTCCCGTTATGAGGACGTTGGCCCCCTCCTGCGCGAACAACCTGGCCGTGGCCGCGCCAATGCCGCTGGTGGCGCCGGTAATGATGACGGTTTTGCCCTTGAGTTTGCCCATGGGTGCCTCCTGTGCGGGGATTTTAACCCAAAGCTACTCGCCGGGGCGCGAATCAAATATAATCCAAGCGGCCGGCTTGGAAGGCTAAAGGAGAAAGGCATGGGACTGGCGAAAAAAGCGTTGGATTTTGTGATGAAAAAGCTGGAGCCTGTCGGGGGGTTCGGGTTGTATGCGGGTGTTTTGCTGGCCGTGATGTTCCTGGCGTATGGGGCGCAGGTCTGGCGGCTGGGTTTTTACTACGATGATTGGGAAGGCATTTTTTTATACAACCTGGATTTTTCTGCCCTGCAAATCTGGCAATATTTCCTGAATGACCGCCCGTTTTCTTCGCTGGTACATATTTTGTACAACCCGTTCTTTGGGGGGTCGCCGCTGGGCTGGCACATTTGGGGCATTCTGCTCAACTGGGGGGCCATCCTGCTGCTGGCGAGGGCGCTGCTGAAGGTCTGGCCAAACCATGTGCTGCCCATCGGCTGGATCGGCCTGCTGGCCGCGCTGTACCCCGGCATTACGCGGCAGTTCGTGGTCAAAACAAGCATGCCGCACTATACCAGCCTGCTGCTGTTCGCGCTTTCGCTGCTGCTGATGGTGGCGGCTTACCAGTCTGTGCGCCGCAAGGAGTTGTTGACCGCGCTGGCGGTGCTGCTGGGCTGCGTGCAGGTGCTGCTGATCGAGTATTTCTCCGGGCTGGAACTGGCGCGGTTTTTCCTGCTGTTTTACCTGGCCCGGCGCGATTCAGATGGATTTTGGCAGGCTGCGCGGCGGGCTGTGCTTTATTACCTGCCTTACGCGCTTATTTTTGGGCTGTTCGTTTTTTATCGTTTCACGCTGCTGCCCGCCATGCAAATGGCGGGCAGCGTGGTCGAGCATGAGGTTTCGCTGCTTGCGCAACTATCCGCGGACCCGGCCGGGGCGCTGGTTATGTATGCCAACCGCATTGCGCAGGATGTGTGGTATGCCATTGTGTACGTGTGGACACTGGCCATCCAGCCGCAGGACATTGAGTGGCAATCCAAATCAACTGTGACGGCCTGGGCACTGGGACTGGCCGCCGGTCTGGCCGCCACGCTGGGACTGGAAGCCTGGGTGCGCCGCTCTGGCGCTGCCCAACGCCCCGGGGCGGACTTCCCCACCCTGGTGCTGGCGGTGGCGCTGGGTTCCATCCTGGTGGGCGGGCTGCCCGCCTGGATGACCGGCAAGCAGGCGCTGGTGGGGTTATGGTCGGGGCGCTTCCTGTTCGGGCAGTTCCTGGGCGCAGTTTCGGCGATGGTGTTGGTGGTAATGTGGTTCATCGGGCGCGAGCGGCGCGCCTTCCAGCACCTGGCGCTGGCGCTGCTGATGGCCAACGCCTTCTCGCTCCAGTTCCGCACGGCCAATAAATTTGCGCTGGACTGGGGCATCCAACGTGACTTCTTCTGGCAGCTCAAATGGCGCGTGCCGGCCCTGCAGCCCGGGTCGTTCATTGTGATGCCCACCTCGCCGCTTTCGTACACAGTGGATTACCAACTGGCTTTTGTGACCAATATGCTGTACGGTTCCACGCCCGGCAGCGAGGCCATGGACTACTGGTGGTTCAACGCGCCCAACCGGCTGCAGGGCTACTTTGCCCGTGAAGCGGACCCCACCCAGCCAGTGGAAACCCGGTTCCGCACCATCACATTCTCATCAGATATGTCACGGGCAGTGCCGGTACTCTACCGCCCCTCGCGTGGCTGCCTGCTGGTCGCAGATGCCATCTACACCGGCGCGCCGCTGCTCTCGGACCTGGACCAAAAGATGTTCTCCGCCACCTATGCGCCCATGATCCTGCCGGATGAAGCGCCCATCCCAACCGACGTGTTCGGCAGTGAGCCAACGCGCGGCTGGTGTTACCACTTCCAAAAGGCAGACCTGGCCCGCCAGTCTGGCCGGTGGGATGAGGTGTGGTCACACTGGCAGGATGCCCAGTCCGCGGGGCTGTGGCCCGCCTACGGGCCGGAATACCTGCCCTTCATCGAAGCGGCGGCCCGCCAGGACGATTGGGACACCGCGCGCCAGCTGACCACACAAGCCTATGCCCAAACCGAGAAGATGGCGCCCATCCTGTGCGCCAACTGGCAGCGGCTGCTCGGGTCGACGCCCGCCTCCGATGCGCGCAGGAACGCCTGGTCCCAACTCCAGCCCGCGCTGGCATGCGAAAGCGGGGGTTGATGCGCGCCTGGGCGGGAGGTATTCAATCCTTTTTCACGGCGCGGCCCGGCCTTTTGCGCGCCGCGCTGCCGGCCGGGGTGTTCGCGCTGTTCTGGCTCTTTTATTACTTCAACCTGCGCCACCTCACACCCATCACCATGAACGTCCAGGATGTCATTTTTGGCTCCGACACCCAGGAAATTGTCGATGCCCTGCTGTGGCCCACCTTCGAAAGTGACATGCGCAAGCATGTGCTCTTTTCGGTCACACTCTCACCGCTCATCCACCTGCTCGACCAGCTGCCCTTCGTCAGCATCCTGCGCGGCATGCGTTTGGTGCTGGCCGCCCTGGCCGCCATGAACGTGACCGGTGTGTTCCTTTTTATGGACCGGGCCGGGATCGCCCGCCTGCCGGCGCTGCTCTTCGCGGGCATGTATGCCGTTTCGTTTTCCACCCTGGTCATTTACAGCATCCCGGAAACGTACGCGATGTCGAACCTGGCCATCATCGCGTACCTGCTCATTCTGTATCCCCTGCGCGACCGTCTGGACTGGCGCGCCAGCCTCGGGCTTTCCGCGCTGGCCGGGCTGGCAGCGTTGTATAACACCCCGCTGCTCTCGCTGGTGGGCGTTCATACCTTGCTGCGTTTGCGCCAGCTGAAGCCGGGGAAGTGGGTGCTGGCGGGGCTGGGCAACCTGTTGGTTGCCACGCTGGTGCTGGCCGGGGTCAATTTGCTGGTCTTTGGGACGGGCATTTTCTCATTCTGGCGCGGGTACGCCAGTCAATGGGCCTCACCCGCCAACCTGGTCAACGCCCATTATATCGCCACGGTCGTCGAAAACTTTTTCCTGTTCTCAATCGCCTCACCGGTGCGCCACCTGCCATTTTCCCTGGGCTGGCAGGACTGGTCCGCCTACTGGCAGACTCCCACCGGCGCTCTGCTCAGCCTGGCCGTGCCGGCCGCCTTGGCAGCCGGGTTGGCCGTCACGTTCGGTGAGCGCAAGCCGTTCCAATTGTCCGTGCTGGCCTGGGTGGGTGTGATGACTGTCTTCTACACCTACTTCAACCCGCTTGAGGCCATGTTGTACGCCTCGCAGGTGTTAGCCCCGCTGGTGATCGTGCTGGCCCCAGCCTTCGAGCGCCTGCCCCTCCACCCCCGGCTCAAGATGGGATTGCTCGCCGTGTTCGTGATGGTGCTGGCAGCCAATAACCTGCCCGCGCTGTACGCCGGGCTGCCGGGCGCATGAATTTTTTACCACTTTTTGCCGCTTATATTTTCCCGGCCGCCCTGGCGCGTTCGAGCACGCCCCGCGCGGCTTTGAGCAGCGGCATGTCGATCATTTTGCCGTCCAGCGCGTAAGCGCCCTTGCCATCTTTCTGGTTGGCTTCAAATGTTTGCACCACACGTTGGGCATAGGCGATGGCATCATCGTTGGGGGTGAAGGCTTCCTGCACCGGACCGACCTGGCTGGGGTGGATGACCTGTTTGCCGCTGAAGCCCATGGCGGCGCCCTGGGCAGACTCGATGCGCAGGTTGACCGGGTCTTTGAAGTCGATGAAAACCATGTCGATGGCTTGCAGATCGTTGGCGGCGCAGGCGGTGACCACAGCCGAGCGCGCGTAGAGCACCTCCCATCCGTTGCGCGAGCGGGTGGCGCCGATGCTGGCGGCGAAATCTTCCGCGCCGAAGATGATGGCATCCAGACGTTTGTCGGCGCTGGCGATCTCTTTCAGGTGCATCACGCCCCGGGCCGTCTCCAGTCCGATCAGGATGCGGATGCCGCCAAGGGGAAGCCCGTGCGCCAGTTCATAAGATTCGATCTCGTTGCTGAGCCAGCGCACCTGTTCGGCGCTTTCCACTTTGGGCAGTACGATGGTATCGGGGCGGGCAGCCAGCGCGGCGGGCAGGTCATCCCTTTCGAAGCCGGAGCCAACGCTGTTGATGCGGATGCAGCGTTCGGCGCGGCCGAAGTTCAGTTCGCGCATGGCGTTGGCAATGATCTCTCGCGCCTCGGCTTTTTTGTTGAGCGCGGTGCCATCTTCCAGGTCCATGCAAATGCAGTCCACGCCAAGGGTGGTGGCTTTTTCGATCTTGTTCCGGTCGCTGCCGGGCATGTAGAGCAAAGCTCGTCGGGAACGCATAGTTTCTCCTGTTTCACCACAAAGGCACAAAGGTCACTAAGATGTTCTTGATGCTCACAGAAAAACTTTGTGGGTTCTGTGCCTCTGCGGTTAATTTTGGTTTTTCTTCAAGAACATGACCGTGCGCTCGAACTCGACCACCACGATGCCATCGGGTTTTTTGCCCCGATGTTTGAGGCGCACGATGCCCACGTCCGGGCGGGATTTTGATTCGCGCTTTTCGAGCACTTCGGTTTCGGCGTAGATGGTGTCGCCGTGGAAGGTGGGGTTGGGGTGCGTCACCCGATCATATCCCAGGTTGGCGATGATGGTGCCCTCGGTCAGTTCGGGGACGGTCAGCCCGGTCACCAGCCCGAGGGTGAACAGCCCATTGACGATGCGCTGCCCGAACTGGGTCTTGCTTGCAAAATCCTCGTTGCTGTGCAGCGGCTGGGAGTTCATGGTCAGCATCGAGAACAGCACGTTGTCCATCTCGGTCACGGTGCGCCCGTTGCTGTGGCGTAGCTTCTGTCCGACTTCGAGTTCTTCAAAATATCTTCCGGGCATGATCTCGCCTCCTACTTGTCACCAATCACAATCAAGATTTGATCCCGCTCGACCGTCTGCCCTTGCCTGACACGCAGCAATTTGACCACGCCATCTGTCAGCGCCTGGACGCGGATCTCCATTTTCATGGCTTCGAGCAGCAGCAGGGTTTGCCCACGCGTGACCAGCTCGCCCTCGCTGACGTTGACGGCCCGCACCTGGCCGGGCATGGGAGCGGTCAACTCACCGGCGCCATGCTGCCCGCCCCCCCCCGTGCGCCTGCCGCCGGTGGATTTGGTCAGCAGGTAGGTGCGGCCGTTCACTGTCACCCAGCGTTTGAGCCCATCGGTGGAGATGTGCGCGGTGATAGCGGATACGGGAGCGGATTGGGCAGCGGATAAACGGATGTCGAGCCGTCCGTTTTGGGCGCGGATGATCTCCACCACGTGGCGGACGCCGTTCACTTCGAGGGTGTAGGCTTTGCCGGTGGGCGCCAGGTCGAGCGGGAACGATTGCCCAGTGTAATCGAGGGTCAGTTTCATGGCTCAGTTCCTGAAGCCGCTGCCGCCCTGCCATGGGCTGAACGGGTCTGGGGAGGATGAATCGGTGCGGTTTGCGCCTGTCGAAGCGGCGGGCAGGCTAAAGTCCGCGAGCGCGGCGGCCAGCAGGGCTTCGAGCGGGGGGGTGCCCGGGGGCCTCCACTGCCCAAAGATCGATTCGACCCAGCGGGTGGTCACTTTTCCATCCACAAAATCGGCATGGGCGAGGACATCCTGAAGGAAATCGATGTTGGTCACCACGCCATGCACCACGGTTTCGCGCAGGGCGGCCGCCATACGGCGGATGGCGGCCGGGCGGTCTTCGGCATGGACGCTGAGTTTGGCGAGCAGGGGGTCGTAGTGGTGGTTGACCTCCAGCCCGGGGGCGATGCTCGAGTCGATGCGGATGCCGGGGCCTTCGGGGTGCGCCACAGCCAGCAGGCGCCCGGTGCTGGGCAGGAAGTGGTTGGCGGGGTCTTCGGCGTAGATGCGGCATTCGATGGCGTGCCCGCGCTGGCTGAGCTGCCCCTGGCTGAATGGGAAGCGCTCACCCGCTGCCACGCGGAACTGCCACTGCACCAGGTCGAGCCCCACCACCAGCTCGGTGACGGGGTGCTCGACCTGCAGGCGGGTGTTCATTTCGAGAAAATAGAAATTGAGGGTGTTGGGATCAACAATGAATTCAATCGTTCCAGCATTGGTGTATCCCACGGCTTTGGCCGCCGCCACGGCGGCTGCACCCATTTCTTGCCGTAATGTGGGCGTGAGCAGCGGCGAGGGGCTTTCTTCGATGATCTTTTGGTTGCGGCGCTGCACCGAACATTCGCGCTCGAAGAAGTGCACCAGGTTGCCAAAATGGTCGCCAAAGACCTGGAATTCGATGTGGCGGGCGTTGGGGACGAATTTTTCGAGCAGGATGCGGTCGTCGCCAAAGGCATTGAGGGCTTCGCGTTTGGCGGCGGAAAGCGCTTCGGGCAGGTCTTTCGGCTGCCAGACGATGCGCATGCCCTTACCGCCGCCGCCCGCGGCTGCCTTGACCAGCACGGGATAGCTGATCTGCCGGGCGGCTTCTTCGAACGCTGCGGCCGTTTCGATCCCTTCGACTCCGGGCACGGTCGGGACACCCGCGGCCTTCATCTTGATCTTCGATTCGGCTTTGTCGCCCATGGCGCGGATGGCGCCGACCGGCGGCCCGACGAAGACCAGCCCGGCCGCTTCCACCGCCTCGGCGAAGGCGGCGTTCTCGGAGAGGAATCCGTAGCCGGGGTGGATGGCTTCGGCGCCGGTCTGTTGGGCGGCGGCGATGACCTTTTCGATGTCCAGGTAGGATTCGCGCGGCGGCGGCGGCCCGATCAGCACGGCTTCATCGGCGAAGCGGGTGTGCAGGGCGTTGGCGTCCGCTTCGGAGTAGACGGCCACGCTGCGGATGCCCATCTCTTTGCAGGCGCGCATGATACGGATGGCGATTTCGCCGCGGTTGGCGATCAGGAGTTTGGAAAACATAGTGGTTTGCGAAATTTGAGAAGTGAAAAGTGAGGAGTGAGTTAGGGCTGGGGGATGTGGTCGAGATAATCATGATTATGGGCTAAATATGGTGCTTGTTCTTCTCTTATACCTGTTGGATTGCTCCGTTGCCGGGGAACCATGGTAAGTAAGGGACGAATGATCTGGGTCAATAAAGAGATCCTGTGCTGAACGATTTCTTCTTTCAAAACGAAATGCGCTTTCCAGTACCAATCTCGGCTTTCGCGGGCTGAGCCAAGTGCGTACTCGTAAAAACGGGCACGGTCTTTGCCAGTGTTTTTGGAATATTCTTCATCTTTGTTGGCGCTGATCGAGCCAATGGCACGGAATAGCTGAGCTGACAAATCAAGTGTTCGTGGGTCCTGCCGTAAGACGGTTATATCAGCCCAGGCAATATCCCATGCGAATAAAGCGAGACGATAAGCTTCCACTTTCAAAGAATCCGCCTTTATTTCATCTGGCAATGATTTGACCCATCCATCGAAATTCATGCCTGTGCCTCACGCGTCACTCTTCACTCATCAGTTTATTTAGCAGTTCTTTTTCCCGTTCCTCCGTCAGCCCGGCGCGCCAGGGGTGTTCAAGCGGGCGGGTGGCGGCCCAGTCAATGGTGTCGCGCACGGTTTCGTTCAGCGGGCGAAAGATGAGCCCGGCCGCGATGGCTTTGGAGATATCCACCCTGGAGAATCCGAAGTTTTCGGGCGAATCGGGCACCCAGACGGGCAGGTCGCTCCACGGGGCGACGTTGTTCTCGGCCAGGAAATCGACCGGGGCCCAGTGGAAGAGCGCATCGCTGCCGATGGCCTGTTTGCACACATCGAGCATGCCGCCCAGGGTCAGGTTGTAGTCAGGACCGGTGGCGTTGAACGCGCCGAAGGCGTTGTCTTCGATAAGCTGGATGGTGAATTCGGACAGGTCGCGCCCGTCGATAACCTGCACAGGGACTTCGGGTTTTTCGGGGGCGAGCACATCGCCGCCGCCCGCCACGCGGAACGGCCAATAGGTGAAGCGGTCGGTGGGGTCGTGCGGGCCGACGATGAGACCGGGGCGGATGATGAGCGCGCGTTCTCCGAACTCAGCTTCGACAGCTTGCTCGCACAATACTTTGAGCGGGCCGTAGGTGTCGCCGGTGATCTCCTCGGTGGCGGGGTCAACGCCTTCGGACAGGGTGGCCAGCGGCGAGTCTTCCGTAATGCCGACCTGCGAGAAATCGGCATAGGCTGAGATGCTGGAAATAAAAACGTAAGCGCCAACGCTGTCACGGAGCGCCTGGGCCGCGATGCGCACGATGCGCGGCAGGTAGCCGCAGGTATCGATAACGGCATCAAAGTGGCGGGCGGTCAGCGCGCCGAGGTCGCGTTCCCGGTCGCCGATGATGGTTTCCAGTTCGGGATACAGTCCGGGGTTGGATTTGCCGCGGTTGAACAGAGTGACCTGATGCCCGCGCGCGAGGGCTGAATCGACCAGATGCCGCCCCAAAAAGCGTGTGCCGCCAATAATGAGGATGTGCATGTTTTTTTCCTTACATTCTGAATACGCCGAAGCCGCCCTCTTCCTGCGGGGCGTGGAGCACTACGGAAAGGGCCAGCCCCAGCACCATGCGCGTGTCGGCCGGGTCAATGACGCCGTCGTCCCACAGGCGGGCGGTGGCGTGGTAGGGGTTGCCTTCATCCTCATATTTTTCCAGGGTGGGGCGTTTGAATTCTTCGGCTTCTTCAGGGGTAAGCGGGGGTTTGCTCTCGCGGGTCAGCTGGTCTTGTTTGATGGTCAGCAGCACGTTGGCGGCCTGCTCGCCGCCCATGACGGAGATGCGCGCGTTCGGCCACATCCACAGGAAGCGCGGGTTGTATCCGCGCCCGGCCATGGCGTAGTTGCCCGCGCCAAACGAGCCGCCGATCACGACTGTCAGTTTGGGGACGCGCGTGGTGGCAACTGCGTGAACCATTTTCGCGCCGTCCTTGGCGATGCCGCCAATTTCGGCTTCGCGCCCGACCATGAAGCCGGTGATGTTTTGCAGGAAAACGAGCGGGATGCCGCGCTGGTCGCATAACTGGATGAAGTGGGCGGCCTTGAGCGCCGATTCGCTGAACAACACGCCGTTGTTGGCGATGATGCCGACCGGGTAGCCCCAGATGTGCGCAAACCCGCACACCAGGGTGGTGCCGTAGCGTGCCTTGAACTCGCGGAACTTGCTGCCATCCACCAGGCGGGCGATGATTTCGCACACGTCATACGTTTCGCGGAAGGTGGCGGGCAGGATACCGTAGATTTCATCGGCGGCATACAAAGGTTCTTCTGGCGCAGAAAGAGGGAAGAAGAAAGAATTCTTTCCTCCTTCGTCTTTCTTTGGGAGGGTTTCCACAATCCCGCGCAGCAACTCGATGGCGTGGTCATCGTCCTCGGCAAAATGGTCGGCCACCCCGCTGCGGCGGGTGTGCACGTCCGCGCCGCCCAATTCTTCAGCGGAAACGTCCTCGCCAGTGGCGGCCTTGACCAGCGGCGGGCCGCCCAGGAAGATCGTCCCCGTGCCTGTGACGATGATGGCTTCGTCGCTCATAGCCGGGACGTAGGCCCCGCCCGCCGTGCATGAGCCCATCACCGCCGCAACCTGCGGGATGCCTTTGGCGCTCATGCGCGCCTGGTTGTAGAAGATGCGCCCGAAATGGTTGGCGTCCGGGAAGACCTCATCCTGCAGGGGCAGGAAAGCCCCGCCCGAATCGACCAGGTACAAACACGGCAGGTGGTTCTGCTCGGCGATCTGCTGGGCGCGCAGGTGCTTTTTGACGGTCATGGGATAGTACGAGCCGCCCTTGACGGTGGCGTCGTTGGCCACGATCATCACTTCGCGCCCGCTGACGCGCCCGATGCCAGTCACGATGCCCGCGCCGTGCGCGCTGCCATCGTACATGCCCCAGGCCGCCAGCGCCGAAAGCTCCAGGAAGGGCGCGCCAGGGTCGAGCAGGCGTTCGATGCGCTCGCGCACGAACAGTTTGCCCTGTTCCTCCTGCCTGCGGCGGTATTTTTCCCCGCCACCCTGGCGGACGAGGTCCAGGCGCTGCCTGAGTTCACCCGCAAGGGCGCGGTGGTATTCGGCGTTTTGTTTGAAGTTGGGGGAAGAGGGATCGACCGAGGAAGAAAGTGTTTCCATGCATAGAGTCTAGCATATTTTGACCCTGGCGAAAAACAAAAAAGCTTTGCGCTCCGCTGCCTCCTTGGTGGTGAATAAAAAAGCTCCCACCTCTGGGAGCCTGTCACTCTTCGCCCTCACCCCACCAGCGGCGGGGCGTCCTTGATCGCGGCCATGTCTGCGGCCGGGGCCAGCACGGTCAGGCGCGCCTCCTCGTCAGACATTTTGACGGTCTTGATCTGCGCATCCCCGCTCACGCCCCGGATGATCTCCTCCATTTGGCTGATGGCTTCGTCCAGTGTCATGGATTTACTTCCTTACAAATTCTCGAGCATTTCCTGTATATTTTTAAGTTTACTCTGGAATTTTGGGTCGTTGATAGTCGCTTCGGGGGGGTTTTTGTCGGATTCGGACGCCGCGGGCGACACCGGGCGGATGAGGTAGAGCACCAGGTCGTCATCCACCGGCACCGGTTCGCCATAACGGATGGGTTGGCCTCGCTGGAAGGCCCCGCGTCCGTCCGGCATGTAACCGCGCCTGATGTACATGCGCTGGGCTGGGCCATAGTCGCTTGTCAGACCCATGCCAATGCCCACCGCCAGCGAGCGTGTGGCCGCCAGGGCTTCGGCCGCATCCATCAGCGCCGAGGCAATGCCGCGCCGCTGGAACATCTTGAGCACGTTCAGGTCCACGATCTCCGGGATACCGCGCGCCTTGAAGGCCGGGTAATCCGACTCCCAGACCAGCGTCACATACCCGGCGAACTGCCCGGACACTTCCGCCACGAAGATGGCGCGCCGGCCCGCGGCCGCCTCGTGCAAATAGCGGCGGTACTGCGCGGCAGGCTTGTCCCAGCCCTGCGCCGCGAACGCGGCCGCGATGGTCTCGCAGTCGGCGAGGGTGATAGGGCGGATGGTGAGGTTCGCGGTCATGGTTTTCCCATCCACAGATGACACAGATTTCACCGGTTTTAATCATCTAAGTCATCTGTGGCTAATAACTCACTCCTTCACGATCTTGGCCACGGTCACACCGTCGCCGCCTTCGTTGGGCAGGCCTTCCTCAAAAGATGCCACCTGCGGGTGTCCCTTCAGCGCGTCGCGCACCACCAGGCGCAGCTTGCCCGTGCCCTTGCCGTGAATGATGCGCACGTACGGCATGCCGCTCAGGTAGGCGCGGTCCAGGTAGTCTTCCAGCATGGACAGGGCATCGTCGCTGGCCTGCCCGCGCAGGTCCAGTTCCATGCCGGGCGCAGAGACGGACGAAACACGCGTGCTGCTGCCCAAATCCAGGTTGGCGGCAGCCTGTTTGACGCGGCGCTTGCGGCCGCTCTCGGCCGGCGCAGGTTGCGCAGCGCCGGCCTCGCTGGGGCGGGCCAGGTCGCCCAGCCGGGCGCGGATGCGCAACGCGCCGACCTGCACCTCGGCGTCGGCCTGCCCCAGGGCGGTGATGATGCCCTTGGCGCGGATGGTGCGCAGGAAGACCTGGTCGCCGGGCGACCAGGTGCGCGCCCCGCCCGATTCCGGGCGGTCTTCTTCGCCCTGGCGGCGTTCCACGGCCTGCACGGCCTTTTCTTCGATGGCTTCGGCTTTTTCCTCCACCTTTTTGAGCGCATCCAGCGGCTGGCGGGCCTTCTTGAGCTGCGACTTCAGGCTGTCGATGTTGCGTTTGAGCACGGCCACTTCCAGCTCGGCTTCGGCGCGGGCGCGGGCCAAAATTTCGCGGCGCTCGTCCTCGATCTTTTCCAGGCGTTTTTCCAGGTCGCGGTTCAATTCCTCGGTGCGGGCGCGGGCCTTCTCGCCTTTTTCGCGCTCGCGCGAGGCGCGGTTGCGCTCTTTGCGGATGTCGTCGAGCAGCTTATCGGCGCGCAGGTCAAGGGGGTTGATCTCGGCCCGGGCTACAGCGACGATGGATTCGGGCAGCCCGAGCCGGGTGGCGATGGCCAGGGCGTTGGAGCGGCCAGGGAGTCCAATCGTCAGCCGGTAGGTGGGGCGCAGGGTCTGCACATCAAATTCCAGCGAGGCATTCACCACGCCCGGCGTGCTGTGGGCGTAGGTCTTGAGCTCGGGGTAGTGGGTGGCTACAAAGGTAGCCACACCGCGCTCCAGCAGGTGCTGCAGAATGGCGCGCGCGATGGCCGCGCCTTCCTGCGGGTCGGTGCCCGCGCCCAGCTCGTCGAGGATGACCAGGGTGCGATGATCGGCCCTTTTGAGGATGCGGATGATGTTGGTGATGTGCCCGCTAAAGGTGCTGAGCGACTGCTCGATGGATTGCTCATCGCCGATGTCGGCGTAGATGGCCTCGAACATGGAAAGCTCCGAGCCGCTCTGCGCCGGAATGTGCAGCCCGCTCTGGGCCATGGCGGCCATCAGCCCGACCGTTTTGAGCGAGACGGTCTTGCCGCCGGTGTTGGGCCCGGTGATGATGACGGCGTAAGTCTCGGGCGCCAGGTCCACGTCGATGGGCACAACGGCGGCCGGGTCGAGCAGGGGGTGGCGGGCGTTGCGCAGTTTAAGGGTGACACGCGGGTTCTTGTCTTCCGGCAGTTTTTTGGGGCCGTAAGGCTTGAGGATCGGCTCGCTGGCCCGCAGGGCATCGGCGTATTTGGCCTTGGCAAACGCCAGGTCGAGCTCGGCCAAATTCTCGATGCCGTGCTTGATCTCGACCGCCGCCGCCCCCACCTGGGCCGACACCTCGGCCAGGATGCGGATGATCTCGTTGCGCTCGGCCAGCTGCAGCTCGCGGTAGGTATTGTTCAACTCGACCACGGCCAGCGGCTCGACGAAGAGCGTCGCGCCGGAGGAAGACTGGTCGTGCACGATGGATTTGATCTGCCCTTTGAACTCGGCCCGCAGCGGGATGACGTAACGCCCGTCGCGCTGGGTGATGAGCGCATCCTGCAGCATGGGGGTGGTTTTGGTGTCGGTCAGGTAGCGCTGCAGGCGGGTCATCAGGCGGTCGTGGGCAATCTTCATCTCTTTGCGCAGGGTGGCCAGCTTTTGCGAGGCAGAATCGAGCACGTCGCCGCGGTCGGAGAGCACGCGCGAGATGGCATCCACCACGCCGAACGGGTCGGGCAGGCCCAGGGCCATTTCGGCCAGGCGCGGGGTGCGCTCGGACTGGCGCTCGAGGCTCTTTTTGAGCTCGCGGCAGGCGATGAGTGTGGATTTGACATCCAGCAGGTCGGCCGGTTCCAGCACGCCGCCGCGCGCGGCCAGCTCCACCTGCGGGCGAATGTCGTGCGCGCCGCCCACAGACAGGTCGTGCACGGCCAGCAGGTGGCGGGCTTCGCGGGTATCCTGCTGGCGGGCCAGGGCCAGGTCAAAGGAGGTGGTGGGCTCGAGTGCGCGGGCCAGGTCGGCCGAGGCGCTGAAATCGCAGTGCGCGGCCAGGCGGTCGAGGATCTTGGGGTATTCGAGTACGTTGAGGGTTTTGGCGTCCATTCACACTTCCTGGGTACGCATTGATTTAACCACAAAACAGGGCGGATGGGGAATTGCATTTATGTAGACAAAATATGAACAAATGTTAAAGCTTTGTTAGAGTTTTGTCCATAAATATGGTTATTTTGGCGCAAATACGTATAATTCTCGCTCGTAAGCTGGACAAAAATTAGACGTAATAAGGAGAGAAACACCATGAAAACCAAGCTCGTTCTTCTGTTCGCTGTGTTCGCCCTTGTGCTGGCGGCTTGCGCCCCGGCGGCCACGCCGACCGCCGCGCCGGAGCCCACCCAGGCCCCCGAGCCTACTGCCGCCCCGACTGCCACCGCCATGCCCGAACCCACCCCCGAGCCGATGGATATTGTCGACACCGCCGTTTCGGATGGCCGCTTCACCACACTGGTGGCCGCTGTACAGGCTGCCGGACTGGTCGAAACCCTGAAGGGTGAAGGTCCCTTCACCGTCTTCGCCCCCACCGATGATGCCTTCGCCAAACTGCCCGCCGGGACTGTGGAAGCCCTGCTGGCCGACATCCCGACCCTGACCAGCATCCTGACCTACCATGTGGTGTCTGGCAAAGTGATGGCCGCTGATGTTGCCGGTCTGGATGGTCAGCGTGTGGCTACCGTGAATGGCAAAGGCTTCACCGTGAAGCTTCAGGACGGCAAGGTCTTCATTGATAATGCCGAAGTCATCATCACCGACATCGAAACCGCCAACGGCGTCATCCATGTCATCGACAGTGTGATCATCCCACAGAATGACATCATCGAAACCGCCGCCGCTGATGGCCGCTTCACCACCCTGCTGGCCGCTGTCGAAGCCGCTGGTCTGACCGAAACGCTCAAGGGTGATGGTCCCTTCACTGTATTCGCCCCCACCGATGATGCCTTCGCCAAGCTGCCCGCCGGCACAGTGGAATCCCTGCTGGCTGATATCCCTGCCCTGACCAACATCCTGCTCTACCATGTGGTGTCTGGCAAGGTGATGGCTGCTGATGTCGCTGGTCTGAATGGTCAGGATGTCGCCACCGCGCTCGAAGGACAAAGCTTTAAAGTGACCGTCTCTGGTGACAAAGTGTTTCTGAACGGTAATATCCAGGTCGTTATCACCGACATCGAAACCTACAACGGTGTGATCCACGTCATCGACACAGTGTTGCAGCCCAAGTAAGTTCCAAACAAGTTCCCCCCTCTTCTCCTCCTGAAGTGGAAAGCCCGGTCTCGCGTCGTGAGGCCGGGCTGAACTTTTTAACCTGCCCCCATCGGCCCGTCTAAGACAACCAACCAATGCGGGACGCCTGCACTGTTCGGGCGGTGGGTGCAACCCGCCACACGGCAAGCGTAACCCTGCGCAACCGTTTCATGCCAGGCCAAACCAAAGATCGATAACTACTGTGTAAGTATCTAAACCCGGTTTCACTACCGTACATCCCGAATTTTCGCTGTACTGGTCCTCAAAAACCTGCGCCACGACGGCGACAAAGGCACACAACGGAATAATTGCCTTAGTTTTTACGTCGTGGCCCTTCGTACCCGTTGTGGTGAAAGGGTTTTGTACGGTATAGAAAACCCGGTTAGCCTATTTTGCCTTAATTTTCGCCCGATTCGGTTTAGGAATTAATGCAAGAAGCAGTAATAACACCCATCTCGAAAACCGGGCTGCCAGTGCAGGGAGGCTGCTTATATCCCTACCAGGCAACCCCTATGTTGACGAGAAAGTGACCACTCGTGAAAAATACCTGTCAACCCGGATGACATCCATTTTTCGGGTTTCGACCTGTAAAAGGCATAACAATTTGCTTGAATTGCGAAATGCGCGCCAGGGTTTTACAGGTTGTCTGGCAGCGATTGTTCGGGCAAGCGCCTGGTAAAAGCCCCTTTCCGATGCACCCATGTGTTCGCGGCAGATTCTCCAACAATACATCGAATCCCACCCAGCCCACACCTTGAAGCCTTGCTTTTTCCAGCAGCATTCGGGAGAGATATATCCCCGCGAGCCAGTATGGACAGGAAAATCGAGCCGCGCGCAGGCAAAAAAAGCCCGGAGAGGTCACTCCCCGGGCCAGGCAAGGTGAAGGGCGCTTTTTGGGATGATCGGCGCCTATGGGCGGGCAGTGAGGAGTAAGGACAGGTCAATGCGCTCCCCATCGCGCACCACGGTCAGCACAAGTGTATCACCAGGCGATTTGTTGGTAACCAGGTAACTGAGCAGGTCATCAAAAGTTCTGACCAGCTTGCCATCCATGGCTACGATCAGATCGCCGCCTTTGCTCAACCCGGTGATGCCGCTGGCAGTGGTTCCAGCGCGCACACCGGCCTTCTCAGCCGGACCGCCGCTTACCACGTTGGTGACGTAAGCCCCGGTATATTCCTCAAGCCCCAGGGCTTCGATCTCGCGCAGGGTCAGGCTGTCGATGGATGAAATGCCCATGTACGGGTAAACATATTTGCCTTCGCTGATGAGCGATGGCACGACCCGCCTGACCATGTTGGATGAGATGGAAAACCCGATGCCTGAATTGACCGGTTCGCCCTGGCTGTTGAATGAGTCGGTGCGAATGGCGCGGTTGACACCGATCACTTCACCATTCAGGTTGAACAGCGGGCCGCCCGAATTACCGGGGTTAATCGCCGCATCCGTCTGGATGATATCGCCTGCACTGAAGGAGGACCGGGTGGTCGAGGTGCGTGACGGGGACAATGAGCGCCCCAATGCCGAGACAATGCCAGTGGTCATCGTGCCATTCAACCCAAACGGGTTGCCAATGGCCACCACGGTCTGTCCTACCTTGAGCAGGCTCGAATCGCCCAGGGCGAGCGGGGTCAGCTGTTCTTGCGGAACATTAACCTTCACCACGGCTAGGTCTGAGTCCACATCGGTGCCAACCACCGTGCCATAGGTTTTGAACCCGTTGGGAAAACCAACTTCCACCTGGCTGGCGCCTTCGACCACATGCTGGTTAGTAACGATATGCCCCTGGCTGTCGTACACAAAACCAGACCCCAACCCGCCGCCGCCGTCCACGTCCACCCGAATCAAGACGATGCCCGGGCTGACGCGTTCGAACAGATCGACCAAGACGCTTTCCTGCGAGACCACATCCACAGTTTTAACCTGTACCTGCGCAGGCAGCGCAGCCGGGGCAGCGGTTGCCGGCGCCTGGGTTGGGGCAGCAAGGGTTACGGCCTGACAGGCCAAGGATGTCACGAGAAGGGCCATAACAAATAACGTTAAAGCGAGCTTGCGGTTCATTTCTTTCTCCTTACTTTGCCTTTGCGGCTTGTTCCAATAAATCACGCTGGCGGGCGCTCAGGTCTTTGGGGATGCGCACATTGATACGCACAAACAGGTCACCCGTGGCGCTGACATCGCGCACCGATGGCATGCCGCGCCCCGCCAGGCGAATGCGCTGCCCCGGCTGGGTGCCGGGCGGAATTTTGAGCATGACGTTCCCGGTCATGGTGGGCACTTCGGCATCGCCGCCCAACATTGCGGTAAAGACATCCACCGTCACCGTGGTGGTCAGGTCGCTGCCTTCACGCTCGAATCGCGCGTCATCGGTCACATGCACCTTGAGGTAAACATCGCGGCCATCAGGCGCGCCGCCGGGAACACGCACCCTGGAGCCGGTCTTCACCCCGGCCGGGATACGCACACTAAGGCGCCTGGCTTCGCTGTGCAACTGTCGCGTCGTTCCGGTGTACGCTTCTGACAGGCTGATCTCAACCGGCTGCTCATAGGTCGGGGCGTGCCGGCCGGGCGCCTGCCCGCCCATGCCTCCCGCACCGCCAAAAATGCTGCGAAAGAACTCCGAAAACACATCTGCGCCACCCATGCCGCCGAACAGGTCATCCACGGTTTGCGCACCGCCGCCAGTGCCGGTATACCACTGCGACCAGTCGAAACCACCCGGCGCGCCGGTTCGCTGCCAGCGGCTGTACGATTCGCCCAACTGGTCGTAGCGGGCGCGTTTCTGCGAATCGGAAAGCACCTGGTAGGCCTCATTGATTTCCTTGAACCGATCCTCAGCGGTCTTGTCGCCGGGGTTGCGGTCGGGGTGGTATTGCATGGCCAATTTGCGATACGCGCTGCGAATCTCGTCGGCCGAAGCGCCACGGGACACACCCAAGGATTTATAGTAGTCTTTGTATTCCATAGTCACCAAGCCTGCACCTATTCTAGTCCCGGCAGGTTACGAGTCAAGACAGGGACGCCGCCAGTTAATGAAACTCATAGCATTTCACGATGCGCTTTTCGCGATATACTGAACCTTATTTTAATTAAGGACGACTCTAACATGAAAACTATTACGGTTTATTGTGGCTCAGCCGATGGCATTGCCCCACACTACCTGCACGCTGCGCGCGCCATGGGAGCCACCCTGGCGCAGCGAGGGATGGCCCTGGTTTTTGGCGGCGGCAAGACCGGGCTGATGGGCGCCCTGGCCGATGGCGCGCTCGAGTCGGGGGGAAAAGTGATCGGCGTGATCACCGAAGGGATGAATACACCCGCCCTGGCGCACGCCGGTCTGACCCGCATGGAAGTGACGCCCACCATCCATGAGCGCAAAGCGTGCATGTACCAGCTCGGTGATGGATTCATCGCGCTACCTGGCGGCTATGGCACCCTGGACGAGCTTTTCGAGACGCTCACCTGGGCCCAATTGGGCATGCACGAAAAACCGGTGGGGCTGCTCAACACCAGGGATTACTATGCACACTTGTTGCGCGCCCTCGACCACGCCACAAGCGAAGGCTTTATTTTCTCCGAGCATCGCCGCATGCTGTTCTGCCACGGCGACCCAAACACCCTGCTCGATCAAATGGCCACGCACGAACACCCGCGCGCGGCCGTACGGCGCTGGATGCGCGAAGACTGACAATCCCTGTGCTTACTGGCTTTTCCCCGCGGCAGGTCTCCGGCTGAGCGGTTGGAAGCCCTCGCCCAGGGCTTCGTGCGCTGCGCCAATGACCATGAACGCTTGCGGGTCGGCATCGTGGACGATTTGCTTGAGCGTCGGAATCTCGCTGCGCGTGACCACACAGTACAGCACCGGGCGCTCGGACCCGGTGTAAGCGCCCGTGCCCGAAAGGATGGTCACGCCGCGCTCCATTTCATCCAGAATGCTCTGCGCCACCGCGCGTCCGTTATCGGTCACGATGAGCGCGGTTCGCACCGTGCCGCCGCCTTCTATGACCGTATCGACCACCAATCCGCTCACATACAGGGTAATGATGGCGTACAGGGCCTCCTTCCAGCCAAAGACCAGCCCGGCCGCCAGGATGACGGCCGTATCGGTGAGCAGATAGCTTTGCGTCATGGGCACGCCGCGATAAAAGTTGAGAATGCGCGCCAAAATATCACTGCCGCCGCTGGTACCCTGCCCGCGATAGACCAGAGCGTAACCCACGCCACTCACCACGGCGCCATACAACGAATTGAGGAAGATATCATCGGTCAGCCCGGCGCGGGGGAAAAAAGGCAGCCAGATCACAGCCTCGGTAAAAAAAGACATGCTGGCAATAGCCCAGGCGGTGCGCAACACAAAGCGCCGCCCGCCCAAAAAACGCCAGCCGATCAGGAAAAGAGGCACATTGCCGATAAAGATCATTACGCCAATGGGCCAGCCAGCCGGGTTGTCCGGGGTCTGCGTCAGGTAATTGATCAACTGCGAAATGCCGCTCACCCCGCCGCTGGCCAGGTTGGCCGGCACCAGGAAGAGGCGCAAACCCACAGCCTGCGCCAGCGTCCCGAGCAAAATGAGCCCGTAATCACGCACGAACGGCCAATATTTCTTCAGGTTTTCCATGTGTCATCCTTTCATCCAAAGACCCGCCACCGGCTGGTGACGGGTCTTTGGGTGTTCATCGATCATCTGCTTTTCAGGCCTGCTAAATGGCCTCGCTCAATTTTACCCCGGATAAAGCCTCCAGCACGCCAATGACCGCCGAGTTATCCAGGTCGCCCATGCCCATTTGCAGCATGGCGTTGTATAGCTGCGCATGTTCGGCTGTGGCCGGCAGCGGCACGCCATATTCGCGCGCGGTTTCCAGCACAATGTTGAGGTCTTTGGCCTGCATGTGCGCCTTGAAGCCCGGGGCGCGGTTTCCGGCAAACAGGCGCGGCGGCTTTACATCCAGCGTCCAACATTGGGCGGCGCCGCCTTTGATGGCCGCCACCACCTTTTGCGGGTCCACACCGGCTTTTTGCGCCAACAGGAGCAGTTCGCCCATGGCCACCATCTGCGCGGCCACCATGATCTGGTTGGCTGCCTTGGCCACCTGCCCGGCGCCAGCATCACCCACGTGCGTGACCGTTTTTCCCATGGACAGCAACACTGGCATAACTGTTTCCAGGGCCTGTGCATCGCCACCGACCATGATGGTCAGTGTGCCGTTGCGGGCGCCAATGTCCCCGCCGCTCACGGGGGCATCCAGTGCGGGGATGCCCTTTTTTGCCAGTTCGGCCGCAATATGGCGGGCCGTGGCAGGTTTGATTGTCGAATTATCTACAAACACCAGCCCCGGGTGGGCCGCCTCGTGGATGCCGCCCGGGCCGAGCGCCACCGCCTGCACATCGGGCGAATCGGGCAGGTTAGTAAAGATCACATCCACCTGGGCGGCCACCGCGGCAGGCGAATGGGCTGCCACCGCGCCTTCGCCCACCAATTCGTCCACAGCAGCCCGGCTGCGATTGTGCGCCACCAGCGGGAAGCCCGCCTTCAGAATGTTACGCGCAATTGACTTGCCCATTAGCCCCAGCCCAATGTAACCCACTTTTAGCATACGCCCTCCACGTAACGAAAGATGCCCGCATTATACCCGCCAAACAAAACGCCCCGGCGTTCTGTTTGAGCGCCGGGGCTTGCGAGGGGAGGGAGGGTGTTAGCGAATGAAATACGACAGCGAAACGGTGGCAGTCACCTGATACTGCCCGGGGTTGATCGGCACCGCAAGCGCAGAGTCTGCTGCGCCACCACCCCTACCCACGTACTCATAAACGGGGCCCGGGGAACTCTCGTAGTACGAAACGGTCTGCACATCACCCAGGGTTACGCCGGCAGCCGCGGCCAGTTCTTCGGCCTGGGCGCGGGCGGCCTTTACGGCCAGTTCACGCGCCTGTGCCAGCGGGCCGCTCTTGTCAGACACATCGAACTGGATGCTGTTGACACTGTTGGCGCCGGCCCGCACGGTGGCATCCAGGGTTTGGCCCAGGTTATCCAGGTTGCGCACCGTCACGTTCACGCTATTATCCACTGCGTAGTAGACGCCCAACTGCTCACCATTGGGGCCATAACGCTGCATGGGGTAAATGCTGAAGTTGCTGGTGCGAATATCTTTTTCCTCAACGCCCGCAGCCTTAAGCGCGTCGATCACCTTTTGGGTTTGGGCGCTGTTTTGAGACACCGCATCGGCAGCCTGCTCTGCCTCGGTATGCACGCCGACATAAATATAGGCAATGTCAGGGGGCACCGATACTGTGCCCGTGCCATTCACACCCAGGGTGCGCAGCGCAGTTTCGCCAGAAGCCGGCGCGCAGGCACTAAACGCCAGCACAAGTACCACTAAAAAAAGGGGGAGGGTAAATTTACGGTTCATTATGTTGCTCCTTTTCGATTGGTATGGTTATGACGCCCGCCAACCGGGTTTGGTTCCCGGGGCACTCATCCCTGGCTTAATAGGCATGGGTATAATCGCTGCATGCGTTTGCTCATCCTGCCTGCCCTCATCCTGCTCAGCGCGTGCCTGCCGGTCACGCCGGTGCTGCCGCCAGCGCCAACCCAGACCACCGCGCCGCGGCCAGAACCCACACCCACCCTGTCGCCTGGACTGACAGTGGATATTCACCCCGATGGGCCCCTGTTCGTAGGCGACCAGGTAAGCCTGGTGGTTTACCCCAGCGGAACGCAGCAAGTGGACGGGCGCGAAGTGCTCGTACAGTTTCGCGGCCAGCAAATTGCCCGGGGCAGGTTCGACAGCTATGGTATGGGCGGGCGGGCGCAGGCCACCTTTTTTTGGGCCTGGGATACCACCGGACTGGACGCCGGCCCGCACACCCTGAGTTTCTCGCTGCACCCTGACGGGCCCGCCTGGCAGCAAACCATCACCCTGCACCCCGAAGCAGACAAACCTGCCCCAGAACGCGACGCACACTGGGAAACGTTCACCACCAATTGCTGCATCCTGCACTACATCACCAACACCGATGCCGAGCGCGACTTGGCCATGCTGGTTGAAAACGCCAACACCCAGTCCGAAACCGTGGAAGAATTGATGCGCACCGATTTCAGCGAGAAAGTCACAATCACTTACCTGCCGCGCACTCTTGGGCACGGCGGCTTTGCCACAGACAGCATCTTCGTCTCCTATCTCGACGCCAACTATGCCGGTGGACAGTCTGAACTGGTGGTAAAACACGAGATGGTGCACATCCTCGACCGGCAGATGGGCGGCAAACTGCGCCCCAGCATTCTGGTAGAAGGGCTGGCTACCTACCTGACAGGCGGGCACTTCAAAACCGAGCCGATTGCACCGCGCGCCGCCGCCCTGCTCGACCTGGGCTGGTACATTCCCCTGCGCGAGTTATCCAACAACTTCTACCCCTCACAGCACGAAATCGGCTACCTGCAAGGTGCGGCGTTGGTGCAATACCTGGTTGAAACCTATGGATGGGAAACGTTCAACAACTTCTATCGCAACATCGAGCCAGGCGGGGCAGAGTCTGAAGCCATGGATATCGCCATGCGCCTGTGGCTGGGTGTGGATTTCGATACCCTCGAAGCAGGCTACATCGCCTTCTTGCGCAGCCAGCCGCGCGATGCACAGCATGCGCGGGACGTGGCCCTGACTGTAAATTATTACGATACGGTGCGCCGCTACCAGCGCCTGCTCGACCCTTCGGCCTACTTCATGACCGCCTGGCTGCCCGATGCCAACGCCATGCGTGCGCGCGGCATCATCGCCGATTACCTGCGCCGTCCCAACTCCCCGGTCAACCACGGACTGGAAACAATGTTCCTGCAAGCAGACCAGGCCCTGCGCAGCGGTCAATTTGATACCAGCGAGGAAATCCTCAAATCCATCAATGTCATGCTCGACATCCTGGAAAACCAATAAAAAAACGCCCGCAGTCGTCATCGGCCGCGGGCGTACCAACCGTTCTACAAAATGTTACGGGCAGTTGTCCCCAAAAAGGAATGGCGCAACTTCACAATACAACGAATTCGAGTCGATGTACAAGATTGCCCCAATGCAGCAACACACAAGGCACAGCAGAATAACCGCAATCACCACAATCAGCACCGTGCGGTTATTTTTGGGCGGCGCGGCGGGCGGCACATCGGCATAGGGCGGCGGGCTTGAAGGCACCTGCCCCGCATATACGGGCTGCGAAATTGGCGGCGGCGGGGGTAGCGGCTGCTGGTAAACCGGCTGCGAAGGCAGCGGCGCTGCCGCTGTGGGGGGCGCAGCCACCATGGTGGCATTCATATCCGCCGTGCTGGTTTCATAAATCAATTTAATTTTCTCGCCCAGCCCCACCACATCACCCAAACGCAGCGAATAGGGCCCGCTCAAGCGCGATTCGTTCACAAACGTGCCATTGGTCGAGCCCAGGTCTTCGATCACCCACGCGCCGCCCTGGAAAGTCAACCGGGCATGCTTGCGCGACACTTCCGGGTCATTGATCACCACTTCGTTGTTCGCCTCACGCCCAATCGTCCCGCTCGCCCCTTGCAGGTCGAACGTTTTGCCCGGTGTAGGACCAGCGTGCATCGTAAAAAAGTACTGCGCCGACATACATCCTCCAAAATGGATTTCGAAATAATCTGTGATTAGTGTACAGAATAAGGGGACAAATGTCAAACAGGTTTTCATGAGAAAGGCAATAGCATTCCCAAAAACCAAGCCAGGCTCGAATTTAGTGGCATAATTGCGCCCATGACCGAGCGAAACATGGACAAAGCCGCCCTGCGCGGCGAACCTTCCTATGTGTGGCGCGCTGGACAACAGCGCCGCCTTGAAATGATCCAAAAAGCTGCCGGGGCTCGCATTTCGGGCTGTGTTCTGGAAAATGGCTGCGGCGTGGGCATGTACGTGGAGCACCTCACCCGGTTTGATGGCAAGCTCTTTGGGTTGGAATATGATTTTGAGCGGGCCGCCGAGGCCGGGTCCCGCTCGCCGAACATTCTCAACGCCGCGGGGGAATTCCTGCCGTATCGCGACTCCACCTTTGACCTGATCCTCAGCCACGAGGTTTTGGAGCACGTCCAGGATGACCGGCTCGCCATCCGCGAAATGGTGCGTGTGCTCAAGCCGGGCGGGCGGGCGGTCATCTTTGTGCCCAACATCGGCTATCCGTTCGAGACGCATGGCATCTACTGGAACGGGAAATATAGATTTGGCAACATCCCGCTCGTCAATTACCTGCCGCGCGCCTGGCGCGACCGGCTTGCCCCGCACGTGCGCGTGTACTCCCGCCGCGACCTGGCCGCACTGTTTGCCGGGCTGCCGGTCAGGATGGTCGAGCAAACCGTCATCATGGGCGCGTACGACAACATCATCGCCCGCTTTGGTGGTTTCGGTAAAGTGCTGCGCGGGGTATTGCAGTCCCTCGAGAAAACGCCCCTGAAAATACTCGGACTGTCGCATTTTTGGGTGGTGGAAAAGCTGTAGAAATAAAAAACCTCCCGCAGGTCTTGGAACCTGCGGGAGGTTGCTTTTATGGAAGTGGCTCCCTGAAATCATAAATCCCATCGTTTACTCCCCACTTATTGCCGCAACCGCCACAGGCGAGATGATTGCCCCCATCTTCGAGCGGATGCCGGCCGCAGTCCGGGCATTTGAACAGGTCCAGCGCCCCAAGCGTGCGCACATCCCTGCCCCCCGAGCCGGCCAGCACAGCCCGCACGAAGACGCTCGGCGTGAGTTGGAAAAACGCCCCGCTTGGCTGGAAGAACCCGTCCAGCGCGGCCAGCATTGCGGCCGGGAACAGGCGCTTGAGTAGCCCCAGCCGGAAGTGCGAAAGCGTCAGCGTGCGCTCGCGCGTGAAGTCCAGTGCCGCCAGCCAGTCAAAGACCGCCTGCGGGTGGAAGTCGAAGTTGAGGGCCGCAAATTCCACCGGCTCGCGCGTGAACGGGCTCCACGCCTGTTTGCCAAGCCAGTAACGCAGAATGGCCTTCAGGTTGAGCTTGTTCGCGAATTCCAGGATGAACACCGCCCCCGGCTGCAACGCCGCCCGCACCTGGGCCAGCGCTTTGGGGGCATCGGCCATGTGGTGCAGGGTGCGAATCATGGTTGCGCCGTCGAACAGCCCCTCGACAAACGGCAGGCGGTAGATGTCTGCGGCCACATAGGTGTATTGGCCGCCCTCGCCCAGGCGCTGGCGGGCCTGCTCGAGCTGTGTACGCGAATAGTCGAGCAACACCACGCGCTCAAAACCGGCGTAGCGCGGGGTGTTGCGCCCGGCGCCAGCGCCCAGTTCGAGCAGGAGATGGCCGCTTTTGGGCAACAGGCGTTTTAGGGCGATGGCTTCGGCGCGGTCTTCATATTCTCGGCCGCCTTTGTCCCAAAAACTGGTCTGGTAATCGGAGCCTTCGTAACTGCAAACGGGAGGGGTGTTGGTCATACTTTTCTCTGGAATAAAAATCGGATAGCCGCGTAATTTTACCCGACTATCCGATCAGTCTTGGTGGTTCTACCGCTTACGCGCCCAGCCCGCGCCCCACACCGCGGTAGGTGAATCCCAGGTCTTTCATCGCCGCCGGGTCGTAGATGTTGCGCCCGTCGTAGATGACCGGTGTTTTGAGCAAAGCCTGGACGCGGGCCAGGTCGAGCTGCTTGAACTCATTCCACTCGGTGACTACGATCAGCGCGTCGCAGCCTTTGGCCATGTCATAGGGGTTGTCGAACATGTCCACTGCGGGCAACAGCGGGCGGGCCACTTCCATCGAGACCGGGTCGTAGCCGCGCACTGCCGCGCCGGCCGCGTTGAGTTCCTGCGCAATGTCGATGGAGGGCGCGTCGCGCATGTCATCGGTGTTGGGTTTGAAGGCCAACCCCAGCAGGCCGATGGTTTTGCCCTTCAGGTTGCCGCCCAGCATCTTTTCGGTGTGGCTCACGGCGGCCCGGCGGCGGTCGTAGTTCACGTCCATAACGGTGTTCAGAATGCGGGGATCGATGCCGTTTTCTTCGGCCATGTAGGCCAGGGCTTTGACATCCTTGGGGAAGCACGAGCCGCCCCAGCCGAGACCGGCATCCAAAAAGTGGCGGCCGATGCGCGCATCGTAACCCATGCCGGCGGCCACTTCCTTTACGTCTGCGCCGAGCGCTTCGCAGATCTCGGCCACTTCGTTGATGAATGAGATCTTGGTGGCCAGGAACGCGTTGGAGGCGTACTTGATCATCTCGGCTGTGCGCAGGTCGGTGATGACAATGGGCGCGCGCAGCGGCAGGTGTAGCTGCGCCACCTTGCTGGCGGCGTCTTTATCCAACGAGCCGATGACCGTGCGGTGCTGGTTCATGAAGTCGCTGATGGCTGTGCCCTCGCGCAGGAACTCGGGGCACGATACCACCGAGAACGCGATGGGGTTGGGCTGGCTGCGCGTGACGATGTCGGCCACCCAGTCGCCGGTGCCGATGGGCACAGTAGACTTGTTGATGATGATGAGCGGGTGCGTCATGGTCTCGGCAATGGACTTGGCCGCCGCAGCCACATACTGCAGGTCTGCTTCGCCGTTCACGCCAGAGGGGGTGCCCACCGCAATAAAGACGAACTCGGCATCCTGCACCGCTTCGGCGTACGATGTGGTAAAAGCCAGCCGCCCGGCCTGCACATTGCGGCGCACCAGTTCTTCGAGACCAGGCTCATAAATGGGCATGATGCCCTTTTTGAGGTTCTCGATGCGTTTTTCGTTAACATCCAGCGCCACCACCTTGTTGCCCAGGTCTGCAAAGCATGCGCCGGTGACAATGCCCACATAACCCACACCAATGACTGCGATCTGTTTCATAAGAAATTATTGCTCCTTGTTATTGTGAAATTTTGCACAAACTGGTTTTTCCAATCATACCAGAAAAAACGCGCCGCCACGCACGTCCTTTTCCCTGCAAATGCCTTACAGCCTGCGCGGGCCGCGCAGCAGGCTGGCCACTGCTGCGTAAAAGGCATCGACATCTATGGGCTTGGTGATGTAGTCATCGACCCCGGCATCGAAGGCCCGGCGGCGGTCTTCGGGCTGGGCGCGAGCCGTTACCGCCAAAATCGGGATGCCGCGCGTCACCGGGTCGCGGCGCAGGGCGCGGGCCGCATGCCAGCCATCCATATTGGGCATGGCCAGGTCGAGCAAGATCAGGTCTGGTTTCTTGGTCACGGCCAAATTCAGCCCATCTACCCCCAAAAAAGCCGAAAGCACCACATAGCCTCGCTGCGCCAGCAGCACGCGAATGACATCCATGTTATCGGTGTTATCTTCCACAACCAAAATGCGCGCCATGGCGTCTCCCTGTGCGCAAAATCATACTATGCCTTGGCGCACCGGCCAACCTTACGAATGTGGTATATTCGCCCGCATGAACATTCTCTTTGTCGCCGATGGGCGCTCGCCCACCGCCATCCAGTGGATTCGTCACTTCACCCAGGGCGGGCACCGCGTTCACTTGGTATCCACCTTTGCGTGCCAGCCAGGGCTGGATTTGGCGGGATTCGACGTGGTGCCGGTGGCCTTCTCGGGGGCCAAACCGGCGCCGGGAGCGGGGAAGGCATCCCGCAGCCCGCTCTGGGGCGCATCCACCCTGGGCCTGCGCACCGCGCTGCGGACGTGGCTCGGCCCGTTGACCATCACCCGCGCCGCCGACCGCCTGCGCGAGATCATCAAGCGTGTGCAGCCAGACCTGGTGCATGCCATGCGTATTCCCTACGAGGGCATGCTGGCCGCCGATGCGCTCACCCGCGCGCCGCTGGTCGTTTCGGTGTGGGGTAACGACTTCACCTTGCACGCCCCGGCCACGCCGCTGATGCGGCATTACACGCGCTGGACCATGCAGGTGGCCGCCGCCCTGCACACCGACTGCCAGCGCGATGTGCGCCTGGCTGCCGAATGGGGCTTCGACGCGGCACAGCCCACGTTGGTCATGCCAGGCAATGGGGGCATTCGCACCGAAATATTTTTCCCTCCGCAGCAGCTACCCGAAGCGCCAGTGATCTTCAACCCGCGCGGTTTTCGGGCCTACGTGCGCAATGACACCTTTTTCAAAGCCATCCCGCTGGTGCTGCGCGAACGGCCAGACGCGCGTTTTGTGTGCGCAGGCATGGCCGCTGAACCGCAGGTGCAGCAATGGATGGCTGAACTGGGAATTGCCAGGGTGGTGGACCTGCTGCCGCCCATCCCGCACACCGCAATGGCTGACCACTACCGCGCCGCGCAGGTGCTTGTTTCGCCCAGCACCCACGACGGCAC
Source organism: Anaerolineales bacterium (assembly GCA_034433165.1). Taxonomy (GTDB): domain Bacteria; phylum Chloroflexota; class Anaerolineae; order Anaerolineales; family Villigracilaceae; genus DAOUAP01. The sequence goes on along the minus strand of DAOUAP010000018.1, from coordinate 116,750 downwards.
CCCCAACACGCTGCTCGAGGGCATGGCCTGTGGCTGCACCCCCGTAGTGGGTAACCTGGAGTCGATCCGTGAATGGATCAGCGATGGGCAAAACGGGTTGCTGGTGGATGCCGGCGACCCGGGTGCAATTGCAAATGGCATCCTGCGGGCATTAAACCAGCCCGCCCTGCGCGCCCAGTCTGCCGCACGCAATGCGGCGCTGGTGACAGAACGGGCCGACTATGCGCGCAACATGGCGCGCGCTGAAGCCTTTTATCAAAAGGTCATCAACACCCGGGGGTAAATCAGGCGGCCGGGGGGTGCGGAGCGCGCAAGTCAGCCAACTGGCGCTCCAACTCGGCGCGGCGTGCATTGGCTGCGCTGCGAATCTCTACAAAAAAGCCTTCGCCGCGCACGCGCAGTTCGCCGCGCAGGTTTTCGCCGGATGCCGGCGCCAGCAGCAAGGCTATGGTCGAGCCGACCAATGAACCGACAAACACGCCCATCATAAATCCCAACATTCTTCGCATGGTATTCTCCTTATGATTGGATTTCCTGTTTACGGGTTGCGTTCGTGGAGTGCGCTTTTCTTTCGGTTGTGCGCGCCCTGTGTTTCACAGGTTGGGGCACAGTGTTTGTGAAACACCTTTCTATAAGAATTATAGCAAAAATGCCCGTGCAAGATTGCACCCCCGCATGATCTGTGACATAATCATTGTACTGCGCGTATCGCCATGAACGCGACAGCCCATCAACCATCTTTTCTTCTGTCCACAGCGCTGGCTCGGGGGAGCATCTGCCAGCCCGGACTCTACCTTTTATGGAGGGTACCATGTCTACTGTTGCCATACCTGCCGCTACGTCTCAGCGCAAAAAGGTCACCACGCTCACCTTTCGCCAAAAAAAAGAAAAGGGCGAGCCGATCAGCATGCTGACGGCCTACGACTACCCCACCGCCATGTCCATGGACCAGGCCGGTGTCGATGCCATCCTGGTCGGTGATTCGCTGGCCATGGTGGTGCTGGGCTACGAGAACACTCTGCCCGTCACCATGGAAGAGATGCTGCACCATAGCCGGGCTGTGGCGCGCGGGGCAAAGAGCGCGCTACTGGTCGGCGATATGCCGTTCATGTCTTACCAGATATCAGTCCAGGAAGCCGTGCGCAACGCCGGGCGCTTCCTGCAGCAGGGCGGCATGGACGCCGTCAAGCTGGAGGGCGGGCGCGAGCGCGCCGACGCCATCCGCGCCATTACGGGGGCGGGCATCCCGGTCATGGGGCATCTGGGGCTCACACCGCAATCGGTACACCAACTGGGCGGATTCCGCGCCCAGGGCAAAACCGCCTCTGCCGCCCAGCGCCTGCTGGAAGATGCCCAAACCCTCGAAGAAGCAGGCTGCTTCAGCCTGGTGCTCGAAGCTGTGCCAGCCCGCCTGGCGCAATTCATCTCGAACAGGGTCAGCATCCCAACCATCGGCATTGGCGCGGGCGCGGGCTGTGATGGGCAGGTGCTGGTCACGCACGACCTGCTGGGCTTGTTCGATCGCTTTACCCCAAAATTTGTCAGAAAATATACCAACCTGCACCAGCAGATGCAGCAAGCCTTTGCGGCCTACATCGATGACGTGGAGCGCAAAACCTTCCCGGCAGCCGAACACAGCGTGGAAATGAGCGACCTCGAATGGCAGGACTTCCTGAGCGCGAACAGCTGAGCGACCCACTGCTCATTGTGGGCACGGGCGCGCTGGCCACACTATTTGCCGCGCGCATTGCATCAATCGGATGGCCGGTAAGCATGTTGGGCGCCTGGCAAAATGGATTGGATTCCCTGCGGGAAAATGGCGCCCGCCTGGTCGAGTCTAACGGGCGCGAACAACGTTTTCCCGTTAACGCCACCCACGACCCCCAAAACTGCTCAGACACGCGATACGCCCTGGTGCTGCGCAAGGCATGGCAGACCAGCCACACCGCCGACCAACTGGCCGCGTGCCTGGACGAAAACGGACTGGCGCTGACACTCCAAAACGGGTGGGGCAACGCCGAAATACTGGCATCGCGGCTGGGGGCAGAACGGGTGGCAGTCGGAATCACCACCACGGGCGCCACCCTGCTGGGTCCCGGGTTGGCGCGCGCGGGCGGCGAAGGAATCGTCACGCTGCAAGCACACAACCGCCTGGCGCCCCTGGCGCGCCTCTTGCGCCAGGCGGGATTCAATGTGAGCGTGGTGGATGATGCGCGCGCCCTGTTGTGGGGCAAGCTCGTGATCAACGCGGCCATTAACCCGATCACAGCGCTGCTGCGTGTGCCCAATGGCGCGCTGCTCGAACGTAGTGATGCGCGGCAGCTGATGCACGCCCTGGCCCGCGAGGCGGCCGCAGTGGCCGCGGCCCAGGGGGTGGCATTGCCTTTCAATGACCCCGCCCTGGCTGCCGAAGATGTGGCCCGCCGCACCGCCGCGAACCGTTCGTCCATGGCGCAGGATGTGCAACGCGGCGCGCCCACAGAAATTGATGCCATTTGCGGGGCCATTGTGCGTGCTGCAGCGGCCAGCGGGGCGCCTGCGCCGCTCAACGAGGCCATGTGGCTTCTGGTGCGCGCCATGCACCCACAAACACTGAGCAATGCTGCCAGCGTTTCGTGGTAAGATTCCGGCACTTTCTCGTATGGAGGATCGATGCGCATGCCCCGCTGGTTGACTTTCCTGCTACTTGCTGCCTGGCTTTGGGCGTTGCCTGTGCCCGCCCGCGCCCAAACCGATAACATTTCCTTCGATTTCGTCAATATTCAAATATGGCCCGAGTATGACCGACCGGCCGCATTGGTGATCTACGACTTTGCCGTTTCTGAAAACACCCCGCTGCCGGCCACCATTACCCTCAGCATTCCGGCCGATGCCGACTTGTTTGCTGTGGCCGTCTTAAAGGATGGCAGCCTGCTGAACAAAGAGTACCCCCCACCCACTTCCGATGGGCAGCGGCTGTTGATTTCGCTGGAAATTCCAGACCGCGCCACTTACCGCGTGGAGTATTACGCGCCCATCAACAAGCGCGGACAAACCCGCGAGTTCAATTACACCTGGCAAAACAACTATGCCGTACGGGCTTTCAGCATCAGCGTGCAACAGCCGGTGGGTGCTTCGGCGTTGAAAACCGAACCCATCGAAACAACCCCCTTACCGCGCGGCAATGATAATCTTATCTATTACACCAGCGCAGCCAGAGAACTGCCCGCCGGGCAGGCTTTAAGCATGACCGTGCGTTACGATAAAAGCAGCGACACCCTCAGCGCGCAGTCGCTGGCGGTTCAGCCGAGCGGTGGCGCCCTGGTGCCCGAACAACCCGCCGCATGGATGAACTACCTGCCAGCCATTCTGGGCGGTCTGGGCGTTTTGTTGATAGTGGGCGGCGGGCTGTGGTACTGGCAAAGCGGGCGGGCGGTTTCCCCCACCGCGCCATCCCGGCGCAGGCACACGGCAGCGCCGCGCGAACCAAGGGAAGAATCGGGCGATCACGTCACCACGCACTGCCACCAATGCGGCAAGCGCGCCCAGTCCAGTGACCGCTTCTGCCGGGCATGCGGCACCAAGCTGCGCCTGTAATAACGCTGCCAGCTTAAGCGAATCACCCTGATATGCACGAAACATAAACAAAAAAAGTGACAATCGCCGTACCTGGCGGTCGTCACTTTTTTAGGACAAGAACACACGCGCTTGCCCGGCGTACCCTGCCTTGCCTTAGCGGTGGTTGGGCAACTGCGCTTCAGACGGCTTGCGTGTGAACAGATAGATGGTGTACATCACAACCATGCCAATCACCATCCCGGCCAGCTCGGGCAGGCGCTTGGCGGTTTCGGCCACCCAGCCGCCCCCCCCGGCAGTGGTGACCCGCTCCAACTCGATCAGCGCTTGCATGATCCTGCTGAAGTTCAAATCGATGTATGCCACTCCGGACAACGCAATGATGGTGAAAGGCACAGCCAGCGCAAAAAACCAGAACACAGCAACGAGTGGTACGCTACGCATGACAGCCTCCTTTCTTTAACTTCTTTATTCTTTCATCGGGCTTGTCTTCACTTCCAGCATACAAAAAACTGCGCCGCCCTGCAATAGGCGGCGCATGGCATCTTTGGCGTAGGATGTTTACCCTATTACGGTCGGATCAGCCCCTTGCGAATCGCATACTTGACCAGCTCACTGCGGCTGTGCAGCCCCAATTTAGACATCAGGTTCTCGCGGTGTCGCGCCACGGTGTGCGGGCTGATGGCCAGGGATTCGGCAATTTCTTCATTCAACCGACCTTCAGCCAGCATCGACAGCACCTCCTGCTCACGCACCGTAAGCCCGTCCATTGCGGCCCGGGCATCATCATCCCCCGCGCGGGAGAGGAAATCGGTTACCAGTAGCTTTGCAAGCGAAGGGTAAATGTAAACATCCCCGTTATGCACCGCCCGAATGGCGCTGATCAAGTCGTCGGGCGCAGCGCGTTTGGGGATGTAAGCAGAAGCCCCCGCTTGCAGCATCTCAAAGAAGTATTGTTGGTCTTCATGGATGGTCAGCGCCACCACGCCCACCCCGGGGTGAGCGGACTTGATGCGCCGGGTGGCCTCAATGCCCGAAATATCGGGCAGGGAAATGTCCATGATGACCAGGTCTGGCAGCAGGTCATCGACCAGGCGCAGGGAATCCAGCCCGGTGTTGCTTTCGCCCACAATGTCGATACCCGGCTCGTTCTCCAGCAGCATGCGCAGGCCGCTGCGCACCACGGCATGGTCATCCACCAGGAGCAGTCGTATGTTCGGCATGTTTACTCACCTTGTTGACAGGCACACACACTTCAACCTGGGTGCCTGCCCCCGTCTCAGAAAGAAAATTACAGGTACCGCCCACCAGCCTGGCGCGTTCTATCATGCCGAGCAGCCCCCAGCAAGGGCGGTCGCCGCGTTGCAGAACAGCATCGACATCAAAACCGCGCCCGTCATCTTCGACCTTTATACAAATTTCGCCCTGCCCAAATTTTACCTGCACCCCGGCGCGATCCGTCCCTGCGTGGCGGATAACGTTGGTCAGTCCTTCCTGAATAATGCGAAACAAAACCACGGTTATATCGGGCGGAAGGCTGGTTTCACGTCCCTGGATTTCCAAATGCACACTAAGTCCGTAACGCGCGTGAACCTGCTGGACATACCAGCGCAGGGTGGAAACCAGTCCAAAGTCATCCAGTTGGGGAGGGTGCAAGCCAGAGATGAGGTTTTGCAACCCGTTAAAACACATGTCGACCAGGCGCAATAGTTCTTTAGATTGTGCGCGCACCCGCTCAGGGTTGGCAGACATCCCATTGGATATTGCCCGCAATCCCAGCCCCAGGGCGGTCAGCATTTGGCCCAATTCGTCGTGCAATTCGCGCGCAATGCGCTGCCTTTCCGATTCCTGTGCGCGCACGGTGCGGCGCAAGAGTTCGGCGCGCAGTTCTTCACGCTGTTTTTGCTCTCGCTGCTGTGATTCGCGCAACCCTTCGATCTGACGCTGGGTCTCAGCCTCGAATGCCCGCAGCGAGCTGATCATGGCGACAGCGGCGACAAGCGCCATGACCGACCGGAACAGTTGAATAGGGAAACCCGTCACCGCCAAAAAAACGCGGGCATTTATGAATTGTGAAGGAAAAATGGTGCTGGGGGCAACAAACAACTGTCCGATGGCGCCATACAACCCAAAGGCTATCGCCGCAATGATGACATCCCGCCCAAAACCGCGCATCCCAATCTGCGTGAAACGCCGCTGCTGAAGTACCAAGCCCCAGGCGGTGAGCGCCGCGCCGGGAATGGCCAGAACATAACGGGTATACACATCAATCAAGATGAGAGCCTCATCGGTGGGGTGCGCGGCAAAAACCCAAATGCACCCGACCAGCCAGATGCCCACCACAGAAAGCAGCAGCCGCCATGATGAAGTGGTAGCACTTGCGCCAAAAACAAGGCGCGCGCCAAAATCAATAAGAAACAGGAAAGAAACAAGCAGCAAACCAATGCGGATGGGCGCGATGTAATGATACACAACCATCTGCTGGATGTCTGAGTAAATGATAATGAACATCTCCAACCACTCATGTCCCCCATGCACCAGCCCAAACCACCCCAGCGGGTAAACAGCACGGGCGTATTCCAGGCGCGATGAGCGGTTGACTTCGAGCAGAACAGCCAGCCCCATGGAGAAAAAAGACAGCCCATAGACAAAGTAGATAATGATCAGGTCCATACCAACAACCCTTTGCACTATCGCCGGTCTGCACTTCAACTGGAACTACATAAGTTTAGTATACAGGCAAATAGTTCCAAATGTCACATTGTCATGGGCAATTCCGGTCTCCGCCAAAACATTGTTTTCTCTACCGTACAAAACCCTTTCACCACAACGGGTACGAAGGTCCATGACGTAAAAACTAAGGCAATTATTCCGTTGTGTGCCTTTGTCGCCGTCGTGGTGCAGGTTTTTGAGGACCAGTACAGCGAAAATTCGGGATGTACGGTAGTGAAACATTGTTTCAGAGTCTAAGCGCATTAAGCTGACGCGATAACAGGGCAGATCGAATATTTCCCACTAAGCCCCGGCCGCGGCGGGTTGCACGAGCAATCCAACATATCCGGGATTTAAGTAAAGAAGCGGGCAGGGCATACCAGTCCCTACCCGCCTCACACCGATCAACAACAAACCAGTTTAGTGATGCTCCGCCTTATCGAAGAGCGGCAGGAACCTGGCCGCCAGGGTGAGTACGGTAAGCGAATACCCGATGATGAGGATGCCGACGCCCCATTCATACAAGGTAGGCCAGTAAACACCCGCCGGCAGTTGGTAGAGGGTGCCCGGGGAATAGGATAATGGCACGAACAAGCCACCGACGGTCACATTCCACCGGTTGATGATGATGCCAACCATGGCAGAAAGCGCCCCAAGCACCGCGTATAACGGACTTTTGTTAAACCGCGGCGCGAGGAAGAAAACTGCCGGAACCAGGATGCCCAATATAACCTCTCCCACCCAAAAACTGAAGTTGAAGGGCGTTTGTGCGTTGAGCAAGGAAAATGCAGAACTGACACCCGGTGTACTGCCATAATATGTTACAGCAGCCATATCCCAGAACTTGATGTACCCATAGGCTAATAGCCCCACACCGCTAAAGCGCGCAATGATGCGCAACACATCGTGCGGTACAGTGCGCTTGCCAGTGATCCACTCCAACACGTAGGCGATACCCATGGTCACGGCAGGTCCGGCCGCAATGGCAGACAGCACAAACATAATGGGCATGGATGGCTTGAACCAGATGGGCCGCGATTTGATAACACCATAGGCTGCGCCCAATGATGACTGGTGCAACAGTGAAATGAAGAGACCCAGCGCCACCAGGTAAGGCGTTACTTTGTGAAGCCCATGCCCAATCTTGCGCAACGTGGGCCAGCGGTCAAAAAACGGGGTTTCCACCACCACAGGCGCGAACTCAGCCATGAGAATGACCAGGTAAATGGTGATACACATGGTCACTTCCCACAGCACCGAGTGAATGTTCCAGAACACCCACGGGTGCCAGAAACGGTCCGGGCGTCCAATATCCAACAGCAGGGTGAGCATGGCGGATGTGTAACCGGCAAAGCCAATCACCACTGCCAGGCGGATGATGGGTTGCAGGCGCTTGATGCCAAACACATACACCACAGCCGAAAGGGTGAAAGCGCCTGCCCCCAGCGCAATGGCTGAAAGGTCAATGGTGATCCACAACCCCCATGGCACCAAATCGCTCATGTCGGTTATGTACAAACCATTGATCAACACCTGAACTGCCGCGTACAAGCCAATCACCAACAGGATGCCCAAAAAGCCCATCCAGATCAGAAATCCCCGGCCGAACATATCGACAGGTTTACGTATAAACTGAGGCATCGTCATGACTACAAGCCCTCCTTGGGCGGGATGTAATACACACTGGTATCAGTGCCCAATTCACTGCGTAGCCGCAGCGTAGGATTGGTCTCGATAAGTTGTGAAACCTGACTGTTGGGGTCTTTCAGGTCACCAAAAATGCGGGCATTGACCGGGCAAATATTAACACATGCCGGGGTGGCCTCGCGGTGCATACCAGGTATCAGCCCCTTTTCCAATCCGGCATCGATCCGGTGGATGCAGAAGGTGCATTTTTCAACGACACCACGTGCGCGGCGGTCCACTTCCGGGGTGCCCCAGGCCGGCACAAAGGGATTGTCATTTTCCTCTCGCGCTTCCCAGTTGAATTTTCTCGCATCGTACGGACAGGCCACCTGGCAATACCGGCAGCCAATGCAACGCTCATAATCCATAACCACCAACCCATCTTCACGATGGTATGTGGCCTTCACCGGGCAAACTTCTACGCACGGGGCATGCTGGCAATGCAAGCAAGGTCGCGAGAAGTAGAAGGTGCTGCCACCAGTGGTTTTTTCTTTAACTACGATGTTCCAGGTCTTGTCGGGTTTAACATCGTTGACGGCAGAACAGGCGCGCATGCAATACTCGCAGCCGATGCAGGTATCCAGGTTGATCACCATGCCCCAGTGGTGATCACCTGTGGCGCCATGCCCATGATCGCCCGAATCGCCTTCCAGTTGCTGCTGTTTCAACCCGGAAAACGGTGAAAGCGGTCCGGTTGTAAGCAAGGGCGCGGCGATGATCGACCCGGCTGCGGCGATGCCAATTTTGATGACATCGCTGCGGGTCAGTTCCACCACAGCCTTTTTCTTTTTAGCTGCCATGTTGCTCACCCTCCGGTTTTTCCTTCTCTTCTTCGTCATCCACATATCGGATGCGCTTGCTGACCACCCAGGCAGCAACCCCACCGGTAATGACACCCACAATGGCGCCCTGAATTAGCCCGGTGTAAAGGCGAACTGTGCCCTGGGCCTCCAAAGACTGAATCTTTTGCGCATTTTCCTGGGCTGTCTTTTGCAATTCTTCAATGGTAGCCTGGCCCGCTTCCCCGTCGCTCAGACGAGCGATGGCATCGCGGGTATGCACCGTATCACGGTGACAGCTGATGCAAGCCTCAGATCCCACGGCAAAGGTGTGCCCGGTGGCAAACAAACCACCCGTAAACGAGGCGGGTTGCGCCCGCGCCATGTGGCAATCACTGCACTGCAGCCCGGCTTCAGAATGTGTGCCGTGCGTAAACGAAGAACTGGTGTCTTTATGGCAGCTGCTGCACAACTCATTGATCGAATTGGCGCGCGGTGTTTGTGAGTGCGGGTCGTGGCAGGTCTGGCAGTCCAGACCAACCTGTCCGTGTTTGCTGGCGCGCCATTCATCGGTGGTGGTCTTGTGGCAGGTGGCGCACAGGGTCGCATCGGGAGTAACCGGCATGGGGTTGTCCGGGTGACCTTCTGCCAGGGGACCGTGGCAGGATTCACACCCAACGCCCTCCTCAAAATAAGTACCCGTTTCTGTATCGTACCCTGTGGCGTGGCACTCCAAGCACGAAACAGCCGACCCCTGCTTTACCCGGTCTTCCTGAAAAATGGGCGACGAATAAGCTTGCGCGTGAAGTGTGCCAGACCATGTGGTGTGAGTGTCTTTATGGCAACCCGCACACGTAGCCGATCCCTTATACCCCGGCAGACCCTGCTCGTGCGCTTCAGGCGCAGGCGCGGCCTGGGCAGCATCCAGCCCGCCGCCGAAAGCCAGCACGAACGTAAGGCTCAAGGCAAACACTCCAAAAAAAGCCAACCAGGTAAGTTTTTTCGCCAGTGTAGTATTCTGTCTCATTGCATACGCTCCTCATAGACGGGTATCGAAGCTGGAACCGCCTTCATCGCGGGACGGCACCATAGACCAACAATTGGTGACATTATTAAACGTACATTAATTTTAGTTTCGTCACAGGACACGCGGTAGTGCCTAATATCATATAGTTGGCATGATGGTTTGTATAAGAGTCCCAAAAACGCCGATTAAAAATCCCAATTAGGTGAAGCTTGTCATATTTCAGCATGACACTTATCATTACTTATGCACCGCGCCAGACTTTTTCAGGTTCTATTAATCAAAGCATGTAAGAATTTTATTAAATCTGTGAAGTTTTGAATAAAAATGGAGAAACACCCATGCAGACATCTCGCGCAAAGTTTTTCGTTGGCGGCATTCTCATTCTGGCCGCAGTTATCTACCTGATCGCTTCGTCAACCACAGCCAGCGCCGAATACTTCCTCACCATCGATGAGTTGAACACCCGCGGCGCGGCCAATATCGACCGCAGCGTGCGCGTTTCTGGCGCGGTCATTGGCGACAGCATCCAATATGATCCCACTTCACTAACCCTAACCTTCATCGTAGCCGATGTGCCCGGAGATAATGCTGAAATCGAACGCCTGGGCGGGCTGGCCGAGGTACTGCACCAGGCCGTTAACGACCCTGCGCGCGCACGCCTCACCGTGGTCTATTCCGGGGCCAAGCCCGATCTACTGCGCCACGAAGCCCAGGCCATTATGACCGGTCACCTTGGCGAGGACGGCATCTTTTATGCAGACGAACTGTTGCTCAAGTGCCCCACCAAGTACGAAGAAGCCGTTCCCGACCAGACCACCGGGAACTGATTTCCACGCCATCATCCACCCCAGCAGCCGCCCGACTCACCTGGTGAGTGGCGGCTGAAGTATTCTCTGGTACCCCTTATCCCTTACACCCTCAAGAACAGGAGACTCTATGATTGCCGATTTCGGGTTTGGAATCCTGGTCATCACCTTTATAGTGTCCATTTATGGCATCATTGCCGCCATTTATGGCGTGACCAGCAAAACACAGAAATGGATCGAAAGCGCCCGGCTGGCCATGCTGCTCACTTTCCCGCTGCTCACCGCCGCGTCACTCAGCCTTGTATATTTGCTGGTCAACAACCACTACGAGGTCCGCTTTGTGTACGAAGTAACCAGCCGCAGCATGCCGCTTTACCTCAAAATCACCGCCTGGTGGGGCGGGCAGTCTGGATCGCTGCTTTTCTGGTCCTGGCTCATGTCTGCATTTGCCTCGGCAGTCACCCTGCGCAAGTGGGATCGCGACCGCGAGTTTTTACCCTGGGTGATCGTGGTTTCGCTGCTCACCATGACCTTCTTCCTGTCACTTAACCTTTTCTTCGAGAACCCCTTCGCGCAACTGTGGCAAACAGTTAGCGGCATTGCGGCTTATACGTTCAAACCACAAGATGCCATCCTGTTCACGCCAAAAGATGGGCAAGGGCTCAACCCGCTGCTGCGCCACCCCGGCATGATCATTCACCCGCCCATGCTCTACCTGGGATTCGTCGCGTACGTGATCCCCTTTGCCTTCGCCATTGCAGCCCTCATTACCGGCCGCACCGATGACCGCTGGATTCGCATCACCCGCCGCTGGTCGCTGGTAGCCTGGTTGTTCCTCTCGCTGGGGCTGGTGTTGGGTGGGCGCTGGGCCTACGACGTGCTCGGCTGGGGTGGCTACTGGGCCTGGGATCCGGTGGAAATTGCAGCCTTCATGCCCTGGCTGACCGGCACGGCCTTCCTGCACTCGGTCATGATCCAGGAAAAACGCGGCATGCTCAAGCACTGGAACATGCTGCTCGTCATTCTGACTTACTCGCTGGTCCTGTTTGGCACCTTCCTCACCCGTTCTGGCGTGTTATCCTCGGTACACTCGTTTGCCCAAAGCGCCATCGGCCCGGCGTTCTTCGTGTTCATTGGGTTCACTATCCTCAGCTCAACAGCGTTGCTCATTTATCGCTGGCATGAGCTGCAGGGTGAAACGCAAATGACCTCGATGCTCTCGCGCGAGGCGCTCTTCCTGCTTAACAACCTGCTCTTTATGGGCATCCTGGTTGTTTGCTTCTGGGGCGTCATTTACCCGCTCATTTCGGAGTTGTTCACCGGGCAAAAAGTGACGGTTGGGCCGCCCTACTACGAACGTGCCACCGGGCCGCTCTTTGCCGGGCTGGTGCTGCTGATGGGCATTGCGCCGCTCTCGGCATGGGGTCACAGCACCATCAAAACGCTTGGGCGCGCCGCCTGGAAGCCCGCCCTGGCCGCCGCGCTCACCCTGGCCGCTGTGCTGGTCTGGTTTGCGGTGCAGTCACCCGAACAGTTTAGCAACCCTTACATCCCATATGCTGTTGTGGGTACCCTGTTCGTTGCCATCACGACATACATCACCGTGTATGAGGTCTGGCGGGCTGCACGCGCGCGCGCCAAGGCCACCCAGGAAATATTCCCCCTGGCCCTGTGGCGGTTGGCCGGGCGCAACCGCCGCCGCTATGGCGGTTATGTCATCCACCTGGGTGTGGTGCTCATGGCCATGGGCATCATCGGCATCGAAATGTTCCAAACCGAAACCCAGCGCAGCATGGCCGTGGGCGACGAAGTGGCCATTGCCGGTTACACCGTGCGCTACGACTCGCTGTCCCAATTCCCGTACGAAGACGGGCGATGGGTGACACGCGCCCAGGTAAGCATCTTCCGCGACGGACAATTGATCGGCACCCTGGCGCCGCGCTACGACCTGTACCCCGATGGGCAACCCATGACCATCCCCGGTGTACGCTCGACCATGGCAGATGACCTGTACGTGTTGCTGATCAACTGGGAAGGCGTCACCGCAGACATTGCACCGTTCAAGATCTATCACAATCCGCTGGTCAACTGGATGTGGCTGGGATCTTTCATCTTTATCATCGGCACCATGGTGGCCGCCTGGCCAGACAAAGACCCCGAGTACCAGTCTGCGCGCGAGCGCCGCAAGGCTGTTGCCACAAGTGCCGTCGACTAGATGTATGGAGTAACCCACTCATGAAACGCCCCCTGTGGATCATTCTGCTCACCTTACTGTTTACCGCGCTGACCGGCAGTGTGGCCTTGGCCCAAGAGCCGCAGCCCACCCCTTCGGACGATGCCGTGAATGCCATTGCCAAAGAACTGTTTTGCCCGGTGTGCGAGAACACCCCGTTGGATGTGTGCCCGACGGAAGCCTGCAAACAGTGGCGCGCGCTCATCCGCCAGCAGTTGGCAGAAGGCAAGACCAAGGATGAAATTCAACGATACTTTGTCGTGCAATATGGCGCACGGGTACTCTCCGAACCGCCGCGCGAAGGGCTCAACTGGCTCATCTATGTTGTGCCGCCAGTCCTCTTTGTCATTGGTGCGGGCATCCTGTTCAGCGTTTTCCGCTCATGGAAGAAACCCCTCCCGGAAATTGCCCAGCCAGAAGCGGACACCCCGCAACCCGGCGGTGACGACGATTACATCAAAAGCCTCGAGGCAGAACTGCGCAAACGCGACTAACCGGAGACTGAGATCATGACTGAAAATACACCCAATGCTGAAACTCCCAAAAAAGGCGTACCCACCTGGGTTCAGGTTGTCATCTGGATCGTCTTGCTGTCCCTGCTTGGGCTGGTTGGGTTGGGGTTGCGCCGCGCCCAGCAGCCGGTGGTCGCCATTGGCAGCCCACTTCAAGACTTTACCCTGACCCTCTTTAAGGGCTACGAATACCAGGGCGCCGATTCGGTCAAACTGAGCGACCTGCGCGGCAAGGTAGTCGTCATCAATGTATGGGCTTCATGGTGCAAGCCCTGTGAAGCCGAAGCCCCCTTCCTGCAAGAGGCCTGGGAGTACTACGAACCCAGCGGCCAGGTGGTCTTTTTGGGCGTCGATTATGTGGATACCGAGCCAGAAGCCCGCGCCTCACTCGAAAAGTTCAACATCACCTACCCCAACGGACCAGACCTGGGCACGCGCATTTCGCAATTGCTCAACCGCAATATGGGCGTCCCCGAAACCTACATGGTAGACGCCGATGGTGTACTGCGCTACATCAAAATTGGACCGTTTGCCTCCACTGGCGAGATTCTTACCGCCATCAACCCCCTGTTGCCATAAGGAATTGCCATGACCCCCGGCGCCATTCTCTTGATTCTCGTCCTAGCCTTGCTTGTGGGCGTTTACATTGCCCAACCTTTCCTGGTACGCACCCGCCGCAACACCGTTTCGGCAGAAGAACATGAACTCTCAGGGCTGATGGCGGAACGTGACCGCCTGATCACCGCCCTGCAAGAACTGGACTTCGACCACACCCTGGGAAAGATCCCCGCCGAAGACTACCCGGCCATGCGCGCCGCGCTTTTGCAACAAGGCGCCGAAATTTTGCGCAAACTCGACTTGCACTATCCCCAGGTGAAGCAGGCATCCGATGCCGAAAGCCGCATCGAAGCGGCCATCGCCGCCCGCTGGGCCGATGTTGCCGTCCAGCGCGGGGCGACATCTGAAGCTGAAACCGTGAGCGACGACGACCTGGAATCACTCATTGCCGCCCGCCGCGGCACGCGCAAAGAGCGCCCCAACGGCTTTTGCCCAAAATGCGGCAAGCCCATCCTTAAGTCCGACAAATTCTGCCCGCACTGCGGGAAACCTACCAACTAAAAAGGCCCACCCCGGTTATGAAACAACGCATCGCGTATGCCCTGATCGTCCTATCCCTGCTGTTAACTGCCTGCAACATCTCGCTTGCCGATGACATCACCCCGCCGCCTGGTTATGTTTCGCCCACCCCGCTGCCCACCCTGCAGCCAGCCTACCCAGACCAGCCCCCGGCCCCGGCCGCAGGCGCATCCATATTCATGGAAAAATGCGCCCCCTGCCATGGACCCACCGGGCTGGGTGACGGACAACAAGGGTCACAATTGACCGTACCCGTACCCGGGCTGGGGCTGCCCAACATCGCCGTGCCGGCCAAACCGGCAGACTGGTTCAACATTGTAAAACAGGGGCGCATCGAGCGCTTCATGCCGCCATTCAGCGGCTCTCTCAACGACCAGCAGATTTGGGACGTGATAGCCTACGCCTTTACGCTCAGCGCCACCCCAGAACAAATTGCCCAGGGAAAAATACTCTACGCCACCAGTTGCGCCGAATGTCACGGTGAAAATGGCAGCCGTGTTGCCAATGCAAACTTTGCCAACCAGCAATATATGGCCGCGCGCACGCTGGAAGATTTCTCGCGCGCCATCACAAACGGCGCCAACGGCATGCCGGCATTTGCCGACCTGACAGATTCTGAAACCTTGTCTGTGGCAGCTTACCTGCGCACCCTGTCATTCGCACAGTCTGCTGCGCTGCCTTCCACACCC
Source organism: Anaerolineales bacterium (assembly GCA_034433165.1). Taxonomy (GTDB): domain Bacteria; phylum Chloroflexota; class Anaerolineae; order Anaerolineales; family Villigracilaceae; genus DAOUAP01. Next base: position 101,614 of record DAOUAP010000018.1, on the reverse strand, counting down.
ACCGCACCCAGCGCCGAAAGCGCCGGAACATCCACCCCTGAAAACACACCCGAAGCACAATCTACCAGCCAGGCGCCTGTTGCCGGCAGCGTAAGCGGAACAGTTGCCATGCCCGCAGGTGGCAGCCTGCCCGCCAACCTGGAAGTGACCCTGCATGGTTTCGATCATGGTGCAGACCCCAACAGCGCCCCGGTCGAAATCATCACCCAGAGCACAAAAGTCGATAAATCGGGCGCATTCGCCTTTGAAGACATTGCCCTGGGTGAAGGTCGCTTCTTTTATATCGACCTGGTCTACAAGGGCATCCCGTACCAATCCGAACTGGTGGTCAGCGCACCTGGGATGAGCGCGGTGGACCTGGGTCAAACCCTGCTCTACGAAAGCACCAGCGACCTGAGCGTGCTGAGCCTCGATCAATTCCACATGTTCTTCGATTTTTCACAAGAAGGCATCCTCAATGTTTTCCAGGTTTTCATCATGAGCAACCGCTCACAGCAAACGCTCGTGATCGAAAGCGACCTGACCAGCCTTCCATTCGCGCCATTGCCGCCCAATGCGGTTAACTTTGGCGTGGAAAGCGGCGACGGTCCGTTCATTGGCACCGATACCGGCTTTGCCATGCCACCCAACGAAGCGCAATACCAGCTGCAAATTTTCTTCAGCATGCCTTACGACAGAAAAACTGAAATCAGCCAGCCTTTCGCGCTCAAAGCCACTTCGGGGTCAGTTATTGTGCCCCAGGGCGTCAGGCTGGAAAGTAAAACCCTCACCGATGGACAGCCCCAGGAAATTGGCGGGCAACAATACACCGTATACCGCCTGCCGGGCGTCGAGGTCAACGACTCCATCACCTTCACACTGTCTGGAAATCCCAGAACCAGCGCAAGCGCCACAACCGGCGCGATCGACACCAACACCGGCATCCTGATCGGCATAGGCGTACTTGGCGTGGCGCTCATTGCGGCCGGCGGATTCCTGTATTGGCGCGATCGAAAAGCCAGCCAGGATGCAGACCCGGAAGATGAAACCGACGAGGAAGATACCACCGAACCCGAACAAACCGCCGAGGAAATTATGGACGCTATTATCGCGCTCGACGACCAGTTCCGAAGCGGCAACATCACCAAAGAAGCCTACGAAAAGCGCCGTTCCGAATTGAAATCCAGCCTGAAAGAGACACTCTAGTCGCCCATGATACAAGTGCGCAAACTCGTCAAACGCTTTGGGTTAAAGACCGTACTGCGCGGGCTGGACTTTGATGTGCAGCCAGGCGAATTCGTAGCATTGCTCGGACCCAATGGCGCAGGGAAAACCACCTTCCTGCGCATCCTGGCCTCGCTCTCGCGCCCCAGCCTGGGCAAGGTGAGCATTGCCGGGTACAACCTGCCGGCGCAATCTGCCGAGGTGCGCCGCACCCTGGGTGTGGTCTCGCACCTGCCGCTGCTCTACGCCGACCTGAGTGCCGAACAAAACCTGCAGTTCTATGCACGCATGTACAACATCTCCAACATGGATGCGCGCATCACCGAAGTGCTGCAAATGGTTGGGCTGGAAAACCGCCGCCGCGACCTGGTGCGCACCTTTTCGCGCGGCATGCAACAGCGACTGGCCATTGGCCGGGCTGTACTGCACAACCCTGAGGTGGTGCTCTTCGACGAACCCTACACCGGTCTCGACCAGGACGCATCCCAAATGCTCGACGACGTGCTGCGCAACGTGGCCGCCCGCGGCCGGACCGTGGTAATGACCTCACACGACCTGGCTCGCGCCGAAGACCTATGCACGCGTTTCGATGTCCTTTCACGCGGCGCCATCACCGCCTCGGCCGCCCACAGCGAACTGGGCAACAGCAACCTGCTGACCTTCTACAAACATGCCCTGGCAGGTTGATATGACCGTATCCACCCAACCAACCGCCCGCCCGGCTGCACTTACCAGCTTCCTTAAAGCCGTCAGCGCCGTAGCCTGGAAAGACCTCTCGGCCGAACTGCGTTCGCGCGAATTATTGAGCGCCATGATGATCTTTGCCCTCATGGTCATCTTCATCTTTAACTTCGCGCTCGAATTGCAAGTGCGCTCGCGCCAGGAAGTTACTGCCGGGGTATTGTGGGTCACCTTTGCTTTTGCCGGCACGCTCGGGCTTAACCGCTCCATGTCTATCGAAAAAGACCGTGGCTGTCTGGATGGTTTGCTGCTGGCCCCGGTGGATCGGGCCGCCATCTACTTCGGCAAAATGATTAGCAACCTGGCTTTCATGTTCATCATCGAAGCCATTGTGCTGCCCCTCTATAGCGTGTTCTACAACGTCAACCTGCTAAATGCCGGGCTGCTGGGCGTTGTGCTGCTCGGTTCGATTGGCTATACCGCCGTGGGCACATTACTATCCAGCATGTCGGTGCAAACCCGCACGCGCGATGTCATGCTGCCCATCCTGCTTTTTCCGGTGGTCATTCCGGTACTCATTTCGGCTGTGAAGGCCAGTACCGGTTTTCTCAACGCCGCCCCCATGAGCGACATCCTACCCTGGCTCAACCTGCTCATCGTATACGATGTCATCTTCGTATCTGTTGCCCTGATGGCTTTCGACTACGTGGTCGAAGAATAACCCCATTCTCTTCACCAAAGGAGACTCTCACCTTATGCAACCCAAACCCCGCGCCCTAACCATCTTGGAGATCACAGCGGCTGTTCTATTTGCCGGCGCCACCGCCATGGTCTTCTTCTACGCCCCGCTCGAAGCCGTCATGGGGCTGGTACAAAAAGTATTTTATTTCCATGTCGCCACCGCCTGGGTGGGCATGCTTGGGTTCATTGCCGCCGCAGTGGCTGGCATCGCCTACCTGCGCACACAGGATATGAAGTGGGATGCCATTGGGCTGGCCGCGGTCGAGATTAGCCTGGTGTTCTTCTTCATCGCCATAGTGCTCGGTTCCATTTGGGCTTACCCGGCCTGGAACACCTGGTGGACATGGGAGCCGCGCCTGACCAGCGCCGCTGTACTCCAACTGATCTACCTGGCTTACCTTTTACTGCGCCAGGGCATCGAAGACCCCGAGCGCCGCGCCCGCTTTGGTGCCGTTTACACCATCATCGGCGGGTTGAGCGTACCGATCACCTTCCTGTCCATCCGCCTGTTCCGCACCATCCACCCGGTGGTCATTGGCACCGGCAACGCAGAGGCCCAGGGCGGCTTCTCCATGACCCCGGCCATGCTCCAAACCATGTTCGTCAACATTGGCGTGTTCACGGTGCTGTTCGTGGTGCTCTTCTGGCACCGCATGCGCCTGGGGCAGCTGGCCGAACACGTCGAACAACTCAAGCTCAAACTCAGCAACTAAGCCAGCCACACCAACAAACAGGAGTTCAACCCATGTATTCCGTTCCCGATACCAGCCAGTATTTCATCGCCGGTCACGTTGTCGCCTTCGTTGTGTTGGGTCTCTACCTGCTCAGTTTGTGGCTTCGGCACCGCAGCCTGAAAAAAGACATAGAAACCCTCCAAGAGCTCGACAAGCAATAAAAAAAAAGCCTCCCCATTGCCTGCACCGAAGTCCGCTATAATACAACCTATAGCGGACTTTTTTGGTCACTCAAATCATGCGTTTTCATTGGCCGACAACCACCCTCGTAAAAACGATCCTGGCGCTGTGCATGGGATTATTGATGCTGTCGGCGCTGGTCCCCGGCCGCACAGCCCGGGCCCAAGACGACCTGCCCCCCCCAGGTCCAGACCGGTTCAGTGGGCAACTGGAGCAGTACACCGCCTACCTGTGGTGGCTCACTGACTGGGACGGCAACGAAGTGGTTTGCCAGCTCACCATCGACCATGACGGGCTGCCCACTGCTGATGAAATCTACCAATCCTGCAATCAAAAAGCCTACGACGCCTGGCGTAAAACCAAAGCATGCCAGGAAGCCCCCTGCACAGGTTACTACCTGCACTTGTTGCGCGCCACGCCCGCCGAGCGTGTAGTGCCAATGACACTGCCTGCCCCCACCATCGAAATCACCGTTACAGACTGCGCCCTCGACCCATACGGCCGCTGCCTGACCCCGCCCACACTCATCATGACCGGCATCGAGCCAATCGAAGGGTACCAGGTGACGCGCATTGCGGGCACAATCGATGGCACGCCCTTTACCTGCACAACCAACCCGTGCGCCTTTGCTTTGCTGCCCACCACAACCCAGGGCGCCTACCTGGAATTTTGGGCGTATTCCAGTTATGGTGATAGTAGCAACATCATGAACGCCCGCGTACGCGTGATGGAAGAATGGCGCGACGAAACCATCGGCTGGTATGTCGATGTGCTCAGCGCCCAGTGGGCTGGCAACCCCTTGCCCACCTGCGCGCTGTCGTGGCAGACCTTCCCCCCCACCGGTGGGTTGCCACACTGGCTGAACACCCCAGAAGAAAGCATCCAGCTGCAAACCGAACTGCCTTATTACTACCTGGCAGGGCAATTGATCCGGCGCGGCATGGTGAACGCCGATGCGTGCCCAGACAAAGGGCTGCTGGCCAACGGCAACGCCAGCGAATGCGGGCTTAAACTGTCACAGAGCAAAGTGACCGAATGGCAAAACCAGTTCGATGAGCTTATTTTTGCCACCGCGCAAGACGTGCGCATGCCGGCCTTCCTGCTCAAGAATATGTTCAGTCGCGAGAGTCAGTTTTGGCCCAGCCAGTTTGCGGGCGAACGCGGCGTGGGGTTGGGGCAGCTCACCGAAAAAGGCGCCGATACCACCCTGCTGTGGAATCCAAAGTTCTACAGCACATTCTGCCCGCTGGTGCTGGGGCAGCAGCGTTGCGCCCTGCCATACAGCATGCTGGCAACCGCCGAAAAACAAATGCTGCAAGGCGCGCTCGTCACCCGGGTCGATGCCACCTGCCCAACATGTCCGCTCGGGATCGACCTGTCTGAAGCCCGCAACAGTGTAGGCATTTTTGGCGAGGCCCTGCGCGCCCACTGCGAACAGACCGGACAACTCATCCGCAATGTGTATGGACAAACCCCGGGCGAACTGACCAGCTATGCAGACATGTGGCGTTTCACCCTGGTCAGCTACAATGCCGGGGTGGGGTGCCTTTCTGAATCGGTCAACTCGGTGCGCTTGCAGGGCCTCGCGCTGGATTGGTTCAATGTCTCAAATAACCTGATGGGTATTTGTCGCAACGCCATCGACTACGCTGACGACATGACGCGCTGACCGCTGCCTACCCTGATTTGGGCTGGCGCAGTGGAATTTGCAGGTAAAATGTGCTGCCCCTGCCCAACTGGCTTTCAAGCCAAACCTTTCCCCCGTGTTTCTCAACAATCGATTTGACAATGGCAAGCCCCAGACCGCTGCCCTTCTCCTGGCGGGCTTCGCGCTGGCTGCCACGATAAAACTTCTCGAACAGGCGCGGCTGGTCGGCAGGTGAAATGCCAATGCCGGTATCCTGAACTTCGTAGAGCATCTCGGCGCCTCGAATTTTGAAGCGCAACGCCACCCTGCCGCCTGTTGGCGTATATTTGATTGCGTTTTCTGCAAGGTTGTAAATGGCTTGTTGGAGCAAGGCCGGGTCTGCTTCTATTATCGGAAGATTGTCGGGCTTTTCGACCGAAAAAGCAATATCCTTCTGGGCGGCGCCCATTTGAAGGTTTGCGCTCACGCGTTCCACAATATCAACCAGCGGCACACTTTCAAGGCGTAAACCCACACCCACTTCGATGCGCCCCAGGTCGAGCAGGTTGTTGACCAGGCGGGCCATATTCTCGACCCCGGTAATGATCTTGCCCACATAGGTCTTTTGCTGCTCGTTCAGGTCACCAACCATCTCCAGCATGGTGGCATAACCACGCATGAGTGTCAGCGGTGAACGCAGGTCATGACTGACCGTGTTGACAAACTCCGACTTCATCATATCCAACTCTTTGAAGTGAGTCACATCGCGCAAAATGCACACCCGCCCCACCAGGCGTCCATCAGACTCAACGGGCGATGCGGTAGCCAGGTAGGTTTTATCATCTGAGAGCGTTACCTCCGCCGAAAGATTTTCCTCGCTGGAAGCGGTGAGGATTTCGACCAAAGATTTATGGGACAGCACCTGCTCCACCGGTTTTCCCTGGCCGGTATTCAACGCCATGCCAAGCACATCGATGGCAGCCGGGTTGGAGAGCAGCAGGTGGTTCTGGGCGTCGGTCACCAGTACCGGGTCGGGTGTGGAGGCCAGGATGGCCGCCAGCCGCTGCCGGCCCGCTTCTGCTGTCAGGAAAAGCATGGTATTCGAGGCAGCCAACGCAGCCTGCCCGCCCAGGGTGGTGATAAAGCGCACATCTGACTCGGAAAAAGTACGCATCTGATCATACGCCGCCCAAAGCGCGCCATAAAACCGGTTTTCGTAACGCAACGCCACCGCCAGAATGGATGTAGGCAGCGGACGTCCCGGTTCTGGCTGCAAGATGCGGCTGCGCGACAGGTGCGGCAGCGCCACCCGGTCTTGTTTGCGGGTGATTTCGATGATTTGCGCATCGAGGTGGGCGTATGCTTCACGGAACGGACCCAGGGCGTACTCACGCGGAAATCCCTCCAGGATATCCGACTCAGCCAGCACCACGCGCACGGCGCTGGCCCCGGTTGGCAGTACAGCCTCCAGCACCGGCTGCACGGCATCCTGCATGTCCAGGCTGGAGGCCACCCCCTGGCTGACAATAAGCAGGCGATTGAGTTCCTCGAGCCGGGCTTGCAGGCTGATGCGCATCTGCTCAAAGGCGCGGCGCAGCTGCCCGATCTCGTCCACACTTTCCAACGCAAGCGGGCGATCGAGCTGCCCCTGAGATATGCGCACCGCCTCGTTGGAAAGGTTTTGCAGCGAAGCCGTGATCACCTGCAGCCCAATTCGCAAGACAACCAGCGATAAAGTCCCAAGCACCAGGATGACAACCGCCAGCGGGGCAACAATATCGAGTGCAATTTGCTGGGCGCGGCGGGCTGGCACAGTCAGCACCACCCACCACGCATAACCTTTGACGGGTTGGGTATAAACCAGGCTGCGCGTGCCATCCGGGGCGGTGCCATCCACAACACTGGCCTCGGCAGCAAGCGGGGCCAGGTACTCGCTCATCACCAGCGCGGGTGAAGGATGGTACAGGATGCGTCCGTTCTCGTCGATGAGCATACCATCGCCTTCTTGCGCGGCAAGTGACTCCAGCCCATCCAGCACCGGTTGGATGATGGGATTTGAGGCGATACCCGCGCGGGCCACCAGCACACGGCGCGGTTGGCCGGCGCCATCGAGGATGGTTGCCACAAAAGAGACCCGGGCAGGCTGGCCTTGTTCGGGCGGCGGGATGGTGTAGAACTGAATGGGCACCCCATTGAAAGACAACGCAAGGGCGGCGTTTTCTTCTGGGAAAAGCGACTGCTGCGCAAGCGGAAGCCCCGGCGGATAGGCGGCCAGCATGTTTTTGGAGGCGTCAAACACCATCAACTGCTCAAAATATGTCACCGCCTGGGCCTGTTGTGCCAGGGCACTTGTCAGCAGATCCGAGTTCAGGTCGAGCAGGCCGGGCTCTGCCGCAATTTGCTGCGCAAAACTTTGCCCGGCCTCCAAAAAGAAAGGAACACTTCCGGCAGTCAACGCGGCTGTGTCGCCCAGGCGGTCATCGAGCAGGTTGCGGGCCACATTGCCTGCCACCAGCCAGGTTCCGACCAGCAAACCTCCCAACAAAAAAAGCACCAGCGCCCCGGCCCCAAACAAGAAGCGCATGGCCAGGCTGCGCTCTGAAGGGGAAGGCTGCAAGGGCAGGAAACGTCCCCACCGGGCAGGGAAGGCCATCACTGCAGCCTGGGCAACAAGCCCGGCCACCGCCAGTTCGCCAGCCCGGGCCAACAGAACGCCCGGCAGGCTGGTAAGAGCGTAATCCAGCCGGGATGTCAGCCCACCGGGAGCGATTAGCGTGGCATCGACCAGATAGATGAAGGCATAACCGGCTGCGAGGAACAACATGGACACCAGCGGCACACGCAATGCCCTGAACAGTGCCGTGCGGTATCGCTGGCGCACAGCTACGCTGAAGGCCAGCCCGAGCAGGGACATTTCGAGCGGGGTGAAGATACTGTGCGTATCCCACAACAAGCGGAATATTCCAGCGCCGAACCCAAACGCAGCGCCAGCCACCGGGCCAAACATGCCGCCAGCCAACACCCAGGGTATGGACGAAAACAACATGAGGGTTGGCCCGCGTGGTTCGGCCGGCAAGTTGGGCACGGGCAGGGCACTACCTGCCGGCAGGCGCAGCCCAAAGAACAGCGCAGCCAGTGGTGTGAGCACCACCAGCAGACCCAGGGCCATCCAGGCACGCTGGTCGAGCACAGACTGGTAATGCCGCCATCGATAAACTCCCCACAGCACACCCGCCAGTAAAACAAACCAGCCCAGCCAGCCTGCGAGCGTGGCAGGCGTGGGCAGGGCAGGCAGGCTATCCAACAGGGTAATAAGTGGCGTCATGGCGCGGTCAGTGTGAAAAGGGGGTTTGTAGCGTCATTATAGCCGAGAAATGTCTGCAGGGTATTTATGCCGGGTCGGGCGCACCCGCCGCGGCTGCATAATACCCTCGATACGCCTCTGGAAGCAGGCGGGCAATGTGAGTCATCACCAGGTCGGTGTTGCGTTGGCGGGCCAGGCGGCGTTCTTCGCCGCGGCCTTCAAGCGGGGGCAAAACCAACGGGCTGCCGATGCGCAATTCGAGACGCGGACGCTGCCCGCGTTTGGCCCGCTGCCAAAAATCGGGGGTGGTGCCCACGATGCCGGCCGGAACCACCGGCACACGCGCGGCATCCACAATTTGAGACAAGCCGGGTTTGGCCTGGCGCATGGCCACATCGTGAGAGCGCCCGCCCTCCGGCGCAATGAGCAGGGCATGCCCTGAGGCCAGCACACCGAGCACACTGTCCATCAACCGGCGGTCGTATACACCGCGATGCACCGGAATGGCATGATACATGCGTACCAAAATACTCTGGCCTTTGCGCTGCCATAAATCGGAGGCGCCCATCGATTCGACCATCTCCGGCCAAAAGGACAGGATGAACGGCGGATCAAAAATCGAAATGTGGTTCATGGCAATCACGTAGGGGCGGGGCGGCACATTATCCTGTCCTCTGACATGCACGCTGGCCAAAACATGAAAGATGCCGCGCAGTCCCGCCTTGAGCAGCGGGCGCAGGATGCGGTTGATGAGCGGAACATGGTAGGGGGAAGTCAGCGGCATAAAGCAAGCACCCGTTCAAAGACAGAATCTGCGTCCAGTTGGTCAGAGTCGAGCAGGATGGCATCTTCAGCCGGGCGCAACGGGGCCACAGCGCGGGTGGAGTCGATTTGGTCGCGGGCTATCACCTTGGCAAGGATTTCGTCATAGTTGGCCTGCCCGCCGCGGGCGATGATCTCTTCATAACGCCGGCGCGCGCGCTCTTCGGCAGAGGCATCCAGGTAAATTTTCAGGTCGGCTTCGGGGAGCACCACGGTACCAATATCACGTCCGACCATGACCACACGGCCGCGCAGTCCGATGCGGCGCTGCTGGGCCGAGAGCGCCCGGCGCACACCGGCATAGGCTGCCACCACCGAGACGCTGGCTTCCACGGCTGGCTGGCGCGTGTCCCAGGTAATGTCGCGGTTTTCGATGAGCACGTCGCAGGCGCGCCCATCATCCACCGAGGCGGCGCACACTTCGATGGGCACCCGCTCAGCCAGGGCGGTGACGGCAGTTTCGTCATTTGGGTTCACCTGCCGGTCGAGGGCCAGCCAGGTTACGGCGCGATACATTACGCCTGTATCGAAATACAAATATCCAAGGGCTTGCGCCAGGCGAAAACCGAGGGTCGATTTTCCGCTGGCGGCCGGGCCGTCGATGGCAATGATGCTGGGCTTTGGCATGTGTTTTCTCAGGGTTGGGAAGGCACAACGCCGGGGAAGATCGTGGCTGCGGCCCACAGGATGATTTTATCTTGCGTGGCGGGAATCTTGCGGCGTGTCAGCCAGTCTATCCAATCGATGAGTCCGGCGGTATCCCAGGCGGGGGTCGTGCGCCAGTAAAAATCTTGCCCGCGGTACGACTGGCTGAACACCAGGGCGGGATCATCGTATGAGATGATGAGCGGCACAGACAGGGAGGCATCGTAGGCTGTGGCTTTTGTGACAGTGAAGGCGCGCAATGACCAATCCAATGCGGGCGAATCATAGCCAAGCACTGTGACTGGCAGGCTTGTGGGTACCCCGCGTTTCCATTCAGCGAGTTCTTCGATGGTCTGCACCAGCAACCGTGATTGGTCTATGGCCGGGTCGGTGTGCCACATTTCAGGCGTGCGTGTAGTGCGCAGCCCACCTGCGCCCCAGGCTGCTGCCAGGGTAAAAACGAACAACGCAGCCAGAACGCCACCCACACCGCCCAGGCGGGCCGTTTGCGGCGACCACCCCATGGCAATGAGCAGCAGCGAGAACCCGAGCAGCAACAACGCGCCAAAGAACAGCCCAAGGCGCAGGTTGATGGTGTTTTGATCGAGCGCGGCAGAGATGCTGGCCAGGTCGAGCCAGGCAAAGACGAGGATGGCCGCCGTCAGCCCGAGCGCTCCGGCCACTTCACCGGTCAACGAAAAATCATCCAGCAAGCGGTGCAGTTCGCGTGCGGCCAATACCCAAAGCGGCAGAAGCATCCAGCCCAGGTCGGTCACCTGGCGCCCTGGCGCGGCTACAGACAGGGCAAACGAGACCCCCAGCCACAAGCCAAGTACAGTGGTGAGCGGGTCTTTGTTTCGGATGCCGCGCACCAATGCGGCCACCCCAAAGCCCATGGGCAGGATGTGATATGTTAACAACGCCATCATCTGGCGGTTGACCGGCACATCAGATGGCGTCAGCCAGCTTTGTAAGAATGCAACCGGCGCAGAAAACGCGGCTGCCAACCCAACCGGGGTGGTAAACACCAGGCTGCCCGCCAGCAAAAACGCGCCCAGGGCATAGGCCCCGGCCTGCCGCAGCGCATGTCCTTCGGGGCGTGGCAGGGATGAGAAGCCGGACACATCCAGCCCGCGCGCTACAAGCGCCGCAATGAGCAACCCGAGCGCGCCGCTCCACAACACAGGCCCAGACAATAGAGCCAGCCCGGCAAACACACCGGCTGCGCGCGGTTTTGCTTCCAGCCAAAAACCTGTTGCCAGCGACAAGCTGGCCAGGGTGGGCATGCCACTGCCTGCGGTACGCGAAAGCGCCACCAGCCCGGGGTCAATGGCCAACCCAAACGCCAGGAAAATTGCTGCGCGTGGCGGGATGAAGCGCGTGAAAAAGAGCGGCGCCAGCACCAGCAAGCTGCCTGCCAGGGCTGGCACTGCGCGCGCCAGAGCGTCACTGGATGTGGAAATGTAAAATAAAAACCCGGTCAGCATTACATAGAGCGGGGCCGGGCCAATCTCCGGGCGCAAACCGCGCGCCAGGTCCAGCGCCTGCAAAGCCCAGTGCGCCTCGCCATCACTAAGCGGCACAGCACCGAGGTTCAGGAAGCGAATGAAGACCCCCAGCCCAACAGCCAGGGAAAGAAAGAGTTTTTCAGTGGTAGAAAATTTGGCCATAATCGTTATTGTATCTTACGTTAACCTGTTTACCGACTGTCCGTGTTCATGCATTATGGCACCTGGTAAATGACCGTCTCGCCTTCGCGGAAAACAACAGGCAGGTAGGCTTCAAATTTTGATATTTCGACCGGATAAGCGCGTTTTTCAAGCCGCCCAACCACAATGTAGCGGATGCCATACTTTTCGATGATGAAGGATGCTTCGTCCCAGCTGCGCGTGGTATACAATGCGGCGATATCGTTCTGGCGCGAGCCTTGCGGCTCATAACCACCGCGCCACTGGGCTTCATGCCCCGGCCAACCCAGCACATTCGGCTGCCCGGAATAAGTGGCCATACGCGCAAACTCGGTGTAACTGCCGCCCACCGCTTCAGACACCACTCCAGGCGGCGCGGCGCGCAACCAGTCAATCGCCGCCGCGTCTTCAGGCGCATAGCGCGCCAGGTGCATGGCACTGTCAAAAGTGAATCCATTGGCATAGCTAAATCCGTTGGTTTTGTTGGCGAAAGCGAACAGCGAAAAAACCAACCCGGCCGCCATTGTAAATGCCAGCACCCCCTGCCAGGTGGTGCGCATGCGTCCGCGCAAGTCGAGCAGTAATACCGCCGCGCCAAACGCAACCGCCAGGCTCCACATCAACCAGGCCTGGTAATAAAACTTGAAGATGGTATTCATGCGCCAACCAAACTGGTCTGCCAGATACACGAACTCTGGACCAAGCACCAGCAGCGCGCCCACAAAAACCAGCAGCAAAACAAAATCCGGCGAGCCTTGAGCCTCACCTTGCCCGTCATCGCGCCGGGGCAACCCGGCCAGCATGGATGCCGAAAGCGCCAGAAGCGCCGCAATGGTCAGCAGCCCGCCCACAAATTCAACCCGCCGCGCCATGGCCGCAGCGAACAGGGCCGGCAAGTTGGGTACGGCGTTCATAGACAGAAACTGCGCAGCCACCTCCGGCGCACGCAGCGATGCAACCCAGGCCAGCAGCCAGGAAAACGCCCACAGCGCAACGATGAACCCGCCTGTCAGCCCCAGCCCCAACCGCCAGCGGACCGCCGCCAGCCCACCACGCCACAGGTAGAACAGGTAGGAAAACAGCGGCACAAACAGCGTGGCAAACATCACCCACAGGTGCGCGCCGCGTGTGGGCGCTACCAGGTTGGGCAGCAGCCCGCCCGCCTGCGAGGCAAATCCCACATAAAACGGCAGGTATAGCAGCACACTGGCCAGTCCCAGCGGAAGGGCAAATTTTACCAACTCCGCAGCGCGCACCCAACCCCAGCCCGCCTCACGCACGCGCCACAGCACAAAAGCCCCCCCCAGCACCGCCGCGTAAATGGGGAAATCCCAGGTGTTAAGGAACGCCATACCGCCCAGTGCAATCGCCATGAGCGCAAAAGCCCCGGCGCGCAGCGGCAGGCGCAACAATGGCAGCGTCAATTGGCCGCGCGCGCCGCCCAGCGCCAGGTTGAGCGCCATGCCCACCACCAGCAAAGCAAAAGGCATGGCCAGCACATGCGGGTGCAGGTCGCCCAGAACGTAAGAAAAGGCCGGGAACTCGTTGATAATCTCGTGCCAGCCGCCGCCCAGGTCAAACTCATTGATCACGCGCGAAGGCCGCCACCACCACCAAAAACGGTCGGGCACCCAGGAAAATGGCTCGGACGGCGGCTCGTTCCAATCGCGAATGTTCAGCCACGACCAAAACCCTGAGGTCAGCCCACCCTCTGGGCCACGGCTCCAAAACAGGCCACGACGATGCAGCACCTCCAGCAGGCCGCCCAGGTTACCCACCAACAACAGGAAGAGCGGCCCCAGGCCTGCCAGTGCAAGCGCATCGCGTTTTTCGGCGCGGCGCACGTTCGCCAGCAGGTTATACACCACTCCAAACGCCCCGACCGCATTCATACCAAACAATAACGCCAGCATCAGGTTGAAGGCCGCATTACCCGGCGTGCCCGTAATCATCGCCAGCATGGACGTCATCACATACCCAAAATAGTAATAAGAAATGGCAAACCCAGCCAGCCACGGGTCGTGCGGCGGGAAGGTTTCAGAACGCAGGATGGCATTAATAAACGCCTGCTCCATGGGCTTCTCGGTGCCGATGCTTTCAGGGTTGGCGGCCCGCACCAGCGCCATGAAGACAAATGCGATAATAAAGATAACCTCAACGGCCAGCACGCTCTGGCGTTCACTGCGCATCCAGGCAATCACCTGCTCCCAACCGCGCCGCACTCGCCCGCCCCACCCGGGGCCGGGGTCGCCGTCATCGCCGGTTTTGAACAACGCCCAAACCGAAGCGCCGGCAACCAGGAACAGCGCTAGCAGAAGTCCGCCCGGGTCATTGCGAATGACTTGCAGCGATGCCAGCAGCCAAAAAATGAAACCCCACAGCAGCAACCCCAGCGCGCGCGACAGGCTGTAACCCCGGTCGGCAAGCGCCGGGAAGAGACGGTGCGCCAGCGGGAAGACCAGCAACCCCAGAAGGGAAATGGCGATGTACCAGAGAAGGAGGTAAATCATGATGCGTGATTCGTGATGAGTGATTCGGGTAAGGTAAAGATACCGTCTGGCCCGGGCGCAAAATCGTGCACGGCAACCACGGCTTCAAGGCTGAGCGGGCCGTACAGGTGCGGGAACAAATCCCCATCGGGTGGGGCTGGCTGCGGGAGCGCGCCGCCGGGGTGGGCAGGCAGTTCCCAGCGCAGGTCGGCGCCCAGGCAGGTGGTGTCCACTTCCAAAAGCACCTGTCCAGGCTGCCCACGGTAAAAGGCATTGGCCACGCCAATGACCTGGTCGGCGCGCGAGAGGTGGATGAAACCTTCCACGGCCAGCGAGGGCGCGGTATAGCACCCGGCGGTTTGGGCCGCCTGCCAATGGGCGCGGGCAGTGATGTGAAAGATGCGGCCGGGCATCAAGGCTTCACCTTGTAAATGGCGGTCTGCCCGTCGCGGTACACCGCATCCCATAACTGGCCATCGAGCGCGGGAAACTTTTCCAGCCCCGGGCCGGGGAAATAGGCCCGCTCCAACTGCCCGACGATAATGTAGGCTATATCATATTTGTTGAGGAAGGCCCGCGCCGCGGCCGGGTCGGTGGCGTTGTAAAATGCGCCAATTTCGGCCACGCGCGCAAAGACCCAATCACCGGGGGTCAGGGCGCGCTGCTGGCGCTGGTGCCAGTTCCAGCCCACCACGCCGGGCAGGCCGGTGTAAATGGTCATGCGCGAGCCCCAGCGGTATTCGGGCGTATTGGCTTCGACAATGACAGGGGAACCCAGCACATTGTCTTGCAGCCAGCGGATGGCGCGATAATCTTCACCCAGCACGAGGGTTTGTCCCTGATCACCATAGGTGACGAAGGGCATGTACGCCATGCTGTCCAGCGAGCGCGGGGCTTCGGGGTTCCATCGGTCACGGACTTTGTCGAAAGTGCCATAGACCGAGAACATGGCCGTACCAGTCACCAGAAGCAGGAGGGTCACCGTCCAGGTGGTGCGCCAGTTATGGCCCCAACCGGGCAGGTGCGGCAGCAGCCAGCCCAATGCAGCGGCCGCACTGATGCCGAAGAGCGTCCACACTTGCAGGTAAAACTTGAAGACAGTGTTCATACGGCTGATATCGCCGCGCAGTACAACCAGTTCGACCATCAAGGTGAGCGCCAGTCCGGTACCCACCATGAACAGCACCCCACGTTTCATGTCGCTGAGGCCGGGGCGCAGGATGAGCAGCGCGGCCCATGCCCCCAGGATGAGCGGAATCCAGCCGATTTTGACGCCCAGCACCAAGGTGGCCGCCACCGCCGCAATCAACAAACCGATGCCCGCTTCGATGAAGATCAGGTAGGGGCGCAATTTTGACAGCGAAGAAACCGGGGTGCTGGCCATCCAGTCTATTGTTTCACAAACCATCCATGTGACGATGACGAACAGGAACAGCCCCCACTGGGTGATGTACGACCCAAAGGGTGTTTGGGTGCCATTCCACGGGTCGATGGCGCTGTACCCCAGCCCGTACCACTGCGCAAAGGGCTGGTAGAGGAGCAAGGAAAGCATTGCCAGCAACCCCATGCCGCCCAGTGCAATGACCACATGGCGGCTGAAACCGGGCAGGTGCAAAGGCAGGCGGGTTACATCTGCGTAGCGCCACAGGGTGTACCCAACCGCCAGCGAAGCCAATGCCAGGTAGGTGGGAAAGTCCCATGTGTTGGTGGGGCGCAGCGCGCCAATGAACAACCCGCCGAGGAAGAATGACAACCCGGCCGCGAACCAGTCATCCCACTTGCCGCGCGCGCGCACCAGCGAAACCACCCAGGCCAGCGCCAGCACAGTCAGCGGCAGGGATATCAGGTGGGCGTGCAGGTCACTGTAGAGGAATGTGAAGAGCGGAAACTCGGTGATGGGTTCCACCTCGCCCGGGGCCGGGATGACGCGGCTGGGCAGCCAGTACCAGTCGCCGATGGCGTATGGCAGCGGGGCGCCGCCCAGGTTGAGGAACAGCCCCTGTATGGTCCAGCCGAGGCGGGTGAGGAAACCAGCGCCTTCATAGACACCGCCCGGCGCAGCCATCTTTTGGAAGCCAAGGATGATCATGCGCGGCACGCCCAGGTTGCCCAACAGCAGCACACCCAGCATGGCCGCACCACCCGCCATGAACGGCAGCCCCAGGAACGGCCAGCGGCCGGGTATATCGGTTTCTGGTGCGGGCCGGCGCGCAGCCACCATGTTCCACACCACCGAGAAGGCACTCACGCCCAGGAGTGCAAACAACGTGGGCAAGATGAGATTGTAAGCTGTGGCAGGTACGATCCCCAGGAATTTAACCGGCGTGCCGACAATAACATAACCATAGTAATAGTAATTGATGTAGCCGCCCGCAAACCACGGGTCGTAGGGTGGGAAGGTGGTGCTTTTGAGAATGGCATTGAAGTACGAGAAATTCATGGGTCGTTCGCCACCCTTGGCCGGGTGCCACAGGTCCGGGTTACCGAGGCGGATGAGCAGGTTAATGAGGAACAGTCCGAGGAACAACCCTTCAATGGACACAAAGTAGCGCCAGCGGGTTTGCAGTTCGCGTGAGAGGTCATCGCGCTGACGGTAGGACATCCACAACCCCAGCACCATCACCAAGCCAAGCATCAAGCCGATGATGCCGCGCGTATACGTCCACCCCAGCGACCCGGCCATCCAGGCCAGCCAGGCCCACAGCACCAGCCCCACGCCGCGTGCCAGCGGGTAGCCGCGGTCGTGCAGCCCGGGCAGGGCCGCGCGGACGATGGGATAGGTGAACACACCCAGGGCAAAAATGAACAGATACCACACCACCAACCCCAAAACGGGGTAACGATTAAGCAGCGCATCGTAACTGAACAGGTCTGACCACGTGCCCCCCGCGCGCTGGACAGCCAGGCGCGCCTCGGGCAGCAACAGGTTGGCCGGAAAAGACCCCGCCTGGCGCGGCGTGATGCGCACCACTTTGCTCAGGTCCACTGCTTCGAGGATGGCGCGCGTTCGGGCGGGGTCGTAGTCATCCGCTTTCTTGAAAATAAAAACCTTGGGATGGTCATAGACCGTAAAGGCTTCATCGGCTGGCTGGGTGTTGATCTCCCACCGCAACAGGCCGGGGATCTGCAGTGTGGGATACGAGGTAAAGGTCTGCACCAGGTTGTAACCCAACTGCCCGGCGAACATGCCCGGCTCGGCCACAGTGTAGCACCACAAAATGTCTTTTTCGGCCGGGCAGCCCAGCAGGGCGCGGTAATAGGCGCTGGTGAGCGGGTAGCGCTCTGGTACGCGCACGGTGGTGCCCCACTGGCGGTTGGACGAGATGAAGATGTAATCGCCTTCATTGAGATTGGTGATGAAGCGGTTGCGCTTATCGGCGTTGTCGTCCCAGTACATCTCAAAATTCAGCCCGCCCTGGTAGATGCCACCGTAGCCATCATAGCCATCCATGCGCAAGGGCAAGCCGTCATCCCATGAGGATTCGTTGACCGGCGCTATGGGCTGGATCTTGATCAGCCCGCCGCCCTCCGTTTCGATGCGCAGCTGTCGCACCTCGCCCTGTTTGAGCATTACAGGTGGTTCGAGCGCAAGCGTATAGGCGCCGCCGCGCCCGTTCGCTGGCTGGGAGAAGTCTGCGGTGATCACGCCCTGCCCGAGCAACGACTGCCCATCCGGGGCGATGACGCTCACGGTCAGGGTCTGCGCGCCGGTGGGCGTGTAGGCGCTCACCAGGTCGCTGAGTGTAAAGCCGGTCAGCACGCCCAATTCTTGCGGAGCAAATTGCGCCAGGTAGGGGTGGTCGTTGCGCAGCACGCAGTCACCATCCTGCGGATTGAGCACTTCCTGGCGCGGGAAGAGCGAATCGGAGATGTTGCCCAGAACTCCGCCGCACAGGTCAATATCGCTGCCGGCATCCATCAGGGTGATGCGCAGCAGGTAGGTTTGCCCAACCATGAAAGAGAAGCTATTTTCCAGAACCACTTGGTGCGAGAAGGGCACCGGGGCGGGTGTACTGTTGATAGTGACAGGCTGTTGGATGATGGACGGGCTGGACGGGTCGGTAAAAATTTCCAGAAGCAGGTTGCGCTGCACATTGGCAGGCACCCCTTGCACACGCGGCAGGGTTATCGTGCGCAGCAAGCCATCGACATTCGAAGAAAATGCGCCCACATAGGGGTTCATGCGTGAGATGTTGTAACCCTGAGGGTACGAAAGCGGCTGGTTAACCGTGCCGTTTTCGGTCTCTATGGCGACTGACACCGGACCGGGAATGTTCTGATAAATCCAGCGTGTGGCCTGCACCCGGCTGTGATCGCGGGTGTAGATGCGGGTAAAGACAAACGACCAGGCAAATGCAGAAAAGAGGACTATCCCGCCAATCGCCCAGGCAACCGGCAGGAAATTGAAAGCGGCAAGTTTGCTCCCTGCGCGCCCGACCCTGAGTTTGGCCATCTCGAACACCATCCAGGCGGCGGCCAGCGCCAGCAGCGGGTAGATGGGCAACTGGTAACGCATGGTCGGGTTCCACTGCGTGGACTGCCAGGCGAAATACAGCAACGTCCAGCCCCACAGCAGGCTGTGCTCTTTCCACTCACCTTTCAGGATGCGCCAGCCCATCCAGGCCATGCCGGCCCAGGCCAAAATACCCAGCGGCCAGCCCAGGCCCCATTGCATAATATTCATGAACGAATACAACCCGGAACGGCGCGCCCATTGCAGGGCCGGGGGGAAATCCACGTCGCCGCTGGCCTGGGCGCGCTGGTCGCGCAGGGTTTGCACCCAGTGCGGGTTGAGGCGCACATCCACGAAACCGAAATCGCCGCGGAAGGCATACGGCTGGAAAATGCGAAAGGCGATAAAGGCCGCCAGGGCGCCAACCACCATGTAGAATGCGCCACGCGCCAACAGGTCGTTAAGATCTGGTTTGTGACCTTCTCCCAGCTGCCCACGCTGGCTGGCGCGGAAATACAGGATAATGAACGCGCCCGGCAGAAGCACCGCCAACGGGGCGGCATTGATCTTTGAGGCCATGGCTGCCCCGAGTGCCACGCCAAACCCAACCGTGTTCCAGAAAACGGGCATGCGTAGCAGTGCAGGCAGGCCTGGCGCGCCTTGTTGCAGCGGTTTTTCCGTTTCCAGCCCGCCTTGCATCAACTCAACTGCAAAATACACCGCCAGGAAAATGAAAAAATTGGTGAAACTGTCCACCACATAGAAGTGCGCCTGCTGGATGAGCATGACTGAGAACGCGCCAAATGCCATCGCCAGTACACCCACTGCCGGGCCATACAGCCGCCGGGCGATGAAAAACAACAGCACCAGCGAGCCCAGGTCTGAAAGGACGGCCAATTGGCGCCCAAGCAGCGGCACCTCATCATAGCCATTCCAGTTGCGCACCGCCGAGAGGGCGGCCAACACATCGGCCCACGGGCCGCTGGCGCCGCTTTGCAGCCCGGACGATGCCCAGGCGCTGATGCCGGTCAGCGCTTCGCCAAAGATACGCGTAATAAAAACCGGCAGGGTGCCATACACATAGTAGGTGTAGCCGCGATTGTTGGGGTTGAAAGCAGAGCAGGCTGTATCGAAATAGCTGCCCCAGTTTTCGCAATCATTGATGACACCTGCATAGGACTGCCGCCAGGGCTGGTTGGACTGTGAAGGCGGCGCGCCAAGCTGCGCCTGGTCGGTAAACGGCGATGCAATCGCCGTGGTGACCATGGTCAGGAAGCGCTCATCGGGATGCAGGTGCTGGTTTTGGTCCCAGTTGAGACCGGTGGTGCGCAGCCAGGCTGCCAGCGCCAGGGTGATGATCAGCAATATATCGTAAAGCAGGGAGCGGTTTTTTGTCATGCGTTATGGCGCCGGTACATTGAAAATTAAGAAGTCGTGCCCGTATGTATCAGACGGATACACCTGCAAAACGCCTTGGGGGTAGGCTAATTGTAGAATGTTAACCGTTTGTGTGTCATCCGGGTAGGCTAAAAACAGTTTTGGACCGGGAACATTAATCGTGGCGGCAATTTCCTCCGGCCACAGGGTGAAATTGCGCTCGAAATGCCCAGACTGAATGCCCAAAAGGCGCGTATCGACCCAATACGGGTAGGGTACGATCCAGACCGTCTCCACGCTGCCGGTGGACCGCTCGAACTCCTGCACCACCTGCGCCATCTCCGATGAATTCCACACCCCCTGGCGGTACTGTTGATCGAACTGGTTGAAGACGAGGTCGAAGTTTTGCATGCCAGACCAGGCCAGCAGGACAAGCGCCAGCCCCCAGCCAGCGGCCTGTGCGCGGCGGCGCGCTAGCCCCAGCCCCACGCCGGTCACCACGGCATCCAGCGCCAGCGCCGCCAAAACGAACACCGGGATGATGGCCCCGCCCGAGCGGTTGAGCGATGGATTCTCGTTTGGGAAGGCCAGCGAAAGCGTGGAAGGCATGGTCAACAACGGAACAGCCAGCAGCAGGAACAGGTCGCGCCAGTCGCGGCGACGGATGTAACGCAGCAGCACCAGCGCCGACCCCAGCACGAGCAGCGCGCCTGAAACCACATCCAGCGCCGGGCGGCCCGGGATGGAGTGTACCCATATCTCACCATTGTTCCACTGGAACATGGTGAGCGAGTTCCAAAAATTTTGGAGGAAAATTTGCACCGCCGGGCCGGGCAGGGGGCTTTCGGCGCCGGTAAGGCGTGTAAAGGCGCGGTAGGCAACCTGGTCTGGGTAGTCGAGCAGGTAACGCAGCAACGGCAGGAAGACGACCACCGCGCTCATGGTTATAAGCAGCAACCACCAGAGGGACTGGGCGCGTTGCGCCTGCCAGCGTGCGTGCAAGATGTAGACTCCCATTGCTATGACGATCACAACTGGCATAAACCGGAATGAGCTGTATCCGTGCAGCCCCAGCCCCAGGAACAAGCCGCTGAGGATGAAATCATTGCGATTCGAGGCGCGCAGTCCACGCAGCAGGTGATAGAGGGCCGGGGCAGCAAACAGCGCGTAGAGCGGGTAACGCAGGCCCACGCGGCTGATGATGTTGGGCCAGTACGCCATGCCAGCCAGCAGCAGGGCAAAGAGCGCCACACGGTGCCCGCCATATTCGCGCCCGATCAGGTAAATGTAGGGCAGGGTCAAAATTCCGCACAGCACCGTGCCGATCTTGAGACTCATGAACGATAACCCGGTGCCAAACGTTTGCGCCACCCAGGCGGTAAGATACATTTGGAAAAATTCGCGCCCGGTATTGCGCACAAAAAAGATGGCTGTCTGTCCGTTGAGTACGTCAGCCACATCGAAGAGTTTTTCTGCATGGTCGCTGAACGGTTCGGCCAACACACCGCCCAGGTTGAAGGTACGGAAGGCTACAGCCACCGCAAAAGCCACGACCACCATGCCAGCCCAGCGCCAAACCGTTGGGTCTGCCAGGTGTGCCCGCAATCGCAGCCACCTGGCGCCCGGCGCCAGTCCGCCCAGCCAAAAGGCGGCCACGAAAAAGATGATCACGCCCAACCACAGGATGAGATTGACAGGCGTGAAGCGGTTGTCCCAGTCGGTGAGCGGGTTGCGGCCCAGGAAAAAGAAGGCGGCCAGCATGAGCAGGACAGTGAGGAACGCAGCCCAGCCACGCACTGTGAGCGGATCGATCTTGTGGACAGGGCGGGTGGGTGCGCTCAGGTTCAGTTCGCCGCGCTGCCAGGCCCAGGCCGCCAGCCCCAGCGACATGCCAAACAACAGGACGGCCATCCAGGCTGAGGCGGCGGGGTCGTTGCGCGGCGGCTCGAGCCCACGCTGGGCGGCCAGGGCCAGGGTGAGGGCAAGGATGACCCGCCAGGGAAACGATTCGGAAACGGGGGCAGGCTGCGGGTGGATGGAGTCGGTGGGCGCGGGGGCCGGGGTGTTTGCCGCGCTACCAGTCCCGGGAAGCGGCCCGGGCGCAGGCGAAAGCTCGATTTCCCCATGCTTTTTTGGATCGATGCGCGACTTAAGATAGTCGAGGATGCTCGGCTCTTTCATGACTGGACGATTCTACCGTTAATTGCGGCGGGCAATGTAAAAAGTGTAGGAGCCGCGCTCGTTGGGGACGGGTTCTTCGTAATACTTTCGGATGAGCGCCATGGTGGGGGCAAAGTTCCAGCGCGCGCGGGTGAGGTGCCACCGGCGCGTGACCAGGTGGATGAGGAGCGATGGCAGCCCAAAATAATGCCCCCTCTCGAGCGCGGCGGTGGCGGCGGGTGAGAAGTAGTGCCAGTATTTTTCGACCGTGAACCCGGCCGCGGCGAGGCGCTTTTGCCAGGCTTCGGGGTCTTCGCAGGTGATGTGCCGCGAGATGCGGTTGAAGAAGGCGCGGTAGGCGCGGGCCAGCGGTTTGAGCCCGATGGCGTCGAGGAAACGCGCCACCGACAGGTTGGGCAGGAAGTTGTGGTTGGGCACACAAAAGATGAACGGCGCGCCGGGTTTGAGCACGCGGGCGGTTTCGGCCAGCACGGCGTCGAGGTGGGGGATGTGCTCGAGCACAGAGTTGCTGATGGCGCTGGCGAAGTGGGCTTCGGGGTAGGGCATGCGCGCGCCATCGGCTTCGGTGAGCAGGTGGTGCGCGCCGCGCGCGCCGGCCTCGTGGATGGGGCCGGTCCACGGGTCGAGGCCTGCATCGAGTTTGCGGTCGAAGGTGAGCCGGGCGAAGTGCCCGTCGCCGCAGCCCAGGTCGAGGGTGGGGGCGGGAATGTCGAGATCCTGGTAGAAGCGCGATTCGACGGCGCGCAGCAGGGCGCGGAAGTAGGGCAGGTCGCGGGTGTGAAGGAAGAGGTAATCTTTCATAAGAATATGGGAGTAGGGGCGACCCAGCGAGTCCCCCTACAAATTTATTTTTTGAGAGTTGTAAACAGTTCTTCATAGTCCGCCGCCACCGCGTCCGGGTCGTAAGGGCGGGCGATCTCGGCCGGGTCGCGGCGGTACTTGGCCGGGTCGCCAAAAATACTGATGAGCGCGGTGGACAGGGCGGTGGCATCGCCGATGGGCACCACCTTGCCCATGCCAGTCATTTGCACCGGGCGGCGCACGCCGGGCAGGGCTGAGGCCACGCACGGCACATTGTTCATCATGGCTTCGATCTGCACCAGCCCAAAGGCTTCGGTGCTGTTCAGACTGGGCACCACCAGCGCATCGAGGTTGGGGTAGTAGGCGGCCATTTGCTGCGGATCGAGGTTGCCGAGGAAGGTCCACCTGCCCTGGGACTCATAGGCGCGGATGCGGGGCGCGAGTCGTTCGAAGTAGGACTGTTCGCCCATCACGTTGAGGTGCTGCCCGGCAAAGAGTACCTGCGCATTGGGGAATTTCTCGAACACGGCCGGCAGCGCATCCAACAGGATCTCCACGCCCTTCTCCGAGGCAAAGCGTGTGGCCATGCCGATCACCGGGCGTTTTTCGCCCACATGCTTTTGGAAAAATTCATCCACCGCGCCCTGCTGCGGGGCCGGCAGCACCACCGGCGGCAGGATGGGCGTCAGTTTGTGCATGAAGCGCGAGAGGAACGGCGAGTTGTCGGCGTAATCCTGGGTGTAGGTGACAATATGGTGCGCCAGCCGCCCGGCCATGTCGTTCTGGAAATCGACTACGGCGTTGACGATGCGGTTGAACAGCCCGGTGGGCAGCTGCAGGTCGCAGTGATAGGTCAGCACGGCCAGTTTGCCCATCAGTCGGGCGCGCGTGGCAAAACCAGGCGCATCGAACTGCGGCAGGTGCAATTGCACCACATCATTCTCGGCCACATACTTCCAGGCCAGCCAGCCAAAAGTGGGCATGATGACGCCCTTGCTGACGCGGAAGGCCACCGGGGCGCGCACGATGCGCACGCCGTTGCGCACTTCTTCGCGCGGCGTGGATTTGTCGAAGTGGCTGGTCAGCACGGTCACTTGGTGGCCGCGGCGCGCAAACGCCTCGGCCAGCCGCTCGGCGTAAATGGTCAGCCCGCTGGTGTGCGGGCGGTAGTAGGTGAGGACGGTGAGGATTTTCATCAGGTTCGTTGACTTTGTTTCAAAACGGATATATACTAAATGTGAACCACTGAAAGCGCAAATGCGCCGTAGGTGGTGGTTTTATTTCGGATGATAAACAATGCCGTAAGGGTTTTGGGGAGAGGCCAGGAGATTAAAACTGGGTTTTTAATCGCTCCATCCATTCTCTAACAATATCTGGCGAGACGAAGTCGCCCATGCGTTTTGGATAAGTATAGTTTGGAATGTTGCTTGAGGCGTAAAGATAGACAATGTAAGAAACCAGGTCTGCAATCTGAATGAAGTACGACTCAGAAGAATCTTTGGGCAGAGGGTCTTCAATCAGCGAAGAAATTTCTTTTCGGTAGACCGCACCATATTTTGACGGTATGAAGTTGATGCGCTGAATTTTGCGGGTTGTGCGTGTCATTTTTCCCACGCGGCCGGGGTCAGTAATAATCATGAATTTGTGGGATGGATTATTTCTGGGGTTGAGGTCATTTTCAATGCGCTGCACGGTAAATTTAAGCGCGGTATCCAAAACTTCATAATCACTTTTCTGAATTCTTGGTTTGATAATTACCGTGTTAATAACCTTGAGTTCCAGTGAGGCAATCAGGTCACAAAACAGCCCAATAATTTCGGTTCGTTGCTGAAAGCCCAATTGCAAAATAACGTAAGGCTTCTTGTTTAGCAAAAAGTCGCGCGTGTGCATTTCCATGCTCGTTGGAAGGTCATACACGGTTTTGATGTGGCGGCGAAAATTTCTTACCGCCTCAAAAATAGGCTTCCAGTTCATGTAGTGCAAGTAAACGGAAGTCAATACGAAGAGCGGTGAGGAATATTGTGGGAATCCATCATCGCCTGCTTCGTCAAAGTACGCAAGATGCATTAAAACATCCCCTTGTTTTCGCTGACCCAATCGAACAACTGCTTCACACCGCGCTCCACGTCGTATTTCGGCGTCCAGCCCAGCACGCGCCCAGCCTTACGGATGTCGGCGATGAAGACCTTCTGGTCGCCGGGGCGCCAGTCGCCGCGCGAGACGGGCAGCGGACGGCCGAGTAATTTCTCGAGCATGGGTCCGAACTCGGTCCAGATGGATACGGTGTTGCGCGGCCCGCCGCCCAGGTTGAAAACCTCGCCTTTCACGCGGTCAATGTTTTGGATGGCCAGGTCGTAGGCGTCGAGCAGGTCGTAGACGTGCAGCAGGTCCCGAACCTGTTTGCCATCCCCATAGATCGCGAGCGGGCGCCCCGTCACCACCGCAATGACGAACCAGGCCACCCAGCCCTGGTCCTCCACGCCGAACTGGCGCGGGCCGTAGATGCAGCTCTGGCGCAGCACCACGGTTGGCAGGTCGTAGATGCGGGCATAATCGCGCACGTACTGGTCGCCGGCGCCCTTCGAGCAGCCGTAGGGGCTGTGGAAATCGAGCGGCTGGGTTTCGGGGCAGCCAAAGGGCAGGTCTTTGTATTCCCAGCGGGTATCACGCTCGGTCACTTCCACATCTTCCATGCCGCCGAAAACCTTGTTGGTGGAAGCGTAGAGCACCACAGGCTTGCGTTCGTTCAGGCGGGCCGCCTCAAGCGCGTTGAATGTGCCCAGAGCGTTGATCTCGAAATCCTCGCGCGGCCTGGTCACCGAGGTGGTCACCGCCACCTGCCCGGCCAGGTGCACGATCACATCCGCCTCGCGCGAAGCGGCCGTCAGCAGGGCGGCGTCGCGCACATCCCCAACCACCAGTTTGAAGGCGTCCGTGCCAAAGGTCTCGGTCAGCCACTTCAGGTTGCGCGGCGCGCCCGCGCGGCTCAGGTTGTCGTACACGGTCACTTTTTCGCCGCGTTCGAGCAGGCGGTGCACATAATTGGAGCCGATGAACCCGGCCCCGCCGGTGACGAAATAATTGCGAGACATGCTATTCCTCGGTCGATGAGTTTTCATCCTGCCTGGTGCGCAGGTTCATCAATTGGTGATAAATGCCAGAAAGGGTCTGTCCTTCGCGCGAGAGGGCATAAACGCCCACAACGCCGCTGATCAGGTAGTTGTAAATGCGCACCGTGAGCGCCACAGCCAGCGCCGTCGATTGGTCGCCGCTCAGCAGGGTCAGCGCCCCACCGATGGCGCCTTCGAGAGTGCCCACCGCCCCCGGCAGCGAGGGGATGGCCCCGCCAAAAGCGGCCGCTCCCAACCCGAACATACCCCAGATGGGCGTGGCCTGCGGGAAGAACGCCTGGATGACCAACGTGTACTGCACAATGGCCATGCCCCAGTTGAGCGTCATCCACAGCAGGAAACGCGCAAACAGCCAGCCATCGGTCAGCACAGCCAGCCCCTTGAAAAACGAACCGAGGAAGCCGCCGCCCGCGCGCTGGATGAGCGGCCAGCGCGCGCTCAACTTGTGGAACAGGTCCAGCGCCTGCTGGCGGTTGCGAGCCACAAAATACAACACCACCAGCCCGGCCACCACAATGATGCCCACAATGATGCCGATGCGGTCCGCACCTTCTGCGCCGACCACGAACGGCACCGCCGCCACAAAAATGGCCGCCGTAAAGGCCAGGTCGAAGACGCGCTCGATCACCACGGTCGGCAGAATCTCCATAAAGCGCAGGTCGCTCTTGCGGCTGAGCAGGAAGGCCCGCCCCACCTCGCCCAACCGGAACGGCAGAAAGTTGTTCATCAGGTAACCTTCGCTGATGGTTTTGAAGGTTTCAATGAACGACGGCTTGTCGCGCAGCAGGGTGCGCCAGACCTGCGCGCGCACCAGCAGCCAGGCGGCGCTCAAGATCAGCGCAATGCCCAACAGCAGGTAATTCGCCTGGGCAATGGCCGCAGCCGTGGCGCGCAGGTCCACAAAGTATAAAATCCCTGCCACCAGCGCCAGGCTGATGAGCGCGCCCGGCAGCCAGCCGGGGATCTTGAGCTCCGACTTGCCAGAACTCATTCCGACTCCAGCTTGAGCACCGCCATGAAAGCTTCCTGCGGGATCTCGACATTGCCCACCATTTTGAGACGCCGCTTGCCGCGTTTTTGTTTCTCGAGCAGTTTTTTCTTGCGGGTGATATCGCCGCCGTAACATTTGGCCAACACATCCTTGCGCATGGCCTTCACATTGGCGCGGCTGATGATGCGCCCACCCGAAGCGGCCTGGATGGCCACATCGAACATCTGGCGCGGGATGATGTCCTTGAGCTTGGAGATAAGCGCCTGCCCCTTGTGGAAGGCATCCTTGGTATGCACGATGGCCGCCAGGGCGTCCACCGGGTCGCCGTTGACCAGGATCTCCAGTTTTTGTAGCTTGTCAGCGCGGTATTCGAGGAACTGGTAATCGAGCGAGGCGTAGCCGCGCGTGCGCGACTTAAGCTCATCGAAGAAATCCACGATCAACTCCGCCAGCGGGATCTCATAGTTCAACTGCACGCGGTGCGGGGCCGGGTACTCCTGCCCCTTGAACGCGCCGCGCCGCTTGGTCACCAATTCCATGATCGGGCCGTAGAACTCGGTGGGCGTGATGATCTCGATCTTCATCCACGGCTCGCGGATCTCGAGCACCTTGCTCTCGTCTGGCAACTGCGCGGGCGAATCGACCGGGATGACCTCGTTGTCGAGCATCACCACCTGGTACTCCACCGAGGGCGCGGTAAAGAGCACATCCAGCAGGTATTCGCGCTCCAGCCGCTCCTGGATGATCTCCATGTGGAACAGGCCCAGGAACCCGGCCCGGAAGCCGAAACCAAGCGCCTGGGACGTTTCCGGCTCATAGGTCAGCGAGGCATCATTGAGTTGCAGTTTTTCCAGCGCATCGCGCAAGTCGCTGTAATTGTCGGCGTCCACCGGGTAAATACCGGCAAACACCATGGGCTTGGGATGGCGGTACCCGGGCAGCGGCTCGGCCGCCGGGTTGGACACGGTGGTGATGGTGTCTCCCACGCGGGCATCTTGGACTGTCTTCAACCCGGTGGCCACGTAGCCCACCTCGCCAGCCGTAAGCTGGCTGACGGGTTTCATGGTGGGCGCAAAGATGCCCACCTCGATGGGCTTGACGTTCACCTTGGTGGACATCAGCCGCAGTGTATCGTTGGGCCTGAGCGTGCCTTCGACCACACGCACATAGCAGATAACTCCCTTGTACGAATCATAATGCGAGTCGAATACCAGCGCGCTGGCGGGTTTATTGTTTTCGCCTTTGGGCGGCGGCACTTTTTCGACAATGGTCTCGAGCACCTGCTCCACGTTGAGCCCGGCCTTGGCCGAAATGCGGACGACGCTCTCCGCCGGCACGCCGATGAGGGCCGCAATGTCTTCCGCCACTTCATCGGGATGCGCCGAGGGCAGGTCGATCTTGTTGATAACGGGGATGATCTCAAGGTCGGCATCCAGCGCCTGGTACAGGTTGGCCAGCGTTTGGGCCTCGATACCCTGGCTGGCATCCACCACCAGCACGGCGCCCTCGCAGGCGTTCAGCGCCCGGCTGACTTCGTAACCGAAGTCCACATGCCCTGGGGTGTCGATCAGGTTCAGCTCGTACTCGCGGCCGTCTTTGTAGGTGTATTTCATGCGCACGGCCGAAGCCTTGATGGTGACACCCTTTTCGCGTTCCAAGTCCATGCTGTCGAGCACCTGCTCGGTCATTTCGCGGTCCGAGATGGTGCCAGTGGCCTGCAACAGCCGGTCGGCCAACGTGGACTTGCCATGGTCAACGTGCGCGATGATGCAAAAGTTACGGATATTATCTGACATACTGTCTTTCTTGAAATATAGAAATTAAGCGGGGAAAGTATAACCGATTTACAATGACAGGTCACGCTTGGGTGTGCGTTGCGTTACAAACCGATACCCATGACAAATTTGTGCTTTTTATCAATGGCATTGGCCCGAGCGTGTTGGTACAATGACCTTCGGAGACAAACCTTGACTCACGACCGCAACAAGAAAAGCCTGCTGGCCGTCAACCTGGGATTGGGCACTAACATCGTCCTGGCCGCGCTCAAGACCACCATCGGCGTGATCGGCCACAGCCCGGCCCTGCTGGCCGAGGGAATCAACTCCACCTCGGATGTGGCCTACTACATTGTGGCCAGCATCTTCGTGCGCCTGGCCAATAAACCTGCCGATGATGAACACCCTTATGGACACCGTCAGTTGGAGAGCATTGCGGCGGTGGTGGTTGGCTCATTTGTGGTTACCACGGCCGTGGCTGTGTTTTGGAACTCGCTCGACAAGATTTGGGACCTGATGCAAGGCATGGCGGATTTTCAGGGGGCAGCCTCGATTGCGCTTTGGATCGCCCTGCTGACGGTGGTCATCAAAATCATCCTCACATTGTATGTGCGCAAACTGGGGCAGGAAACAAAAAACCCAGTGGTCGAAGCGCTGGCCTACGACCACCGCAACGATCTGTTTTCGGCGGCGGCGGCTTCGGTGGGCATCTTCCTCGGGCAGCGCGGCCTGCCCTGGGTCGATCCGCTGGCCGGGGCGCTGGTGGCGCTCTTTATCCTGCGTACTGGCATTTATATATTGAAAGAGTCTTCCGTGGAATTGATGGATGCCGTGCCCAGCCGCACCCTGGCGACGCAAATTTCCGCTTTGCTGCGCGCCGAGCCAGGGGTGCAGCAATTGGAAGAATTACAGGCTCACCGCTTCGGTCCGCACATTGTGGTCAACCTGACCATTGGGATAGATGGCAATTTGAGCGTCACCGAAGGCGACCTGATTGCCAGCCGCGTGGAAGAACGCCTGTGCCGCCAGATTGCCAATCTGCGCCGCGTACACGTGCATTACCACCCAACCACCGAGAACCGACGCGGCATGAGCGTGGAACAGATCCTGTCACAGTCTCGCCGGCTGCCGCGCGCGTTCGACGAGTAGGAGCAGTACAAGGCGTCTGCGTAAACAAAAACGGGGCAGATCGCTTGATCCGCCCCGCGCGATTTAATCGCTCATTTGCGCGCTTTCTCGACCACTGCCAGCACGTCCGGCAGGTCGATGCCCAGGGTGCGCAGTTTTTCGTCGGTGGGCACGCTGTTGGCGTCCCAGCCGCGGCGCTTGTAAACGGCATCGAGCAGCAGTTCATACTGCGCCTCGCGGTACTCCCGTAACTTCGCCATTTTTTCCTGCGTGGAAAGCCCGGCCGGGTCAATGCCGACCAGGTCCTTCAGTTGGGTGTCGTAGCGCTCCTGGCGCGATTCGTACTCGAGCGCGGTGACAGGTCCCATGGCGCGGTAAGGCACATAGTCATGCTCGCGGCCCACCCGCCCCATGCGCAGGGCAAACACCTTCTGGAAGTTGTACACACGCTCCGACTGCGCCAGCAGGGTCTCGGTGGTGGTCGGGATGCCGGTCACCCCCTGATGGATCCAGGTGTAGTTCTCCACATGCTCGGGCACCTTGGCCGGTTCGGCAGTCTGCTTGTTGTTGGCGGGCGAGATGTCGTTCCAGGGTAATTTGCACAGCCCGTGCAGGCTGAACCAGGTGCGCCACATGGGAAAGTAGTGCAGCGCCTCGGCCTTGGCCTCGAAGGTGGGCAGTTGCTTGTTGACCTGGTCCATGAAGATGAGCCAGGCTTCATCGTGCTGGGCGCCCTTGGTGGCCAGCCCGTAGCCGCCCTGCTGGGCGATGGATTCCTTGGTAAGGTACTCGGACACTTCCATGCCCTTGGATTCCATGGCAATGTCATGCGTAAAGCGCGGGTCCGCGCCGTATTCGCGGACGAACAGATTCTTCATGTAGCGCACGCCCTGTCCCACGATCACGCCGAAGCCTTCTCCGCGCGCCATCTGGTGTAGCAGTTCGAGCGCGGCCGCCCCGTTGCCAAAGCGCAACTCCAGCCCGCCGGTGTGCTCCAGGGTCAGGATGCCTTCTTCGAAACACTCCATCGCAAAAGCAACGCTGTTGGCGAACGAGATGGTGTCCACGCCGTAGGTGTCGCAATAGAAGTTCAGTTCGAGCACCTTCTGCGGGTCGAAGTTGCCGATGTTCGCGCCCAGCCCGGCCGCGTTCTCGTATTCCGGTCCGTCCACCAGCACACAGGTGCCCGCATACGGGCCGGTCTGCACCGGGAAGTGGTCCACGCCGTGCGAGCACGACATGGTGCAGCCCAGCCAGCAGCCATCGGGCACGCCCTGGGTGAACATTTTCTTCCAAACGCTCGAGTCGATCTTGTGGGTTTCGGGGTGGCTGCCAAAGCGGAAGTTATGCGTGGGCAGCAGGTCGAAGTGGTCCATAATCTCGACGATGTTGGCCGTGCCCACCTTGCGCATCTGGTTCTGCTTGTCGTCCAGTTCGGCAATCTCTTTGTTGATGCGCGTGCCCGCCTGGCGAATGAGCGCCATGTCGGCCACGCCGTTCAGGTCGCCGCCCATGGCGGTAAAGCGGACCACAATGGCCTTGATGTGCTTGTCGCGGAAGACGCGCCCCGCGCCGCCGCGCCCGGCCTGCTTGAGGCGGATCTCTTTGCGGCGCACGTCGTACCAGGTGGAGTTGATGGCCGCGTAGCGGATGTGCTCGGCGGCCTGCCCGGCCGAGAGCACCGCAATGCCGCGGCGCGATTTCTCGTCGTCGGCGTATAACTCGGTCAGGGCATTGCCGATCAGGTGCGAGTCGATGTCTTCCAGCGGGGCGCTCTCGATGCGCACCCGGCCGTTGTCACCGTCAATGAAGATGATCACATCCTCGGCGGCCTTGCCGCGCACTTCGAGCGCATCGAAGCCCGAGAACTTGAGGAACGGCGCGAAATAGCCACCCACGTTGCTGTCGATCACGTTCCCGGTCAGCGGCGAGAGCGTCACCACGGTCGATTTGCCGCTGCCGGGGTAGGCGGTGATGCCGCAAATGGGGCCATTGGCAATGACCAGTTCGTTCTCTGGATCGTCCCACTGCGTGCCAGGCGTTACTGCATCCCACAACAGCTTGAGCGCAAAGCCGCGCCCACCAGTGAACAGTTCTTTCATCTGTTGTGTGACCGGTTTTTCGGCAATGCGGTTCTCACCCAGGTCGATGTAAAGTGTGCGGTTGGCATACCCGCGCTCGACCGGGCGCAGGGTGTAGGTGTATTCGCCCAACATCTTATGGGCGTTTTTCATTTTTTCGAGAGCTTCGGTCAAGGTCATGGCTTTCTCCTATTACTTGTACGGATTATCACAATGCGATTATGCCAGTCTCAAGCCTCTCTGTCTACTGATGTTCGTCCCCTTTTGGGCATGTAAAGTAGCAAAAAAATCCACAGATTCCGCCGATGACACAGGTCCTGTGAAATCATCGAAATCTGTGGATTGCAACCGCGACAGGGTTTTTAACCCACCCGCAGCAGCACCCCGTTTTGGAACGGGTCGCGCAGCAGCACGCCACCCTCGGCATGTTCGCGCGCCAGGCCGGCCGCATCGACCCGGGCCAGCACCTCGCCCAGCGCAGCTTGATCCGGCAGCAACACCTCGAAGTGGCGCAGGCCCACTGCGTCGGGCGGCGGCGGGGGCGCGCCGTCTCCCTGCCAGGTGTTGAGCCCAATGTGGTGGTGGTAGCCGCCCGCAGAGACGAAGGCCATACGCATGGGCTGGGCGCGGCCCATCAGGTCGAAGCCGAGCAGGCCGTGATAGAAGTCCAGCGCCTCGTCCAGCCCGCCCACGTGCAGGTGCACATGCCCCACGCGCGTTTCAGCGGGGATGGGCGCATCCAGCCGGTCATCCTCTTTGAGATTGGCAAACAGCGCGCGCACATCCAACGGCTCGCGTCCGTCGCTCAGGCTGCCATCGGCCCGCCGGGTGACGAACTCGCCGCCCGCCATCGACCAGGCCCCATCCTCCGGCGATTCGGCGTACAGCTCGATGCCATTGCCTTCCAGGTCGTCGAGGTAGGTGGTCTTGGTCATGATGTGGTCGGTGGGATAGTTGGTGTAGCGCAGCGCGTACAGGCGGGCCATGGCCCGGGCCAGCTCGCGCCGGTCCGGGAAGAGCACCGCGAAGTGATACAACCCGGTCACACGGCGATAGCGCGTGAAACCCGGCCGCTCCAGCAGGTGCAGCAGGTCTGCGCCGCCCGCGCCCAGCCCGGCCTCGTTGCCGTCGCGCCAGTGGAGGTTAAAACCCAGCGCCTGGGTATAAAACGTGACCTGGTTCTCCAGGTTGGCCACCGTCAGCGAGACATGCCCGATGCGGGTTTTGGGATGAATGGAAAATGCGGCATTTTGGGACAGCGGATTGGGGAAATTGCTATTCATGCTTCACCTCTTGCGCATATAGACGCGCCTTCCGGGCGGCGCATTACCACCACCCGGAATATCGCTTGCGGGGAACGCGCGCCCCGGCAAAACCCAAAAATCCAAATCATCGGTGTTCATCCGTGGCTCTAAAGAGGGTTCGCAGACGCGCTCTTAGAAGCCCAGGTTTTCCTTTACAAAGATCAGTGTGGTGCGCCCAGGCATGATCTCACGGTTGATGACCAGCAGTTTGTTGATGCTGCTGTGCACGCCATACGCTTTTTGCGCGCGTTGGTCTTCAAGCGGAAAGGTGTACTCCTCCAGGCGCCGCAGAGCCTCATCGAGATTGGCGACGATCTTCTGCGTGCCCACGATCCAGACCACATGGGCAGCCGAGGCGGCGTAGGGTGCCAGCTGGCTGCCGGTCATCGAGGCGACCAGCACCGAACCGGTTTCGGTCACGGCATGCACAGACCCCACGATAAACTCCGGCGTTGCGCCCAGCTTCTGCATCTCGCGGCTTTGCGTTTTGGGGTCCAGGCTGCCCAGCTTCACGCGCACAGAGTCGTAGCGGCCGCCCTCGCGGTCGATCTCTTCCAAAAGGCCGAGCTGGCTGAAAGTAGTCGAACTGGAGGTGAAGACCTCCGCGCCGGCCGGAATAACTTCCGCCAGTTTGGCCTTGGCCTCGGCGGCAGTTTCCGTCACGTACACCGTGATCCCGTTCAACTGCAGGGCGTGGGCAGCCCGGGTCACCTGGTCAGTGTCAGCCAGGCGGGCATAAGACAGGTTGGGTGAAAACGGGGCTTCCTTGATTTTGATGGCTTCGAGAGACATGATTTTTCTCCTTGACAGGGTGTCTTGTTGGCAGTATATTCACAACACACGTTGTTTATCCAACTTATGTTGCCTATTTTATCCAAACAAAAATCAGCGTCAACCATCAAAAAACAATTTGTGTCGCCTAAACGACACCGGAGCCAAAATGTTGCCCATCACAGAAGAAAAACTCGATCCCCGTGTACGACGAACCCGCCAACTGTTGGTCGATTCATTCAACGCCCTGCTGGAGGAAAAAGGCTTCACCGACCTCAACGTCAACGACATCACCACCCGGGCCGGGGTTAACCGTGCCACCTTTTACGCCCACTTCCCAGACAAATACGCGCTGCTCGACCATGCCATGCGCGAATCCTTTCGCCAGGCTATCGACCGCCGCATGTTGAGTGCCTGCCGCTTCAGCACCGACAACCTGCGCCTGCTCACCGCGGCCGTATGCGAGTTCGTGGGTAGCATCCACACCCACAACGGGGCCGAAGAACAGTTCCAGGCACTGGCCGAAGCCCAGATCCGTGAGCAGGTTTACGGGCTGGTGCTGCACTGGCTCGAAAACATGGACACCATCCAGCGTTGCACAGTCAGCCGCGAGCGGGCCGCCACCGCCGCCAGTTGGGCGCTCTACGGGTTGGCCCACCAGTGGGCGCACGAAAGGCAACGCCCCGACCCCGCCCGCTTTGCCGAAGAGGTGCTGCCCCTGGTGGCCGCCAACCTCGGTCAAACCATCGAACTGGCCTAGCCCATGGGATATGTCTTGCGCGAAGGCGGCGCAGAATTTGGCGGCGGAATGCGCGGGCCCGACCTGCAAGCGATTGCGCTGGCAGGCGTCTTCGATGCCCCCATCCGCATCATCCCCACCGCCGCCGCGCCCGATCACAACCACGCCCGGACCGGGCGCAATGGCACCGATTGGTTCACCCGCCTGGGCGCGCGCAACGTCACATCCCTGGTCATTACCGATAAACGCAGCGCCGGAGCCATGGTGCTGTGCGAGTGGTACTTCGACCCTGGCGCAGGGCGCGAGGAAAAGGGGCTGGAACTGGTCCCCAACGCGCTCGTCCTGCCGCACCACAACACCTTTGGCAGGGGCTGGGCGTTACGCCTGCAGCGCGAAGCGCCCGGCGTGACCCTCATCGGCATCGGCGAACGCACGGGGATGCTGAATGACGGTCACGGGTCGCAGTGGCGGGTATGGGGAGACGGCGCGGTGACGCCGTACCGGGCCAGGGCGGTGGAGTCCTTCCTGGCGGGCACGGCATATTATGGTTAGCGAGCAAACAAAACCATGCTCCCTGATTCGTGGATGATATTCCATGCAGAGATGTCTACACAGTCAGGAACAGATTCGCGTTTAGCCAAAATATAGTCTATTTCTTCTAGCCAATCGCCACCCTGAGCATATTGCACGCAATTGAGAACGTTTTCTTTGCGCGTATCGAAATCTGGCGTCAGATTCCGTAGCCCAAATAAGGGGTCACTTCGGAATAGGTGGCCGTGAGGTAACTCAGGAAATAGCTACTGCTCAATAAGGTTCCCCTGATGTTTTGCGCATCCATCAATAGCAACATGTTGCTGCGCTCTTCGGTGCTCATGCTTACGCCGAAGTTCGGTTCGATAGTGTGCCACCTGACATACGCAATGTTATCAAGCGTTGCTAGCGTAAACAGCAAAAGAAATACAGTCAACGCATAGATTCGGTTGCGGTTATCCCATAGTTTTATTAGGTATTTTTGTATCATCGGCAAGGAAAACAGAACTAGGGGAGTCCAGACATATCCCCGAGTGAAATGAATGGGCTGTACAGGGTTCGACAAAAATAGTTCGTTCTTGACCAGAACGACCGATACCGCAAAACTCACCAGGAACAAAAAGTCTTTGTACTCTAAATGAAACCGGTTTTGGAACAGCCTGATGACTGCAATTATTCCTACAGGCATATAAGCGAGAAGGAAAGAATGCCAGGGCAGGATCCAGTCTCCCAGAATGAATCGGTCGTGCACCGAGAGGTGAAAATCGAAAGACTTCAAAAATATGAAGTAATACCAGTAAAGTCCAGCAACGATACACATGGACAAAATCATATAAAGATAAAAACGGGGTTCTTTCTCTACTAGTACCATGACACAAAAAAACGCACTCAAAATCAATGCCAATTGGACACCCGTAAATGGGGTTGATAGTGCCAGTAAGACTGAGCCAACTATTGCGTAAAACCATTGACGCTTGAGAAGTAGGAGCCACGTTCCTGAAAAAAGCATATGATAAAAGGCTTCGGCAGGAAACATCAGACTACGTCCCCAATTAAGACCCCATTCGCCATCAAAAGGGTCAAAAACATAAATCTTGCCAGTAAGCGCGCCACCCTGAAAGATGTTGGCACCAATCGAACTCAGTACAAAGATACTGCCGCCCCACATCACCAGCAGAAATAAAGGCATCAGGAAACGCGGCGATGGTAGCATTTCACGCACAACGTGAAACGTCAACGCACTGGTGACCAAGGCACAAGTCAATCCCAAAACAACGAATTGATAACCAGGATCGAACCCCAAAATTTTAATCCCCACCCCAAGTATATAGAATAGAAGGTGAAAATACACAGGGGGTTCATTGGAGCTGTATGGATTAGGATAAGTGAAGCCATTCCCATTTTCGAATATCTCACGGCCATTCGCAGCGTAATAGGGAAAGTCTCCGCCAATAAAACCTGTGGCTACCCTGCCATTTTCCTGATTATGAAAATGCCCTATATAAACAAGGTAATAGAACAACGGAGCAATAAGAATGATAAGGGTTTGAATAAGAAGTGTCTTTTTTCCCATATTCTCAGCAGAACGCGCCTCTTTCTACCAAATTCCACGTGTGCTTTGTGCCCTGTCTTATTGCCAGGCATCCTCCGCGACCCAACCAGCGCGCTTAAACCCCCAATAAATGAGCGCGCCCAGCCCCACGAACAGATAGCCGACTGCCAGGGGCAGGACCACCGCCAGCCCCAACATTGCAAGGGGATCCAAATCATCAATCGAAGACACCCCGGCCTCCGGTAAGAAAATGAGCAGCGTCAATTCGATGAAAGTCAAGATGGATAACAAAAGTGGGGAAACAATAAGCGCCTTGTAAATGGCGGCCGCCGTCTTTTTGAGACTCCACACGAAGATGCCCCCCGCCAGGAGGATGTACGGAATCCCCCACCCGACGATGCCAAACGAAAAAAACGCCAGCCCCCCCAAAACCACATCGAGCGCGGGGTTAGACACCGCCACATCGCTTACGGCAGTAAGAAGGAACGATAACGCCAGCGCCAACCCCCAGCCAAAGAAAGGGAGCAGCAAAAAGGAACGCAAGATGTACTGGGGTTTGATGGACATGGGAACCCTCCTGTACAACAGATTTTTCCGCGATACTACCATTATAGGGATAGCAAACCGGCTTTCAAGTCTCAATTCCCATTTGTCAGAGCGCGCCGCCCTACAACTTTACGAAACCGCCTTGGCAAAACCCAAAAATCCAATGCAGCGGTGCTCATCCGTGGCTGCAAAGAGGGTTCGCAGGCAACCCCTGAGCGGCTGTATCCAGGAACAGGTGGTTGAAACGGTGATTCACTTTCCGTATAATATCTTCATATTTCGACCTTTTTTATTCAATTAGGAGATTAAAAAATGAAACCACAGTCCACCTTTATTTTTATCCTCATCCTTGCCCTGCTGGCAGGTTGCGGCGCCGGCGCGCCGGCCGCCCCCACCACCGAACCCACCAGCGCGCCCACGGCCACCGACTCTGCGCCGCCCACGGCCACCGTGCGCCCCACCCGCACCCCGTGGCCCAGCCCCACGCCGCGCCCATGCATCGCGGAAGGTGACCAGACCTACATAAACGCCCGCCTGCGCGCCGCCAACGATGTGGCCGTGCTGTGCCCCGGCGCGGTCATCGAGCTGACCGGCCCGGTGGTGTTCACCGCCGACGGTCAGCAGGTCTACACCGAAGGCTTCCCCACCGATGACACCCGCGCGGTGCTGCGCATCGTTGCCTCAGACCTCTCGAATGCGGTTTACATGCGCGACTTCAACAACGCCGTCCTCAGCCATGTGGTGGTGGATGGCAACCGCCCAGCCCTGGGTTACAACGGCGGCGACGCGCTCATCTATGCGGGCGGTTCGTCCACCGGGCAGACCATCCGTCATGTCAAAATCATTGAGCCGCGCAGTTGGTCGGCCTTGCAACTGATCCAGGGTCACCCTGCGCCCGAGCCGCCCTGCACCAACGCCCTGGTCGAGAATAACGAGATCGGCCCGGCCGGGCAAAGCGACGGCAGCTGGTCCGACGGCATCAGCCTGGCCTGCACCAACACCATCGTGCGCAACAACCTGATCGTGGATGCCACCGATGGCGGCATCGTCATTTTTGGCGCGCCGGGTTCCATCATC
The DNA here is from genome assembly GCA_034433165.1 of Anaerolineales bacterium. Taxonomy (GTDB): domain Bacteria; phylum Chloroflexota; class Anaerolineae; order Anaerolineales; family Villigracilaceae; genus DAOUAP01. The sequence continues at coordinate 63,062 of DAOUAP010000018.1, read as the reverse complement.
GAGGACAACACCATCCGCGCCGAAACGCGCATCCTGCTGGGCGGCATCAACATGGTGGACTACAATGAACCCTACAACGGCGATTACACCGGCACCATTGTGCGCAACAACACCATCGACGCCGCCGGGGCGGTCATCCGCATTGGGCTGGGCATGGGCTTGCGCGTGTGGGGCTGCTGGCCGCCCGATGACAACCGCGTGCTGACCGGCGGACAGGTCATTGGTAATGTGCTGCGCGGCGCGAACATGCAGTACGGCTACGCCGTCTCTGGCGTGAAGGACTGGACTGTGCTGGACAATCGCGACGAGTCGATGCATGTTGGCAAGGCCACGCGCGATTGCTATGGCAGGATCCCCGCCAACCCGGCCGGTTTCCAGTTCGACCCCAACCGCTCGCAGGGCGCCTTCCAGCCCGAGTTTACCGAAGGCTACCTGGACCTGGTGCTGATGGCCGTGCGCACCGCGCCATTCCCGTAGCCTTGCGGGCAGGCTTTTCAGTCCGCCCCAATTTCTAAAGTGCAGACCGCCACAGATAAACGCATATAAACACTGGTTCTTTGATGAAACCGTTCCGACAAAACCCAAAAATCCAATTCATCGGTGTTCATCCGCGGCTCCAAAGAGGGTTCGCAGACACTTCCTGAACGACGCGTGCAATGAAACATGAAAAAAACAGCCTGGCCGCTCCCAGGCTGTTTTTGTTCTTTACTGCCTACTACTTTCTACAATCTACTTTCTAACCTACATGTGCTTGATGATCGCGTCGCCGAACTCGGAGCACTTGACCTCGATGGCATTCTCCATCAGGCGGGCGAAGTCGTAGGTGACGGTCTTCGCGCCGATGGCGCCGTCCATGCCCTTAATGATCAGGTTAGCCGCTTCGGTCCAGCCCATGTAGCGCAGCATCATCTCACCGGAGAGGATGACCGAGCCGGGGTTGACCTTGTCGAGATCGGCATACTTGGGCGCGGTGCCGTGCGTGGCTTCGAAGATGGCGTGCCCGGTCTCGTAGTTGATGTTGGCGCCGGGGGCGATACCAATGCCGCCCACCTGGGCCGCCAGCGCATCCGAGAGATAGTCGCCGTTCAGGTTCATGGTGGCGATCACATCGTAGTCGCGCGGGCGGATGAGTACGAACTGCAGGGTCACATCAGCAATCGAGTCCTTCAGCAGCAGCTTGGACTTCCACTTGCCGTCGCCATGCGTATCCCACAATTTGAGAGCTTCTTCCACCTCAGCCGTGATCTCACCCTGCTGGGCCGGGCTCATCATGTCGAAGCCGGGGTCGATCATCTTGGCGTTGTCTTCGACAGACAGGTTCGGATTCTTTTCCTTGTTGCCCAGGATCCAGCTTTCGCGCTCGGTGACCACATCGGCGCGGAACTCGCGCTTGCCCACCGCGTAGCCCCAGTCCTTGAACGCGCCTTCGGTGAACTTCATGATGTTTCCCTTGTGGACGAAGTTCACGCTCTTGCGCTTGTTGAGCAGCGCCCACTGGATGGCCGCGCGCACCAGGCGCTCGGTGCCTTCAACGGAAACCGGCTTGAAACCGATGCCGCTCGTTTCGGGGAAGCGCATCTTGGCGTATTCCTTGGGGAAGGCTTCCTTGAACATGTCCTTGAACTTCTTATTGTCTTCGGTGCCATACTGGAACTCGATGCCGGCGTAGATGTCTTCCGTGTTTTCGCGGAAGATGACCATGTCCACATATTCGGGGTGGCGCACCGGAGAAGGCACACCGTTGAAATAGCGCACCGGGCGCTGGCAGACGTACAGGTCCAGCAGCTTGCGCAGGGCCACGTTCAGCGAGCGGATGCCGCCCCCGATGGGGGTGGTCAGCGGGCCCTTGATGCCCACCAGGAATTCCCTGAACGCCTCGGTGGTCTCATCCGGCAGCCAGTTCTGGAAGAGTTTGAAGGATTTTTCGCCAGCGTACACTTCCATCCAGTGGATCTTGCGCTTGCCACCGTACGCCTTCTCGACGGCCGCATCGAACACGCGCACCGAAGCGCGCCAGATGTCGCGCCCTGTGCCATCGCCTTCCACATACGGGAGGATGGGGTTATCGGGAACCTGCAAAACGCCATCCGTGATGCTGATCTTTGCCCCGCCTTCAGGGACTTTTACATTTACATAAGCCATGGGTATTCTCCTCATCCTTTGGTTTGCTTAAGCATCGCGATTATAGCACCCGTAATTGTCCGCTTCCAGTGACGATTGTCATTTTCGCAACCAGTCCGGGCTGCCAGGGTTTTTTATGCAAACTCACCTCTTGACAGAAACGCCATCCGGCCTAAAATCAATCCCAATATGTCCACACAACTGTGCAAAAAACCTGGCTGCTGCAAAAAAATGGCGGAAGAACCGCTTTCATTTATTCGAAAATCAAAGAGTCGCATTTAGCGGCTCTCTTTTTTTATATCCCAACCACCCGGAGGAGAAACGCAATGTCTTCAAAGAAAACCGAAAGCAAAGTGATGGGCTACATGCCCAACGAAACGCCGCCCATCGGCGCCATGCTCAGCCTCGGCTTCCAGCAAGTGCTGACCATGTTCCCGGCCACCGTGCTGGTGGCCATTCTGACCAAGTTCGATGTCGGCGTTACGCTGCTGGCCTCGGGCATTGGCACCATCATCGCCCTGCTGGTTGCCAAACGCCAAATCCCCATGTACTACGGCTCATCATTCTCATACATCGCCGTGGTCGTTACCGCCATGTCACTCTACGCGGGTGACTGCTTCAGCGACCCCACCACCGTCTACTGTCCCGATGGTGTGCGCCTGGTGCAGGTGGGCATCATGGGCACCGGCCTGGTCAACATCCTGGTCGGTCTGCTCATCATGCGCATCGGCAAGGCCGCGCTGGATAAGGTGCTGCCGCCCATCGTGACCGGCTCGGTGGCCATCGTCATCGGTGTGGCGCTGGCCGGGGCAGCCCTCAACATGGCTTCGGCCAACTGGCTGGTCGCCTTCGCGACCCTCTTCGCTACAATACTTTTCTCGGTTTACCTGCGCAACAAGGGATTGCTCGGCATGCTGCCGATCCTGTTTGGCGCGCTGGTGGGCTACATTTTGGCGGCCATCCTCGGCGTCATTGATTACAGCATCATCGCCGAGGCCGCCTGGGTGCGCGTGCCCAACATCACCCTGCCCGCTTTCACCGACCCCAACGCCTGGGGGCTGGTCTTCAGCATCGCCCTGATCGCCATTGCCACCATCCCCGAATCCACTGCCCACCTGTACCAGATGAGCCTGTACATCGATGAACTGGCCGCCGAACTCGGCAAAAAACCCTTCAACATCAAAAAGCTGATCGGCCTCAACCTGGTGGCCGATGGCGCCGATGATATGGTCGTGGGCTTCCTGGGCGGCGCGGCCGGCACCAACTACGGTGAAAACAACTCGCTCATGGCCATCACCCGCAACTACTCGGTGCCTGTGCTTATGACGGCTGGCGGCATCGCCATCCTGCTCGGTTTCATTGGCAAACTGGCGGCGGTCGTCAACAGCATCCCGGTGGCCGTCACCGGCGGTCTGGCCATCTACCTGTTCGGCGTTATCGGCATGCAGGGCATCGCCCTTAAAATGTCCGAAAAAGTGGACCTGTTCTCGCCCGCCAACCTGGCAGTGGGCGCCACCATCCTCATCACCGGCATCGGCGGTTCGCTGGCCCTGCCCAACGGGTTATTCCCCTTCGCCATCCCGGTGCTCTTCCCCAGCGGCATCCCGTCCATCGTCTTCAGCGCCATCGCGGGCATCCTGCTCAACCTGGTCTTTGTCATCTTCAAACCCGCCGAATAACCCGGCGCGCCCGTATCGTTGTACAATAAAGAGGATTGGGATGGACTCAGCATCCCGATCCCCTTTACCTTACCCCGGCAGCATCCACACACCACACGCCACCCGCCGGAACAGACGCACGGACAACGCTTCCCGTTAAAAAAACCGCCCTCGCGCTGTGCGGCGCGAGGGACCAAACGACAGGCACGCAGGTCCTTCTAAGAGATACGGATATTGACCCGCCTGTCCTTGCGGAAAGTCGCCCGCGCATAAGCGCGATACTGCGCCATCTGTTCTTTGACATTTTTTGCAGACTGCCATTCTTCCCGCTCATAGGAAACCAGCAAGTCAAGTTCTTCAGGCTGGAGTTTCAATTCACTCATTGTTTCTCACCTTTTACAGAGTACTGCGTAAATATCTAAAGTGGAAATGCTGTTTTCACCTTGCTTTTCGCATAAAAAGGTTTAGATATTTATGCAAGAAGCAGTAAATAGCGCTTTGTGGCTTTACGACTCGGAATAATAGTTTTCAAGAAAACCTCGCTGTCACTTTCAATAAAAGGCACAAGGTAAATATAGTTTTCAATTTCCACTACAAAATTCTTCCGGCCTGCATATTTTTCCTGGTTTGGGTGCTCAAGGATATCATTCAGGTATCCCAACTCAATACCAATGACCACATTCTCAAAACATACCTGGCGTTCAGCCCGCAACAAGGCATTCTTTTCTTCGTTCCAGGAAAAAACTTTCATGTTCAGATTGTAGTATTTTGTGTGCCTTTTGGCAACACAACCAACGGAGTTCATCAATGATACGCTTACCCGGTCTCATCGACCCTCACGTGCACCTGCGCGAACCCGGCGCAACCCACAAAGAAGATTACGACACCGGCACCGCCTCTGCGCTGGCCGGGGGCGTGACCATGCTGCTGGCCATGCCCAACACCAAACCACCCATCTTCGACGAAGCCACGCTCGCTGATGTGCTCGCCACCGCTCAGTCCAAAGCCCGCTGCGACTACGCCCAATACCTGGGCGCCGGACCCGATAACGCCGCCGAGGTGGCGCGCATCGCCCCCAAAGCCGCCGCCCTCAAAATGTACCTCGACAGCACCTTTGGCCAGCTGCGCCTCGACGACATGACCCTGTGGATGGAGCACTTCCGACTGTGGCCCGGCCACACCCCCATCGTCACCCACTCCGAAAGCCGCAGCATGGCCGCCGCCATCTGGATGGCGCAGATGTTCGACAAACCCATCCACATCGCACACATCTCGCTGCGCGAAGAAGTGCTGCTCATCAAAGCCGCCAAAGAGCGCGGAATCAAGGTCACCTGCGAGGTTTGCCCGCACCACCTCTTCCTGGCCGCAGGCGGCATCCCGCTAACCCCGGCCGGGTGCGGCTGCTACGCCGATGGGCTGCCCGGCGGACGCGCCGAAGTGCGCCCGCGCCTGGCCACCAAAGCGGATGTGGACGCGCTGTGGGCCAACCTGGGCGTGATCGACTGCTTCGCCACCGACCACGCCCCGCACACCCTCGCCGAAAAAGATGGCGACAACCCGCCGCCTGGCTTCCCCGGTGTCGAAACGCTCCTGCCGCTGCTGCTGACCGCCGTGGATGAAGGCCGCCTGACCCTTGAGCAGATCATCGAAAAATCGGTCACCAACCCGCGCCGCATCTTCAAACTCCCCGAACAGCCCCAAACCTGGGTGGAAGTGGACGAAAACGCCCGCTACGAGATCCGTGCCGCAGATATGCACTCGCGCTGCGGATGGACTCCCTTCGAAGGCTGGCAGGTCAAGGGAAAAGTGACACGCGTTGTCCTGCGCGGAAAGGAAGCCTTCAGGGACGGCAAAATAACGGTCGAAGCGGGGTACGGGAAAAATATTCGCGCCTGAAAGAAAAGACCTCCGAAGTTCATAATCCTCGGAGGTCTTTTTACGGCAACTTAACCCTTGTCCTTCTCTTTTTCTTTGCGCGGTTTGGGCGGCGCAAGCAGATCCGGCTGTGCTGAGGCAAGCTTGTGCGGGTTAATCTGCTCGATCTGCCCGCCCATGTCGCGCACCAGGTCCACCATGTGCTTGACCAGGTGCTCGTCAAGGTCATCCGATGACTCGGCCCGTCCATCCCAAAAAGCAATCAGGCGCATTTTGTCTACGCCGCGCGCCAGAGATGAGTAAGCCGCCCAGCGGTTGTTGCGCTCGTGCATATCATCCCCTTCACGCGGTAAGCCAACGCTGTCTGGCTGGTAGAATTCGTCACATAAAGGGTGGTTGCGATTGCGATAGAAACGCTCCGTCCACTGGTCGCCGCCAGGCGCCACAAAGTCGCGCACATATTGGGCTTCGGGCACCGGGAAGTAAGCCTGCACGGGAATTCCGCGCTCGAGGCAGCTTTCCACAAACACGATCTCGCTGCCTGCGTCCATGCCCGTGGTAATGGCCAGCGAATCGGGCCCCGCATTGTACTTCGACAGGATTCCATTGATGGCCTCGCGCACCTCTGACTCGCGTCCCGGCGGGAACTGGTTGCCCTTTTTCCGCGCATTGCTCACCATGTAACCGGTGAAGAGAAATACATAGCCTTCGGCCTTTTTAGCAACATGTTTGTGCGCAGTGTCGCTCTCTCCAGCCTCTTCCTTTTTTAGACGCTGCATCTCGTCACGAATAACGCCGATGCCAGCCTTTACATACTCAGGGCGAATATCCAACGACTGGAGCATTTCGAGTTGCGAGAGTGAAGATTGCAGGAAAAACAGGTTGCGGCGGGCGGCTGTCAGCGATTTGCGATAAGCGCGAGTCACCTTTTGCGGGCGCTCGGCCGTCATCACGTGCAATTCTGCCAAAGACACCAGCGTCCAATAGTCCACATTCTCATCCCGCGACTTGACATCCAAAGAGAATTCCAATGCGCTGCGCAGGTTGGGCAGCAGGTTGCGCACCTTCATAACATCCGGGTCGGGGTCAGACTTGTCTTCGAACTTGTCTGCCAGAGAATCGAGCACGATGCCCATGGTTAGGGCGTTTACACCCGGATAGGTGTTATCGAGGTCCTGCTGGTAACCTTTGAGATAGGTCTTGAAGGCCTTAACCAGCCAATGATACGACTCGTAGGCCGTGTGAATGCGCTTTTCCTTATCCTGGATCCATTTCCACGAATCGGTCCACACATCTTTGTAGATGCGCCCCAGTGTGCCAATCGATTCGATATCACCTGGCACATCTTTGAGGATGCCCTCCAGTTTGACAATGGCTTCTTCCACGCGCCCAAGCCGGTTAAGAAAAATGGCTTCCTGCTGGCGGAAGTTCAGGTTGCGCGGGTTGATTTGCAAACCCTGGCGGTATTGCTGCAACGCCAGTTCGTTGCGGCCCATGTTCTGCAAGGCCCGGCCAGCCTCTCCCACTGCCTCTTCTTTGATAAGCGGATTGCTGATTTCCTCAGTCAGCAGCAGGATATCGCCAATGCGCTGCTGGCGCTGGGCCACGGTGACACGCTGCTTCCAGGCGTTGTACTCACGCCAAAAGCCGGTGGCCAGCGGGGTGCGCAGCGCCTTGCGGTCTGGCTCGTCCAGCCCGGTGAGCAGGTTGAAGATGGGGCTGTGGACGGCATCCTGATCTGACTTCCAGGTGTCGATACACACACGCGCTATGGACGAGCGATCTTTTTCCAGGAAGGCCAGGTCGGGCACGCCCTCGGGGGTGATGTGATAGGGAATGGTGCGCACGTTGAAGATGTCAAACGGCATGTACGCGCGCCCGGCCTGAATGTGCACCACCCCGCGCTTGCGAAAGGCATGCCGAATGCCGAGCTCATAAAACACATTGGCGTTATCAATGCTCAGGTCGCACAACACCAGGTCGGCCAGCAGCAATTCCTGAAACATGTCGGTCAGAATATCACCGCTGGCAGTTTCCTCATCGGCGCGGAAGGCCTCAAATCCGGCTGCCTCAAGAGTGGGCTTGATAAGCTGGGTGTAAATGGCGTTGAAATCGTAGATGGAGCCGTCGCCGCCTTTCTTTCTCCCAAAGGGCATCACCACAAAGGCATGCGGGCGAACTTCCGGGCGTACCTGGGCTGTTTTTGTAGCAGTCATGGGGGCCTGTTCTCCCTGCTTTTCGCCGGCTTTTTGCGCAGGCGGGGCAGGCACGGCCGGTGGGATGGTTTTGGGTTCTTCAGCCATGGGTGTCTCTTTTCCTTTGATAACTTGCGCCTGGGTGTTCTCGGCGACCCCGGCAGCCGCATCCGGCTGGTGGGCAACGCTTCCCGCCGGGGCATTGGCGGCTGCCTGCGCTCCTGGCACAGGTTCGACGGCCGGGGGCGCAGCCTCAACAACCTGGGCAGGTTGCGCCTGGGTTTTGGAGTGGCTGCCAAAAAGTTTGCGAAAATCCATGTCGATCCCCAATCAGCCTTTCACCTCATCCGTGGGCGGGTAACGTGAAATCATGCTGTTGAGCACCGTGCTGGGTGTTTCCTTGCCGATCTCCACACCAGAGAATTCCCTGGCAATTTCGTCCAGCTTGCCAGACAGTTGTGAGGTGTACTCGCTGACCGCTTCAACTGCAAAAGAAACGGTCTCACCCGCTGCGGCCTGCATGGCTGCCAGTTCCTGCTGCACCAGTTCCGAAGCAGCTTCCTCGGCGAGCGTTCCTAGCGATTCCTTGTACGTTTCCACCAGCAATTCCTGGGATTCGCGCATCGTTTCGGTCGTAAAGTTGACCACGCTGTCGCGCATCTCCTTCTTCATTTTTTTGTCCGATTCAACCGCGTTCTTGAGCAGGTCATTGATCAGGTCGGCTTCATCGAGCTCGGCAGACGCCAGGGCCTCTTGCATCGACTTGATGTACTCGACATTCTGGCTCCACAGCAGGTTTTCGGTGTCGCGCACCATCTGGATCATCTCAGCCTCGGTGCGCTGCCCGGGCTCCAGGTTATGCCAGTGGTCGTAAATAACCATCAGTTCGACCACCACTTTGCTGTAGTTTTTGAGCGTGGAATCCAGGTTACGCAATTCCTGCCAGCCGATGAGGGCAGTGGTGATGGATGCGGTGAGCGCCACCCACAGGCTGAATGGCCCGCCCAACGCAGCCAGCACGGCGCCTGCGCCGCCCGCCATCAGGATAAGGACGCGCAGACGCACCCGTTCTTTTTGGATCTTGTTAACCTTGCCCATGTGCCATGCCAGCTGGCTTTCGACGCGGAAGGTGAAATATTCATCGCCGCTCAGGTCTTTGAAGCCGCCGTCATCGTATGGATCTGTGGGATCGTCATACGGGGGAACGGACCCGGTGTAGGGCTTAAGCACCATTTCACCGCCCAGGCCGCGGTATACAGAGCGCTGGATCTCTGCCAGGCGTTTTTCGAGCCAGGCGCGCCGGTCTGGCTGTTCGCGCATGATGGTGCGGTAGATGAAAATTTCCTTTAGAATTTCCTCCGCCCCGGCGCGCATCACCAGCCAATCGCCCCTGAAGAACTCGTTGGAAAAAGCCGCAAAGCCCGATGCGACAATGGGCGTAAGGATGAGGATGAATTGCAGCGCCAGCCGCAGGGTGACAGGCCAACCATCCGGGTAGATTTGAACCAGGATGGCAAACAGTGTAGCCGACACACCCAGGATGGTGATCCACTTGCGCAGGTTGGTGTGCGCTCGCGTGCGCTCGAGTGACGCAGCATCGAAATGGGCGTAACGCGTCCATGCCAGTTCCAAGATCGGAGAGCGCTTTTCGTCTTGCATAGTTCCTCCTCAGGGTTTTCCAGGGTTAGTTCTGCCCGGCGGACAAGCCCGGGCAAATAGGGCGATAGGTGGTTTCTTCCGGGAACAGGGTTTCCCATGCGCTGGGGCTCAGGTTGGATTTCAGGCGCGCGCAGACCGTGTTGACCAGGGTTTCGGTCGGGGCAAACTGCAGGGCATGCAGCGCCCACACCTGAACGACCCGCCGCGATGCCGTGATCAGGCTGAGCCCATCGCCGGTAAAGACAAGCCCGGTCACCTGGTCCACGTGCGGCAGGCGGGCCAGTTCCTGCATGCGGGTGAGGTCCCACAGGTGGGCAAAACTATCGGTGCCGCCCCCGGCCAACAGAAGCGAATCGGGGCTGAAGGCCAGGTTGAGCATGCTGCCGTTGTGGCGCAAAATGCCAGCGGGGGCAGCACCGCCTGGGCTTGCGGCATCCCAGACGAACACCGTGCCTTTCTGACTGGCTGTTGCCAGCCAGCGCCCATCGTCACTGTAGTGCAGCGCATCTATGCTTCCAACTTGTGGCAGGGTGTGAACAACCTCCCGCGCGGCAACATTCCAGATCAGGGTTTTGTCTTCGAGCCCGACAGCCAGGAAGGCGCCATCAGGGCTGAAATCTACGGCGCGGGCCTCGGACCCGATTTCCAGCGCATAAAGGAACTCGGCGCTTGGCACGTCCCATAAGAAAACATAGCCATCACGGCCGGCCGTGGCAACCAAATCGTTGGTGGGGCTGAAAGCAACATCGATCACACTGGCGCCATGGTCGAGCGCAGCAAGTGTGCCTTGCTCCAAATTGTATAGGTAAGCCTGGTTCGAGTCGGGGTCTCCGGCCGCCACCAGCCACCGCGAATCAGCGCTCAGATCCATATTGAAGGTTAATGTGCCCGCCTGGAAGAGTACACGCCCACTCTGGGATGCAAGTTGGCTGCCGTTAAGCCCCTGGGCTGGTATTTGCCATACCTGCTGGTCGTCTGAATTCATGATGTACCATTGCCCGGCCGGGTCGATCAAAACCTCGCGCAAGAACTGCGGAAACTCGAGCAGGCCTGTGCGGGCATACAACGTTTGCACATCCCAAATGGTGATGTTGCCGCTGCGGTCGCCAACCAGGATGCGCTTGCCATCGGGTGTAAAGTCCAGTGCCGAGCCGATCCCGTTCAGCGAACCTTGCATCACTTCGCTGCCCGATACGGCGTCCCAAATACGCAGGGTCTGGTCATGGCCGGTGCTGGCGATCCACTGCCCGTCCGGGCTGATTTCCACCTTTTGCACAAAACTGGCGTGGCGCATGCGCAGGCGCTCTTCGCCCGTGGCGGCATCCCATACCCATACGCGGTTATCGTCTGAAACAGCCACAAACCACTTGCCATCCGGGCTGATGGCCAGATCCTCGACCCAATCGCCATGGCGGGTAATGAGCCGTTCGAACCCGGCGCCCACCCGGCCGAGGCGGGCGGTGCTGTCTGCGCCGCCTGAGACAATTAACTTGCTGTCTGCGCTGAACACAATGGCGTACACATCCGCGTTGTGCTGCGGGCCGACCACCGTGGCAGCGGTATTGACCTGCCACAGGCGCACCTGCCCGGAGGATGTGCCAGAGGCCAGCCAACCGCTGTCTGGCGAAAATTTGACCACGTACACTTCGCCCGGCTGGCTGATGCTAAAGGGGCGCATCTCCGGCCGAGTGATGTCAATAATGGTCACCAGGTTGTCTTCACGTCCAATGGCCAGCCAGCGCCCATCCGGGCTGAGATCAATATCCCAGATGCGCGTGCCCAGTTCAAACGACTGGCGCAAGGTGCCATCTGCGGCGTTCCACATTTTGAGGAAGCCATCCTTGCTGGCGGTTATCAGCCATGCACCATCGCGCGAGTACAGGGCATCGTACACGGTGTCGGCATGTGTCACACAAAACACCTGGCGGCCATCCTGCACCTGCCACACACAGGCGCTGCCGTCGGTGCTGGACGTGACAAAGGTACGGGCATCGGGGCTGAGATCAATGTTCCATATCCGGCCGCCCTGCTGCATGGAAACCACAGGCACCGGCAGGATGCTGAGATTCTGGCGCAGGATTTCCTCAGACTGGAAGGATGGCGCGCTCTGGAATGAATCGAGCGCCAGCAAAGTGCTGGTTTCCAACTGCCCGGCACGCGCCTGGTACAACTGCGCTTCGGCAGCTTTTCGCTGGGCGCGCGCAATTGTTTCGTTTCGCCGCGCCAGGGCTTCGTTCTCTTTGGCCAGGGCTTCATTGCTCTGAGCGACTGCCTGCGCGGTGGCCGCGGCTTGTTCGTTGGCCACCGCTGTGGCGGCATTTTGATTGGCGCGAATTTCGTTGGCGCGGGCCAACTGCTCGTTTTGCACCGAGGCATTCCACTGCACAGCCGCCAGGATGGCCAGGAATATGCTGACCACCAGGGCCAATGACACCCCTATCAGCGTCATGCGCTGGCGGCGCAACGCCTCGCGGCGGCTGGCGGCAATGTAATCGGCCTGTTCGGGCAACACCTGGCGGTTGGGCTTGGCAGTGGCGGCGGTCATCCAGCGTTCGGCATCTTCCAAATCGCCGCCATACAACAGGAAGCCCGCGTTACGCTTCTTGTCGTTCCACTCGCGGCAGCGCTGGAGTAAACGCGTGTGCTGGCGTACCCACTCCAGGTCAGTATTGATGGACTCGACCAGCGTCGGGAGGGTTTTGTCGTAATCATCCTGGGCACGCAGGTAAACCCAATTGGTCGCGGCAATCTTTTCGTGCATGGCCGAATCTTTATCGGGCTCGCGGTACAGAATGGGTACCAGTTTTTTATTGTATTTCAGCCCCAGTTCCAGTTCGTCTGCGCAAACTTTCGAGGCAAGCGAATCGGGGCTGATGACGAACAGGAAGGCATCTGCGCCTTCGATGGCGCGGGTGATCTCCACCATCCAATCTGAGCTCAGCGGGATGCCTTCCCAGTCCACCCAGGCATCCACACCGCCAGCGTCCAGGCTGTCGTTGAGACGGCGCACAAAGTCTTTATCTTTGCGGGAATAAGAAATGAAAACCTTGCTGCCTTGCGCAGGGGACTGAGGATCGGCCATGGCTGTATCCGGACGGTCAGCGCGCCACGAACCAGGCGGCGACAAAACCTTCCTTGCCGGTGGTATCTTTCACTTTGAGGTAGTGCTGGTTGGAGCCTATCAGGCTGGATTCCGTCGCATTGACCAGCGTCAGCTCGGTGCCAAGCGGCAGGCGCCGGATGAGGGTGGCATCGCTGAAAACAGGTTGGGTGCGAAAAGCCAGCCCTTCTGCGGTGGCTTTAACTTTGATGGGTCCACTGGCCGTCGCGGTTGCGCTTGCAACAGTGGTCGTGGGCGTGGCTGCGGCAGGCTGAGCCTGCGCCTGTGCCGTGGAGCCGCTGGCATATTTGACAAACCAGGCAGCGACAAACCCATCCCGCCCGCGTGTGTCGCGCACATTCAGCCACTGATTGGTCACACCGACTTTGGCAATCGCAGCGCTGGACGGTTCGATGCAAATGAGCTGTTCGGTTACGGGCAGGCGGCGAATGAGCGTATCAGGCGACACCACCGGCCTGGTGCGGAAGGACAATTCCTCGGTAGGCAGCAAGAGCAGCGCGCCGGGCGGGATAGTCCGGGTGGCTGTCGTTGTAGTTGTTGCAGTCGTTGGAGTGGCAGTGGTACTGGTGGGTTGGGTGGCTGCCGGGGTGGGAGGCGCACCTTTGGTAGCCGAAACGTACCAGGCCGCGCAATAGCCCTGATCGCCTTTGTCATCCTGCACTTGAAGCCATTGTCCCTGGGCGCCAATTTTTGCCTGGGCCGCGGCTTTATCCTCCAGGCAGATCAGTTCTGCGCCAGAAAGCATGCGCTTCCACAGGTAACCCGCAGGCGAGGGCTGCGCGCGCAGGGCCAGGTCATCTTGAACCACATACACCACGAACTTCTCGACGGGCAGGGGCAGCCTGGTTTGCGTGGGCGGCGGGGGCGGGGTGGTGCCATCGAACCACAGCACACCGCTGATCTCTTTTTCCAGGGTTTGACCGTTGAAACGATAACGCTGGGTCAGCAGCACTTCCTTGTCCGGGCCATCGCCTTTATACATATAAGGGTCATAGAGCACATAATCATCGCCCTTGCGCTCTTTGACCAGCACAAAGTGGGTCTGGATGCCGGCATCCTTGTTCCAGTCCACTTGCAAAATGACGGGCTTGCCGGCCGCCACCGCCGCATCGATCTGAGCAATGGGCGCCGGGGATGCTTCGCACGGCTGCATGCCCTTATACGCCACATTGGGAAAAACGTACGGCAACACGCTTGGGATGAAAAACGCACCCTGGAACCCACCCGCCTTCTTCATCTTCTCATTGACCGCCTCGGGAGTGTCGTTATATCCCAACCCGTTGAGCATCATCGTCACCGATGTCAACAGACAGCCCCATCCGCCAATTTTCTCGGTCGAATTCCCCAGGTTCACATCCTTCCACTTGGGGTCGTTTTGGTACAGATTCTGGGTTTTGTACACGGGCTCCTCCTCAGCTGACGGCAATCAACCACGCGGCATATTTTTTAACACAAAGAGATTATATTACAGAAACATTGCAAAAAAACGCCCTGCTGCGCCAAATCATCCAAAACTTGTCGTATTTTGCTTGCAATCGGCCAGCATTTTGCACCGAAGAAACGCAGTTTTGTCACTGTCCATGCCAAAAAACGGATTAGAATCGAATGGATGCCATACCTTATCAACACCTTGCCTGCCAACGATCTCGGATTCCTGCGCATCGTAGCCCAGCTGTGGGGACTCGAACTGGAATCCACCGAGCCGGCCGCGGCGGCCGTCGAGCTCGTCGAAACCCTGTGCGACGCCGGACTGCTCGAAGAAGTGGTCTCCACCCTCAGCGACGATGGGCGTGACGCCCTGGGGGCGCTCTTCGCTTCGGGCGGGCGCATGTCATGGCCGGCATTCTCGCGCCGCTTCGGCGAAGTGCGCGACATGGGACCCGGCAAGCGCGACCGCGAAAAACCGCACCTGCGCCCCGCCTCGCCCGCCGAGATCCTCTACTACCGCGCACTGATGGCGCGCGCCTTTTTCGACACCCCCTCTGGCCCGCAGGAATTTGCCTACATGCCGCAAGACCTGTTCGAAGCGCTCGGATTCATCGGCTTCGAGGGCGCGCCCGCCCCCGACCTGCCCGCCGGAGAAACACCCCAACCCGAACCTCAACCCGCCGCCGAGCCAATAGACGAAACCGAAGACGGGCAAGAAGCCCACTATACCGAGCCGGAATACGAAGACATCCGTGATTTTGAAAAAGAACCACAAGAAACCGATGCGGAGATCGACTTCACCGAAGAAGTGCCAGCACCCATCCCCCCCCGCCCAACACCCCCAAAAATCACACCCCGCCCCGTAACACCGCCACCCGCCCCCGAGCCTGAGGGATCACCCGGGCGGGCTGCCACACCCAACGAGCGCGCGCACATCATCATTGCCAGCGACGGGATCCTGGATGACGCCACCACCCTGCTGGCCGCCCTGCGCGCCGGAATCCCCGCCCCGCAAACCGGCATCCCGACCGGGTTCGTCCGCACCGTGCTCTCTGCTGCGGGGATCATGGGCGAAAACGCCCCACGGCCCGAACCCGTCAAGGCCTTCCTCGAGGCCCTGCGTCCGGCCGCGCTCGAACAGCTCGCGCAGGCCTGGCAGTCCAGCGACATCAACGACCTGCGCCACGTGCCCGGGCTGGTCTGCGAAGGCGCGTGGAAGAACGACCCGCTGGTCACACGCGAATTCCTGCTCGACCTGCTGGGCGGTATCCCCGAAGGGACATGGTGGAGCCTGCCGTCTCTCTTGCGCGACATCAAGGCCCGTTACCCAGACTTCCAGCGCCCGGCCGGCAACTTCGACACCTGGCTCATCCGCCGTGAAACGGACGGCGAATCGCTGCGCGGCTTTGCCCACTGGGACGAGGTCGATGGCGCGCTCATCCGCTACATTGTCACCGGCCCCCTGCACTGGTTGGGCGAAGTGGACCTGGCCGCAGCCAGCGAGGGCGGGCCAGCCACGGCCTTCAGGCTGTCTAACCTGCCGGGGAAGAAAGAAGAAAAAGGAAAGATCACGGTCACATCAAACGGCACCATAACTGTGCCGCGCGATGCCCCGCGCGCCGTGCGCTACCAGGTGGCCCGCTTCTGCGCCTGGGCGCCAGAAAAAACCGGCGACTACCGCTACCGTATCACCCCCGCCGCGCTCAAACGCGCCCGCGAACAGGGACTCAAGGTCGAGCACCTGCTCTCACTGCTTGCCAGGAACGCCGCCGGGGCGGTGCCGCCGGTCTTCATCAAAGCGCTCAACCGCTGGGAAACCAAAGGCACCGAAGTGAACATCGAAACGCTGATCGTCATCAAAGTGGCCAGCCCGGAAACACTCAACGAACTGCGCCAGAAAGCCGGGCGCTTTCTGGATGAAGTGATCGGGCCCACGGCGGTGACCGTCAAGAGCGGCGCCGTGCCCAAAGTGCTGGCAATTTTGAACGAAATGGGATTTTTAGCAGAGGAACAGGAATAACCCTGCCGGGAGTTTACTTTCCACTTTCTTTGGGGCAAATGAAAGTGGAAAGTGGACAATTCATCCGTTATCCATCCGTTTATCCGCTGCCGGTCCGCTCGCGCATCCGCTTATCGCACCAGCCGCCAGAACAGGATGCCCGCCCCGAGCGCCATGCCCGCCCCAAACAGGAACGGCGCAGCCGCCCCGAAACCGCTCCACGCGCCCAACCCCTGCCACAACACCCCGGCGATGAGCGAAGCTGGCAAGGCCGCCAGCCCCACCGCGGCGTTATACAACCCGTAAGCTGTGCCGCGCTGCTCCGGCCGCACCAGGTCGGCCACCAGGGCCTTGGCCGTGCCTTCGGTGGCGGCGTAGTAGATTCCATAGAGCGCATACAGCGCCCAGACCTGCCAGCCCGCCTGCGCCAGCGCAAACCCGAGATACACCAGCCCGTACGCCACCCACCCACCAATGATGAGCCTGCGCCGCCCAATGCGGTCTGAGAGCGCCCCAAGCGGCCCGGACAGGATGGTGTATATGGCATTGAACGTCAGCAGCATGCCCATGATGCCCAGCACGCTCAGGCCGCGTTCCTGCCCGCGCAGGATGATGAAGGCGTCTGATGAGTTACCCAGCGTGAAAAGCACAACAACGACCAGGAAGGTCTTGAAGCGCCCATCCATACCTGCCAGGCTGAGCAGCGGCGCGGCGCGCGGCGCTGCCACAGGCACCTCGCGTGCGCCGAAGGCCAGCACCAGCACCGCCAGCACAGCCGGGATGATGCTGATGAGTACCAGCGACTGGAAAGTGGCACGGGTCAGTTCAGCTGCGCCCTGTTGAGCCAGCCAGATGACCAGCGCGGCAATGCCCAGCCCCACAAAGGCCCCGGCCGTATCGCCCGCGCGGTGTATACCAAACGCCATGCCGCGCTGCCCCGGTTCGATGCTGTCGGCCACCAGGGCGTCGCGCGGCGCCGTGCGGATGCCCTTGCCCACACGGTCTGCAAAACGCACACCCAGCACCCAGCCCCAGGCGTTGGCAAAATACAGGAAAGGCTTTGCCAGGGTCGAGAGCCCGTAGCCCAACACCGTCAGCGATTTGCGCTGCCCGAGCCGGTCGGAGAGCCAGCCGGAGTACAACTTCATCAGGCTGGCGGTGGTCTCGGCAATGCCATCGATCAGCCCGATGACCGAAGTGCGCACCCCCAGCACATTGGCGAGGAAGAGCGGGATGAGGTTGACGATCATCTCGGACGAGATATCAGTCAGGAAAGAGGTGGCAGTGACGATCCACACGTTGCGGGGGAGCTTTTTGATGTTTTTCATGAATATCCGTTCAACAGCATCCCGTCATGGGAATAGCCGCCGCGCCCTCACCTCGGCCACCGCGTCCGGGCGATAGCGATAGAGGCGGGCCGGGCGGCCTTCGCCGCTGCGGATGCGGCTGGTCTGCTCGATGATGCCGGCTTCGAGGATGCGGCGGCGGAAATTGCGCTTGTCCAGCTTTTCGCCCAGCACGATCTCATAAGTGTGCTGAAGCTCGCTCAGGGTGAATTCATCGGGCAGCAGTTGGAACCCGGCCGCGCTGTATTCCAATTTGTAACGCAGGCGGCGCAGAGCGTAAGCGAGAATTTCAGCATGATCGTACGCCAGCAATGGCAGTTCTTCGATATCATGCCAGGCTTCGGCCCCCTCACCATCGCGGATGGCATCCGCCGGGGCCAGGGCAAAGTAAACCACCGAGACCAGCCGGGCCGGGGTGCGATCCGGGTCGCCGTAGGTGTAGAGCTGCTCCAGGTAGGCTTCGCCACGCTGCACCCGGCACGAAAGCGCCAGCGCGGCCGCACCCTCCAGCGACTCATCCTCCGCCACCGGGCGGCCGGGCAATTCCCAATGATTGAGTTGTTCGGCAGAGGGGGTCAGCAGCGCCTGCAGGGCATCTTCATGCAGCCGGAAAACGACGATATGAACGTTGAGGCGCAGCGGGGACATGAAATGATTATACGGCCAAAAAAAAGCAGGGGCGGGTTGTGATCCGCCCCTGCCAGGTCATTCACCGCCATCATCATCCAGCGCGGAGGTGCCCGCCTGCCGCACCTCGATCACCTCGCCGTGCAGGTTGATGATCACTTTGAAGCCGGTCATGCCCAGGTAGGCGCGCACCTCCTCAGGGATGCCCATCTCCAGCAGTTGCTGGAACTGCGCGTCGATGTTCTTGAGCTGGTTTTCGAGGATGGCTTTGCTGAAGATGTCATCCTGCCCGAGCATTTTGGCAGCCTGCTCGCTGAGGATGTCCTCATGCCCCTGGATGAGCGACCCGATCTGGTCGAGCACCTGGCGGTCCACCTGCTCGGACGGGATGTGCCGCCTGAAGCCGGCATCGTCCACCACATAGCACGGATCGCTGCCCACATAAGCGGTGCCCACCACCCGGTCAGATTCGTCCATCACCAGCCCGGCAAACAGCGGCTGGCGCATTATTCCTGGCGTCCTTCGACCGCCGCCAGCAGGATACCGGCCGCCAGCGCCAGGCGCGGGTCGAGCCGGTTGGCGGTATCCATGCCCAGGTCGATATCCAGCTCATAACGAAAGAGGTTGAATCGCTGCTTGAAATCCGCCACGCGCTGCTCGCCCATGGTCAGGTCGTAGTTCTGGGGCAGCAGGTTGCCCAGCAGCAGGCGGCGCAGCATGGCCAGGGTCATGTTGTCTTCGAACAGCAGACCAACCGGGTTGTCGTTGACGTCCAGCACATCCCACTCATCGCGCAGGATGGATTTGAGCCCCTTGCGGCGCAGCACGCCCACTTTTTGCCCGGTGGCGCCATCCAGCACATCGTAGGCCGCCGAGAAATCGATCACGCTGCGGGCCTTGATGACCAGCACTTCCTGGCTCTTGGCTTCATCGTTATACACACGGATATCTTCCTTCAGCTTGAACATCTTTTGCTCGCTGAAGAGCACCAGGTTGCCGGCCGGGTCGTAAAAGCGGAACTTGCCGGTCAGGGCAATGGCCTGGCGTTTGAGCAGGTACTGACGGTGGTTGAAAGCGGGATTCATGATTTTTTGCTCCTTTTGAATTCAGACAAGTCTTGGTAAACCCGCACGGATACACCCATGCCTGGCTTGAATAAAAACCGTCGCTCTGGCGGCACCACAGGGGTGGTCCAGCGGAAAAGCCACTGAGCCTGCCCGGACGGCAGGTTGATGCAGCCATGGCTGTGTGGCTTGCCATAATCGTCGTGCCAGTACGTGCCGTGGAAGGCCACGCCGTTCTCAGTGATGAAAGTGCACCACGGCACGCCAGGCAGATCATAGTTGCTCATGGCCATATGCCGCGTGGAACGCTTGTGGAAGGTTTTGAACAACCCAAGCGGCGTGGGCGTGTAACGCCGCCCGGTGGAGACGCGCGCCAGCAGGGCCAGGCGCTCGCCCTCAAAGGCAAGCAGCCGTTGCTGCTTGAGCCCAACCACGATCAGTTTTTCATCCTCCGGCACTTCAGGCGCGAGGGGCGATATTTCATCGGGCGGCAAAATGCGCAGGGCATAAGACGGCGCCCAATAGTAAATGCGGAAGCGGTCATCGTAGATGTAATACCAGGGCTGGCGGTCGTCGCCTTCGCGCACGCCAATCACCCAGTGGGTGGTCTGGTAATACAGCCGGTAACCGCGCTTATAGCCCGGTCCCGCGCCATAATGCGCATCCACAAACGGCACGGTCACCTCGGCCACCGCCCCGCGCACGGGAATGTCATCTACAGGGTCGTTGGGCAGGTCTTGCACAGGCTGCACCCCACCCGACTGGACGTACCCCTCCGCGCCAACGCGGTACCAGTACGGGTTGTGCGACTCTGGTTCGTCGCCCAGCACTTTTTCGGTCAGCGGGATGAGGGCATCGCGGCGCAGTTCCCTCAGGGGAATGCCCCCCACGCCCGGGCGGTCATACATCGTGAGTTTGGGGTACGCCACGCGCCCCTGGGCAGCGGGCGGCGCAGCCCGGGCAAAATCGACACCCAGGCTGTTCAGCCACGCGCCCAGCGCCCCGGCCGCCGCCAGCTTGAGAAAATCGCGCCGCGAGATGCTCACGCCTGCGCCTCAATCAGCACGCTGGTGCCCGTTCCGCGCCGGTATACAAAAGGCTTGTCTGGCGGCACATCGGGCTGGGTCCAGCGATACAGCCACTTGGCCGCCTGGGCCGTCATGTTGATGCAGCCATGGCTGCGCGGGCGGCCAAAGTCGTTGTGCCAGTACGCGCCATGGAAGGCCACTCCGCTTTCGGTAATGTAGCACACCCACGGAATGCCAGGCAGATCGAAGCCGCGCGCAGCCAGGTTGCCGCTGGCCATGTGACGGGTGGGGCGTTTGTAATAGGTTTTATGCCAGCCAGACGGGGTGGAATAGTTGCCGCTGGCATACTGCCTCCCGGTTGAGACACGCGCCACAAAGACCGGGCGTTTGCCTTCGTAGGCAATCAGCAATTGCTGGTCGAGGCGCACCTCCACCAGTTTTTTGTCCGGGCCCACATCAGGCGAAAGCGGGGTCAGTTCTTCGGGCGGCACAATGCGCAGATGCCCGGCCGGGGCAAAATATTCCGCTATTTCCTTGTCGTCATAAAAACGATACCAGGCGCTGCCATCTTTGGCTTTTTCCAGGCCGAGCACCCAGTAGGTCGTCTCATAATACATGCGGTAAGCGACTTTTGATTCGCGGTCGGCGGCGCTGTAGGCATCAGTGAACGGGACAGTTACCTCGGCCAGGCTGCCATACCGCGCAATTGCTTCTGGCGTCGGAACATTGAGCATCGTTTTGACAGGCTGGATGCCGCTGGAGTGGACGTATCCCTGTGAGCCGAGCTGGTACCACACCCGGTTGTGAACCTGGTCGTTGTCATCCACGGTGGCTCCGGTGAGTGTAAGCACAGAATCGCGCCAGGCAGTGCTGATCACTTTGCCCTGCTCCGAGGGCGCATCGTATATCTTCACGCTCTCGTAGGCCACTCGTCCCTGTTCTTTAAAGGCAAACACATCCCCCTGGCGTGGCAGGTTCCACACCTGTGGCGGTATGGCCAGACCAGCCAGCGCCAGCCCGCCAAGTTTGAGAAAGTCGCGGCGTGAGAGGGGTTGGCGGGTCATCATCAATAGTGCACGTTCACCAATGTTCCGTAAGAAGCCCAGTAATACAGCCAGAGGGCATCCTCGTTGCGCATGTTGACGCATCCACGACTCATGGGTGTGCCGAAGTTATTGTGCCAGTACGCGCCATGAATCCCGTAATCGCGATAAAAGTACATGACCCACTGCACGTTGGGCAGGCTGTAACCCGGTCCGCTCATGGTCTGGCTGGGGGTCTTGTGCCAGATGTGATACTGTCCGACGACGGTGGGAGTGCGCCAGGTTCCCGATGAAATAAGGAAAGAAGCCACAACCGTGTCGCCTTCATAAGCGTACAGCATTTGCTGGCTCAGGTCAATATCGATCCAGCGGGTGCCTTTGGCCACCGAAACTGACGGGGTGTTGTACGGACGCGGTGTGCTGGTTGGGCGCGGCGTGGGCGTTTGGGTGGGCGTGGGTGTTTCTGTTGGGGTGGCGGTTGGGGTGGGTGTATCGGTGGGGGTAGGCGTAGGCGTGAATGTGAGTGTGGGCGTGGGGGTATGGGTTGGCGTAAAAGTTGGTGTAAAAGTGGGGGTGTAACTGGGCTTGGCAATATCAGCCTGCCCCCAGGCTACCACTCCGGTGGGGGTGGCATCGAGGTTCGCGCGAAGAACAGCCATGGCAGGTGTAACGCCGCCAACACCAACCGCGGCAGTGAGCGCGATGCACAGAAAGACCAGCAAAATGAGCGCATATGGCGTACGCCGCTTTTTTGATTCAGGGGTGGGTGATACAGAAAGGTGATTTGCGCGGGGTGGGACAACCGGAACCGGGTCTGGTGACGTTCTGACCCTGGCAGACGAACCGCTCTGGGAGGGCTGCTGCAGGCGTGGCTGGGCACGCAGGCGTTTGAGGGCCCAGGCCATGCCCTGGCGGGCGCGGTCACTGGACGGGTTGATCTCCAGCGCCTTTTCCAGGTAGGCCACGCTGGCGCGCGGGCTGGCCAGGGCGGCCATCATCAGCCAGGGTTCTTCCAACTCTGGCGCAAGGCGCAAAGCCTGCTCGGCATAATGCCGCGCCTGGGCTTTTTGACCCTGCTTGCGCGCGGTCTGGGCTTGTTGTAGCGCCTGGAAAGCAGCCTGGATGCGAGAGTCCATTTCCATACCATTAAGGGAGGGGCGTTGGGGCGATATTCTCGTTATTTATAAAGCATAAAATACCACGCACAACGCCATCAGACACAAGGTCTGGGCGTTCGGTGAGGATTTTATAATCGAGGTTCAGGAAGCCGGTTTCGATGATGGCGGCCGTGGTGTTGGGGTGAATTTCATCGAAAGCATGGTAGAAAGTCATATCGTTGGTGACGCTGTCGTGCAAAGGCAATTGTGTTGCGCCCTGGTAACGGTCACGCAGGCAGGCCGCAAGGCGGTTGGCGCGGTTGGCGTCACGGCTGCTCATGGCGGCTGCCACTTTGAAGCCGGTGGCCAGCTCGTTGACATAGTCGCACGAGTCGTTGTGGATGGAAACCAGCGCCGCTGCGCGATACCCCCTCAGGCGCAGATCAAATTCTTCCAACAAATCCACCTGGTAACCCTGGGCCTGGAGTTTTTGCTGGACAAGCATAGCAATGTTGAGGTTGACATCCACCTCGGTGGTGTTATTCAACGCTGGACCGCACACTGCGCCGGGGTCATTGCCCCAGTGCCCGGCCACAATGCCGATGCGCACCTCGGCCGGTGTGCCACCGAGGGCAATTTCTTCGGGTTGGGCGGTCAAGAGCAGGGACAGCTGGTTGTTTAGGTTGGTCGAAAATAATCCAGAAGGCGTCAGCGCGGTAAAGAGCGTGGCCAACACAAAAGCAGCCCCAAGCGGAACAGCCAGCGCAGAGAGAATGCGCCGCAACACATCGGGTTGGGACTGGGGACTGCTGCGGACAGGACCTGAAGGGCGTCGCATGAAGTAATAGTACCTTAATCCAATCCCAAAAAGCAAGGTCAAAAACTGGACAATGAAGGGTCAAAAATGTCACACTTGACGCGCCACTGACCGGGAATTATGATAATCGATATAGTTTGACACCGCGCCGCAAAGAAACACACCATGGAAGACCCCGCCGACACCCCCCCCTATGCCCCTGTCGACCCCGATGCCCTGCGCCAGGCCATGCGCCAGTGGGCCACCGGCGTGGCCATCGTCACTGCCACATACAATGGCAGCACGCACGGCATGACGGTCAGCTCGTTCACATCGGTATCCCTCACGCCGCCGCAAGTGCTCATTTCGCTGGCGCAGAACACACGCACGCATGCCCTGGTACGCGGCTCGCGCCAGTTTGGGGTCAGCATTCTGGGCGCCGGGCAGGATGAAATATCCGACCGGTTTGCCGGGCGCATCCCCGATGAGCAAGACCGCCTGGCCGGGCTGGAAACCCTCACCCTGGTTACCGGCACACCCCTGCTTAAAGACAGCATCGCTCAATTCGACTGCCGCATCATCGCCACCTTCACTTCCGGCACGCACACCCTGTTCATCGGCGAGGTACTGGCCGCGCAAAGCCGCGAAGACGCCAAACCACTGCTTTACTACAACCGCGGGTACAACACCACTGCCAGTTGATTGTGTTTGAGGCAGGAGGCAACCATGGACAAGCCTCTGACAGATGAAGAAAAGCGATCCCTGCTCAAAATGGCGCGCGAGGCGCTCGAAAACGCCGTGCACG
The DNA here is from genome assembly GCA_034433165.1 of Anaerolineales bacterium. Taxonomy (GTDB): domain Bacteria; phylum Chloroflexota; class Anaerolineae; order Anaerolineales; family Villigracilaceae; genus DAOUAP01. Next base: position 39,200 of record DAOUAP010000018.1, on the reverse strand, counting down.
CCCGGGCGCTTTCCCCACTCGACCCCGCCGCCCTCAGCCCGGCGCTGCAAGCCGAAGGGGCCTCCTTCGTCACCCTGACGGTGCGCGGCCAACTGCGCGGCTGCATCGGCGCGCTGCAACCCTACCAGCCGTTGGCCGCCGATGTGCGCGAGCACGCCATTGCGGCCGGACTGCAAGACCCGCGCTTCCCGCCGGTCGTCGAGAGCGAACTGAAAGACATCGAGATCGAAATCTCGCGCCTGACGCAGCCCACCCCGCTCGAATATCGCGACGCCGACGACCTGCTGGCCAGACTGCGCCCGGGGGTGGATGGCGTCATCCTGCGCGATGGCTGGCACCGGGCCACCTTCCTGCCGCAGGTGTGGGGGAAAATCCCAGACAAAGCCAACTTCCTGAACAACCTGTGCCGAAAGATGGGCATGCCCGCCGACGCCTGGCGCAAAAAACGCCTGGAGGTGTTCACCTACCAGGTGGAAGAATTTCACGAATAACCCAAATCACTGCCAATTCACTGGAGGAACAATGCAATATCGTCACCTGGGCCGTTCCGGCCTCAAAGTCAGCGCGCTTTCGCTCGGGTCGTGGGTCACCTTCCACAACCAGGTGGATGTGAGCGCCGCCGTAGAAATGATGGCCGCCGCGCGCGACCACGGCGTCAATTTCTTCGATAATGCCGAAGTGTACGCGGGCGGAAAGTCTGAAGAAGTGATGGGCGCGGCCTTGCAACAACTGGGCTGGCGGCGCAGCAGCTACCTGGTCTCGACCAAGTTCTTCTGGGGACTGCACGACGGCCCCAACGAGCGCAACACCCTCAACCGCAAGCGCCTGCTCGAAGCCATGGAAGGTTCGCTGGAACGCTTCGACCTGGACTACGTGGACCTGGTCTTCTGCCACCGCCCCGACCCCGCCACGCCCATCGAAGAGACGGTGTGGGCCATGCACAACATCGTGGAGTGGGGCATGGCGCTCTACTGGGGCACCTCGGAGTGGTCGGCGGCCGAGATCGTTGCGTCCATCGAGATCGCGGAAAAGCATCACCTGCACAAGCCGGTCATGGAGCAGCCGCATTACAATATGCTGGTGCGCGAAAAGTTCGAGAAGGAATATGCCCGCCTGTTCAAGGATTATGGCTACGGCAGCACCACCTGGAGCCCGCTGGCCTCGGGGCTGCTGACCGGCAAATACAACGACGGCATCCCCAATGGATCGCGAGGTGCGCTGAAAGGCTATGAGTGGCTGCGCGGCCACCTTACCAACGAGGAAGCGATTGCCAAAGTGAAGGAATTGGGCAAGGTTGCCAAAGACCTGGATGCCAGCCTGTCGCAGATGGCCATTGCCTGGTGCCTCAAAAACCCCAATGTCAGCACGGTCATCACCGGCGCCAGCCGCATGGAACAGATGCACGAGAACATGAAGGCCATGGAAGTGGTCGAGAAACTGACCCCGGATGTGATGGAACAGATCGAAAAGGTGCTGGGCAACAACCCCAACAAGGGCGAAGACGATTAGCGACCAAGGACAAGGGATTAGTGAGCAGCGAAGAGAGAGGAGGTGATGGCAGCCTCCTCTCTCTTCTTTAATTATCTTTGTTTCACGCGCTAAAGTAGTTGTCTTCAATCCCTTGCCAGGGCTCATCGGGCAGCTTCATGTACTTTGCCAGCAGCGGGTGGACCCTGTTGATCTCATCATAGATACGCTGGGCCACCTTGCGGATGGAGAAGTGCGCGTTGGCGGCGGCGCGCAGCTGGCAAAAAGCGTAAGCCTCGCGCAGGTTGAAGGTGGCCAGCACGCGGCGGTTGAAGCCGTTGGGGACAACGTACTGCGCCACGTTCGGGTCGAAATCGTTCAGTTTTGCCCACATTTCTTGTGCGGCATTCATGGCGCGGCGGTATTCGCCGCCGAAACCGGATTCGTCCATCAGGCGCGGGGTGGCGTAACCGAGCGCGGCGGTCTGCAACTGGGGGGTTTGGGTCATCATGCGGTGGCGTTTGAACTCGGCGTAGGCGCCCTGGTCCATGATGAGGTCGAAGGTGTAGGTGGCGTGCTCCAGTTCGCGCAGGGGCACATCGAAGCGCCCGAGGCGGGAGAGTAGCGCTTCGGCCAGCAGGGCGGTTTCGGGCGGGGTGAGTGCGCGCACGTGGGTCAGGGCGTCGGCGTAGCCCATATCTCCAAAGCGGTAGAGGGCGGCGGCTAAAATCTTTGTTTCCCCATCGGAATCATGGTTGACGAGGGTGCACCAATCGGCTGCGGACGAAGACGAGCGTGGGGTGAGCGCGGTGAGCGCCTTTGCGGTTTCGACCAGGTACTCGACCGGTTCGGCGTACTTGACCAGGGTGGGGATCTCGCCCTGGGCCACCTGCTTGACCGTTTCGCCGATTTCGCGAATCTCGGTGAGGGGATGCGAGCGCCATTTGCGGATGGCGTTTTCGAGCACGCGCCCGTTGGCGGTCAGGCCCACGTTGGCCAGCGAGGCGGCCGGCAGGATGAAGCGGCTCGCATCCACATAGCGCGAGCGGATGCGGCGGTCGTAGGCGTCGTCGCTTTCGTTCTCGCGGCGCGGGGCGCTGGCTGCGGCAAGCGCCTTGACCGGCTGGAGGGAGGCGGCGTAGGTTTCAAAAAGCATGCGGCAGGTGGCGACGTAGTCGGCGCGCAGGGGGTGGTTTTCCAGTTCGGCCGGGATGTGGAAGGCGTCGCCATCCCATTTTTGGTAGCGGGTCGATTTTTCGGTATAGCTGGCCAGGCGGTTGCTCTCGATGGCTTCCATGGCGATGCGCGAAGCATTCTCGATGGCGATGTGCAGCACGGCGTGCTCGGCCACCGAGGCGTGCCCGTAACCCACGACCCATTTTTCGTGGAACTGGGCGGATTTTTCGTCGGTCAGCTCGGCGGCGATGTCGCGGAAGGAGTCGGGGAAGCGTGAGGTTTTGGCGAAAGCCACAGCGATGGTTTCGGGGGACAGGTTCCGGGATGAAAGTACGTAAATATCGCGTTTAGGGGCGGGCATGGGGTGAGGTCTCCTGCTATTTTTATGGTTGGATGCGCTGGTATAACTGCCAGCGTTCCGCCTGGTCGATGAGAGTGTAGCCAGGTGGGGGTTCCGCATTTAGTCCCTTGTGCACCAGCAGGTATTGGAGGCCTTGCGCATCCAGCCAGGACAAATCCCCAAGGTTCGCGTATGGGAATATGGGGATGACCCGCCGGGTAAAGTGCGGGCCAAAGAGAATGTAATCGGTGAAATTGGCGTAATAGGCTGTGCCGAGGGTGGCGTCTTGGGGCACATTACGCGCCACCATGGTGTGCATTTCGCGGTCTATTTGGTGCTGCGCAGTCATCAGAAAGATGCGATCTTTGGTCCATACGCCAATATCATCCGCCCATTTGCCCATCGTAGGCTTGGCTGGGTTGTAAAAAAGCGTATATCCCGCAACGATGAGCGTTAAGACCGCGACAAACCAGGAAAAAATGCCGGGACGTTTCCGCTCGAACCAGACCGCCATCAACGGCGCTGCAGTTACAAAGAGTGGCGCGAAGTAACGCCCCTGGTAGGGGTCCCAGCCGGGGCGCGCGACGGCATCCAACGGGAAGAACAGGATGAAGGTGAGGATAAGACCCAACTTGATAACGTTACGTTCGCGCAGGCTGCACGCCAACCCGTAAAACAGGGCGGGGATGAGGAGCAGCGCGCTGAGTGGACCGTACCAGGCGTTGCTCTCTTCGTTAATGGTTTCCTGGTCGAGATCGAAGGTGTGGCCGGGAGCAGTGAAAGAGGTACCTTCCATCTCAAACCCGGCCGCCTCAGTCAACGGGCGCACAATGCGGGCTTTGATCTTGTGGAAATAGCCGCCAAACGGACGCGGTAGCCCGCTGGGGTCGAGCGCCTGGTACACCAGGCGCGGTGTGTTAGTGAGTGTGCGCCCGGTCAACGAAGCAAAATCGGCATCACCAAACAAGACAGTCAGGTACCCATCTGGTCCCAGTGGTTGCCCGAAAGTGCGCAGGTTAATGAAAATGTACGATGAGCCAAGCACGACCACGAGCACCAGGGCAATGACAGCCTGCCGCCAGGTGCGTTTCAACAGGTCGCGCCCGCGCTGCCAGGTCACCAGCCCGGCCAGGAGAGCGAACCCTGGCAGGAGCAGCAAGAATGACTTTTTGGTACCAATACCCAGCCCCACGGCCAGGGCCATAAGTCCGAGCGCAGGCAGGTGGCGTTTTTCGACGCCCAGGAACAGCATGTAGACCGCAACAGCGTACATGGCGGCAGTCACCAAATCGGTTTGGGGCGTGGATGATTGCAGGATGAGCAGCGGAAACCCGAGCACAATCAGCGCAACAATGAACGCTGGTCGCACAGCATAGCCAAGCAAGCGGGTGATCCCAAAGGCAGAGAGTCCGCACGAGAGCACTGCCAGCCACTGCCAGGCGGCCACAAACCAGTCGCTGCCCGTAAAAAGAATGGACCAGGCAATGGGTAGTTGCGCATTAAGCGGGTAAATGACCTGTGTCAGGCTGGGCGTTGGCCAGGGTAGGTAAGAACCAAACTGCAGCCAGTACCCCACCCTGGCCAGGTGGGTCGAGAGGCTGTCGAAATTATTGGGCGGGACGGTAGCGCCAAGGACAAACGAAAAAATGTAGAAAAAGCCCATGCCCGTGGCGAGCAGGGTCACGTCCAGGTTTTGGCGCACAATCTGCCAATACGTTGCCCCTGAAAACTTGGGTCTGTCCTGAACAAACGGACCCAAAACAGAAGGGGCGCCCCGCCGCCGCCATAGAATCAAGGCAAGCCCCAGGAATGCGGCATGTGCACCCAGCATGGACACCGGGTCATTAAGCAGGTAGAGCAGCCCCAGCGCGTACCCGGTCAGGATAATGTTGGCAAGTGACAGCAGGTAGACAGATAGCAGGTAAGCCACCCGCCCACGCACACCCAACACCGCACTAAACAGCAGCGATGCAGTAATTACAAGTGCAGCAGCAGGGATGATGATCACCCTTGCCCTTCCAAAATGTCTCGCGCGCGGGCAATATCGGCTCGGATCTGGCCGAGCAGCGCTTCGACCCCCGGAAAACGCATTTCATCGCGCAATCGCTCCACAAAACCGAGCGACACGGTCTGCCCGTACAGGTCGTCGCTGAAATTGAGCAAGTGCGCTTCGATGTGTACAGTCGGGTTACTGCCGCTGAAGGTGGGACGCACCCCAATATTGGTCACCGCCGGGTAGGTTGTGCCGCCCACCACCGCCTGGCAGGCGTACACCCCGTTGGCGGGCACGGCCTTTTGGGCGGGCAGGGAGATGTTGGCCGTGGGGATGCCAATGGTGCGCCCGCGCCCATCGCCCGCCACCACCTCGCCGCGCACCGTATACACACGTCCAAGCAGGCTGGCGGCTTCGCGCACCTGCCCGGTGGACACCAGCTTGCGGATGGTGGTGGACGAGATAACCCCGCTCTCATCCATCACTGCCTCGGTGACGCGCACAGCGTAGCCCAGTTCGCGCCCGATCTCGGACAGGCGGGCCACATTGCCTTCGCGGTTGCGCCCCAGCGTAGAGTCGTACCCCAGCCAGAGTTGCCGAACGCCCAGGCAGGCTTTGAGCAGCGCCATAAAATCGTAGGCGCTGGTGTCGGCCAGGTTCTTGTTAAAATTCATCGTGATGACATGATCGATTCCCAGCGCACCCAGCGCTTCGGCCCGCTCATCAACCGTGGTCAAAAATTTCATCTCGGGCGCGTGGCCCAGCACCTGGGCTGGATGCGGCGAGAAAGTAATGACCACCGACGGGTCTTTGGCGCGGTGGGCTGATTCGATCATGGGCCGCAGGATGGCCTGGTGGCCGCGGTGGACCCCATCGAACACACCAATTGAGAGCCAGGCGTTATTGAGGCGAATGTCGTTGAAGGAATGGTGCTGTTGCATCGCCCCCAATTATAAAGGCGACCCGCCTTATGGACGGGTCGCATCTGTGCGGATTTATTTGGTCAACGCGCCAGATCGCGCGACATTTTGTAATATTCCATGCTGGCCGGGCGATTCTGATTCACAACCTCGTGAATGGGCACCAGTGCGATGGCATTGCCTTGCAAGCCGACCATGTGCCCGCTCTCGCCATTGATCAACGCCTCCACCGCGCGATGCCCCAGACGGGCGGCCAGCAACCGGTCGAAGGCTGTGGGCGAGCCGCCCCGTTGGATGTGCCCCAGGATGGTGACGCGCGTCTGGAAGCCCAGATCCATATCATCGAGCATATTGGCCAACTCGGTGGTGCGGAAACTGGCCCCCTCGGCCACAATGATAATGGCATGCGATTTGCCGCGCCGGTAAGCATCTTCGATGGCGTTGGCAACTTCATCCAGTCGCACGGGGGCTTCCGGCAGCAGCACCATCTCGGCGCCGGTCACAATGCCGGTCATCACGGCCAGGTAGCCTGAACCGCGCCCCATGGTTTCGACCAGGAAGGCCCGCCCATGTGAAGAGGCTGTGTCGCGCAGTTTATCCACCGCTTCCATGATGGTGTTCATGGATGTATCGACGCCAATGGCCATGTTGGTGCCCCAGATGTCGTTGTCAATGCTGGCTGGCACACCCACCACCTTGATGCCCTGCTCGTGCAGTTTGAGCGCCCCACGCAGCGATCCATCGCCACCAATCACCACCAACCCTTCTATACCGGCCTCGTTCATACGCCGGATGGCCTCGCGCTGTCCACGCGGCTCGCGGAACGTTTCGGAACGGCGGGTTTGCAAAACGGTGCCACCACGCTGCAATATGCCGGCCACATCGCGCGCGCCAAGCACCTTAAACTCACCATTGATAAGGCCGTCGTACCCGTTGTAAATGCCTATCACACGTACGCCGTTGCTGGCTGCAGTGCGCACCACCGCCCGAATGCACGAATTCATACCCGGCGCATCGCCGCCGGATGTAAGCACACCAATTGTGCCTGGTTTTCCCGTATCCATAAAAAATCAAATGTCCCTTTTGACTGTAAAATGATCAAAATCGCGCGCCACCACGACCGCCGGAAAAACGGATTGCGCTTCAGCAATCACATCCCGCTCGCGGTAACGGCGCGAAATATGTGTCAGGAAAAGCCTCTGTACCCCCGCCCTGGCGGCCAGTTCAGCCGCGCCACGGGCCGTCATGTGCCCATACTGGCGGGCCATATCAGCCTCTTCGTCCAGATAAGTGGATTCGATCACCAGCGCATCGGCGCCCTGGCAGTAAGGAAGCAGGTCATCGGTGCGCCCGGTATCGCCGATCACCACCAGCTTCGTCCCCGCCTGAATGGGTCCGAGCACATCTTCGGGAGTGATGGTGCGCCCATCTGCCAGGATGATGGATTGCCCCTCCACCAGCAGGCGGCGCTCCGGTCCAAAGGGCACACCCAGGTCGTTCGCCTTTTCCGGCAAAAAGGGGCGGCGCGCGCGGCCTTCAAAGACATAGCCCAGGCAATCGGGCCCGCGGTGCGTGACCGGGATGGCCGTGACCGTAAAATCTTCCGCCTCGAAGAAAGTGCCCGGCCCGATCTCGCGAAAATGCAGCGGCATGGGCGGCTGCGTGCCGCGCAGCACCACATCGTAGATGAGCGCGCGCACCCGCTCCAGGGTGCTGCGCCCGCCGAAAATTTCGAGCATCTCAACCGCCTCCCAGCGCAAGAAGGTGGACATCAGCCCGCCCAGCCCCAGAATGTGGTCAAGATGCCCGTGCGTGAGCAGCACGCGCGTCAGGTTCTTGAACCCGGCGCCCGCATGTAAGATCTGACGCTGCGTCCCCTCGCCGCAATCGACCAGGAAGCGATACTCGCCACACCGCACAATAGAAGCAGACAGCCCGCGTTTAACGGACGGGGCTGATGCAGACGTACCCAAAAACAGGATTTCGAACAAGTTATACCTCGCAAAAGATTCGCGCAATTGTACCCCAAATTGGGCAAACCCTTTTTTCGCGCCGCCTGCAGAACGGGTATAATGAAATATGTGTTCTAAAATGAAACCAATATGCCGCTGAAGAAACCTGTCAAACCCCCTGCCAAACCCACGCCCGCAAAAGGCAAAAGCAAGCCCGATGCCAAGCCTGCCCCGGCGCGTAAAAAGGCCGCGCCACCAACCGCGCCCGAACCATTCAACCTGCCCCCACTCTTTCCGGGGCTCTCCAACGAGCGCAAACTGGATCTGCTGGGCGTGATCATGACCCTGGTGGGCATCTTCACCATCCTCAGCCTGGCATCTGCCACCAATTCATCCTTCACCGGCGGCTGGACATCCTTGCTGGCACTCTCTTTTGGCTGGGGCAGCTACATCCTGCCGGTGGCGCTGGTGTTGGTGGGCGGCTGGCTCGTACTGCGCAACATCGACCGCATCCCGCCCATCTCGGCGGCGCGCGTTACCGGTATCATCCTGCTTTTCATTTACATCCTCGTCGCCCTGCACTGGATCGCCGCCGACCCCCAATACGCCGTGGAGGTTGCCGCGGCGGGTGAGGGCGGCGGGTACGTGGGCAGCCTGTTCCTGCGCATGGTCTACAACCTGCTGGGCGGGCCGGGCGCCTTCGTCGCGCTCGCCGCCTGGCTGCTCATCGCCGTCGCCCTCACCTTCGATGTCTCCATCGGCGAGATATTCCGCCGCCTGGCCCCCGTCTGGCGGCAGGTTGTTAAACTGTGGAATATTTTGACAGCGCGCCTCGCCCGCAGGGCTGCCGAAACCCCGGCCGCCCAACCCGACCTGGAAGACGGATTCACCCCGCTCCACCGCGACCCGCAGCCGGCTTCCGTTGCCCAGGGGGGCGCCCCGCCTGCCACCTTCACCGCGGGCGCGCCCGGCGCGCAGGTGCCCTGGCAGCTACCCAACCTCAAAGAGATCCTCGAGCCGCCGGCCGCCACATCCGTTAACGAAGAATACATCGAACAGCGCGCCCGCCTCATCGAAGAGACGCTCTCCTCGTTCGGCGCGCCATCGCAAGTGGTCGAGATCAACCGTGGGCCGTCCGTCACCCAGTTCGGCGTCGAGCCGCTCTTCATCGAAACGCGCCAGGGGCGCACGCGCGTGCGCGTCAGCAAGATCGTCTCGCTGTCCGACGACCTGGCCCTGGCGCTGGCCGCGCCGCGCATCCGCATCCAGGCCCCGGTACCGGGGCGCTCGTATGTGGGCATCGAAGTGCCCAACGACGAGATGGTGCGCGTGGGCCTGCGCGACATCATGGAAACTGACAGCTACCAGCGCAGCAAAAAACCGCTCTCGTTCGCCATCGGGCGCGATGTCTCCGGACACCCGTCTGTGGCCGACCTGAGCAGCCTGCCGCATTTGCTCATTGCCGGCACCACCGGCTCGGGCAAATCGGTGTGCGTCAACAGCATCCTCACTTCGCTGCTGATCAACAACACCCCAGACGACCTGCGGCTCATCCTGGTGGACCCCAAGCGCGTCGAACTGACCGGCTACAACGGCATCCCGCACCTGCTGGCCCCCGTGGTGGTCGAGGTGGACCGGGTGATCGGCGCGCTGCAGTGGATGACCCGCGAAATGGACAAGCGCTACCACGAGTTCGCCCAAGTGGGCGCGCGCAACATCCAGGACTACAACACCCGCATGAAGACCCAGGGCGGGCGCAAACTGCCTTACCTCATTATCATCATCGACGAACTGGCCGACCTGATGATGCTGGCCCCCGACGAAACCGAGCGCACCATCACCCGCTTGGCCCAGCTGGCGCGCGCCACTGGCATCCACCTCATCCTGGCCACCCAGCGCCCCTCGGTGGACGTGGTAACCGGGCTCATCAAGGCCAACTTCCCGGCCCGCATCGCCTTTGCCGTGGCCTCCAACACCGACAGCCGCGTCATCCTCGACCAGCCCGGCGCCGAACGGCTGCTCGGGCGCGGCGACATGCTCTTCCAGTCGCCAGAAGCGCCCGCCCCGGTGCGCCTGCAAGGCGTGTTCATTTCGGACACCGAGATCCACCGCCTGGTGGAATTCTGGCGCATGCAGACCGGGCAGACCAGCGCCTATGCCCTGCCCGGCGGCGCGGTGAACGCACCGGCCGCCAGCGGCGCGCCGCTGAAACAGGTGCCCATGTTCGGCGAAGACATTACCGCCCCGGCCGAGCAGGGCGACCCGCTCTTGAGCGAGTCGATCGACCTGGTGCGGCGCGAAGGCCGGGCCTCGGTCTCAATGCTGCAGCGCAAACTGCGCATCGGCTACACCCGCGCTGCCCGCATTGTGGACGCGATGGAAGAAAAGGGAATCGTCGGCCCGCCCGAAGGCGCTACCGGCGTGCGCCAGGTGCTGGATTACGGCCCCGCCGCCCCACCGAAAGAGGATTAAAAACGAAGAGCCGGAGGCATCACGCTTACGGCTCTTTTTATTTATGCCGTTTTCAGTCTTCCATCCACAACCCGCCGGTCTGCTCCATCCAGTCGGCGATCTTTTCCACCGCGGCGGGGATGTCGTTTTCTGATATATCGAGCGTTAATTTGGGCAGGGTGGATTCGTCTACGAGGCGGCGCATCACATCCTGTTCGCGGGTGAACAGCCCCAGGTCATCGTACTGGCGCGGGTTGCCCGAGACCTGCAGCCGCCGCTCGCGGGCCGCGGCAAACGATTCGGGAGTCCGGTTCAGGAAGACCAGGCGGAAGTTGAGGGGCAGCAGGCGCTGCTCGAGCCAGCGGAAGTCGTAATTGCGGCCATGAATCATCATCTGGTACATGCGTGTGGAAAGATGGAAGCGGTCCACGATCCACGAGTAGTAGCGCTGCAGTTCGAACAGGCGCACCCAGGTGGCGTACGTTTCCATGGCCAGCGCCTCTTCATGCGGCTCGAAGTTGATCAGCCCGCGCCCCCACGGGAAGTTTGTGAACGCGCACCATTCGCCGGAAATGAGTGGCGAGTGGTACTGGTATTTGCGCGGGCCCACAATGCGCGGGTGCGCGTTGAGCGCAAAGGCAATATCGGTCTTGAAGGTCAGTCGCGTGCCTTCCAGGATGATCTTTGGCGTCAGTTTGTGTCCCATGGTCGAGATTATAGCGCAAGCGCAGGATGTTGGAATTGTGTTACTTTTTATTTTGTCAGGCGCGTTTTCGCGTGCGGTTGTGGTATATTCCTGTCATAACACAAGGCAAAAAATACTATGAGCGATAGAATCACAATTATTGAGGGACCCACGCCCGTTTTCGAGCCCGTGCAGGATGCCTGGGCGCTTGGGCTGAACGAAGGACCCGGCCGCATGGTGATGGCGCAAACGCGCCTGCGCACCTTCAATGGCCCCGCCCTGGTGGAGCGCTGCTACCGCCAGTGGAAAAACCGCCAACCCATCAACCTGCACTACCGCAACGAGTTGGGGCTTGAAGAGCAAACGCCCATTGTGGCGGCCCGTTTCATCGAGACTGAAGAGGGGCAGGTGTTGCTGCTGTGGCTCAACTTTGACCAGGAAAAGGTCGAGATCGAGTACGACGATGTGGACGATGGCGACGAGGACGATTACCTGGACGAATAAGCCTGAAGTACGCCGGACAGCAAAAGCGTAAAACGTAATGTATCTCGTTTTACGCTTTTTTATTGGGTAAAGGTAAAATTGGATTATGTTTCGCGCCCTTATCCAACTCATGCGTCCGCGCCAATGGACAAAGAACGGCTTTATTCTTCTGGCGCTGGTTTTCGACAAGCAGTTGTTCCATGTCGAGGCGTTGCTGCGCACCCTGGGCGGGTTTGCCCTGTTCGCGCTCATTTCCAGTGCGGTGTACATCCTCAATGACATCGTGGATATTGATACTGACCGTCAGCATCCAGGCAAAAAACTGCGCCCGCTGCCTTCCGGCAAGCTGCCTATCAGCATGGCCTGGATCGTGGCCATATTGCTGATCGGTGTCTCGCTGCCGCTGGCCTGGCTGCTCGAACCGGTCTTTGCAGCCGTGCTGGGGGCATATCTCGTCATCAATTTTGCGTATTCGCACTGGCTCAAGCACATGCCGATCCTGGATGTGTTGGTGGTGGCGTTCGGGTTTGTGCTGCGCGTGCATGGCGGGGTCACACTCATTACCGTGGAGCGGTTCTCGCCCTGGTTGTACGTGATGACCATCCTGCTGGCGCTGTACCTGGGCTTCGGCAAACGCCGCGCCGAGCTGGCCCTGCTCGACCGGGGCGCGGGCAGCCACCGCAAAGTGCTGGAAGGCTACACCATCCCGCTGCTCGACCAGTACATCTTGATCGTTTCGGCAACCACCATTGTGGCCTTCATGCTCTACACCTTCAGTGCGCCCAACCTGCCCGACAACCACAGCATGATGCTGACCATCCCGTTCGTGATCTACGGCATTTTTCGCTACATGTATCTCATCCAGGTCACGCATGAAACCGGCGCGCCGGAAGAGGTGCTGCTCTCAGACCGGCCGCTGCAGGTCACGCTGGCGCTGTGCGCCCTGGTGGTGCTGGGGGTCTTTTACCTCTCATGACCCACGCCTCCGCGCCCGGCAAGATCATCCTGTTTGGTGAGCACGCCGTGGTGTACGCGCGCCCCGCCCTGGCGGTGCCCGTCACACAAGTGCATGCGGATGTGGCAGCGGACCTTGAAGCGGACAAACGGATAACTACGGACAAGCGGAAAGAAACGGATTTGTGGGGGACAGACTGGCAGAATCATGTCTGGATCGACGCGCCGGATATTGGGCTTTCGGCCGCCCTGGCGGCCCTGCGCGCGGAACACACGCCCCATGCGCTGGCGGCCGTTATCGATGCGACGCGGCGCGCCCTGGGCGTGGACTCGCTGCCGCCGATGTGGGTGCGGGTGACCTCCACCATTCCGGTGGCCTCGGGGCTGGGGTCGGGCGCGGCTGTCAGCGTGGCGCTCATCCGCGCGCTGGCGGGGGCGCTTGGGCGGTCTCTGACTGATGACCAGGTGAACGGGATCGCCTACGCGGTTGAGAAGCTGCATCATGGCACGCCATCCGGCATCGACAACACTGTCATCACCTATGCGCGCCCGGTCTATTTCGTGCGCGGGCAGCCCATCGAGACGTTCACAGTCGGTGCGCCGTTCACCATTGTGATCGGTGATACCGGCATCTCTGCGCCCACGAAGGAATCGGTGGGGGATGTGCGCAAGCTCTGGGAAGCCGATAAGCCGCGTTGGGAGGCGGTCTTCGACCAGGTGGGGGAGATTGTAAAGCAGGCGCGAGTTGCAATCGAAAGCGGGCGTACGGAAGCGTTGGGCCCGCTGATGGATGCCAACCACGCGCTGCTGCAAGAGATGACCGTCTCCAGCCCGGAACTCGACCGGCTGGTGGGTGCGGCGCGCGCCGCCGGGGCGCCGGGCGCCAAGTTGAGCGGCGGCGGGCGCGGCGGCAACATGATCGCGCTGGTGACGCCGGAGATGGCGGAATCGGTCGCGGCGGCGCTGCGCGCGGCCGGGGCGAAGAACACAATTGTGACGACGATAGAATAAGGGTGCGACGCACTCGCGCCACGACAAAAGAGAGAAACCATGACCAACACGGCAGATGTCATCATCATTGGCGGCGGGGTGCACGGCGCGAGCCTGGCCTTCCACATGGCGCAGCGCGGCGTGAAAGCGACTGTGCTCGAAAAACGATTCCTCGGCGCGGGGGCCACCGGCCGCTCGAGCGGGCTGGTGCGCATGCACTACGACACCGAGGTTGATTCGCGGCTGGCGTGGGAGTCCTTCCAGTATTTCCGCAACTGGAAGGGAATGGTCGGCGGCGATTGCGGGTTCACGCGCACGGGTTTCATTCAGATCGTGGCGCGCGAGAACCAGGCTGCGCTGCGTAAAAATGTCGAGATGCACCAGCGCATAGGCATCCCTGCTTTTATCATCACTGCCGACGATGTCAAGCGATTGGCGCCCTCCTTTGCGACTGATGACTTCGACATCGCTGCCTACGAGCCCGAATCGGGCTATGCCATGCCGAGCGATACCGCGTCCGCGCTGATGTCTGCGGCGCGCGAAAAGGGGGCCCGGTTGGTGCAAAACTGCTCAGTTAACGGTATCCAGGTTTCGGGTGGGCGCGTGACGGGTGTGGAAACCAGCCAGGGCGTGTACGCGGCCCCGGTGGTGGTCAATGCCGCGGGGGCATGGGCCGGCCAGGTCAACAAAATGGCCGGGCTCAACCTGCCGTATGACACCTGGCGGCACGACACGATGTTCGTGGTGCGCCCGCCGGGGATGGAGACGGGGCACCCGACCGTGATCGACTTCCCGAGGGAGTTGTATTTTCGCCCTGAGGGCGGGCTGACGCTGGTGGGGCTGGAGGATGGCAACCCGCTGGGCGAATCGCCGGACGGCGACGCCGACCACGCTAAACCGGGTTTCGTGGAGCGCGCCATCGAGCGCATTTGCGGGCGCGTGCCGCTGATGGAGCGCGGGGCGCTGCACAGCGCGCACGGCGGCTACGATGGCATCACGCCCGACCAGCACCCGCTGCTGGGCGCAGCCGGACCAGATGGCTTTTACCTGGACTGCGGTTTCAGCGGCACGGGATTCAAGATTGCCCCGGCGGTGGGGCTGTGCATGGCGGAACTGATCGTGGATGGGGCGGCGAAGACGGTGGATATTTCGGCACTGACCCCGGCGCGCTTTGCGGAGGGGAAACTGGTCCAGGGGAATTACGAAAATATCTGGCATTAACCTTTGAGCACCTTCCTGGCGGCGTTGCGTCCGCTTGCGCCGCTGACCCCGCCCCCGGCGTGGACTCCGCTGCCGCACAGGTATAACCCGTCGATGGGGGTGGTGTGGTCGGCGCAGCCGGGAATGGGGCGCATGAAGAAGAACTGGTCGAGCATGATCTGCCCGTGGTTGAGGTCGCCTTCGGTGAGTCCGTAGGTCTGTTCGAGGTCGAGCGGGGTGAGGGAGTGAATTGTGATGCGTGAGGCGTGAAGGGTGGGGATGTATTCGGAAAGCGTATCCAGGGTGAGTTGGTGCAAGGTTTCGCGTTCCAGGTCCCAGGTCGATTGTTTGAGGCTGTAAGGCGCAAACTGGAAGTGGACATCCAGCGTATTGGCGGCGGGCACAGTAATTTCCAGGTAGGGGTTTTCGGAAACCTGCCCGTATTTGGCGGTGTCGTAGGCTTTTTCGAGGTAGCGCAGCGAGGGGGCGATCACAAAAGTAGCGGATGCGGGAGCCGATTGGGGTGCGGATAAACGGATGAGGTTCGCAGCCGGGGTGGCGAGGGTGATGCGGAGCTTTGCCACCGAGCCGCGCATTTTTATGTTCCGGGACTGCCAGACAAAGGTGGGCGGCAGTTCCGGCGCGCCGACCAGCCCAAGCAGGGTGCGTTTGGGGTCGGCGTTGGAGAGCACCACCGGGGCGCTGATCTCTTCGCCGCTGGCGAGGGTGACGCCCCGCACGGTTTCGCGCTCCACGCGGATGCGGGTCACTTCTGCGCTGGTACGGATCTCAACGCCGAGGGCTTTGGCGGCCTGCGCGAGGGCGCTGGCAATCTCGCCGGTGTGACCGGGGTTGGGTTGGGCCATGCCGCCGCGGTTGAGCCAGTTGTGGATCAGGTTGAACCCGGTGCCGGCGGACATGACTCCGAGGGTGACGCCGTGGATGCCGAGCGAGGCGACCGCAGCCCGCACCACGTCGGACTCGAACCACTCTTCGGTCAGTTCCTGGGCGGTCATGGGCAGGGCGCGGATGATGTTAAGCATGTCGCGGCGCCCCATGCCGCGCAGTTTGAGTCCCAGTTGGGCCAGCGGGATGCCTTCGGTCAGGTCGAACTTGGGCAGGGGCGGGATGATGGTGCGGTAGGAGGCGTCGAGGAAGGCGGCGGCTTTGCCCATGAAGGCAACAAAGTCTGGCCAGCGCGCGGCGTCTTTTTCGGAGAACCGGCGGATGGACTCGGCTGCTTGTGTGGCGTCGGGGTCGAGGGTGAGGGTGTCGGAGCCCGGCAACAGGGAGGTGAAGGCCGCTTTGGCGGGAGCCGGTTGCAGGCCGTAGCGTTCCAGCCCCAGGGTGCGGATGATATCCGGGCGGAGCATGCCGCCTAAGAATGGGGCGAATCCCGGGGCGTTGCCATCCCCAACGCACGCGCCGCCAACAACCGGACGTTTTTCGAGCACGAGCACGCGTTTGCCCGCTTTGGCGAGGGTGGCGGCGGCGGTCAGCCCGTTGTGCCCCGCGCCGACGATGATGATGTCGTAGTTTGGCATAAAAAAAACCTTTCACCGCGGAGAGGCAGAGGACGCTGAAACAATCAGAAACGCTGCGCCTCTGCGGTAAATTATTTCCAATCCTTCAAAATTTCCATCGCGGCCAGTTTGCCTGCCGCGCCCATTACGCCGCCGCCGGGATGCGCGCCGCTGGCGGCCAGATAGTAGCCGGGCAGCGGGGTGCGGAAGTCGGCCCACTGCGGGGCGGGGCGCAGGAAGAAGAGTTGGTGCAGCAGCAGCTCGCCGTGGAAGATGTTGCCGCCGGTGATGCCCGCGATGCGCTCGATATCGACCGGGGTGATGACCTGTTTGCCGATGATGGCGCGGCGGAAGTTGGGGGCGTACTGCTCGATGGTGGCGATGACGTGTTCGGCGAACTGGTCTTTTTTCTCGTCGGTCCAGCCGCCCTCGACATCGTAGGGCACGTATTGCACAAAGCACGACATGACGTGCTGCCCGGGCGGGGCCATGTCGGGGTCGATCATGGAGGGGATGATCATGTCGATGTACGGGCGGCGCGAGACCTGCCCGTATTTGGCGTCATCGTAGGCGCGTTCGATGTAGTCGATGCTTGGGCTGATGGAGATCGCGCCGCGGTGCAGCGGACCGTCGCCGGGCAGTGCGGTGAAATTGGGCAGTTCGCTCAGCGCGATGTTGAGTTTGCCCGAAGAGCCACGCGTGCGGAAGTTGCGGATCTGGGTGACGAACTCGTCCGGGAAGTATTTTGGCTCGACGAATTGCAGGAAGGTGCGTTTGGGGTCGGCGGCCGAAACGACCACTTTTGCGTGGAACTCGTCGCCGTTTTCGAGCGCCACGCCAACTGCGCGCCCGTTCTTGACGGTGACCTGTTTGACCGGCGACTGGGTGCGGATCTCGACGCCCAGGGCGCGCGCCGCGCTGGCAATCGACGCGGTCACGCCCCCCGAACCGTTCTTTGCAAAACCCCAGGCGCGGAACGCCCCGTCGATCTCGCCCATGTAGTGATGCAGTAGCACGTAGGCCGTGCCGGGTGAGCGCGGCCCCAGGAAAGTGCCGATGATGCCGCTGGCCGACTTGGTTCCTTTGAGCGCGTCGGTCTCGAACCACTCATCCAGCAGGTCGGCGGAGGACTGTGTAACCAGTTTGGCGAGCTGGTACAGGTCTTTCTGGCTCAGGCTGGCGGCGTATTCCCCCACCTTGAGCAGGCCCATCAGGTCGCGGATGGACAGCGAGGAGGGATCGGGCGGCACCAGGCTGATGAGCGGCTTGACGGCCATGGCCATGCGCACCATCACGCGCGCGTATTCATCGTAGGCTTCGGCATCTTTTGGCGAGTGGCGGTACAGTTCGCGGCGGGTCAGGTCGTGGTCGTCCCAGGCGGCCAGGTAGTCGCCGTTCTCCATGGGTGTGAAGGTGCTCGGCAGCGGCAGGATCTTGAGCCCGTGCCTGGGCAGTTCCAGCTCGCGGATGATCTCCGGGCGCAGCAGGCTGACCACGTATGAAAATTCGGTGAAGTGGAAGCCGGGGAAGATCTCCTCGGTCACGGCTGCGCCGCCCACGATGGGGCGCCGTTCGAGCACGATCACTTTTTTCCCGGCGCGGGCCAGGTAGGCGGCGTTGATCAGCCCGTTGTGCCCGCCGCCGATGATGATGGCATCGTAAGTATGTAATGTCATAGGTTTATTCCGGTTTTACCGCAGAGGCGCTGAGATCGCCGAGATTCTTCAAGAAAGTTCCGCGCGCTCTGCGCCTCTGTGGCAAGTCTCATTTCTTCTTCCACTCCGGCTCGTAGAATGGTGTTTTGACCACTTTTGCTGCGGTGTGCTGGCGGTGGTGCTCCACGGTCACTTCGAGGCGCAGGTCCGTCCCCAGTTCGTAATACGGCCGCTGGATGTGCGCCAGCGCGATGAATTTCTTCAACACCGGCGACCACGCACTCGTGGAGGCGTACCCCACCTGCACGCCGCCCGAAAAAACCGGCTGGCTGGCGCGCAGGGGCGCGGCGGGCAGCTGCGGCGGCAGCCCCACCTGCCTGAACAGGCGCTCCATCGGGTTCCAGTCCACTTCCAGCCCCACCATTTTCCATGCCGGGCCTTCGCGGGCTTCACGTTCCAGCGCGCGCCGCCCCACAAAATAGCCGGGTTTGTCCAGGTTCACCGTCCAGTCCAGCCCCAGCTCGAACGGCGAGGATTTCTGCGCCTCGATGATGGCGTGCGTGGCGGCGGTGTAATCCACTTCGATCATGAACAGCCCGGCTTCCACGCGCGCAATATCCATCGGCAGGATGCCGGTTGGCGCGATGCCGTGGTCGTGACCGGCGTCCATCAGCGCGTCCCAGACCGTCAGTGCGGAGCCTGCATCCATCCAAATCTCGTAGCCCAGGTCGCCGGTGTAGCCGGTGCGCGAGATGGTGACCGGGATGCCGTAGATCGAATTCTTCATCAGCCGGAAGTATTTCAACCCATCGACAGGCGACTCGCAGCACCCGTTGAGGACGACCCGCGAGCGGGGCCCCTGCAAACTGAGCGCGGCCACGCTGTGGGTCACTTCCGTTATGTCCACCTCGAGCGAGACAGCGTTCATCGACAGCCACCTCAGCGACGGGTCAGCGGAGGTCAGGCGGTAGGTGGTTTCATCCAGGCGGCTGACGGTGCCATCGTCAAGCATTTTGCCGTCTTCGTCGCACCAGCCGGTGTAGTAAACCTGTCCCACGGCCAGCTTGTCGATGTTGCGGGTGGTGATGCGGTTGAGCAACCGGGCCGCATCGCGCCCCGTGATGATGTACTTCATCAGCGGCGAGACATCGATCAGCGCGGCGGCGTTGCGGATGGCCCAGTATTCGCGGTCGAGCGTCAGGTCGTACGACCCGGCCACGATGCAGCCCGCCCAGCGCCGCCAGTTCTGCGCCAGGCACAGTGTGGATGTCCGTTCGTGGAATGGGGTGGTTCGGAGCATAATTAAGCTTTCTTTACCAGGTTCTTCAGCACGCCCAGCCCCTCGATCTCGCACACCACTTCGTTGCCATCCAGCAGCGGGCCAACCCCAGCCGGGGTGCCGGTGAAGATCAGATCGCCGGGCTCGAGCGTCATCACCGAGGAAATGAAGGCCACCAGCGTGCTGACGCTGAAGACCATGTCGCGGGTCGAGGCCATCTGGCGCGGTTCGCCGTTGACCTTGCAGATGATAAGCGCGTCGGAGGGGTCGAAGTCGGTGTCGATCCACGGGCCGAAGGCGCAAAAGGTATCGAAGCCTTTGGCGCGCGTCCACTGGTTGTCGCTGCGCTGCAGGTCGCGGGCGGTCACGTCGTTGCCTACTGTATAGCCTAGGATGTAGTCGCGGGCCTGCTCGGCGGTGATGTTGCGCCCGCGCTTGCCAATGACGGCCACCAGTTCCGCCTCATGCTCCACCTGCTGCGACTGCGGCGGCAGGACGATGGTCTCACCCGGCCCGATGACCGACGAGGGCGGCTTGAAGAAGATGAGCGGCACCTTGGGCACTTCTGCGTTGTGTTCGCGGGCGTGTTCCACGAAGTTGCGCCCTACGCAAATGATCTTGCCCGGCAGCACCGGGGCCAGCAGGCGGGCCGCTTCGAGCGGGGTGTCCACTTTCAGGCGGCGGTATTCGGTAAAGATGTTGCCTTCAATCGGGCCCACCTGGTCTTCCAATATCCAGCCGGTGCGCGGCGTTTCGTTCTTGACCTGGTAACGGACAATGCGCATGACATCCTCCACGGTGCAATGGTTGAATCGAGTTTAGCATATTTTCGCCCGGCGCAAGTCTGCTTGCTGCACTTCCTTGCTCGCCCGCGCTGCGATGCCGCCCGTTCGCAAGCGGGTGTACCGGCTGGTTTCACGCTAATTGCGGTATAATTTCTGTTGCACCCAAAAAACGGGCGCTTCGCCCAAAAAACGGGCGCTTAGCTCAGTTGGTTAGAGCGTCTCGCTTACACCGAGAAGGTCGGGGGTTCGAGTCCCTCAGCGCCCACACTGTCCCCGCCCTGCGCGGGGCTTTTCCTTTACCGCGACCCCCATTGAAGGGATGATAAGGTCGGGGGTTCGAGTCCCTGTGCGAAGCCCCCTGCGGGCAGCGCCCACACTGTCCCCGCCCTGCGCGGGGCTTTTATTTTAATGTGCCATTCTTCACTTGCCCCTATCCCCAATCCGTCCTACAATTCACTTATCAGTGAGCAGAGAATTGTGAGAAGAGAAAAGTATCCAATGCTTTTGTCCGCTCACTAATCAGCTTCTCTCTACTCATCTCCTAATCTAATCCACTGGAGTAAACCATGTCCGATTTCCTTTTCCGCGGTTCCCTGGCTGATCTCGACCCTGAAGTCTACAAACTGACCCAACTCGAAGCCGAGCGGCAGGCCCGCAAATTGATCCTCATCCCGTCCGAGAGCCAGGCCCCGCTGGCCGTGCGCGAAGCGATGGGCAGCGCCTTCCAGAACATCTACGCTGAGGGCTACCCCGAAGACAGCTGGCGCAAAATGGACGACGCCGATCTGTTCAACTACGGTGAGCGCCTCGGCGAGTACCGCCGCTACGGCGACCCGCGCTACTACAAGGGCGTCGAATACGCCGACATTGTCGAATCGCTGGCCATCAGCCGCGCGCGGCACGCCTTCGCCGCCAACGGCGTGAGTCCCGAGCAAATTTTCGTTAACGTGCAGGCGCTTTCGGGCGGGCCGGCCAATAACGCCGTTTACCAGGCGTTGGTCAACCTGGGCGACACCATTATGGGCATGAACCTGCTGCACGGCGGGCATCTTTCGCACGGCTCGTCCGTCAACCGCTCCGGCAAGTGGTTCAAGGCCGTGCATTATGCCGTGGACCCCGAAACCCAAAAGATCAATTACGACACCGTCCGCGCCCTGGCGCTGGAGCACAAACCCAAACTCCTCATCGCCGGGGCGTCATCGTACTCGTGGATGCCCGATTGGAAGAAGTTCCGCGAGATTGCCGATGAAGTCGGCGCGACCTTCCTGGCGGATATCTCCCACCTGGGCGGGCTGGTCGCCGCGGGCGTTATCCCGTCGCCCATTGGTTATGCCCACGTTACCATGTCCACCACCCACAAGTCGCTGGATGGCCCGCGCGGGGCAGTCCTGCTGACCACCGATGCCGCAATCGCCAAGAAAATTGACCGGGCCGTGTTTCCCGGCGAGCAGGGCGGCCCGCACGTCCACATTTTTGCTGCGTTGGCGCTGACCTTCAAGCTGGCACAAACGGAACAGTTCAAGGCCCTGCAAGCCCAGACCGTCAAAAACGCCGTCGCCATGGCAGACCAGTTCGCCAAACGCGGTCTGCGCATCCCCTTCGGCGGCACCGACACCCATCTGGTCAACATCGATGTTACCAGCATCCCCGGTCTGACCGGCGACATGGCGGCGCGCATCCTCGACATTGCCGGAATCGTCGTCAACCGCAATACCATCCCCGGCGACAAAGACTCGCGCGACCCGAGCGGCATCCGCCTGGGCACGCCCTGGATCACCCAGCGC
This sequence comes from Anaerolineales bacterium, assembly GCA_034433165.1. Taxonomy (GTDB): domain Bacteria; phylum Chloroflexota; class Anaerolineae; order Anaerolineales; family Villigracilaceae; genus DAOUAP01. Next base: position 17,563 of record DAOUAP010000018.1, on the reverse strand, counting down.
GGATTCGACGAAACCCAAACCCGCGCCCTAGCAGACATCATCGCCGACCTGCTGCTCGGCTGCGCCACGCACACCGTCGAAACCGTGCGCGAAGGCAAGAAAAAACGCGCCAAAGTGGACTTCAATTTACTCAACGACGCCCGCCTGAAAGTGCGCGAAATGGCGGAAAGCGCGGGCGTGGACTTCGAGTACGAAAAATCGGGCTACCCCCACTTTTATTATGTGGATGATGTCTCCGCAACGGGCGTTTTCTCCCTTGAGGGGAGTCGCGTCCGCCAGTTTTTGGATTACACCCTCAGCGCAGACCTTTCGGCCCTCAAGCCGGGTTCCGCCATGGAAACGTCGGTTGCCACTCCGAACCCCCGTTCGGGGGCAGGTGGGGCTGTGGCTGGCACATTGACCTGTCTCGAAGGCGGCAGCTACCAGCTGGCCGTCCCCGCCGCCGATGCCGGGGCCGTGGCCACCTGGCTGCGTGACCTGTCGGACGGCTACGTCTCCACCCGGCTGGATGGGAAAGCGGATCCAGACCCGATGCGCCTGCCGGGGCCGGTCATTGTGGCGGATGCGGGAGCGGATCTGGCAGCGGATAAACGGATAGCCGAAACGGATGGCGCGAAGCCCTGGTTTATCGGTATTCAGGATGCGGGTAGCGGCGCAGCAAAACCGGATTTCGTGTGGAATGAGTCTGAGGGGGCGTTAAAACGCACCCGTTTGTACGATGTCCACAAATCCCTGGGCGGGCGCCTGGTACCGTTTGCGGGCTGGGAGATGCCCGTGCAGTACACGGGTGTGAAGGAAGAACATCTCGCCACGCGCCAGGCGGCAGGCTTGTTTGACGTTTCGCACATGGGCGTGTACGAGGTGTTGGGGCGCGATGCGGCGTCCTTCCTGGATACGGTCTGCGGCAACGATTGCGGCGGGCTGGGCGCGGGCGAGAGCCTGTACACGCACTTCCTGACCCCCGATGCCGATGTGATTGATGATACGCTGGTCTACCGGCGCCCCCATTCGGGGACAGGCGGCGGCGAGAAGTTCCTGGTGGTGGTGAACGCGTCGAACGATGACAAAGACCGCACCTGGCTCGAAAGCGTGCGCGACGGCGCGGTGAAGATTGACAATGCCCGCCCGTGGGCGCGGACGTTTGGCTACGAAGCGGTCATCCGCAACCTGCGTGACCCGCAAGTGGGCGACGACATGCGCGTGGATATTGCCCTGCAAGGGCCGAGGTCGCGGGATATTTTGTTGGCGATGGGAGTCGACGCGGAAACACGGAAACAGATAATGAAGTTGAAGCGGACAGAGTTGTGCGATGCGGTTATCGGTGGATTTGATTTGATCGTCTCGCGCACCGGCTACACCGGCGAGAAAATGGCTTTTGAGCTGTTCGTGCATCCTGACCGCGCGGTGGATTTCTGGAACGCGGTGCTGAAGGCGGGCGAAGCGTTTGGTGTCAAGCCGATTGGCCTGGGCGCGCGCGACAGCCTGCGCACCGAAGCCGGTCTGCCGCTCTACGGTCACGAGATGGGCCTCGGCTCCGGCAAGTTCGGCGAACGTGACCTGGGCGTGGCGGAAGGCGGGTTTGGCTCGTACGTGAAGCCTTACAAGCCCTATTTCATCGGGCGCGAAGCCTTTATGGCGCGTGAGAAGGCCCGCAAGGGCGTGGTCATCCGTTTCCGCTTCACCGAGCAGGGCGTGCGCATGGCGCACAACGGCGACCCGGTAGTGGACAAGAAGGGCAAGGTGATTGGCTGGGTCACGTCCTGTTCGCTGGACAGTGAAGGCACCCTGACCGGCCAGGCTTATGTCACCCTGCCCAACGCCGTCGAAGGCACGCCGATTTTCATCTTCCAAGGTTCGCCCAAAGACGCCGGTGTCGCCCCCGCCGAAATGACGATGAAGGATAAGGCCACGCTGCCGGGGGCGGCGGTGGTGGTTTCGCGGTTTCCTAAGCTTTAGATGCGGGTAGGGGCGAGCCGACGGCTCGCCCCTACCCATGCAATGTCGCCCAAGCCAGGCTCGATGGGCGCAATCATGGGGCAATTCAAATCGATTGTGACCAAGCATCTGGAAATTGGATAAAAACATGGCTGGCACCCCCATCTGGCAGCGCAACTACTACGAACGCATCATCCGCAACAAGCGCGAGATGGATGCGATTTGGCGCTATCTGGAGGCGAATCCGGTCTATGGGGGGGATGATGAGGAAAACCCGAATGGTGCGGCGAAGGTGAAACAGAGGCGCAGTCCGAGGCAAGGGCTGCCGCATGTGTTATCGAAGGGTACAATAGCGTCATGACCAAAACCCGTCTTGACCTGCTGCTCGTCGAACGCGGGCTGGCCGAAAGCCGCGCCAAAGCCCAGGCGCTGGTGATGGCCGGTCAGGTGCGCATTGCCGGGCAGGTGGCCGATAAACCCTCTCAGACCATTGCAGGCGATGTCGATGTGGTGGTGGATGCCGGGCCGCGCTTCGTCTCGCGCGGCGGCGACAAACTGCTGGCCGCGCTGAAAACTTTCCCGGTTAACCCGGCCGGTCTCACCTGTGCCGATGTCGGCGCTTCGACCGGCGGCTTCACTGACTGCCTGCTCCAGCACGGCGCGGCGAAAGTGTACGCCATCGACGTGGGCAAGGGCATCCTGCACTGGAAGCTGCGCTCGGACCCGCGCGTAGTCGTCATGGAGGAGACCAACGCCCGCTTTGTCGAATCCCTGCCCGAGCCGGTGCATTTGGTGGTGTGCGATGCGTCGTTCATCTCGCTGCGAATTTTGCTGCCGGTAATTAGAAATTGGTTTACCCTTCCCCCTCTCCCCCCATTTTCGGGAAAAACGGGGGGAGATGCGCTCGTCCTGATCAAACCCCAGTTCGAAGCCGGGCGCAGAGAGTCGGCCAAACACAAGGGCGTCATCCGCGACCCGGAGGTGCATCGCCGGGTATTGAGCGAGGTGCTCGCCTTTGCGCAGCAGACCGGCTTCGGCGTGCGCGGGCTGGCCCGTTCGCCGGTGCTAGGCCCCAAAGGAAACGTAGAGTTCCTGGCGTGGTTAAACGTAAAGGAGGCGGAGTCTCCGCCTCTTGATGAGATGATCGATGCACTGTTCAGGTAGGTCAGGGTTGCGCCCTGATCTTTTGATTTGTGCGCTTCGCCGCACACCACGGTAATGAAAAAGGGGCGAGCCGCTGGCCCGCCCCTTCATAAAATGGGTGAATTAAAGTTCGCAGTAGCGGTCGATTTTCTTGCCAATGATGGCCAGCGAGTCTTCCCAGAACTTGCGCGAGCGAATGTCGATGCCAAAGCGGGCGGCCAGGTCGGCGGCGCTGGACTCGCCGGTGGAGGCCAGCAGGTGCCTGTAATCGGCTACGAAGGCTTCGCCGCGCTGCTGGTAGATGGCGTACAACCCCAGCCCGAACAGTAGCCCAAATGCATACGGGAAGTTGTAGAACGAGCGCCCGGCGCTGTAGTAGTGCGGTTTCCAGGTCCACATGTACTTGTGCAGGGCGTTCTCGTCCAGCCCGTCGCCATAGGTGGCTTTTTGGGCCCGTTCCATTGCGTCGTTCAGGTCATCTGCCGAAAGCTCGGACTGGGCGCGGCGCTCGAAAACTTCCTTCTCGAACAAGTAACGCGAGTAGATGTCCACGATCACCTGGGCATCACCCACCAGCCGAGTTTCCAGGATGGCCAGTTGTTCCTGCGGGTCGGTGGCGTCCTTGAGCACGGCCTCCATGACGATGGTTTCGCACATGATAGAGGCCGTTTCGGCCAGGGTCATGGGCGTATCCTGCTGCATGGGGGTCTTGTTGGACTCGTAGGCGCACGCGTTGTGGAACCCGTGACCAAGTTCGTGCGCAATGGTGCTGACCTGATCGAGCGAACCGTCGAAATTGCACAGGATGCGGCTCTCTTTGACGCCATCCAGCCCCATGCAGAACGCGCCGCCGCGCTTGCCTTCGCGCTGTTCGGCGTCGATCCACTGGCTGTCGAAGGCGCGCCGGGCGAAGGACTCGAGGTCTGGCGAGAAGGTGCTGAAGTTCTTGAGGATGAAGGCCCGGGCTTCATCCCACGAATACTGCTTGTTGGCCGTGCCCACCGGGGCAAACAGGTTCCACCAGGGCAGTTTTTGCTGCCCGAAGCGTTTGGCCTTGGACTTGAAATACTTGCGAAACATGGGGAAGGAGGCTTCCATGGCACCCAGCATGGCTTCGAGCGTGGCGCGGTCGATGCGGGCCGCGTCGATGGCGCTGTGCAGGGCATCTTCGCGCCCGCGGCGCTTGTCGAGCGTGTTGACGGTGCCTTTGATGCCGTTCATGCAGGCGGCCAGCGGTTCTTCCACCGATTTCCAGGCTTTCATCTCGGCATCGTAGGCGCGGCGGCGCACGTCTTCGCTGGGGTGCGAGTGCAGGTTGATGAGGGCCGGCATGGGCAGCTTCTTGACCTGGCCGTCCAACTCGAAATCGACGGTGAGTTGCGAGGTGACGGTGCCCTGCAATTTGCTCCAGGCGCTGGCGCCGCTCAGGTTCAGCTCGGCGGCCAGGAATTCTTCCTTGTCCGACATCAGGTATTTGGCCTGTTCGGCGGTTTCCTTGAGGTTGAAGGCGTGCGCCCGGGCAGAGTCGTTCAGGTCAACGACCTGGTCGAGCACGGGGCCGAGCGTGCCAACCCAGGCCTGAAAGCGGGTGCCCAGGTTCTGGGCGGGCACCATCATCTGCTGGAATTCGGAGAATTTCTTCATGGCCAGCATGTCGCGCGAGTTGGTGGAAACAAAGGAAGAGATGTACGGCCAGAGCGTGCCGACCAACTCTCCCAATTTATTCGAGCGCTCGACGCCCTCACCGACCAGCGCGGCCAGTTTGGCGGGCGGGGTGGAGGCGTTGGTCTTGCTGACGCGCTCATCAAAATACCTTTCCATCTCGGCAATCTGCGCTTTGGCATCGGCAATGGCAGCTTCGAACTCTTTCGATTCGAGCGAGGGATACACATTGGTCAGGTCCCAATGTGGGATGGGGGTGGTCATGGGTATGGCTCCTTTTCTCTGGAATTAGAAAAAGTATACCAGAAGGCTGCCCAGGGCTGCTCATGTCTTGGGTTGGTCGTCTGGCGGTGAAAACGGGATTTCTTCAAAGAAAACCCTCACCTTTTTGATCCATTCAGCCAGAGCTGGCTTCAGGCGGTCGAAAAAGGCGTCCAACGACTCTTCACGCAGGGCGGGTGATTCTTCTTCCATGCGCCCCCCTTACATGAGCAAGATGACCGGCTGGTCCTGGCCGTCTTTGCGCAGCAATATCAGCGTACCTGGCTCGGTAGCCAACAAACCCAGCTTGATGTACTTGCGCAGGATATCGACCACGCTGGTATTGTGCCGTTCGGCCGTTTCTGCCAGCGCATTATAGAGATCGACCGGCAGTTCAAAGGTGCAGCGTTTGGGGGCGCTCATAACAAATCTCCACCTGTACATGCCGGGCAGGCGAAAAAGTACGCCTGTGGCATATCGCCATTGAGGTTTTGCGCGTCCCATTGCGCCAGCGCCACGACAGAAAACGTCATGCGCGGGGGCTGGGTTCGGCGCGGAGTGGCAGGCGGGTTTTTGAGCCCGGAGCCGCCGGAACGGCCAGGATTCTTCGGAAAGAAGGAGGCCAACAAACCAACATAGACCGGGGCTAAAGCGATAAGGCACATCGCAATAATTAGGTTTTCCATTTTATCCTCCGGGTGGGCAGGAAAACGAATGCGAAACTGCTGAGGTATTGATACGCATATTATAGAACATTTGTTCTTTATTGTCAATACTAAATGATGCCCAAAAAATGCGCATTTTCTGTGAAGCAACCGCCTGCCGCTGCGTTCGCGGGGTCGAAATGCGGCGCGCATGCGCACACAAAGCTGGCAAAAGCCCGATCGCCTGCTTGCCTTTCGTGACCAAATTCACTACAATCTCTATATGACTGCAACCTGCCGCACGCCGGGAACCTGCAAGCGCCTTCCTGCGTCTAGTCCCCCAAAAAGGATATTTTCATGAAACAAGACCGCTTTCTCACCGGAATTCTGATCGGGATCGCCGCGCTGGTTGTGCTTGCGCTGGCGCTATTCTTTGTCCGCCAGGAAAATCGCGCCTATCGCCCCGATGACACCCCGGAGGGTGTGGCGCATAACTACATCCTGGCGGTGTACAACCGCGATTACGAAAAAGCTTACAGCTACCTGGCAGAAGAAGAATTCAAGCCTTCGTTCGAGCAATTCCGCGAGGCGTTTGTTTTCAATTACATCAACCCGCAAAACGTAGGCACCGAAGTGGGCGCCGCTGAAATCTACGCGGATTCTGCCACCGTGCAAGTCTTCACTTATTACAATCCGTCCGACCCGTTTTCCAGCGGATATCGCAACACCGAGGGCGCGTCCCTGACCCTGCAAAATGGCCAATGGAAAGTGACGCAAATGCCGTACTATTTCTGGTACTATGATTGGTATCAGAAGCCCATCGAAGCCAAACCCGTTCCATAGCCCGGCTTTCATTCGGAGAGATCATGCAAACCATCCGTCGCCTGTATTTTTACGCGGTCAGCCTCGTCAGCCTTGAGATCATCATTTGGGGGCTGATCGGGCTGCTGCGCAGTATTATGAGCAGTGCGCTGCTGCCCGGCACAGAGACGCTGGCCCAGGCGCTGGCGCTCATCCTGGTGGGGGTTCCCATCTTCCTGCTGCACTGGGTTTGGGTCCAGCGCGCCGCCACCCGCGACACTGAAGAACACACCGCCAGTGTGCGGGCGGTCTTCCTGCACGCGGCCTTGTTGGCCACGCTCATCCCGGTGGTCAGCAACCTGTTGGCCTTCATCAACCGCAGCCTGGTTCAAAGCGCGGCGCTCAACCCGCGCCTGGCTTTGCTGGGCGGCAGCCAAACCTGGAGCGATAACCTGATTGCCATCGCGCTCAATGCGGTGGCCGCGTTTTACTTCTTCAGGGTGGCCCGCAGCGACTGGGAAACCCTGACCGACCGCTCGAATTTTGCCGATGTACGCCGCCTTTACCGCCACATCTGGCTGGTGATCGGGCTGCTGCTGTCTATCTTTGGCGTGCAACAACTCATCAAGTACCTGTTCTACACCCCGGGCGCGATCATGGGTGAACCTGGCCGCGAATTGTTCGTAAACGGGCTGGCGCTGGCACTGGTGGGCACGCCCATTTGGGTGTATAGCTGGAGGGTCTGCCAGGAAGCCCTGCCCGAACCCGGCGAGCAGCACTCGCGCCTGCGCCTGACGGCACTCTACGTGCTGGCCCTGGGCGGAGTGATCACCGTGCTGGCCTCGGGCGGGCTGCTGCTGGCCGTGCTGCTGCGCCTGCTCTTTGGCGAGGCGATGGACACGCGCACCCTGCTGCAGTTGATCGACGGACCCATTTCGATTGGTGTGCCGCTGGCCGCTGTGTGGGCCTACTATGGCCGCATCCTTGAAAGCGAGATTGCCGCCCAGCCCGATTCGCGCCTGGCCGCCAACCTCAAACGACTGTACTACTACATTCTCAGTCTCATCGGGTTGGTGACCACCTTCCTGGGCGCAGTGGGACTGCTCTCGTTCAGCATCGACCACCTGTTCAGCAGCGGGCAAATTGGCAATGTGGCTACCGAACGCCTGGCCAATGCCCTGGCAATGCTGGCTGTGGGGCTGCCGCTCTGGCTGCTCACCTGGCGGCCTATGCAAGCCGAAGCGCTGCTGGCCGCCGAATCTGGGGAGCAGGCCCGGCGGGCCGTGATCCGAAAGGCCTACCTGTACCTGGTCTTGTTCGCCAGCGTCATCGGCGGCATGGCCTCAGCCGTGGGGTTGTTCTACCTGCTCATCCGCGCCGCACTGGGCACACAGGATGTAAATTTTGTGCGCACCTTGCTCGACGCGCTGCAACTGCTGGTGCTCTTCGCTGCCTTGCTGGCATATCACCTGGCCTGCCTGCGCACCGATGGCCGCCGCAGCGCCGGAATGATTGAAGCGCAGCAAAGCGGTTTCAGGGTTGTGGCCTTTTCAACCGACGATGCGGCTTTTGGCGAATCGATCCGCGTGGCGTTCCAAAAACACGCTGCGCGCCTGCCGCTCGACATCCATGCCATGCAGGAGGGTGTGCCCGCTGAAAGTGAAGCGCAGGCGGTTATCCTGCCGGCTGCCCTGGCGCTCACCCCGCCTGAGGCGCTGCGTATTTGGTTGAAGGATTTCGCCGGGACAAAAATGGTCGTCGGGGAGCCGGGTGCGGGTTGGTTGGCCGGGGGGCTGACTGCCGACCAGGCCGCGCGGGCTGCACGGGCGCTCTCCGAAGGGCAGCCGGTGCGATTCCGCCCATCCACAAACTCGGCCTGGACGGTGGTGGCCTACGTGTTTGCGGCCCTGTTTGCAGCACAAATCCTATTTGTAGGGCTCGCTTTGGTCTTGTCGCTGCTGGTTTCGGCAAATTACTGAGCCGGGTAGCCCTGTTTTGACTTTTTACCCCTCTCAGGATAAAATCTTTTCAGATCTGAGTGAGGAGAGGCCATCATGAAAGTCACCGTGTTACAAGAGAACCTGGCCCGCGGTCTGGGCACCGTCTCGCGCGCCGTTTCACCGCGCAGTACCCTGCCCGTGCTGGGCAACGTGCTGATTGCCACCGATGGCGGACGCCTGCGCCTCTCTGCCACCAACCTGGAACTGGGAGTCACGTGCTGGATTGGCGCAAAAATCGAAGAAGAAGGCTCCACGACGGTGCCGGCACGCACCTTTGCAGACCTGGTGAATACCCTGCCCGAATCGCAGGTGAACTTGAACCTGGATGCCTCGCAGACCTTGCATGTGCGCTCGGGTGCCTCCAACAACGACATCAAATGTATCGACGCCCAGGAGTTCCCGCCCATGCCGGTGCCCGATTTTGAAAGCGCCATTCAGGTCAATGTGGCAGACTTCAGGGAGATGATCCACCAGGTGGCCTTTGCCGCCTCGACCGATGAAGCCCGCCCGGTGCTAATGGGTGTGTTGATGACGGTGGACAAAGACCAGGTCACGCTGGCAGCAGCAGATGGGTTCCGCCTGTCGGTGCGCAAAGCGCTGCTCTCCTCGCCTGTGACGGCCCCGGTTTCGGCCATCATCCCGGCCCGGGCGCTTTCCGAGCTGGCGCGCATCGCCGGGGATGGCGACCAGGTGATTCAGATGGTGCTGCCCAAGGGACGCGGCCAGGTGGTCTTCCACGTCAAGGACGCTGAACTGGCCTCACAACTCATCGATGGCACCTTCCCTGATTATCAGCAGATCATTCCACGCTCGTACAAATCGCGCACCATCCTGTCCACGGCAGCGCTACTAAAGGCCTGCAAGCAGGCCGAGATCTTTGCGCGCGAAGGCTCGAACGTGGCCCGGCTGAACATCAAGGCGCCCACTGGAGAATTGAGCCCCAGCGAAGTGGAAATTTCGGCCACCTCCGAAGAAACCGGCAAGAACGAGACCATCGTGGAGGCCACGGTGGATGGGCAGGGGCTGCTGATCGCCTTCAATGTCAAATTCCTGCGCGAAGTGCTTGAAGTGGTGAAGACCCCCAACGTGGCGATAGAAACCTCCGCGCCCAACGCACCGGGCGTGGTCAAGCCGGTGGGTGACGACAACTTCCTGCATGTCATCATGCCAATGCACCTGGGATAAACAAAAAGCGAATCGGGGCACGCCAGTGGTGTGCCCCGATTTTTATTAATGGGATGCCATGACCGTACCGAACCCGTCCACAGACCGCGTGTTGGCCATATACCTGGCGCTCAATCTGTACCCAATTTTGGCGGGTCGCATTCGCGCGCGCATGCGCCGGGCCTTGTTCAACCGCGGCATCATCCAGGCAGAGAAATTCGAGGAGGAGGTGCGCGCCAAATCCATCGAATCGCAGCAGCGCGAGGGATTGAACGACCCTTACGCCCAGGAATCCTTTGAAACCTGGGAACTGCGCATGACGCGCATCCGTGACTCGCTGACCGACTTTTACTTTGCTTACAACTTTCCGTACGAAGAATTTGCCACCATCGTCAAAGAGATCATTGGCGAGCGCACCGAACCGCCCAACCTGGTCACCTTCAACCCCGAGCTGGCCCCACAGGACATGTTGTTTGCCCAGGCAGAAATGATCGAACGCCTGCCCACAGAAAAGCGCAAGCACCTCGAAGCGCGCCTGCAAGAGATCAAAGCCGTGCTCATCCGCACCATGATCAGTGATCAATTGGCTTACCTGACCATTGCCCGCCGCTGGTTCACAATTGCCGACCTGAAGGACATTTACAACCGCAAAATCGGCTACGGCAAGATCGGGGGTAAATCGGCCGGCATGATCCTGGCGTATCGCATTTTGCAGGAGGTGGCTCCGCCGGAGGTGAAAACGGCCTTCCAGATCCCGCGCTCTTACTTCCTGGCTTCAGATGTCTTTTACACCTTCCTGGCTGAAAATGGATTGGTGCACTGGGCCGACCAGAAGTACAAACCGGAAGAACAAATTCGCGCCGAGTACCCGCAAATTCAGCAGGAGTTTGTCGCGGGCAAGTTCCCAAAAGACATTCGCGAGCGGCTGCGTAACATCATCAAAGAAGCTGGCAGCCAGCCGCTCATTGTGCGGTCTTCCAGCCTGTTGGAAGATAATTTTGGCACCTCGTTTGCCGGGAAGTACGACAGTTTCTTTTGCCCCAACCAGGGCACCCCTGAAGAAAACCTGGAAGCCCTCACACGCGCCATAGCGCGCGTATATGCCAGCGGGTTGAACCCTGGCGCGCTCATGTATCGCCACCACAAAGGGCTGGTGGACTACGATGAGCGCATTGCCGTATTGATCCAATTTGTGCAGGGCGAACGCTTCGGCAGGTATTTCATGCCGCACGGGGCAGGGGTGGCTTTCAGCCACAACCTGTACCGCTGGTCGCCGCAAATCCGCAAAGATAATGGTTTCCTGCGCCTGGTATGGGGCATGGGCACGCGCGCTGTGGACCAGGTGGGAAATGATCATCCACGCCTGGTGGCGCTCAGCCATCCGCTGCTCCACCCGGCATCGGCGGCCAAACTCATCCGGCGGTATTCGCAACGCTACGTGGACGTGATCGACCTGCAGGAAAACGCCTTCAAATCCATGCCGGTCGAGCAGGTGCTCAGCCCGCGTTACGAGCCGGTGCGTTACATTGCACAAATTGACCAGGGCGACTACCTGACCACCATGCGCACCAGCATGGTGGATGTGAAAGATATGGTCATCACGTTCGATGAACTGCTGCGCCGCACTCCCTTTGCCACCCTCATGCGCGATGCTCTGGCCCTGCTCGAAGAACACTACCGCTCGCCGGTGGATACCGAGTTCACTGTACACATCTCAGACGCCCTGACCCTGCACCCCAAAGTGCACATCAGCCTGCTGCAATGCCGCCCACAAAGCCACATGGCAGACGAAGAGGTTAGCATGCCTGACAAGCTGGATGACGCAGATGTCATCTTCGCCACCCGCCGCATGGTGCCACGGGGCGCGGTACGGGAAATAAGGTATGTGCTGTTCGTTACACCCGAAGGTTATTTCAGCATCGGGTCGCAGTCTGAGCGCAACAAACTGGAACGCACCATTGGCACGCTTAACAAGACCCTCGGAGAAGAAGTGTTCATCTGTGTCGGGCCAGGGCGCTGGGGCACCTCCACGCCAGACCTGGGCATCCATGTCACCTATGGCGATATTTTCAACACCCACGCCCTCATCGAACTGGCCGGTAAATCGGTGGGCACCGACCCCGAACCATCGTTTGGCACGCACTTCTTCCAGGACCTGATGGAGGCCAAGATCTTTCCGCTGGCCATAAACCTGGATGACAAGGATGCCATTTTCAATCGCGAGTTTTTCTACGATACCCCCAACCGCCTGCCAGACTGGATCGAAACCAGCGAAACCCTGTGCCGGTGCCTGCGCCTGATTGCCGTGGAGGACTTCCGGGCCGGGCACTTGCTGGACTTGGTGATGGATGACGAAGAAGGGCGCGCGGTGGCGTTCCTGGCAAGGCGTGAAAACAAAGGCGAGAAAACCGCTTAAGCCCGCTGTTTTACAACAAAAAAGGGCTGACGCGCGTCAGTCCTTTTTTGTTGCACATCGGACTCAGGTGACCAGGTTGTCTGGATCCATTTTGACCGGCAACACCTTCGTAAGCGCCAGCAGTAGCCCGAACAACCCCAGCACACCCAGTCCGGTCAGGCTGGTGATGGTGCCGCCAAAGAGGGTATTGAACCCCGGCGCCAGGAAGACCAGCGGCAGCCCGCCCCAGGCGTTGATCGAGCCGTGGGCGATGGCCGCCACCCACGGGCTGCGCGCATTCAGGTACATCCACCCGAAAATGATCGAGAGCAGCACGCAAAAGAGAATCATCAGGAAAACACCCAGCACCGGCTGGTCGGGGTAGTTATGCCCCTGCAAAATAGCCGGGGCGTGCCACACCCCCCAAATAACGCCGCCCAAAATCAGCGCGCGCCACTGCCCCATGGGCAGCATTTTTGGCAGCAAAAAGCCGCGCCAGCCCAACTCTTCGCCCATGGTCGCGAACACATTGATGATGGGTCCCAGCAGCAGCCCCTGGGCAAGCTGAATGGCAATCAACAGCCCCACCGGCATAGTTACCCCCGCCTGGGCCGACTGCGCCGCCATCTGATTCATGGTGGTAAATTCCGGGTCATACTGCCCCGTGCCAATCACAATGCTGGCCACCAGCGCCAGCGCCACCAGAACGGGCGGCAGGAACCACGCCGCCACATAATAACGGAACCTGCCAAAGCGGTTCAGGCGCAGCGTGCCAAACGGCTCCTTGGCGATGAAAAGCGTCACAACCAAGGCCGCCAGCCCCGGGCCCCACATGGCCAGTATCCAGCTCAAGGCCGCCACCTGCTGGTAAACAAGCGGGTCCGACTTGAACGCCAGCGGCAGCAGGAACAGCGTCCACGAAAAGGCAAAGGTTATCCCCAGAAACCAGAGTATCGATCGTTTGTCAGTCATGGCATTCTCCCAATTTGTCTATACATATTTACGCGGCATCGAACGCATGCGCACCACCTCACGTGTCAGCGGGCGTTTGGCAATGACCGTTGCCTGGTTGGAATTTTCCACCGAGCGAAACCCCACCACTTCCCAGCCCTGCTCGCCCCATTCGTTCAGCAGAGACTCCAGGTTGGGGTCCTTCACGCCGCCCAGGAAAGACCCAATCGTCTGCACCTTGTATTCCCATTTGGGCATTTCTTCTGCCATATCAGCCTCCTACAACTGCGCGATCAACGCGCTACGCTTGAAGTTGCTCACAGTAATGTAAATGAGCAGCGCATCCACAACCCACACCACAAAGCCGATGAACAGCACGGTACCCACCCCCAGGAAGAGCACCCCGCTAATTTGCCCGATCACCAACCCCAGCACGAGCACCACCAGCGACCCGCTCAATTGGTATGCCTCCATGAATGTTTTAACGCGCGACGAGATCAGCACCGTAGCCGCAATGCCCAGCACCGCCACGGCCGGGGTGAGCCAGAACATGAGCGGCCACCAGGCTGGCAGCGGAAACCAAATGCGCCCAAACAGCGGGTAACTGGCTGCATTAACCACCACCGTATAAGCCACATACGAAATCCATGACAAACCAATGGCTGGCAGCACCGCCGCCAGCACCTTGCCCAGGAACAACTCCTGGTCACTGGTGGGGGCGTACAACAACGCCTCCATCGTTTTGCGCTCACGCTCGCCCACAAAAGAATCCGAGCCGATCACCGAAGAGAACATGAGCGGCATGATCAGGAACATGGGCGCAAGCATGAACCCGGCCATATAGGTCACAAACATCTGCTCCAGCCCCAGCCCATCGAACGTCGCCTTCAACACGGGCGGCATATTGGTAAGCAAAGACTCCATCTCGCCCATCTCGGTAGCCATTTCCTCGGTGGGCAATACCTGCGGCAGAGCAATGAACAACAGCGGCATAAAAACCGCAAAAACCAACGGGATGATCACCGCCGGCGCCCAGACCGCCTTGTTCTGACGCACCTCACTCAAATCTTTTCGGGCAATTGCCCAAATCGAACGCCAGTTCATCGCTTGCCTCCATTTTGCAGCGCAAAATAAATATCTTCCATGGTGTAGTCGCGCGGGTTCACGCGCAGGATGGGGATGCCGCGCTCTGCCAGGCGGCGCACCACCTGTGGGATAACCTCCTCGCCCGCAACCTGTACCGCCAATGCCCCGCCGCTACCCAACGCCTGCATCACCCCGCCCATATCGGTAAGCAAACCCGCAGCATCATCCACCGGGATATAAAAGTGAAAGTCCACCCATGTGACCGGCCACAACTGGCGGGCCAGCTCGCGCAGCGACCCCAGCGCAAGCACGCGCCCCCGGTTGAGGATTGCCACCCGGTCGCACAGGCGCTGGGCTTCGGTCAGGTTGTGGGTGGCCAGCACAATCGTCTGGCCGCCATGCGCCAGGCTGGCGATCAGATCGTTCACCTGCTGGGCGGCTTCCGGGTCCAGCCCGCTGGTGGGCTCGTCCAGGAAGAGCAGCGGCGGCTCATGAATGAGCGCGCGGGCCAGAGCCAGGCGCTGCTTCATGCCCTTGCTGAAGGTTTCCACCTTATCGTTGGCGCGCCCGGTCAGCCCAAAGAACGCCAGCATCTCATCCACGCGGCGGGAGAGATTCGGCTCCGGCAGTCCGGTCAGGGTGCCAAAGAAAGACAGGTTGTCACGCGCGCTCAGGCGCTCGTAGAGCGCGGGCGTCTCGGTCAGCACGCCGGTTTTCTGGCGCACCAGCCCGCCCTGCGTGGCCGGGTCCAGCCCAAAGACGCGCGCCTGCCCGCCCGAAGGCGGAAGCAGCCCATTGAGCAGGCGCACGGTGGTGGTCTTGCCCGCCCCATTGGGTCCCAGCAGCCCAAACACCTCGCCCGGCGCCACAGAGAACGTGATGCCATCCACAGCGCGATTGTCCCCGAACGCGCGCTGTATTTCGTTTACTTCGATGATTGCTGTCATTTTTATCCTTGCATTGCCGCCAAAATTGCCGGGTTATTTTTAACCTGGCGCGTTACAGCGGCGGTTTTGATGTATCACGTGCAACCCTTTTTAAGGGTTCTCGCGCCGCCACAGAATGTAGGAATAGACAATCGGCACAAAGGCCGCCAGCATGATCGCGCCCAGCAGCAGGAAAATGCCGCTCTCGCCCAGGAATACGCTGAACATGGTCACCACGCCCGCCAGCCCAAACGCCCACGCCCCCACGCGGTGCGTCTCGGCCCAAACGGTATCGCTGGAGAGCGTCCACGGCGTGCGGATGCCGATGAAGAAGTTGCGCCTGGCGCGCGGCAAAATCAGGCCGATGCCGATGAACAGCAACCCTACGACTGGCAGCAGCATGACCGTCATGTTGAACTGCACACCCAGCGCAGAAGCAATCGTCAGCGCGTAAATGTAAGTCATATACCCGGTGAAGCCCAAAATGAGCAGGTTGTACTCTTTGCGAAACTGGGCAATGTTGGCGCGCAGCGGGTCTATGGCTGGGATGACCCAGAAAAGCAACATTATCCCCAACGTCATCAATGGCAGCAGGAAGACGCCCTGGAACTTGGGCATGAAGCCATCCACTTCTCCGGCCGCGTTCCAGTGCGAGGGCATGGGGTCGGGCAATTGGCTGTAGAGCGCCGCCCCTGCCAGCAGGGCAAGGGCAACCAGCGCAAACGAAATGATGAGGGTAGGTTTGTTATTCATGAGTGTCTCCTTATGTTTCACGTGCAACGTTAAGTTTTACTCTTTGGGCATATTGTTCTGCGCCATCGAAACGATGCCGCTGATGCCGCCCAGGTTCATGGTGTCCACGGCGCTGCTGGGTACAATGACCAGTGCGCCTTTTTCTTTAAGCCCTTCAAAGAGCATGTTCATGGCGCGCAGGTGCAGGGCGGTGGGGTTGTTGATGTAGGCCCGCGAGGCTTCGGCAAAGGAATCTGCAATTTGCTTTTCAGACTCGCCCAAAATCACACGCGCCTGGCGCTCGCGCTCGGCCTGGGCCTGGCGGCTCATGGCGTCTTCCAGGTCCTGCGGAATGACGATGTCGCGAATCTCCACCGATTGCACGGTCACGCCCCAGGGCGTGGTGCGCTCGTCAATCACCTGCTGCAGTTCCTTGTCGATCACGCTGCGCCCGACGAGAATGTCGGCCAGCATCATGCGCCCGGTAATGTCGCGCAGGGCGGTTTGGGCGGCCCAATCTACGGCGGCGCGGTAGTCTTCCACCTCCAGGGCGGCTTTCTCGGCATCCCAAACGACCCAGAACAGGACGGCGTCCACGTCCACGGGAACTGTGTCTTTGGTGAGCGTTTTCTGCGCGGCAAACGGCGTGACCATCACGCGGTGATCGATCCAGGTGGGCACGGTGTCAATGATGGGAATGATCCAGAACATGCCCGGGCCGCGCAGCCCCTGGAATTTGCCCAGGCGCAGCACCACGGCTTTTTCCCACTGGTTGGCCACTTTGAGCGCAAACAGGAGGTAAAGGCCAATCAGCATCCAGAAGACCACCCAGCCGCCAATCAGCCAGTCGGGCTGGCGGCCGTCCATCACAATGGCGCCGGCAATGGCGATTAAGAGCAGCACGCCAAAGAGCGTGCCCGCAATGGGTGGAATGCGCTGGTCGGTTCGAGAAGGGGTTTGAAGAATGTTTCGTACCATAGGGAACTCCTTGGGGGTAAAAAGTGAATGGTGAATCAGGCGGGAGAGAGGTATTGCTGCAGGGCGCTCAGGGCGTCTTGTGGACTGAACCCCAGCCGGGCGGCTTCTTCCAGGTAGCGGCGCGCCAGGGCATCCAACGATTCGCGCCGCAGGCGGGCGCTAATCCCAGGCAGGGGTTGCTCCAGAATGAACGTGCCGCGGCCTTGCTGGGTGCTGATGATGCCCGCTTCATCAAGAATGCGGTATGCCCGCGCCACGGTGTTAAAGTTCACCCGCAAGTCAAGCGCCAGCGCGCGCACAGTGGGCAATTGGTCGCCGGGCCTGAGCAGCCCGTTGGCAATTTGGTTTTGCACCTGGGCCACAATTTGGTTGGTGACGGGAACGTCTGAGCGAAAGTCAATGCTTATTTCCATAGATTTTGCCCTAATTGTATTATTGTATCTTTGTATAATTGTATACAGATTCGCAAAAGAGTCAAGTCCAGATTTTGAGGGACTCAAGACTTTCGTTAAGCCCGCAGATGGGAACGAATTGCCCTCCTGCTATTGCCCGAAGCCGGGTTTTGACAGGTTGCTTTCCCATGGGAGCGTGTTTTCACACTTATCCGTTCCAGCAACGAAGCATGCCTTGTTGTGACATACCACCCCCCACTGTGATTTTTGTCACTACTGTGTGCCCTGTTTCTTCAATACAATGAACTAAACAAAAGATTCTTACAGCAATACCTTCGCCAAAATTAGGCGAATGAAATAGGGCTTTTCGGGTAAAGTTATTGTCTTCCACAACACCAACCTGCCCAGAAAAAGCCCATGACAGAGATTTTAGCACTTTACAAACGGGATAAATATCACCAGTGTGCTAAGAACCTCTGTCTGCTGCAATTCC
>DAOUAP010000017.1:0-68962 GCA_034433165.1 Anaerolineales bacterium | reverse complement strand
ACCGTGGGTTCGCATACCGTCACGGCCAGCGCAACAGATAAGGCCGGCAATGCCGCCAGCGCGTCAGCATCCTACACTGTCGCTGCCTGGACGCTGAGGGGCTTCTACCAGCCAGTGGATATGCCCACGCCAACCAAACTGATTTACAACACGGTCAAGGGCGGCTCCACTGTCCCGCTCAAATTCGAGATCTTTGCTGGCGCCACCGAGTTGACCGATGTGTCTTATGTCAAGTCTCTGACCTATGCCCAAACCGCCTGTGATGCGGCCGCTATATCTGATGAAATTGAGACGCTGGCAACGGGTGGTACGGCGTTGCGTTACGACTTCACGGCAGGTCAGTTCATCTTCAACTGGAAGACACTCACCGGCGCAGGCAAGTGCTACCGTGTGACCATGACCACGCAGGACGGCTCGTCGCTGGTCGCCTTCTTCAGAATGAGGTAACAGAACCCGGAAAAGAGGGGGTAAGGTCGGTAAAAATTGCTCGTGCGGAGGCTCAGCCTCCGCACGAGCAACGTTGTTTATGATTGTCCATCCGGCTTACTCTGTCACATCGTACAGCGCGTCAAAAATTCTTAGAACGGTGGGCAGCGCGGGCGGGCGGGCAAACGTGATGGTGAGATTAATACTGGCACCCGGCGCGACCTCTTGCGGCAGGGCGGGCAGGCTGCTTTGTGGGGCAGCACCATTCAGCGTGATATCTTGCCCCATGACGCGGATTACCCGTTGCCCGTAATTGGCAATCGCTATGCTGATCGTGATCGCATCTTCGTTCACTTGTGTTTTCAGTAGTGATACTTCTAAAAGCATATCGGATGGGTCAGGGGTTGGGAACGTCATGATCTCGGCCTCTTGCAAACTGGCAGGCAGGCGCACACCGTCCACAATTAAGATCAGGGCTGCTTCGGCTTCAGATAACGATTGCGGGTCTTGCAGGCGGTAGGTGGCCGTATCGCAACTGGAGCGGGTAATCACGAACGTCATCCCGGGCTGGAGCAGGTCGAGCGGGCGCGAGTCGTAGAGCCAAATGACCGGCGCATCGTCTTGTGCGGACAGCATCAACGCAGCCGGCAGGGTGTCTGGCAACGCAACAGGCGTTTTTGTGATGGCTTGGATGGGGTAGGTCACTTCACCCAGGGTCAGGGTGTCCCGTTCGCAGGGCGGGGGTGGTGTAAAAAGGGATGCAATTTGCGGGTAAAAGAGGATGGCGGCAACAATGAGCGTTATGATGGCCAGACCAATGAGCATGTAGGTTCTTTTTCTCATGTTCCATCCTTTGTTTATTTGTTTTCGCGGAGGTTTAGCCTCGGCACGAGCACTTTTTATTTGGGCGTATTGAACCGGGCGGTTGTTGTGTGCGCAACCCTCCGTTACCCCTGCAAGCCCTCCCACTCCAGCAGTTTTTCGTCCATTTCGGCCTGCACGGCTTCGTAATCGCGGCCCAGTTGGGCCACGGCGGCCGGGTCGGCGGGCGGGTTTTCGAGCGCGCGGCCGATCTCGGCCAGGCGGGTTTCGAGGTCCACGATCTGGTTCTCGATCTGCTGGATGCGGGCCACTTTCCGGCGCTCTTCTTTCGTCTCTGCGCCGGACCGGCGCTGCGGCCGGGAGGTGGAATCGGCTTCTCGCGCGGCCAGTTCGGCTTCGCGGGTGGCCTGTGCCTGGGCTTCCTTTTGGGCGCGCAGTTCGCTGTAGGTGCCCTTGAAAACCGTCAAACGGGAGTCGTCCGGTTCGATCTCCCAGATCTGCGTGGCCAGAGCGTCGATCAAGTAGCGGTCGTGGCTGACAAGCAGGATGGTGCCGTGGTAGGCTTCCAGCACTTCTTCGAGGATTTCCTGCGAGAGGATGTCGAGGTGGTTGGTGGGCTCGTCGAGCAGCAGCAGGTTGGTGTCTTCGAGCGCCAGTTTGGCCAGGGCCAGGCGCCCACGCTCGCCGCCTGAGAGCACCTCAACCGGTTTGAAGACATCGTCGCCGCTGAACAGGTACTTTGCCAAGTAGTCGCGCACTTCAGCCACCAGCATGTGCGGGGCGACCGCCATGATCTCTTGCACCAGGGTTTTTTGCGGATCGAGCCCTTCGTGCGCCTGGGCAAAATAGCCGGTGTGCAGGCTGGCGCCCATGATGACCTCGCCCTCCAGCGGGTTGAGCTGTGCCAGCAGGGTCTTGAGGAAGGTGCTCTTGCCCGCGCCGTTGGGGCCCACCAGTGCGGCGCAATCGGTGCGGCGCAACTCCAGGTCGGGGGCGCTGAAGAGCGGGTTGCCGGGGTAGCCAACCGTAATGCCGCGGGTGCGGATGACCAGTTCGCCGCTGCGCTGGCTGGAGCGAATGTTGAGGTGCAGGCGCGGCGGGCGCACATCGGGCAGGCGCAGGGCGCGCACGCGCCGCTCGGCTTCTTCCACGCTGAAGGGGCTGGTGGTGGTTTCCACGTCCAGCTGGCTCCAGCTGGAATTCATGACCGCATCCATGCCCACCTGTTCGATGCCCTGCACCGTGCGCGTCAGGCGTTTCAGCTTGCCCTTGGCTTGCAGGGTGTTCTGCCCGGAGATGTTGCGCTTGATGTACTCGACCTCTTTGAGCAGCTTTTCCTTCTCGCTGTCGAAGACCATCTGGCGGCGTTCCCAGCGTTCCTGGCGCTGCTGCACGTAGTGGCTGTAGTTGCCGCGATATTCCTCGGTGCCGGCCGCGGTCATTTCGACGATGCCAGTGGACACCTCGTCGAGGAAGTAGCGGTCGTGGCTGACGATGACCGCTGCGCCGTCCCACTGCTTGAGGTAGCTCTCCAGCCATTCCACGGCGGCAATATCCAGGTGGTTGGTAGGCTCGTCGAGCAGCAGCAGGTCGGGGTCCGAAAGCAGCAGGCGGGCCAGGTAGGCGCGCGTGCGCTGCCCGCCGGAGAGGTGGGCCAGGTCGGTATGGTATTCGTGCGGGTCGAATCCCAGCCCGGTCAGCACCTGTTTGATGCGCGTCTGGTAGGTGTAGCCGCCGCGCAGCTCGAACTGGTGCTGCATCTCGCCATATTTTTCCAGGATGTCCTGCGCCCGGGCCGGGTCGGCCATTTGGATTTCGAGCTCGTGCAGGGCCGCTTGCTGGCGGATGAGGTCGGCGAAAACGTCCAGGCACTCACCCCAGAGCGTGCCCGTTGTATCGAAGTCCGCCTCTTGTGGCAGGTAGCCGATGCGCGCGCCCCGGGCCCGATACACCGTACCCGATGAGGCTTCATCCTCCCCGACTAAAATGCGCAGCAGGGTGGTCTTGCCGATTCCGTTGGGACCCACGATGGCCAGGCGCGCGCCGCGGGCCACGCCAAAGGTCACACCGGCGAAAATGTCGCGGTGCCCGTAGGATTTGGACAGGTTGGAGACGGTGATGACGGACATGGTTTGAATAAAACGTAAATGTGTGCGGGTAAAATTGCGCAGGAATTATACTGCCAAAACGGACGGGGCGTTTTGTGCAAACACCATTCAGGAGGATTGCGCCATGGCATACATTCAACACCGCACCCTTTTTGAGTCCGGGTAGGCAGATCGCAGCATCTATGCCATTGCTTTCCCCAACCGGCACGACAACCCGAACTTCCCCGGTCTGCGCGCACTGGCGGGCGGAATCATTCCCCGCGAATTCAATGCGCGCATGGATGAGGTGGCGCGCGCCAGCCCCACGGGTTAGATCATCCTGGTGTTGTACATGCGCTCAAACTCGACCGCATCGCTTCGACCCGCGCTTTCGAACAGACCCTTCAATCTCGCGCGGATTGCCGCTATTTTGTATTGGAAGGGGTCAATCACTGGTTCCCGGAGCAGCACAGCGATATTGTGTTGGGGCAGGTGCGAACTTTCCTGGCATAGGACTGCTTCCACGCCCAGGCGGGCAGCGGGCTGCTCATCTCTGCCCGGGGATGTTGTGCATGGATTAGTCGCCCTGGGGCGCATCTTTTTCGGGGATGTGGATGGGCTGCTCCTTGCCCAGTTCCAGCGAGCGCTGGTAGGCGGCCCACACGGCCCGCGAGATGGCGGTGCGGAACCCGGCTTTTTCCAGGTAGTAAAGCGCCTCGGCGCTGGTGCCGCCCGGCGAGGTGACCTGGTTGCGCAACGTGGCCGGGTGGCGCTCGGCTTGCAGGTAAAACGAGGTGGAGCCGCGGATGGTTTGCACCACCAATTGCTCGGCGATGCGGCGCGGGAAGCCCATGTGTACCCCGGCGTCGATCAGCGCTTCCATGAACATGAACACATACGCGGGGCCTGTGCCAGAGAGGGCGGTGGCCATATCCAGGTAGTGCTCATCCTCAACGAAAACCTCGTCGCCCAGCGCGGAGAGGATGGCGCTGGCCGTTTGCTTCTGCTCAGCGCTGACGGATTCGGAGGCGCACCACACGGTGATGCCTTCGCCGATCTGGGCGGGGGTGTTGGGCATGGAGCGCACCACGGCGTTGTGCTTGAGTCCGCTGCTGATTTTTTTGAGGCTGGCCCCGGCGATAATGGACAGCACCAGTACATCCGGGCGGAGGCCTTTCAGCCCTTTCATGACGGCAGTCAGGCGCTGGGGCTTGACCGAAAGCACCACCACATCGGCTTGCGCGGCGGCTGCGGCGTTATCGGTGAACGGGAGGATGCCGTACTTTGCCCGCAGTTGTTGGCCGCGTTCTGCGCGCGGGCCAGCAGCCAGGAGCTGCTCCGGTTCGGCCAGTTTGTTGCGTAGCAGCCCGGCGATCATGGCTTCGGCCATGGCGCCCGGCCCGATGAAGGCGATGGTTTTGTTGAGCATGGTCTGTCTCCTTGTCACCAATGACACAAATGACCGAATGAAAACAATCAGCCGCCTGTTATTGACGATGCTGAAAAAGTGTTTTTACCGCCGAGGCGCAGGGAACGCAGAGGTTTTATTGGTTCTGCAGGGACAAAGACATTTTTGCGGAAAACGGTTTTTATTTTCTCTGCGCACTGGGCGTCTCTGCGGTTGAAGGTTTTTAGGGTAGGGCTTTTAGCGGTTGAAATATCCCAGCGTCATGCGCAGGCGCTCTTCCACACTTTCGGGGGCGTCTTTGGGCAATGCCTGGATGGCCGTCTGCGCCTCGACCACCGAGTAGCCCAGGGCGGTCAGGGCGGCCAGCACTTCGCCGTCCACGTCGGACATGCTGGCCACGGCTTGCAGGGTGTCGGTGGGTTTGAGGCGGCCTTGCAGGTGGATGGCGATCTTTTGGGCGGTCTTTTTTCCCACGCCGGGCACGCGGGCGAAGATCTCGGTTTCGTCGTTGGCGAGGGCCCGTTTGACGGTATCCAGGCTGAGGGTGGAAAGCACCGAGAGGGCCACCTTGGGTCCGACTCCGTCCACGCCGAGGAGCAGGTTGAAGAGTGCACGGTCGCTTGTGGTTTCAAATCCATACAACGAGAGGTCATTCTCGCGCACGGCCAGGTGGGTGTGCAGCAGGATGATCTCGCCGGGTTTGGCGCGTGCGGCTAACGGGGCGGGCACGAACACCCGCAGCCCCACGCCGCCCACTTCGACCACCAGGGCGTTGTCTTCGACGTGTGTTATTTCACCGCGAACGGTTGCGATCATGGCTGGCTCCTGAAGTTGAATCCACGAAGGTTACAAAGGAACACAAAATTGAAATCAATACCGGTGGGTGTGCAGGTGGGTGATGGCGATGGCCAGGGCATCGGCGGCGTCGTCGGGTTTGGGGATTTCGGTCAGCCCGAGCAGCACACGCACCATTTCCTGCATCTGCTTTTTGCCCGCCGAGCCGTACCCCGAGACGGCCTGCTTGACCTCGTTGGGGGTGTACTCGCCCACCTCCAGCCCGGCCTGGGCCAGCGCCAGCACGATAACGCCGCGCGCCTGCCCGACCGTGATGGCGGTGGTAATGTTCTTCTGGAAGAAGAGTTTTTCGAGCCCGGCGGTGTCGGGGCGGTGGCGGGCGATGAGCGCCTGGAGTTCGGCGTAGATTGACACCAGGCGCTGCGGCATGGGCAGGTCTTTGGGGGTGCTGATGACGCCAAAATCGACCATCTTCAGGCTGCCGTCGCGCAGGTCGCGGACGAGCCCGTAGCCGGTAGTGGCGGTTCCAGGATCGATGCCAAGGACGAGGGTCATAAAAAAAATCAGGGGCGACCGACTGGTCGCCCCTATCCGTTTACTGTGCTTCGAGCGCTGCCAGGGCTTCTTCGGAGAACTTGACGTTGTGGTAAACGTCCTGTACGTCGTCCAGGTCTTCGACCGATTCGATGACTTTCATGACCTGCAGGGTTTCTTCCACGCCCAGTTCGAGTTCCTGCTTGGCGATCAGGCGCAGTCCAGCATCTTCGGGTTCCATTTTGGCGGCGCGCAGGGCATCGCTGATGGTTTTGAAGGCTTCGACCGGGCCGAGGATTTCTACGGTGTCTTCATCCTGCACCACATCGTCGGCCCCGGCTTCGATGGCCAGTTCGAAGGCTTTGTCGTAGCTCAGTTTGCTGGCGGGAAAGGTAAAGTAGGATTTTCGGTCGAACTGCCAGCCCACCGCGCCGCCTTCGGCCATGTTGCCGCCGTGCTTGCTGAGGGCGTGGCGCACATCGGCGACGGTGCGGTTGCGGTTGTCGGTGACGCATTCGATCATGAGCGCTGCGCCGTGCGGGGCGTAGCCTTCCAGGGTGAGTTCTTCAAAGGCGTTGCCTTCTTTGTCCTCGCCCGTGCCGCGCCGGATGGCGCGTTCGATGTTGTCTTTGGGCATGTTCTCGCCGCGCGCTTTTTCTATGGCGAGGCGCAGGCGGAAGTTGGAGTCGAGGTCGCCGCCGCCATCGCGGGCCGCCATGACGATCTCGCGCGTCAGGCGGGTGAAGACCGCGCCGCGCTTGGCATCTGCTGCGCCTTTTTTACGTTTAATTGTGGACCATTTTGAATGCCCGGACATGCTTGCTGCTCCTGTAATTTATAACCACGCCTGGCGGCGTGAAAATTTTGAAACCGGCTTGTAATTATACCATCAGGCGTTTAGGCGAAAAACCCCGCGCCGAGCGCTTTGGGCCCGGCGTGCGCAACGATGGCCGGGGGCAGCAGGTAGATGGGGATATCATGGATGCCGGTGCGGGCCGAGATCTCCATGCGCAAGGCTTCGGCTTCTTCGACAGCGTCCACATGCAGCACGCACAAATGCGGATCGCTGCTGCCCTTCACTTGCTCGCAAACCGTGTCAATGAGACGGGCCACGGCGCGTTTTTTGGTGCGTTCCTGGTCGAAGGGCTGCACCTGCCCCTCGCGGATCTGCAATATGGGTTTGACCTGCAGCAATTCACCCAGCAGGGCTTTGGCGCCGCCGATGCGCCCGCCGCGCCGGAGGTATTCGAGCGTGTCGAGCACGAAGTACAGCCGCCCGCGCGGGATGTAACCGTTTAGCGCGGCGATGATCTCATTGGCGCTTTGGCCCTGACCGGCCAGGTCATTGGCCAGCAGCACCAGCGACCCCAGGTTGCAGGCGATGGTCTGCGTGTCCACAATGCGCACGTCTGCGTCGGGGAAATCCTGCATGGCGGTTTCGACCGAGCGCACGGTGCCGCTCACTTTTGCCGAGGGCGCCACTACGATGAGGGTTTCGCCGGTCTTTTGGGCTTCTTCAAACAGTGGGGCGTACAGCACCGGCTCGGGGGCGGCGGTCTTGGGCAGCACGGTCGAAGCGCGCAGCTTTTGCAGGAAGGCCGCGGTGTCCAGTTCGCCGTTGTCGTGAAAGGCCTGGTCGCTAAAGATAACGACCTGGGGCACAAAGCGGATGCCGTGTGTTTTCATCAATTCTTGCGGCAGGCTGCAGGTGGTGTCGGCGATTATTCTGACCATGGTTGTTCCTCGTTGATTTATTCTATGCCCAAAACTCGTTTTGCTTCGGCCAGCCGGGCGTCGTAATCGGCTTCGAGCGCGGGGTTCCCACCACGCAGCCCGGCCACCACGCGATCACCCCACAGCACATAATCGCGCTGGCGTGCTGGCGACCAATCTGGCGGGGGCGAGTGGATGATGTCGGTCAGGTTGCAGGATTTATCGGCGATCTTGATCAGTTTGGCTTTGGGGGATTTGTGCGGGGCGTTATCCACTTGCAATTGTTTGCGGAGGGGCTGCGGCAGGCTGCGGTCGTCGGTCACTTCGAGCACCAGGGCGGACACTTCCGCGCCGAAACGGGTCTCGATCTCCTCGGCGGTGGCATCGGTGTCTTCGATGGTATCGTGCAGAACGGCCGCGATGAGTGTGGCCGTATCGCGCACGCCGCCCACCTCCCAGAGCAGATCGGCCACCTGGATGGGATGGTTGATGTAAGGCGACTGGGTGCTGTCTTTGCGGCGTTGGTCGCGGTGCTTTTCGGCGGAAAAGCGCAAGGCCTTGAGCAGGAGTCCGGTTGGGTCGTTTGGGGTCATGGGAGAAAAAATAGGGGCAGGTTGCAGCCTGCCTCTGCGGGTTTATGCGGACTGACGCGCCTTGTCTGCCGCGGCGCGTTTGGACATCACGCCACGCAGGCTTGTGATGTCTTTGTCAACAGTGAAGAGCGCGCCCTGGTAGAGCACAAAACACAAGAGCCAGGCGGTGATGCAGATCCACAGGATGGCGGTTTGCAGGTTGGTGGCGTCGGCGATGATGCCGGCCAGCAGCGGCGCGGAGGCTGCGCCAAAATTCTCGATGAAGTATTGTACCGATTGGGCCGTGGAGCGCACTTCCGGTACGGTCACGTCGTACACGGTGGAGATGACGTTGGGCGACGAGAGCGGCATGAAGACCGCCGTCAGGATCATCCACACCAGGAAGGTGTTGGGTTGGTCGATGGGTGTTTGCAGCGCCAGGAAGAGGAAGATGGCACCCATGAGCACGCCCGTGCTGGAAACGATGATGCGCCCTTTGAGTGTGCGTTTGAACAGCCAGTCGCCGGCCGCGCCACCCAAAAAGTAGCCGCCCGCCAGCACCAGGATGACCGGCGCCATGGTGAAGAGCACGCCGTTCTCATCGTAGCCGCGTTCCAGCGCCAGGTAGGTAAAGAACCAGTAGGTTATGACGTTCCACGGGAAGACGCCCGCAAAGCCTTGCGCAAAAATGAACCACATGGTCTTTTTCTTGAATACATCCCGTGCGGCGTCCCACGAGAATTTGAACTGGGTCATCTCGGCCACTTCTTCATATTCCGGCTCGGCCTGCCCGCGCGGCATTTCTTTAACGCCGAAGAAGATGACCACCGCCAGCAGGATTCCCAGCAGACCAGTGGCAATAAAGACGGTGCGCCACTCCCAGCCGAGCATGGGCGCGACTATAAGGGACAGGATCATGCCAAGCAGGTAGCCAATCGGTTGGGCAAGTTGCAGCATGCCATACACCTTGCCGCGCAGGTCGGGACCAAAGTAGTCAGCGATCAGGGAATACAGGCCGGGGTAGGATGAGTCATCGATGCCGGTCGAGGAACGCGTAGCCACGAAGAACGGGTACGTTCGCGCCACCGAACTGAGCATGGTGGTCGCGCCCCAAATGAAGGAAGCAAATGCCAGCAGCTTCGCGCGCGCGTAGCGGTCGTACAGGTAACCCCAAATGGGGTAGAAGATGGTCGCAACGACGAGTGCGCCGGTGGTGACGGCCCCCATCTGCGTTTTGGTGATGTTGAATGTTTCGATGATTTGGGGAGTGAGAGGGCCAATGAGCAGTTTATCGACCTGGTGCAGCAACATAAATAGGAAGAACACAACAACAACAAACCAGCGGTATCGGGCAGCCTCTTTGACAGACATGAGCCTCTCCTGAGTGTAGTGTTTCAATGAGTTTACAACATTTTTGCAGTTTGCGCCAAATGATACGTGCGTCTCCTGCAAAAGGGACAATCTCAACACAAAGGCGCGAAGCCGCCAATTTCCTGGCGACCTGGCATTTTGTAAAGCGGAGCGAAAACCGTAACGCGAATTGCGCGGACTTGGCAAATTATGCAAATTGATATGCAGCGAAATCCGAAATATTGGCGTAATCCGCGTTCCAAAGATGATTGTCGTGCTCCATTTTTTGATGCCCTGGCGGTGTGTTATTCCAATCCTTGCTTCTTGGCGCTTTTGTGTTAAAGTAATCTTTATGCAGTCCGGTCATAAGTTTCCTGCCTTTCTGGTAAAATCGCCGCCATGTCCTACGCTGAAAAAATCGCCTCTGTTATCAACGCCAGACCCTCCCAGGTGGATGCCACCATCCGCCTGCTGGACGAGGGCAACACCGTTCCCTTCATTGCCCGCTACCGCAAAGAGATGACCGGCACGCTCGACGACGAGCAGGTGCGCATTGTGGCCGATGAGCTGGCCCGCCTGCGCGCCATCGACGAGCGCCGCGCAACCATCCTGGCCTCCATCATCGAGCAGGGCAAGCTGACCGACGAACTCAAATCCGCCATCGAAGCGGCCGAAACGCTTACCACGCTCGAAGACCTGTACGCGCCCTACAAGCCCAAGCGCCGCACACGCGCCATGATCGCCCGCGAAAAGGGACTTGAAGGGCTGGCCAACCACATCCTGGGGCAGTCCATCACCAAGCGCAAGATCGAAGACATTGTGCGCGAGTCTTACCTCAACGAGCAGGTGACAACCCTCGAAGAAGCCCTGCAAGGCGCGCGCGACATTGTGGCTGAAACCATCAGCGAAAATGCCAATGTGCGCGCTGCCGTGCGCGAAAAGGCCCTCAAGTTCGCCAAGCTGACCGCCGAAAAAGTGGAAGATGCCGCCGACGAAAAGCGCGTGTACGAGGGCTACTACGCCTTCGAGGGGCGCGTCGAACGTCTGCAGCCGCACCAGGTGCTGGCACTCAACCGCGGCGAAAAAGAGGGCGTGCTGCGCATCCGCATGCACATCGACGAGCGCGACTGGCGCAACCCCATCATGGACGCCTTCCCCGAAGACATCCTCTCGCCGTTCGTCGACCAGCTCGAAGAAGCCATCGAAGACTCCGCCAGCCGCCTGCTGCTGCCTGCCATCGAGCGCGACGTGCGCCGCATACTGGGCGAAAAAGCCGACGGGCACGCCATCAACGTCTTTGCCACCAATCTGCGCGCCCTGCTCGGCCAGCCCCCGCTGGCCGGTCACACCGTGCTGGGCCTCGACCCGGGCTACCGCACCGGCTGCAAAGTGGCCGTGGTGGATGCCACCGGCAAACTGCTCGACACCGGCACCATCTACCCGCACGAGCCCAAAAACGACTGGGTCGGCGCGCTCCGCACCCTCGAAGACATGCTCAACCGCCACCACGTCACCCTCATCACCATCGGCAACGGCACCGCCTCGCGCGAAACCGAAAAACTGGCCGCCGAACTGACCCGCAGCGCGGCCGCCATCAAGTACCTCATCGTCAACGAAGCCGGCGCGTCCGTTTACAGCGCCAGCCCCCTGGCTCGCACCGAATTCCCCGACCTGGACGTCTCCATTCGTGGCGCCGTTTCCATCGCCCGCCGCGCCCAAGACCCGCTGGCCGAACTGGTCAAGATCGACCCAAAATCCATCGGCGTCGGCCTGTACCAGCACGATGTAGACCAGACCGCCCTCACCCACGCCCTCGATGGCGTGGTCGAAAGCGTGGTCAACAACGTTGGCGTCGATGTCAACACCGCCAGCCCGGCTCTGCTCACCCACGTGGCGGGCGTCGGCCCCAAACTGGCAGCCAGCATCGTTGCCTATCGCGACCAGAACGGCGTCTTCAAATCGCGCGCCGAACTGCGCAAGGTCAGCGGGCTGGGGCCCAAAGCCTTTGAACAGGCGGCCGGTTTTATGCGGATTCGGGATGGCGCGAACCCCCTCGACGCCTCCGCCATCCACCCGGAATCCTACACTGTGACCGAATCCGTGCTGGAACGCGCCGGGCTGTCGCCTGCCTCGCCATTAAATGAGCGTAAACCGGCGCTGGATGCGCTGCTCGCCAAAACCCCCGCCGAAAAACTGGCCGCCGAACTCGGCTGCGGCCTGCCCACCCTGCACGACATTCTGGAGCAGCTCGTGCGCCCGGGCCGCGACCCGCGCGCCGACACCCCGGCGCCCATCCTGCGCTCCGATGTGCTCAAAATGGAAGACCTCGCCCCCGGCATGGACCTCAAAGGTACGGTGCGCAACGTGGTCGATTTTGGCGCATTCATCGATATTGGCGTCAAGCAGGATGGCCTGCTGCACAAAAGCCAAATTCCTTTTGGCACGCTGCTCAAAGTGGGTGACATCCTGGATGTCGAAATCCTCAAAATCGAACCCGAGCGCGGGCGCATCAGCCTGGGTTGGGCCAAGGCGTAAGACTGGTTGGAACCTTGTGGCGTGTGGTGAGATGGCGCTTCTATGTTAAAATCCAAGCAACCCCACTCTAAAATATTTGCGATGACCGATCCCAACTTCCTGCCGCCCCTCACCCTCACCAAGCTCCAGACCGTTTACAGCACCCAGCCAGAACGGTCCAATATTCCCGATGGGATCACGCCTTTCAAGCCTTTCTTCAACGAACTGCTGACCATGCTGGGCGGCACGTGCGAACTGCAACCCGGGCAAATTCTGTTTCGTGAAGACAACCCCGGCGACAATGTGTATTGGATAGAGTCTGGGGTTGTGGCTGTTTTGCAGGGTGACCTGGGCGAGCCACACCTGCTCACTTTTCGGCACCCCGGCCAGGTGGTGGGAGAGATCGCCCTGTTGGAGAACGTTCCCCGCACGGCCACAGTAGCGGCCATCAACACCTCGCGTCTGCGCTGCATGAACGGCGAAAAGTTCCACGAACTGCTTGCCTCTATTCCTGTGGTTGGCGTCGAGTTGCTGCGCATGCTCAGCGCCCGTCTGCGCGAAGTGCGCCCGGCCGAGTACAGCGCCGGTATGTACGATTACCTGACCGGCGCGCTGTCGCGCCAATCGTTTGACCTGCGCATTGAAGAAGAGATTCAGCGCGCCAAGAGCTACCAGTACACTTTTGCCCTGGTATTCCTCGATATTGACCACTTCAAGGATATCAACGACAGCTATGGGCATGCGCGCGGCGACGAAGTGCTGATCACATTCACCAAACGCATCCTGACCGATTTGCGCACAACCGACATGCTCTTCCGTTATGGCGGCGATGAGTTCATCCTTATCCTGCAGGGTATTGACGATGTGCGCGGCCCGACCCTTCTCAACCGCCTGCTCGACGATCTGCGCGCTACCCCTTTCCCTGGCGACCCGCCCGTCAACTTGTCGTTTAGTGCAGGTATGGCCTACTTCCCGCGCGATGCTGACAACGCTGAAGCGCTTATGCGTATCGCCGACGAACGCGCCTACCAGGCCAAGCAGAGCGGGCGCGGGCGGGTGAAAGCGCCCTGAAGACAGCGTTCGTTTCGAATGCAAAAATCCCCGCACCGGCCCTGGGCATCTTTTTGTGCAGGTGCGTCGCAGTACCGCCACAGAAAGCTGTGCAGTTATTGCCTGCGAGGTGGCGAACTTCATTGCCAGCGGGTAAAATATGTTGGACCATTTTGACTTGTTTTATCATCAGATTTGGCTTGGGAATTAATGCGCATAGCGTTTAGTATTCGTGTACCGAAAAGGGAACCGCACCATGAAATCTCGCTGGGTAGAACACAATGGCAAGCGTATCTTTATCGCAGATTTTTCCAATTTTGGGACTGATGCTGCCGCGCTGGCCGCTGAATGCGGCGAGATCGTGCGTGAATTGCGCAACGAACAGCCCAAATCGGTGCGCTCTGTTTCCAGTGTAGAAGGAACAGTGGCCACCCCGGCGGTCTTGAACGCTTTCAAAAATCTGCTGGGCGTGTCCAACCAGTACGTGGTTCGGCGCGGGGTGGTGGGGATGTCCGGCGCACGCCGGGCGTTTATCGACATTATCAATCGTTTCACTGGTGGAACGCGCTTTGTTACTTTCGACACGCTCGAAGAGGCGCTCGATTGGATCGCGACGCAATAGCCATTTGTGTTTACCGCTTATGAAATCGCGCTGGATTGTTCACAAAAATAAACGCGTTTTCCTGGCAGATTTTTCTGGTTTTGGCGTTAATGCCGTAACCCTGCAGGCAGAGATCGATGTCATGCTGGCTGCGCTGCGCAAGGAATTGCCACATTCGGTGCTTGCCCTTTCCATGATACAGGGCACCATTGCCACTCCCGACACATTCAGCGCCTTGAAGCGCATTTTACAAGTGACCAATGAATACGTGCGCAAGCGCGTGGTGGTGGGTCTCAGTCCGAGCCAAATGCCCTTTCTCGACATTGTCAATCGGCTGACTGGCAAAGCGCGCATGAAGCACTTCCCAACCGCCGAAGAAGCGCTCGACTGGCTGGTGCAAGAATAACCGCCCACGCCCCACTCCCACATGCCGCCCGATGGGCGGCGCTTTTTTTGATAAAACACGCCTGGCCCGCTGTGAAGTGATAGAATGCCCGCATGTCTACCATAAGCTCTCCCGCTGAATACACCATTGCACGTGTCTATACCACCCGGCGCAATTCGGCCGCGCGTTGGATCTGGTCTCACGTTTCCCGCCAGGGCTGGATCATTGCCATGTTGCTGGCGGGCGCGCTCGGCAATGCGGCCTTGGCTGTGGTGGTGCCAGTGCTTACCGGCGACGCTTTCAACGCCATGTTTGCCGCCAATCCAGATACATCTGTGCTGCTGCCCCTGGCCTTGCTGATCGGCGGCTCACAAGTGCTGCGCGGTGTGCTGCAACTGGGGCGCAACTTTGGCGCCGAACTGCTGGCCCAGCGCATTGAGCGCAATATCCGGGAAGAATTGTACGTCTCGCTGTTGGGAAAGAGCATGACCTTTCACAATCTGCAGCCGGTGGGTGATACCATGGCCCGCGCCACCAATGACGTGCGCGAGGTGAACTTCATGTTCAGCCCCGGCATCAACCTTGTGATTGGGTCTGCGTTCTTCCTGGTCATGCCTTTATTTTCAGCGCCGCGTTACCACTGGTCGCTGGTCATTGTACCGGCTGTTTTCCTGGTGGCTTACTTCATTGCCCTGGCAGAGTACCTGTACAGCCTATCCCCGGTGACCGACAAAGTGCGCAAAACCTTTGGCGAAATGAACACCCACCTTTCCGAATCACTGGATGGCGTCGAGACAATGAAAGGCGCCGCGCAGGAAAGCGCCGAGGTGGAGCGTTTCGTCATCAATGCAAAAAATGTGCGCGACTGGTTCGTCAGGCAGGGCGATCTGGAAGGGCGCTTTGTGGCCATGCTGCTGCTCGGTACCGCGTATGCCTTCGGGCTGACGCACGCCCTGCTGCTCTATCGCGCCGGACTGGTGGACCTGGGCGGGGTGGTGGCATATTTTGGCATCCTGCGCCTGCTGGAGTTTCCCACCTTCACATCCACATGGGCCTACACCCAGGTGGCGTTGGGGGTGTCGAGCGCCAAGCGCATCCTCGAATTGCTCAACCGGGAAAGCAACCTGGATCAAAATGCCGCAGGCTACAGTGGGAACATGCGCGGCGAGATAGCGTTTCGCAACGTCCATTTTTCATACCCCGATGGCGCCGCCGTGCTCGACGGCATTTCGTTTGACGTTAAGCCAGGTCAGACGGTGGCCATTGTCGGGCAGACCGGTGCGGGCAAAACCACGCTGGTCAAACTGGTCAACCGCACCTACGATGCCACCTCAGGCCAGGTACTGGTCGATGGGGTGGATGTGCGTGATTGGAACCTGGCTGCGCTGCGCTCGCAGATTTCCATGATCGAGCAAGATATCTTCCTCTTCTCACGCAGCGTGGCAGATAACATCGCCTTTGGCCGCCAGGATGCCTCCCGGGCTGAGGTGGAGGCGGCCGCTGAACTGGCCCAGGCGCATGAATTCATCCAGTCCTTTGATAAGGATTATGAAACAGTGGTGGGTGAGCGCGGGGTGACCCTCTCTGGCGGCCAGCGCCAGCGCCTGGCCCTGGCGCGGGCCTTCCTCACCGACCCGCACATCCTCATTTTGGATGATTCGACCAGCGCCATCGACAGCGCCACCGAGGACAAGATCCAGCGCGCAATAGCCAATGCAGCCCGTGGGCGCACCACCCTGATCATCACCCATCGCCTCAGCCAGATCCGCTGGGCAGACCTGATCATTGTGCTGCGCAAGGGGCGTATTGCGGCGATGGGCAACCACGATGAGTTGATGCGAACCTCGGAAGCTTATTCGCGCATTTTCAGGGAGTAGCATGGGCTTCTTTGCCGGATTGAACGAAGAAAAATACGACCGTCATTACAGCGACCGCCAGTTGTTTGACCGGATCATTGCCTACTTTCGGCCCCAGCGCGCACGCCTGGCCGGGGTTTCGGCTTTGGTGATCGCGCTTTCAGTGCTGGGTGCGGCCTTGCCGGTGGTGGTCAGTGCGGTGATGGACCTGCTCAAAGAACAGCCCGCTTACAATGCCATTCTGCTGGTGGGGCTGGGCATGTTTGCGGTGGGATTCGGGATGTGGGCGCTCAACTGGTGGCGGCGGGCCCTGGTGGTACGGGCCGTGGGCGATGTGGTGCTCGAACTGCGTTCAGATGCCTTCCGCGCTGCGGCCGACCACGACCTGTCGTTCTATGACCAATTCTCATCCGGGCGCATCGTGTCGCGGATTACCAGTGACACCAATGATTTTGGCCAGTTGGTGGTCATCGTGACAGACATCGTCTCGCAGATCTTCCAGGCGGTATTGCTGGGGGTCATCCTGTTCCGCACCGAGTGGCGCATGGCCCTTCTGATGATGGCCTTCCTGCCCGCTTTCTTTGGCCTGGCGTGGGGATTCCGCAGCATTGCCCGGCGGGTGACCAAGCGCGGCATGCAGGCTATGGCCGATGTCAATTCAACCATCAAAGAAACCGTCAGCGGCATTGCAATCGCCAAGAATTTTCGCCAGGAACACAGCATTTTCCAGGTCTTTGATGTCTCCAACCACCAGGCGTACCAGGTGAATGTGCGCCGGGGCTTTGTGTTTGCGGTGGTCTTTCCCACACTCAATGCCATGG
Source organism: Anaerolineales bacterium (assembly GCA_034433165.1). Taxonomy (GTDB): domain Bacteria; phylum Chloroflexota; class Anaerolineae; order Anaerolineales; family Villigracilaceae; genus DAOUAP01. The sequence continues at coordinate 52,028 of DAOUAP010000017.1, read as the reverse complement.
CTGGTATTTTTACGGCCGTGCTGGTTTATGCCGGGGGGTTGGGTGCAGCGGCCGGGGCAGTAACGGTTGGCGCGTGGTACCTGTTTATCCTGAGCCTTGAGCAATTCCAGTGGCCGGTGATGAACCTCTCATCGTTTTCAGCGCAAATCCAGGGTGGGTTGAGCGCGGCAGAGCGTGTGTTCGCGCTGATCGATGCCAACCCGAATGTGCAGCAGGTCGAAAAACGGGAAGTAACGCGCCTGTCGGGTGAAATTCACTTCGAAAATGTTCAATTCCGCTACAACGAACGCGAAACCGTACTGACCGATTTTGGACTGCACATTCGCGCTGGCGAAAACCTGGCCCTGGTGGGGCATACAGGCGCGGGAAAATCGTCGATTGCCAAGCTGATCGCGCGCTTTTACGAATTCCAAAGTGGTCAATTGCTGATCGATGGGCGCGACATACGCACCCTCGACCTGGCGCAATACCGCCGGCAGTTGGGCATTGTTTCGCAGGTGCCGTTCCTGTTTTCTGGCACGGTGGCAGAGAATATTCGCTATGCCGTGCCGGATGTGACCGATGCCGATATGCGCTCAGTGGCGCGCCGCATTGGCGATGGCGAGTGGCTGGAAACCCTGCCCGATGGACTGGAAACCCAGGTGGGCGAGCGTGGAACCCGGCTTTCGATGGGGCAGCGCCAGCTGGTGGCGCTCATGCGTGTGCTCGTTCAGCGACCGGCCATCTTCATTTTGGATGAAGCCACGGCCAGCATCGACCCTTTTACCGAATGGCAGATCCAGCAAGCGCTCAACCTTATTCTGTCCGAGTCAACCAGCATCCTGATTGCGCATCGCCTCTCCACCGTAAAGGCCGCCGACCGGATTGTGGTCATGCGCGCCGGAACCATCATCGAACAGGGGAATCACGAGGGGTTGCTCAGCCAGGGCGGGCATTACGCTGAACTGTACAATACCTACTTCAGGCACCAAAGCCTGGCGTATGTAGAGCAGTCTCGTGCGGTGCTGCGCGGGGCGGAGTAGGTTAAGCGGCAACGGTGCGGCAATTTATAAACGCACCGGGCGGCCTGTTCGCGCAGAATCGTACAGGGCCAGCAGCGTGGCCAGGTTGGCGCGGCTATCGTCCAGGCTCATGCGTTGTGGCTGCCCGTCCAGCACGGCGCCAGACATATCATCAATTTCGCCCAGGTACAGGTCTTGCCCCGGGATGATCATGGTCTTGTTTTTACCTTCTTTGGAGATGATGAGCGGCTCTTTTTTGCCTGGCGCAAACGGGTTGGGGATGACCAGTGTGCCGGCTGTGCCCACCACTTCCATAAAGGTGTGGTAGGGAATGGCGAAGCTGCTGTCGAACTGGGCGTGGACGCCGCCCGGGAAGCGCAATTGCCCCACAAAGGATTGATCGATCCCACTGCTGCTGGTTTCCTGCCAGCCAAAGACCTCCACCGGCTCTGCCCCCAAAATAAAGCGTGTATAACTGACCGGGTAGCAGCCAATGTCCCACAGGCTGCCCCCGCCTTGCTCGGGCTTGTTGCGGTAGTCGGCGGGTCGGTCGAGCACGAACGAGAATGACCCGCGAATGAACCTGACCTGTCCCAGGTCGCCGCTTTCCACTACTTTTTTTGCAGCCAGGGTTTTGGGGTGGTGGCGGTACATGAAGGCCTCGGCCACCACGCGCTTGTGCCGCTGCGCAGCGGCAATAACGGCATCCATTTCTTCCAGTGTCAACACCATGGGTTTTTCACATAACACGTGTTTGCCTGCCTGCACCGCGCGAATGGTCCATCCGGCATGCATGTGATTGGGCAGCGGGTTATAGATAACGTCAATATCGGGGTCATTGAGCAGGGCTTCATAACTGCCATGGGCGCGCGGAATCTTCCACTCGCGGGCGTAGGCATCTGCGCTGGTCTGGTTGCGGCTGGCCACAGCCAGTAGCGTGGCGCGTTTGGCTGCCAGGATGGACGGAATCACCTTGCGGTTGATGCGCGCTGTGGAAAGCAAACCCCAATTGAGCGTGGTTTTCATGATCTCTCCGGCAGGAATGTGATTTATTTTTGGACGAAATGTGACACACATTTTATTGAGGTTGTAGTATAACAAAGGGGCGAAAATGTAACCGGTTACACCAAGGAGAGGTGGCATGAAAAGGCAATGTGCTGTGCTTGTGTTGCTGGGTGCGCTGGTGTGGAGCGGTTGTGCGCCTGTTGCGCCAACCCCCCTGCCCGCGCCAACACCCATCCCTACGCCAGTGGCTGGGGCGCTTTTTGTCGATCCGGGCGCGGATCGTGGCTTGGTCAGCCCGCTGCTGCGTGGCTCCAACTACGGCCCGTGGGTGGCTGTGCCGGTCAATATGCTGGAAACCGCCTACAATGCCAAAATCGCCGTCATCCGCTTCCCTGGCGGAGCATGGGGCGACCGCAACACGCTCAAAGATTATCAGATTGACGCCTTCATGGATTTTTGCAAAAAAACCGGGTCCACCGCCACTATCTCGGTCAACCTGCGCGATGGCACACCCGAACAAGCCGCCGAACTGGTGCGCTACGTCAACATCACAAAAAAGTATGGCATCACCTATTGGGCCATTGGCAACGAGCCAACCCTTTTTGCCCAGGAGGTGGGTGAGGGACCCTATGGCGTAGCCGACTACAACCGCGAATTTCGTGAATTTGCTGCAGCCATGAAGGCCGTGGATCCGTCCATCAAGTTGATGGGCCCTGAAATCCACCAGTACGCCGTGGACCCCGGCGCCCGTCCCAAAGACGCCAGCGGGCTGGACTGGATGGATGAGTTCTTGAAAGCCAACGGCGACCTGGTGGATGTGGTTACCTTCCACCGCTATCCGTTTGGTACCAGCATTACGCCCGACGATCTGCGCCGCAACGCCCGTGAGTGGGATGACCTGGTGATAGCCTTGCGCGGGCGCATTCACGAACTGACCGGGCGCGACTTGCCGATTGCCCTCACGGAAGTTAATACGCACTACAACCCGGCCGTGGGCGGCATCGCCACACCCGACTCACACTTCAACGCCATCTGGCTGGCAGATGTCTTTGGACAGATGGTGACACAAGATGTATTGATCTTCAATCACTGGATGTTGAGCACATCTGGCAGCAACCAGGGCGGCTGGGGTATGATCAGCCGCAGCGGGGTGCGTCCCAGTTATTACGTTTATCAGTTGTATGCGCAATTTGGCAACCAGCGCGTATATGCCGCATCAGGAATCGAAAACATCAGCATCTACGCTGCCAAGCGGGAAGATGGCGCCCTGACGGTGATGATCATCAACCTGAACGATGACGCAGCGCGCGCACCGTTGCAGGTGACCGGCGGCATACCCACCGCAGCCCGCCTCTTCCTGCTCGATCCGGCTCACAGCGCCGCCGATATGGGGGTTGTTTCCCTGCCTGCCGATGGCATACTGGACCTGCCCGGGCAGTCGGTCTCGCTCTTCATCATCACACCATAACCGAGGAAAACAATGAAACTCTCTCCCGCACTTCGTACCCTGCTGCCGCTCTGGCTGGGATGGTTCCTCATCTTATACGGCTTCCAGGCCCTCACCCAGGCCCGCTTCGAGATGTCCCGGCCCGATTTCGCCGTGCCGTGGTCGGAATTTGAAACCAAAGCCGACAGCAATAAAGGCAAAATCTACCTGCTGGAGCCCTTCATGAACGCCCAGGTGGCCTGGGATTCGGAATATTACCTGGGTATCGCTGTCGGGGGTTACGATGACCCGGCTGCGGGAAAAGTGACCACGCAAGCGTCGTCGACCCCGGTCATCAAGAATTATTCGTTCTTTCCCTTCTACCCGGGGCTGATTGCCGCGCTCAAATTCCCGTTTTACCTGCTTGGGCTGAACCCGATTGCCGCTGCCACAGCCGCAGGCGCCCTAATCACCCTGCTCGGCACGCTGGCCGGAATGACAGCCCTCTATGAACTGACCCGCAGCCTGTTCGATGAGTCCAGCGCCTATCGGGCTGCATTTTACATGCTTATTTTCCCCACGGCCTTTTTCTTCGCCATGATCTATACCGAGGGGACATTTGTGGGGTTGGCTTTTTGGAGCCTGCTGCTGGCCAAGCGCAAACACTGGCTATGGGCGGGCGTACTGGCAGCGCTGGCGGCCTTCACCCGCGCTCACGGCGCGGCCCTGGTCTTGCCGCTGGCCATCCTGTGGTGGCAGCAGTCTGACCCCGCCAACCGGTTTGCGGCCCTCAAGACCGGGCGCGGCTGGCTGCCTGTCTTGGCGGTTGCCATGCCTTTGATCGCCTACGCCATCTGGCGCGTTTCGCCGTTGGGGCAGGGATGGGCGTTGCTGCAGCCGGGCTACTTCAGCCGCGGATTCCTGACCCTCTCGGGTACCATCGGCAGTATCAACTACATCCTCCCGCACGCACTCAAAACAAGCAGCGCGGCCATCACCCTGGGCATTGAGATTGCCAGTGTGTTGCTTGTGATCGTCGCATCGCTCTGGCTGTGGCGGCGTGATGCTGCCCTGGCAGCCTTCAGTCTGGCGATTGCGCTTCTTTCAGCCTTTAGCGGATCATTTCAGAGTCTGGCCCGTTACATGCTGATCGCCCCGGCACTTTACATCTTCCTGGCCCACCTCGGAGGCAACAAAACCTTCGACCGCCTGTGGACGATTGCCAGTGTGCTGGTGATGGGCATGCTGGCAGCCCTCTTTGCTGTCGATTTTTGGGTGGGCTGAACCAGGCGCATTGAAGTTCCTGCTTTGTTGGCAGCGCCAACCACAAGCTTTGATACAAAAGCACAACATTAAATAACGCCCCAAATTTGATCGGAGGTATTTTCATGTCCCGTGTTGATGATCTTCTTGCGCAGATGACCCTTGATGAAAAAATCACCATGCTGGCCGGCGCCGACCTGTGGCACAGCGTGGCCGTGCCGCGCCTGGGCATCCCGCAGTTCAAAGTCACCGATGGCCCCAACGGCGCGCGCGGCGCCTGGGGCAGCCTGGGACCCACCTCGGTCTGCACCCCGGTGGGGATCGCGCTGGGCGCTACCTGGAACACCGAACTGGTCGAAAAGGTGGGCAACGTGCTGGCTGATGAGCTCAAGGCCAAGGGCGCGCACATCCTGCTCGCACCCACCGTCAACATCCACCGCACGCCCATCGCCGGGCGCAATTTCGAGTGTTACAGCGAAGACCCCTTTCTGAGCGGCATGCTGGCGTCCGCCTACATCAACGGCATCCAGTCGCAGGGCGTGGGCGCGTGCATCAAACACTTTGTTGCCAACGACCAGGAGTTCGAGCGCAACTCCATCTCCTCCGAAGTCGATGAGCGCACCCTGCGCGAGATCTACCTCGAACCGTTCCGCCTGGCCATTCGCGCTGCCAACCCGTGGTCGGTCATGTCCGCTTACAACCGGGTCAACGGCGTATTTGCCTGCGAGAACAAGCACACCCTCGAAGACATTCTCAAGGGTGAGTGGGGCTATGATGGCTTCGTCATGTCCGACTGGTTCGGCACCTACGATGCCGATGTGCCCGCCGGTGGGCTCGACCTCGAAATGCCCGGCCCCGCGCGCTGGATGGCGACCGAGATCGTCAAGCACGCGCTCGAAAGCGGCGCGCTGACCGAGGCAAAGCTCAACGACAAGGTCCGCCGCCTGCTGCGCGTGCTCGAAAAAGCCGGGCTATTTGAAAACCCCGAACTCCACCCCGAAAAAGGCATCGACAAACCCGAACACCGCGAAATCATGCGCGATGCCGCCCGCGAAGCCATCGTCCTGCTCAAGAACGAAGGCATCCTGCCGCTTACCAATGTCAAAAAGGTCGCGCTGGTCGGCCCCTACGCCCAGTCTGCGCAGATCCTCGGCGGCGGCAGTTCCAGCGTCACCCCGCATTACACCGTCTCGCCCTACGAGGGGCTGAACAACCCCGAAGGCAAAGACATCCTGTTGGATGTCGCGCCCGGATGCCGCATCTACAAGACCCTGCCTGCGCCTGCCCCCGAAACCCTGTCCACCCCTGAAGGCGGGCACGGACTGCGCCTGACCCTGTTCGCCGGTACCGAATTTTCAGGTGAACCCGTATACGCTGAAACGACCACCCGCGTCCAGCATGGCTGGTTCGAGAACACCGTGCCCAACGTGCCGCAGGATAACTTCTCGATGCGCATGGAAGGGTTGTTCACCCCGCAAGAGAGCGGCAAGCACATGCTGGCGCTTGCATCGGTGGGCTGGTGCCGCCTGTACCTCAATGACCAGCTGGTCGTCGACCACTGGAACGACACCGACATGGGGCAGCAGCGCAGCGCCGAACTGAACCTGGTCGGTGGCCAATCCTACGCCATAAAAGTGGAATATTACTGGAAAGGCAACCCGCGCTGGCGTTCCATCAACCTGGGCCACCAGCCGCCCCAGTCCATCGACCTGATCGCCGAAGCCGTGGAAAAAGCCAAAAACGCCGATGTGGCCGTGGTCGTGGTCGGCCTGACCGGCGAGTGGGAATCCGAAGGCTTCGACCGGGTCGATATGAAACTGCCCGGCGAGCAGGATGAACTCATCCGCCGCGTGCGCGCTGTCAACCCGAATACGGTCGTGGTGCTGAACGCCGGTTCCGCGCTCGAAATGCCCTGGGCTGATGAAGTCCCTGCCATCCTGCAGCTCTGGTACGACGGGCAGGAGCAGGGCAACGCCCTGGCGGATGTGCTCTTTGGCGACACCAACCCCAGCGGCAAGCTGCCCACCACCTTCCCGTTGCGGTTGGAAGATAACCCGGCCCACATCAACTACCCTGGCGAGAATGGCAAAGTCCGCTACGGCGAAGGCATCTTTGTCGGATATCGCTACTACGAAAAGAAAAAGGTCGCCCCGCTCTTCCCGTTCGGGCATGGGCTGTCGTACACCACCTTCGATTACGCCAACCTGACCCTCAGCGCCGAAAGACTCACCGCCGCCGATACCCTGACCATCAGCGTGGATGTGACCAACAGCGGCAAAGTGACCGGCAAGGAAGTGGTGCAGGCTTATGTGCGCGATATTAGCGCCACGTTTGCCCGCCCCGAAAAAGAACTGAAAGCCTTCGCCAAGGTCGGGCTTGCCCCCGGCCAGACCAAAACCGTCAGCTTTACCCTAGACCGCGAAGCCTTCTGGCATTTCGATACGTCCGCCAATGCCTGGGCGGTCGAACCCGGCGACTTCGAGATCCTGGTCGGTTCCTCCAGCGCGGATATCCGCCTGAGCGCAAAGATCACCGTCGATGCCGAGGTGCGCGACACCCGCCTGCACACCGGCATGACCTTCAAAACCCTGCTCGAAGACCCGGCCGGGCGGGCGGTCATCACCAAACACCTGGGCGGCTTCATGGACATGCCCGACATGAGCATGGTGCTCGACATGACCGTCGAAAAGGTGGCCGCCACCTTCCCGACTTACTTCACGCCCGAACTGTTCGCGGCCATCCGCGACGATCTGTCCAATGCATAAATTGTATGTAGGGGCAAACAGCCGTTCGCCCCGAGGATGCTATTATGAAATTCGGTTATTTCGATGATGCCCGGCGCGAATACGTCATTACCCGCCCCGACACGCCCCTGCCGTGGATCAATTACCTCGGCTGTGAGGCCTACTTCGGCCTCATCTCCAACACCGCCGGCGGTTACTCCTTCTACAAGGATGCCCGCCTGCGCCGCCTGACGCGCTACCGCTACAACAACGCCCCGCTGGACATGGGCGGGCGCTACCTGTACCTGCGCGACAATGATTCGGGCGAACCGGCGGCTCGCCTCTACTGGTCGCCCACCTGGATGCCCACCCGCACCCCACTCGATTCCTACGAATGCCGCCACGGGCAGGGCTACACTATCATCACTTCAACGTATCAGGGAATCAAAACCTCGACCCGCTACTTTGTCCCGCTTGGCGAGCGCCTCGAAATCTGGCAGGTGACCGTGACCAATGAGCGCGCCACCCCCGCCGACTTGAGCCTGTTCTCCGCCATCGAATTCTGTCTGTGGGATGCCAACGACGACGCCACCAACTACCAGCGCAACTATTCAACCGGGCAGGTTGAGATTGCACCCCTCGCTTTGGCAGGGAGAAGGGATGGGGGTGAGGGTCGCGTCATCTACCACAAGACCGAGTACCGCGAACGGCGAAACCATTTCGCTTACTTCGCCTGTTCCGAGCCTTTAGCCGGGTTCGACACTCAGCGCGAGTCCTTCCTGGGCGCCTACCGCGGCTGGGACGCGCCACAGGTGGTCGAGAAGGGCGAATCTGGCAACAGCGTGGCCCACGGTTGGCAGCCCATCGGGTCGCACCACGCCCGGGTGCAGTTGGCGGCCGGGCAAAGCAAACAGGTCATCATCATCCTCGGCTATCACGAAAACCCCAGCGATGACAAGTTCGACCCGCCCGGTTCGCAGACCATCAACAAACGCACGGTCAAACCGATCATCGAAAAATACCTGCAGCCCGCCAACGCAGACGCGGCCTTTAACGCCTTGCGCGCTTACTGGACAACCCTGCTGGACAAGATGCAGGTCGTCACCCCCGACGCCGACACCGACCGCATGGTCAACATTTGGAACGCCTACCAGTGCATGGTCACGTTCAACATGAGCCGCTCGGCCTCGTACTTCGAGAGCGGCATTGGGCGCGGCATGGGATTCCGCGACTCGAACCAGGACCTGCTCGGCTTCGTGCACATGATCCCGGATCGGGCGCGCGAGCGCATCCTGGACCTGGCAGCCACACAATTGCCGAGCGGCGGCGCGTATCACCAGTACCAGCCGCTCACCAAGCGCGGTAACAATGATGTGGGCTCCAACTTCAATGACGATCCCGCCTGGCTGGTGCTGGGCGTGAGTGCGTACATCAAAGAGACCGGTGACTGGGGCATTTTGGATGAATCCGTGCCGTACGACAACCAACCCGGCAGCGAAACTCCGCTCTATGAACATCTCCAGCGCGCCATCCAGTACACGCTCGACCGGCTGGGACCGAACAGCCTGCCGTTGATTGGCCGTGCGGACTGGAACGACTGCCTCAACCTGAACTGCTTCTCCGATACGCCGGGGCAGAGCTTCCAGACCACCACCAACAAGGATGGCCAGGTGGCCGAGAGTGTGTTCATTGCGGGGTTGTTCGTTTTGGCGTGCAAAGAGATGGCCGGGCTGTCGAAGCATCGGGATGATTTTGCCCAGTTGGAAAAAGTTCAAAAAGCTGCCGCCGATATGGAGTCCACAGTCTGGAAGGCGGGCTGGGACGGTGAGTGGTTCCGGCGCGCGTACGATGACTTTGGGCATGTGCTCGGCTCGAAGGAAAATGACGAAGGGCGCATCTTTATCGAGCCGCAGGGCATGTGCGTTATGGCCGGGCTGGGTATCGAGAACGGCAACGCGGTCAAGGCATTGGATTCGGTGGCGGAGCATCTCGCCACGCCGCACGGCATTGTGCTGCAGCAGCCCGCTTTCAGCCAGTATTACCTGCATTTGGGCGAAATCTCATCGTACCCGCCGGGATACAAGGAGAATGCGGGCATTTTCTGCCACACCAACCCGTGGATCATGATCGCTGAAGCGATGATTGGGCGCGGCGACCGGGCCTTCGATTACTATAAACGCATCAACCCATCGGCGCGCGAACCCATTGGCGATCTGCACCGCTGCGAGCCGTATGTGTACGCTCAGATGATCGCAGGCAAGGACGCGCCCACCCACGGCGAGGCCAAGAACTCGTGGCTGAGTGGCACGGCCGCCTGGAACTATGCAGCTATCACCCAATGGATTCTGGGCATTCGCCCGATGCTGGATGGGTTGCAGGTCGCGCCGGTCATCCCGTCAGCGTGGAGCGGCTTCGAAGCAGTGCGCGAGTTCCGGGGTAAACGCTATGAGATCGCTGTAAAACGGGAAGGCGCCGGGAACACCGTTTCGCTCGAAGTTGACGGGCAGCCCATCAGCGGCGACATCATCCCGCTGCCAGTCACCGGACAACCGATAATCAAGGTAAAGGCAATACTACGATGACCGCATACGGTACATTCGACGACCCCAACCGTGAATATATCATCACCAATCCACGCACGCCCACCAAGTGGATCAACTACATTGGCACGCTGCATTTCGGCGGCTTTGTGGACCATACCGGCGGCGCGCTCATCTGCAAAGGCGACCCGACCTTCAATCGCATCACCAAGTACATCCAGCAAATGCCCAGCGGGGAGTTCAAGGGTGAGACGCTTTACCTCCGGGTGAAAAGCGAATCGAAACCGGCGCCGGGTGAAGTCACTGATCCCTTGTCGCTTGCCGCCATTTTCTCGCCCTTCTTCGTTCCCACCCTTACCCCTTACGACAAATACGAATGCCGCGTGGGGCTGGGCTACACCCGCATCATCAGTGAAATGCACGGCATCCGCAGCGATGTGACCATCTTTGTGCCCACTGGCGCAGCCGTGGAGGTGCGCGACATCCGCATCACCAACATCTCGGGCGCGCCGCTGCAGGTGGACGCCATCCCCGTGCTCGAATACACCCACCCCGACGCGCTCAAACAGTTCACCAATGCAGACTGGGTGCCGCAGACCATGACCTCACGCGCCATCCCGGATGGCGACCTGACCGTGCTCATCCAGTACCCGTTCATGTTCCGCGACATCAAGGTCAACTACTTCACATCCAGCCTGCCCGCCTCATCTTTCGAAACCGACCGCAAACTATTCCTGGGCGATAACGAGTACGGCACCTGGGCGCATCCATGCAGCCTTGATTTGTCCGAACTTTCGAACACCCAGGCCAACCGCGGCGACAACATCGCGGCGCTCATGCACCACCTCGGCACGCTCCAGCCTGGCGAAACCCGCCGCCTCATCACCCAGCTCGGGCAGGAGCCCAACCTCGATGCGGCCCGCCCAGTCATCGCCAAATACCGCGACCCGGCCGCCGTCGATGCCGCCCTGGCGGAGCTAAAATCTTTCTGGGATACCTACCTCAGCGCCCTGCAAGTGCAAACCCCCGATGCAGCCCTTAACAGCACGGTCAACATCCACAACCCGCACCAGTGCTACACCACCAAACAGTGGTCGCGCTACCTTTCTTATTACCAGCTTGGGCTGGGGGCGCGCGGCATCGGCATCCGCGATTCTGCGCAGGATGTGCTGGCCGTCATCGCCTCCGTGCCGGGTGAAGCGCGAGACTTCCTCACACTGCTGCTGTCCTTCCAGAAGCGCAACGGCGCGGCGCTGCACCAGTTCAACCCGTTCACGCGCGAAGGCAGCGAGGGCGATTCGCTCGAGCGCGAAGACCGCCCGCACTACTACAGCGACGACCACCTGTGGCCGGTACTCGGCGTCACGGCGTACATCAAAGAAACCGGGGATGTCGCGTTGCTCGATCAAGTCATCCCGTTTTACGATAAAAACAAGGATGGCTCGCCGCAGGAGGCGGCCACCGTGCTGGAGCATTTGCACCGCGCCCTGGCCTTCACCCGCGCCGACCTCGGCCAGCACGGACTCCCCCTGGCCGGTTTCGCCGACTGGAACGACACCATCAACCTGCCCGCTGGCGCCGAGTCGCTGTTCAGCACCCACCTGTATGGCGTGGCGCTCAAAGAGATGATCGCCCTGCTCGAATACCTGGAAGCCAACCCATCCGCTGATTCGCTTCAACCCTCCGCTCCCGCATCCGCTCACTACCGCGCCGCCTATGCCGAGATGCAGGCCCGCGTCGAGCAGCACGCCTGGGATGGCGACTGGTACGTGATGTATTTCGACCACGATGGCACCCCGGTCGGTTCGCACAAGAACCAATACGGGCAGATCCACCTCAACGGGCAGAGCTGGGCTGTGCTCAGCGGCTTCGCCGCGCCAGAACGCGCCCAGCGCGCCATGCAATCAGTGTCCGAAAAGCTCAACACAAAGTACGGCATCAAACTCTCCACGCCCGGCTTCAACGGCTTCGACCCGCGCTTTGGCGGCGTGACCACCTACCCGCCCGGCGCAAAAGAGAACAGCGGCATCTTCCTGCACCCCAACCCCTGGGCCATGATCGCCGAAACCATGCTCGGCAACGGCGACCGCGCGTTTGCCTATTACAGCCAGATCAACCCGGCTGGCAAGAATGACATTGCCGACCTGTACGAGATCGAGCCGTACGTCTTTGCCCAGAACATCCTGGCGGACGAGCACCCGCAGTTTGGGCTGGGGCGCAACTCCTGGCTCTCCGGTACCGCCTCATGGAGCTACCAGGCCGCCACGCAATACATCCTCGGTTTCCGCCCGGATTACACCGGGCTGGTCATCGACCCGTGCATCCCTGCCGCGTGGGATGGCTTCAGCGCGGTGCGAAAATTCCGTGGCGCAAGCTACCATATAACGGTCAAAAACCCGGGTCACGTTTGCAAGGGCGTCAAACAACTCATGGTAGACAGCCAGCCAGTGACGGGTGGTGTGGTTCCGTTGTTCGCTTCGGGCGAGCACACCGTTGAGGTTATTCTCGGGTAAATGGAGTGACGATGAATCCCATTTCCTTCTCCTATATTGCCGCCCCCAACGCCCCAGACCTGGTGCCCCCCGCGCTGGAAGATTTCGAGCGCCGCACGCGCATTGCAGTGCGAGCCACCCGCCTGGGCATCCACGGGCGCGGCTTCGATATCTCAGAGATCGGCACCACCTGGCTGGGCGATTTCATGGGCATGAACGCCGGGCGCTCGTTCCGGCTCATCTGGCTGTGGGGCATGGTCGAAGAGCGCCTGACCGAAACGCTCGGCAAGGTCTGGCTGGATGTGCTCAAGAACCCGGCGGACGATAGCGAGCCGGCGGTGCGTTCGCATCTCGACGCACTGGCCAACCGCCTGAACCTGGTTTTGGGAGGGGGTTAGCATGCCGCTGGAGCAGATCGAATACTATGGTTACGCGGCATTTCGACTGCGTGGCGCGCACCTGACGCTGGATTTTTTGGCCCAGGCCGGGCCGCGCCTGGTGGGGTTGCGCCTGCCCGGAAGCGAAGAGAACATTTTGGGCGAATACCCGGCGCTTTCCTGGCCTTCACCGCACGGCGCTTTTCATGCTTATGGCGGGCATCGGCTGTGGCAATCGCCGGAATTCCCCGAGAAAACCTACTTTCCCGATGATTCCGGGCTGGAAGTACAGGAATTGAAGGGTGGCGTACTGCTTTCGGGCGCATTCGAACCGGCCACCGGGATCGGCCGCGCCATGACAGTGACGCTCGACCCCGCGGCGGCCGCCCTGACCGTGGCGCATCACATCCGCAATGAATCGGGGCAGGCGCTCACACTCGCGCCCTGGGCCATTACGCAGCTGCCATTGGGGGGCGCGGCCTTCCTGCCGCAAACGGTGGGCGTCTTCCCGCCGGGCGAACCGGCGGCCGTATTCTGGGCCAACCGTCACCTGGCCTTGTGGAACTACACGCGCTGGGACGACCCCCGGCTACGCGTTGCCGATGACCACATCCGTGTGGCGGGAGACGCCATTGCGCCGCCCTGCAAGATCGGTTATTTCAACACGTCTGGATGGGCGGCCTACTTGCGGCAGGGCGTCCTATTTGTCAAACAGTTCACGCCGCTGCCGGGCAGTCCGCACCCTGACCGCGACTGCAACGTGGAAGTGTACGTCAATGACCTGCTGTTCGAGCTGGAAACGTTGGGCCCGCTGGCAACCTTGCAGCCCGGCGCACAGGTCACACACATCGAGCGCTGGGTGTGCATCGCGGGCATGCCAGATGGAGCAGGCTTCGCGCAGGTCGAAAAAATAGTGGAGAAATTATGAGCACCGTTCAATTCCCGCAAGGCTTTTTATGGGGCGCGGCCACCGCGTCTTACCAGATCGAAGGCGCATGGAACGAGGATGGCAAGGGCGAATCTACCTGGGACCGCTTTTCTCGCAAGCCCGGCGCCACCCTGAACGGCGACACCGGTGATGTCGCTTGTGATCACTATCACCGTTGGCGCGATGATGTGGCGCTGATGAAAGACCTGGGACTGCAAGCCTATCGTTTTTCCATTGGCTGGCCGCGCATCCTGCCGGTGGGGCGGGGGATGGTCAACCAGAAAGGGCTCGACTTCTACGCCCGCCTGGTGGATGCCCTGCTCGAGGCAGGCATCACACCCTTTATCACGCTCAACCACTGGGACATTCCACAGATGCTGGAAGATAACGGCGGCTGGGCAGCGCGCGCCACGGCTGAGGCATTTGTTGAATATGCGGATGTGGTTACTCGCGCCCTGGGTGACCGCGTAAAAAACTGGATCACCCAAAATGAGCCGGCGGTGGTAGCCTGGATGGGCTACATGGACGGCATCCACGCTCCGGGGTTCAAAGACCCCGCCCTGGCTGTGCGCGCGGCGCACCACCTTTTGCTTGCACACGGTTTGTCCGTGCCAGTCATCCGGGGCAACAGCCCCGGCAGCCAGGTGGGCATCGTGCTGAATCTCAGTTGGGGGGTGGCGGCCTCAAATAGCGCAGCCGACCTGAATGCCGTGCGTTACGGCGATGGGCAGTGGTTCCGCTGGTTTGCCGATCCATTGTATGGGCGCGGCTACCCCACCGACAAGATCATCGATTTCAAGCGCATGGGCGCCATCCCCAACGGACTGGATTTTGTTCAGGATGGCGACATGGATGCCATTGCCACCCCGACCGACTTCATCGGGCTGAATTATTACAGCCGCCACGTCATCCGCGCGGACGCGCCAGACAATGCCCCGCAGCTTGTATTCGACTCCGAAAGGACCCCCAAGAATTGGACCGAGATGGGTTGGGAAGTGTACCCCCCCGGCCTGACGGGCACTCTCGCGCGTGTATACTTCAACTACCAGCCGCGCAAGGTGTACATTACCGAAAACGGCGCCAGCTATTCCACCCCGCCGGATGCCTCCGGCCGCGTGCCTGATGCTAACCGGCTTAATTACCTGAGTGGGCACCTGGCCGCAGTACATCGCGCCATTCAGGCCGGAGTACCCGTGGAAGGCTATTTCGTCTGGTCCCTTTTGGATAATTTCGAGTGGAGCAAGGGTTACAGCCAGCGTTTTGGCATCGTATGGGTCGATTACCCCACCCAGCAACGCATTCCCAAGGACAGCGCATTGTGGTATCGCAGTGTGATTGCCAACAACGGGTTTTAATCCAAAGAATTGTCACTTCCTGCCCTGAAGTGCGTCGCGCCAGACATTTACTGTGTACTGCGTAAGTATCTAAACCCGGTTAGCCCATTTTGCCTTGATTTTCGCCCGATTCGGTTTTGGAATTAATGCGAGAAGCAGTAGTATCAATCTGCGGCTCTCCGTTCTTAATGGGAGGTGCGGCAAGGAGCGCCCGCCACGACATAACTGAGCGCCTTCTCGGAAGAAATTTCGGCATGGATGGGTGATTTCTCACGCCTGACAGGACGTCCCACCTGTTTTCCCACCAAAAATGATAGAGCCAAAGATTTTACGCGCTGAAACTGCCGCACCTTAAAAAAAATCAAGAATATGACATTCGTCAGGCTTGACTCGTGATTTGATTCATGAAATAATGTAACCGGTTACAGTAACCGGTTACATTATGATGACGCGACGCTCTTCTTCCGTAACGATCCGAGACGTGGCCAGGCAGGCTGATGTTTCGGTTGCAACGGTCAGCCGCTTTATCAACCGCAACGCCCCTGTGTCGCAAACTGTCGCACGGCGTATTCAAGAAGTGATGGCCGCGCTTAACTATGTGCCGCATGCCACAGCCCGACACTTGGCCACCCGCCGAACGCGAACCATTGGGTTGTTACTGATCAACATGCACCGCGATTTTTTCGCGCCGCTCATTACGGGGATAGAAACTGTGGTAGACCAGCGTGAGTATAGCCTGTTGGTGGCTACCATCCGGGGTGGGCAGCGTAAAAACCAGCCTGCGCCCGTTGGTACGCACAATACGGATGGGTTGCTGGTCTTTGCAGACAGCCTGAGTGACGACCAGATCATTCAGCTTTACCAGCGCAATTTCCCTGTGGTGCTCATTCATCGTACTGCTCCCCAAAACGCGCCTTTTCCCTGTGTTACGGTTGAGAACAAGGCTGCCACGCGAAAGAGCATTGAACACCTCATTGAACACCACAATCGCAGGCGCATCCTGTTCATGCGCGGGCCCTTGCACCAGGAAGATGCCCATTGGCGCGAGGTGGGATACAAAACAGCGCTTGCGGCGCATGGCATCCCATTCGATGAAAACATGGTGTTGCAGGGAGATTTCGAGCGCGAAGTCGCTTACGCTTCCCTGTCGCATTTTCTGCGCAACGGTCATCCTCAATTCGACGCTGTTTTTGCCGGCGATGATGACGCCGCAATTGGTGTGCTCACGGCCCTCAAGGAAGCCGGGTTACGCGTCCCCGAAGATGTCTCGGTGGTAGGGTTCGATGACTTGCGATTGACGCCTTTCCTTTCCCCACCGTTGACCACCGTACGCGCGCCTACCGAGGAAGTTGGACGCGCCGCCGCCGAACAGCTCTTTCACCTGATCGAGCACCGCGACACCGAATCGATGATCTTGTTGCCAACAGAAATCGTTTACCGCCGTTCCTGCGGGTGCGATTATTCCCCAGACCTTTTGTGAGAGGAGGTGGCAACTTTCAGAAGCAATTCGCTGACAGTTCACGTTCGTGTAAATTTCTTTTTCTAACCCAATGAATGAGGAGAAAACTCACCATGAAGAAACTGTTCTACCTGTTGTCCGTCTTGATCATCGCCTCGATGGTCCTGACTGCTTGCGGTGGCGCTGCCCCCGCCCAGAAAGTCCAGGTCCGCTGGTTCGTTGGTCTTGGCACTGGCACCGATCCTGCGCAGCAGGCTGCCCAGGAAAAGGCGGTTGCTGACTTCAACGCCTCGCAGAGTGAGATCGAACTGGTCTTGGAAGTCGTTCCCTACGAAGCCGCCAAAGACACCCTGGCCACCCAGATCGCTTCCGGCAATGGTCCCGACATCATCGGCCCGGTGGGCTGGGGCGGTTCCAATGCTTTCTATGGCCAGTGGCTCGACATGACCCCCTACCTTGGCGATTTCGACCTGAGCGTCTTCGACCCGGCCCTGGTTGAGTTCTACCAGACCGAAGAAGGCCAGGTAGGTTTGCCCTTCCTCGTCTTCCCCGCGGCTGTGTACTACATCCCCGCCATGTTCGATGAAGCGGGCCTGGCTTACCCGCCCGCCAAGTACGGTGACAAGTACACCCTCGATGGCAAGGAAGTGGAATGGAACTGGACGACCTTCACCGAAGTGGCCAAGCGCCTGACCATCGACGTCAATGGCAACAACTCGACTGAAGAAGGCTTCGACAAGACCCAGCTCCTGCAGGTTGGTTTTGCCCCGCAGTGGCAGACGCACGTCATGTACGCGGGCGCTTACCGCGCTGGTGCAACCGATGTGGTCAACGGCGATGCCAAGGGCTCGTACTCGGTCAACTTCCCGGCCAGCTACAAGAGCGCCCTGCAGTGGTACTATGACGGTATGTACGGCACAACCCCCTACATGGCCACCGGCCCGCTGGCTGGCGCGCCTGAGTTCGGCAATGGCAACCTGTTCAACAGTGGCAAGTCCGCCATGGCCTTGACCCCGCTGTGGTACACCTGCTGTATGGATGCCCTCAAGACCGCTGGCATTGAATTCCAGATCGGTGTGCTGCCGGTGGGCGATGACGGCAAGGTGCACGGCCGCGTTGATGCCGACACCATCCGCCTGTGGAAAGGCTCCAAGAACCCCGAAGCCGCCTTCAAAGCCCTCAGCTACCTGATCGGGCCGGAAGGCATCCAGACTCTGGTTGTGGGCTCGGCTGAAGTGCCGGCTGCATACAGCGGTTTGCCCGCCAACAAGAACTACCAGGACTCCTACATCAAGTCGGTGTCTGATCGCTACCCGTTCGTCAAAGCCGAAGGCTGGGACATCTTCCTGGCTGGACTGGCCTACCCGGATGCCCCCAGCGCCGAACAGTGGCAGCCCAACTGGAACGAAGCCTGGTCCCGCCAGCAGACCTTCTTCGACCTGATTCAGAACACCACCCCCGATCAGATGAACTTCGACGCCGAATGGCAGAAGATGATCGACGACCTCAACGCCATCTATAACAAGTAAACAGGTCGTAACCTTGGGCGGATTGACTGCAAAGTCAGTCCGCCCATTTTCCCGCAATCATTCGCAAGCATTATTTATAAACCAGCCATGTCCGCGTTTTGAGTAAAGCGATGGAATCAGTCCAACCTTATATCCAGTGGAGGTGCGACCATGTTCGAACAACTTAGAGGCGGTTTGCCCAAACTGCCGACCCTCAGGTCCATCCGAGAAATGTCACCGCTTGCCCGGCGTGAAATGTGGGTTGGATTGTCTTTCCTGCTGCCATGGATTATTGGTTTCCTGGCTTTTACTTTCCTTCCCATCGTGGCCAGCCTCATCTTCAGCTTTATGGATTTGACAATCACGGACGGCATTCTCAGCTCACCCAATTTCATTGGGTTGGAAAACTATGCCAGGATGTTCAGCGATGGTCAACTGGGGCTAAATCCTTCCATGTGGTTTGTCAGCCAGACGCCTGGCTCGCTGTGGATTACGGTGCGCTTTGCGCTCATTGCCCTGCCAGTGGGCATTTTTGTACCGCTGGGGCTGGCTCTGCTCATGAACAGCCCACACCTGCGCGGCACGATGTTTTTCCGCAGCATGTTTTACATGCCTTACATCATCCCGTTCGTGGCATCGGTCTTTTTATGGGGCGGCATGCTTAACCCTGAAACCGGATGGATTAACCGCGCCCTGATTGCCCTTGGCGTTCCGAAGGCCAATGTGCCGCTGTGGGCCAACGATGTCAACTGGGTCTATCCCACCTATGTCATCATGGGCATCTGGGGCGTGGGCAATGCCATGCTCATCATGCTCGCCGGGCTGCAGGGTGTGCCCACCGAGTTGTACGATGCCGCCGAAGTCGATGGCGCCAACCCCTGGCAATCGTTTTGGAATGTCACCTTCCCGATGATCTCGCCAGTAATTTTCTATAACCTTACGCTCAGCATCGTTGGGTTGTTCCAATACTTCCTGGTGCCTCTTGTGGTCAACAGCGGCACAGGTCGCCCGGGCGGTGCGACCATGTTCTACAACGTTTATCTATACAAAACATTCTTCGTTTTTCAGGATATGGGATATGGCGCCGCTCTGGCCTGGCTGTTGTTTATCCTCATCCTGATCGTAACAATTGTCCTGTTTGGTACGGCCAAATATTGGGTCTATTACGCCGGTGAGTCGCGTTAATAACGACGAGGAGAGGCAGTCATGAGAAAACCTAAATTCCTTAAAAATGCCAATGTATTATTCATTACCACACTCACCCTGGCCATCCTGGTCATCTTCCTTTCCCCGTTTGCGTTCATGGTTTTCACCTCGCTCAAAACCCCCGAGCAAATCTCAATCATCGGGGGGCCCATTTGGCCTGCCAAGCCATCCACTCTCGAATACAACGGCAAAAAACAGGAGATATTCAAGGTTCCGGCCAATACCTGCGTTGGCAGCCAGCCAGGTGATACCTCGGTGCTGGAATTGGTCATCGTAACCAAGGGGACCAAGTCCAGTACCTATGTGGACCCCAACAACCCGGAGCGTGGCGAGTTTGTATGTGACATTGCCTGGCGTTCTTTGGAGCGCCCGTGGCAGTTTTCTCCCACCTGGGACAACTATCTGCAAGTGTGGAACAGCGTCAACTTTCCGCGCCTGCTGTGGAACACCACGTTTTATGCGCTCATGACACAGATTGGCGCGCTGGTTTCTTGTACGCTGGTGGCCTTCGGTTTTTCACGCTTCCGTTTCCCCGGGCGCGATTTCCTGTTCGTGGTGCTCATCTCTACCATCTTCCTGCCAGGTTTTGTCACGCTCATTCCTACCTACACCTTCTTCCAAACCATCGGGTGGGTGGGCACCTGGCTGCCGCTGATCGTGCCTTCGTTCTTTGCCAACGCCTACGATGTCTTCCTGCTGCGCCAATATTTTATGACCCTGCCCCGCGAACTCGATGAAGCCGCCATGATCGATGGCGCCGGCCCATTGCGTGTGCTCTGGTCAGTCA
Organism: Anaerolineales bacterium; assembly: GCA_034433165.1. Classification (GTDB taxonomy): domain Bacteria; phylum Chloroflexota; class Anaerolineae; order Anaerolineales; family Villigracilaceae; genus DAOUAP01. The sequence continues at coordinate 31,979 of DAOUAP010000017.1, read as the reverse complement.
TCATCCCGCAATCGTACCCGGCCCTTATGGCGGTAACAGTCTTCCATATTGTGTGGGCATGGAACGATTACTTTGGGCCGTTGATCTATCTTTCCACCAATCGCGAAGCCTGGCCCATCTCAGTGGCGCTTTCGACCTTCAATGGCATCTACGGACAGCAGCCGCAGCTCATCCAGGCAGGTGCGCTCATGGCGCTGATTGCCCCATTGGTGCTCTTCCTGGCCGCTCAACGCTTCTTCATCCAGGGTATCGTTATCACTGGCGTCGAAAAGTAAACCAGGCAAGGAGAAACCCATGCTAAAAGTGGCAGTTTTTGGTGGCGGTTCCACCTATACCCCAGAGTTGGTCAGCGGGTTCCTCGCGCGCATCGAGAAATTTCCGATCACCGAACTTTGGCTCATGGATATCGACAAGGAACGGTTGGACATTGTGGGTGGGTTCGCCCAGCGCATGGTGGCTGCCAAAGGCTCGCCGTTCAAGGTGGTGCTTTCCACCGACCAGCGCGAGTCGGTTCGGGATGCCGACTACGTTACCACCCAGTTGCGTGTGGGGCACATGGAGGCCCGCCGCCGCGATGAGTACCTGGGGCTGCGACATGGATTGATCGGACAGGAAACAACCGGTGTGGGCGGCATGGGCAAGGCCCTGCGCACCATTCCGGTCATCCTCAGCATTGCCCGTGACATGCGCGAGTTGGCAAAACCCGGCGCCATGCTGGTCAACTTTACCAACCCGGCCGGGTTGGTGACCCAGGCGCTCAGCCAATATGCCCCTGAAACACCCTCGGTGGGTGTATGTAACGTGCCCATCACTGCAAAAATGATGATCCTTGAGCGGCTGGAGCAGTCCGTGGGTCACAAGATCGACCCTGACCATGCGGAGTTGAAAACCCTGGGGCTTAACCATCTCTCCTGGCATCGCGGTTTTACGGTGGAAGGCGAAGATGTTTGGCCGCAGATCATGGAGGAGTACATCGCCGAGTTGAAGGCGCAGGCGCACCCCGAATGGGACCCCCGCACCATCGAAGTGCTGCGCATGATCCCAAACTACTACCTGCAATACTTCTATCACACTGACAAAAAGCTCAAATCGCAGGAAAAATGGCCGCCCTCTCGCGCCGATGAGGTGATCGAGGTGGAGAAAGACCTGCTGCGCCAGTATGCCGACCCGGCCCTCAATGAGCCGCCTGCCGACCTGATGAAACGCGGCGGAGCATGGTATTCCACCGTGGCTACCCAATTGCTCACCGCTCATCATAATGATGCCGGTGAAACGCACATCGTCAATGTCCGGAATGGCGAGGCGGTAAAAGAATGGCCCGCCGATTGGGTGTTGGAGATGCCTTCCACGGTGAGAAAAAGTGGCATTACACCCATCGCCACCAATCCGTTGCCGGCCGGCCAATTTGGTTTGATCGCGGCTGTCAAAGCCTACGAGCTTTTGACCGTGGAGGCGGCCGTGCATGGCGACCGGGACGTTGCCTACCAGGCCTTGCTCGCGCACCCGCTGGGGCCAAAAGCAGACAAGGTTCAGGCGGTGCTGGACGATATGCTCGAAACCCATCGCGATCACCTGCCACAGTTTTGGAAATGACCCGCCTGCGAGCAGCATCAATCCCCCCTGCTGGCAGTTCTTAATACAGGAGCATTATGCGCTATTTTTTGGGCGTCGATATTGGCGGAACCAAAACCCATACCCTGATTGCCGATGCAACCGGACAAGTGGTTGGCTTTGGTCTGTCTGGCCCTGGCAATCACCAGGGGGTGGGTTTTGAGGGCATGTTTGCGGCATTGCATAGCGGGTTTGCCCAGGCACTCCAAATGAGCGGTCTGAAAGCGGGTGATATCGCCGGGGCCGGGTTTGGCATTGCCGGGTACGACTGGCCCTCCGAAAAGCCGCTAATGGAAGCCACAATCCTGCGTCTGGGAATTGCCTGCCCGTTCCACATGGTCAATGATGCAGTGCCCGGGCTGGTGGCCGGTTCGCGCGAAGGCTGGGGCGTGGGGCTGGTTTCTGGTACGGGCTGCAACTGCCGGGGCTGGGATCGTGAACACAAGCGGGAAGGCCGTGTGACAGGCTACGGGTATCAGATGGGCGAAAATGCCGGGTCGTCAGAACTTGTCTGGCGCGCCATGCAAATGGTATCATTCGAGTGGACACGCCGCGGCCCGGCGACTGCCCTGACACCAGCCCTAATTCGTTTCGCCGGCGCCCGGGACATCGAAGACCTGCTCGAATCGTACACAGAAGGGCGTTATTTTGTGGGCGCCCAGGCCGCCCCGCTTATTTTTGAGGTGGCGGCCCAGGGCGATGCCGTCGCCCGCGACCTCATCCACTGGGCTGGCGTGGAACTGGGAGAAATGGCCAATGCGGTCATTCGCCAGCTGGCATTTGAAAACCTTACATTTGATGTGGTTATGGCAGGCAGCATGTTCGAGGGCGGCCCCTTGCTCATCGAGCCGCTGCGTAAGACCATCCATGCCCTCGCACCGGGTGCGCGCCTGGTGCGTCTGAACACCCCGCCGGTTATTGGCGCAGTTATCATCGGGATGGAGCAAGGACAACAGCCTGTTACCGAAGAGATGAGGAACTGTTTGCGCCAATCGTTGGCTGCCATGCAAAATGTGGAGAATGCGTCATGATCGAACTGGAACTTTCCACCATTCCCGACTCCGAATATGACCTGCAAATGCTTACCCAACTGTGTCACGAGTTTGGTGAGAAATTTGGCGCCCGGGTTCGGCTGCGTACCATGACCTGGGGCGTTGCCTGGACTGACCTGATGACCATCGCCTCTCAGGGCAGAGGCCCGGATGTTTCGCACGTGGGCGGTACGTGGGTGAGCAGCCTGGTTTCGATGAATGCTTTGCGGCCCTTCAAACCTGCCGAAATCCAGTCCATGGGCGGGCCAGAGGCGTTCATGACGCCTACCTGGCAGAGCGGGCTGGTGTTTGGCAGCGACAGCGTGTGGGCCATCCCGTGGACCGGGTATATTTATGTCATTTGCTACCGTAAAGATATGCTGGCCGCGGTGGGCATCGATGAATCCACCGCCTTTGGCACCCCCGGCGCCCTGCTTGCAACGCTGCACAAACTCAAACTCACCAGCCTGGAAATTCCCTGGCTTAATCCATACATTGCGCCGCCCTACACCGATTTCTTGCACATGGCTTCTTCGTGGGTGTTTTCCAATGGGGGGCGCCTGATCTCCGATGATGGTAAAAAAGCACTTTTTGCCGAACCGCCTGCCATTCACGGCCTGGCACAATGGCTGGACAGCCACCGTGCTGTGCCGCAGGCCTGGCAACATTTGGGCGCGCAGGAAAGCGTTACCCTCTTTGCCCAGGGACGCGCGGCAGCCGTAGAAACAGACAGTCGCACCGCCGACTCTTTCCTGGCTGGCGAAGCGCAAGATATCGTGCGCCAGAACCTGGGGGTGGCCACCCTCACCGATACGCCCTGGTGCGGCGGGGGCAGCTTTGTGGTATGGCGTCATATTCAGGGTTATGGCGAGCGTGAAAGGCTGGCGATCGAACTGGTCAGGTTCCTCACCAATTCCGAGAATTCCACCCGCTGGGCGCGCGAAGTTCAGTCCATGCCTGCCCGCCGCGAGTCGCTGGGCGAAATTTATACCGACAAAAACCCGCTCAAGGGCGCGGTCGAACAGGCCAGCCTGCATGGGCACACCTACCCTACGGTGTCGCTTTGGCGGCGGTTGGAACACCAACTATCGCAGGCCCTGGGTACCTCGATCAACGAGGCGTTTGAAAATACCACAGCAGATAGCGAATCCATCATCCGGGCGCGCATGGAACCCCTGGCCGAGCGCATCAACCTCATGTTTGGGAACTGACCCGTATGCGCGCCGCCCACAGCCTGCTTGCCACCATTTTGATCGCTTCACTGCTTTTAGGGTGTGCGCCCCGCCCCGCCGAGCCCTCATTTCGGGTCATTGCCTATGTGACTGAAGGGGTCATACCAGAAATCATCCCCTACCAGCGGTTGACACACATCAACTATTCGTTCCTGCTTCCCAACGCCGATGGCACATTCAAAAACCTGCTTAACCCGTGGAAATTAAAAAAAATAGTGACCCAGGCGCATGAAAACGGGGTTAAGGTGCTCATTTCGGTGGGCGGCTGGGGCTGGGATGCCGAGTTTGAAACCATTGGCGCTGACCCGGCCCTGCGCGCAGCCTTTGTTCAAAACCTGAAAGCCTTTGTGGACGAATACAATTTAGATGGCGCAGATATCGATTGGGAATACCCTGATGCCGGGCAGTCGGCGCAGAACTTCCTGGCGCTCATCCGCGAAACGCGCGCTGCCATACCGCAAAAACTGATTACAACCGCGGTGGTTGCTTACGGTTCCACCAGCGAAGGTGTGCTGCCTGAAACGTTCGAGTTTTTTGACTTCGTGAACATTATGACCTATGACGGCGGGGCGGCGCATGGCACCATGCAGCAATTCGAAGATGGGTTGGCCCACTGGCAGGCGCGCGGCCTGCCGCCCGAAAAAACCGTCATGGGTGTGCCTTTCTATGCTGCGCCCAACGGGGCCGCGTACGCGAAAATTGTGGCTGCCGACCCGGCCGCCGCCCAGGTGGATGTGTTCGACTACTATGGCGTGACCATCCAGTACAATGGCATTCCCACCATCCAGGCTAAGACGCGCATTGCCATGGAAAAGGCGGGCGGCATCATGTTCTGGACATTGGATCACGACACCCAGGGTGACCTCTCGCTGCTCAAGGCGATAGATGAGGTGGTTAAAAACAAGTGACAGGCACAATAAAAAGTGACAGTCACTTGTTTTTTGGGGGGCTATTTACAGTTCCGAGTTTTTCTTAAGCCAATCCATTACTTCGTCCATCTTGCAGAACGCCAGCGCTGTTACAGTATCCGCGCCGCCGTAGTAGATGGCAATGCGCCCGGTGGGCTGGTCGTACAGTGCCGCACACGGGAAGGCCACATTGGGCACATCGCCCACGCATTCGTAGTATGTTTGCGGTGAGAGCAGGTAGGGCGCGCTGCGGTAGATCACTTTCCACGGCTGGTCCAGGTCGAGCAGGGCTGCGCCGAATGAGTAGACGAAGCCGTTACAGCTGGTCAGCACGCCATGGTAGAACATCAGCCAGCCTTCGGGAGTCTCGACCGGGATGGGCCCGGCGCCGATCTTGGTGCTCTGCCAGCCGCCCTTGGTACCCATCACAAAACGGTGCTGACCCCAGAAGACCATATCCGGGCTTTGGCTCAGGTAAATGTCGCCGAACGGGGTGTGACCATTATCCGAAGGGCGGTTGAGCATCGCATATTTGCCATTGATCTTGCGCGGGAAGAGTACCCCATTGCGGTTAAAGGGCAGCAGGGCGTTTTCCAGGAAGTGGAATTTCTCGAAGTCGTAGGTGTATCCCACGCCGATGGTGGGTCCGTGGTAGCCGTTGCACCATGTCACCCAGTAGCGGTCTTCGATAAAAACCACACGTGGATCATAGCGGTACTGATAGCGGCCAATCTCCGGGTCATCTGAGAGCCATTCGATTGGGTCGTTGTCCAGCCGCCAATGGATGCCATCGTCGCTGAAACCGCGGTTGAGGTTCATATCGCGCTTCTTGTTGTCAGCGCGGAAAACGCCCGCGAACTTGCCGTTGAACGGCACCGCCGCGCTGTTGAAAATGCTGTTGGATGATGGGATCAGGTCGCGCGGGATGATGGGGTTGGCGCTGTAACGCCAGACCACGTCCGAAATGTTGGACGGGCGGTCTTGCCAGGGAATGTTCGGCAGGGGGGCATAAGGGGTGGTCATGGGGGATCCTTTGGTGGGGTGATTTACTCGAGCGGCGCGGTCGATTCGCGCACGATCAGGGTCGGGTGGATGACGAGCGTGGCCCGGGCGGCATTGGGTTTTTCGGCGCGCAGGGCCAACAGGTGCACGGCCGCGCGCCCCATGGCCAGCGTGTCCACGCGCATGGTGGTGAGGGCCGGGGCTACCTGCGCAGCCAGGGCAATGTCGTCGTAACCGATGATGGACAGATCGTGCGGCACGCGCCGACCCAGGCGGTTGGCCACACGCAGGGCATGGGTGGCCACATCATCGTTGACGCAGAACAGGGCGGTCAGGTGCGGATTGCTGGCCAGCAAGGTCTCAATCTCGGTTTCGCCTTTGGTGCGACCAATGTTAAAATCGGCGGTGTAGGTTTGCGGGATGCCGTTTTCCTTCATCGCGCGCGCGTACCCGTTGCGGCGCTCGCACAGGCTGGGGTAGCAATCGGGATACCCGCCTGCCAGTCCGATGTTGCGGTGACCGAGGTCGATCAACCGCTGCACAGCCTGGTGGGCCGCCCGGAAGTTGTCGCTTACCACCATATCGTAGGTTTCGCTATCCGAATACCCATCCACCAGTACGATTGGCGGGTTGCGTGTGCCCAGCAGTGCGCGAATGGTCTGGTCCATGAAGGCGCCCACCAGCAGCAGCCCGTCCAGGTCTGTGTTGGCGAGGAAGGGGAGCGCAACGGTGGGGCGGTTGAATTCATCCACCGGGAGCATGGCGAACAGCAGGTTGATACCCTTATCGCGGCAGGCTTCATCGACCCCGGCAATGACCTGCGAATAGAATGGATTGGCCGCAGCAGGCAGGCCCGGGTCGGTTTTTACCAGCATACCAATGGTGGCCAGCGGGGGCGTTTTTCTGGACGCCTGCCGGGCTGGGGCGTTGTATCCCAGGCGCTGTGCAGCGGCCAATACCTGGGCGCGAGTCTCTTCTGAAACGCCGGAACGTCCATTCAGCACCAGCGATACGGTTGCGGGCGAAACGCCGCACAGCGCGGCCAGGGTTTTCAATGTGACCTTTTCTGTCATCTACGCACCTTTACTAAATATTTACTCAAATTTTAGTATAATTTCCCCAGTCTGGGTAGTAACGTTTGTCCTTGTTTAGGATTGTGTTGACTTTCCACCGCGCATCATCTAAACTTTCTTTACCAGACGACATTTCGTAAGAGCGTTTCTATAACGCGGGCAACCCAGGTTTTTCGAATTAATTGGCGCAATTCGCGTTAAGATTTTGGCAGGCTGCCTGGCAGCCACTATAAACAAGCTATCGTTTGCTACAAAGGAGAACCCATGTCTGAGCCGTTTATGTTGGGTGTCAATTACTGGCCGCGCCGCAAAGCCGTGTACTGGTGGCGCAATTTCGATGCCGCCGAAGTGCGCGAAGACTTTGCCCTCATCCGCGACCTGGGGCTGAACGTTGTGCGCATCTTCCCGCTTTGGGATGATTTCCAGCCCGAACCAGACCGGGTCGATGCGGTCATGCTCGACCGCCTGGTCACAGTGGCAGATATTGCCGCGGAGAACGGGCTGGGGCTGGATGTCACTTTCTTCGTTGGGCACATGAGCGGTCCCAACTGGAGCCCGCGCTGGCTGCTGGGCGGCCCGCCCCCGCCGCACGACTGGATCAAGGATGTGATGAGCGATGGCCAGCGCACCACCCTGGGCTATCGCAACATGTTCCACGACCCGGTTGCGCTCGACGCCGAGCGGTTGCTGCTGCGCACGGTGGTCACGCGCCTCAAAGACCACCCTGGCATCTGGTTGTGGAACCTGGGCAACGAACCCGATCTGTTCGCCCAACCCCAAAGCGCCGCGGCCGGCCGCGCCTGGATGCGCGAAATGACCGCCCTCATCAAGTCTATTGATCCCGTACACCCCGTCAGTTGCGGCCTGCACGGCGACAGTCTGCACGGCGACAACGGCCTGCGCGTCGATCATGTTTTTGCCGAAACCGACCGCGCCATCATGCACGCCTATCCCATGTACACCCCGTGGGTGCGCCACCCGCTCGATGCTGACTTTCCCGCTTTCTGCTGCGCCCTCACCGCCGCCCTGTGCGGCAAACCCGTGCTCATGGAAGAGTTTGGTGGCTGCACCGCCGCGCCAGGGCACCCCAGCTACGTTATGAAATGGACAGAGACCAACGGCCGCGAGCGCGAGCAGTTCATGGCTGGTGAAGAAGACCTGGCCGAATACCTGCGCCAGTCCATTGCCAAACTGCACCACAGCGGCGCAACCGGCGCCATGGTCTGGTGCTTCGCCGATTACGCCGAAGAACTGTGGGACAAGCCGCCCTGCCAGAACGCCGTGCACGAGCGCTTTTTCGGGCTGGTGCGGCCGGATGGTTCGCTCAAACCGCATGCGCAAGTGCTCAAAAATTTCGCCGCCACCCGCCCGACCGTGCAACCCATCCCCTCCTATGCGCGCCTCAGCGTGGACCCCGATGACTTCTATGCAGGCCCGCTGTGGTTCCTTTCCACGCTTTACAAACAATACCTGAAAAATCTCGAGGAGAGCCAAAAATGACCCTGCGCCTGATCGTCAACGCCGATGACTACGGCCGCACTGCCGAAATTTCGCGCGGCATCCGTGAGGCCCATGCCCGCGGCATCGTCACCTCCACCACCTGCATGATGAATTACCCCACCGCCGAAGCGGACATCGCCGCCGCCCAGGCCGAAACGCCGCGCCTGGGGCTGGGGGTGCACCTCGTCCTCACCAGCGGACGCCCCCTCACGCCGGCTGCGCAGATCCCGAGCATCACCAATGCTGAAGGCGGCTTCCACAGCCTCGACCGCTTCACCGCCAGCCTCGGGAAGATTGACCCGACCCACGCCAAGACCGAGTGGCGCGCCCAGGTCGAGAAGTTCATCCGGGCGGCCGGACGCAAGCCCACTCACTTCGATTCCCATCACCACTCGTCCTACTTCAGCGCGGAATTGTTCCGCGCCATGCTCGAACTGGCCGCCGAATACGGCTGCGCCATCCGGCTGGCCACCACCCTCGGCCCGGATGACAGCATGGACGGCCTGCCGCCCGAATCGGTGGCGGCGGCCATTCACTACGTGCCGCGCCTGCTGTCCGAGTTCAAACCGCGCACCACAGATGCCTTCTTCGCCTCGTTCTACGATGAGCTGGCCACCGAAGCCGAGTTCACGCGCATCGTCAACGCCCTGCCCGCCAGCGGCGCCTTCGAGGTGATGTGCCATCCCGGCTACGCGGATGCCACGCTCATTGCCGGGTCGGTCTATGCCCATCAGCGCGAATCGGAACTGGAGATCCTGACCGGCGACGCGGTCAAAGCGGTCATCAAAGCCCGCGGTATCGAACTGATCTCGTTCGCCGCAGTGTAACTCTGGATTTTCAGGAATAAAGCGACCCTGCTCACCACGGCAGGGTCGCTTTTGATTTGCGCCTTTATGTTTTTGACGCCGCTCAGTGCGTCTCTGTCACCTTGCGGATGCTGCGCGGTTTTTCGGTGTCATACCCTTTGGCCACCGTCAGGTGGTAGGCGAACAACTGACCTGCCACGATGGCCACAATGGGAGTCAGCCATTCCGGGATGTCAACCGGCAGCGCAATCGGAGATTGAGCCAGCCCGAGCGCCTTCTGGTTGTTCGAGATGACCACCAGTTCGGCGGCATGCCCGCGGCGCAGGATGGTCAACATGTCCACCATCGAATCGAAGACCCGGCCTTCGGGAGCCACTGCCAGCACCGGGAAGCCGCCCTCCACCATGGCGATGGGCCCATGCTGGAAATCTGCCGAAGAATAGGGTTCGGCAACGAGGTAGGTCAGTTCCTTCAGCTTTAGCGCCCACTCGAAAGCGGTGGCGTAGTTGAAGCCGCGCCCCAGCACCACACACTGGTTCATATAGCGGTAGCGCTGGGCCATGCGGGCAATGTCGGTATCCAGCCGCAGCACCGATTGCACCCAGCCCGGCACCAATTTCAACTCATCCCAGGCGGTCTCCGAACCTGAGAGCGCCGCCGAGAGCATGGCGATGCCCAGCAGTTCGGTGGTGTAGGTTTTGGTTGCGGCCACAGCCTTTTCTTCCCCGGCCTGGATGTCTAGCAGCAGGTCTGCGGCCTGGGCCAACGGGGAGGCCGGGGCGTTGGTGATGGCCAGCGTCAGATTGCCCTGCGCCTTGCCAGACTGTATAACACTGACGATGTCTGGCGATTTTCCCGATTGCGACACGCCCACCACCAGCGCATCGCTCAGGGTGGGCGGCTGGCCATAGAATGTGAACAGCGAAGGCGTGGCCAGCGCCAGCGGCAGCTTGTTGACCGCGCCCCACAGGTAATTCGCATAGCGACCGGCATTGTCGGACGTGCCGCGCGCCGCCAGGAATACGAACTTGGGGCGGGATTTTTGGATCGCCTCGGCGATGCGTGTGACGGTCTCGCGCTGCTCGATCAGGTGCGCCAGGCGTTGGGGCTGTTCGTGAATTTCCGAGTGAAGTGTCATGAATCTCTCCAGGGGAAGGGTGTAACCGGTTACATCACTATTCTACCGCTGTTTGTCACAAGTGAGGCAGGTCAATTTGCGGGTGTTTGCCAGGCAGGGTATGTTGGGCGGGGTTTAGGGCGGCGGCGCGGCCAGCCTGTAAAACTGACACAGTGCGGCTTGTACGGCGCGGGGCTGCTCGGCATGCGCGTTGTGACCAGCGTCCGCAATGAGCCGCGTGTGCGCCTGGGGCATGTGCGCCGCCATGACCGCAATGAGTTGGGCATATTTGCTGTCTAGCGCGCCGGCCATGAGCAAGGTGGGCAGGGTCAGGTGTGGCAGGCAATCCCAAAGCGGGGTTTGGCGGCCGGGGCTCAGGTCGCGGATGATGCGGGACATCCACTGCGGGTCGTTTTGCGATGCAGCCGTTTTGATGGCCGCCAGTTTGCGCGGGTGTTGGCGCAGGCTGGCAAAGAGCGGCATGTCGTACCATGTTTCTACAAAGGCGGCCATGCCGTGCTGCACCATGCTGGCAGCGCGGGTGTCGTCTTCGGCGCGGCGGCGGGCGCGCTCGGTTTCGTCCTGCAGGCCGGGGCTGGCGCCTTCGAGGGCCAGGCTGAGCAAGCGTTGCGGATGGCGGCAGGCAAAGTGCAGGGCGATGCGCCCGCCGAGCGAGTATCCCAGCAGGTGAACGCGTTCCAGGCGCTGGGCATCCAGCAGTTGGCAAAGCCAATCGGCCAGAGCATCAAAGGTGATGGGTGAGGCGAATGGGTCGGCGGTGTTTGCGCCGTGACCGGGCAGGTCGGGCAGCAGGCAGTAAAACCGCTTGCTGAGCGGGCGGGCAATGGGCAGCCACGATGCCCCACGCCCCAAAAAGCCGTGTAAAAAGACCAGCGCGGGGTGTTGGGGCTGCCCCAGGGTGAGCAGGGTGGGCATAGCGTTAGACCAACTCGCGCCCCAAAGCGCGCGCCAGGCGGCGCATGTCTTCGACAAAGGCGGGCAGGCTGCTCAGCGGCAGCGATTGTGCGCCGTCTGAAAGGGCTTCGGCAGGGTTGGGGTGAACTTCCACCAGCAGGCCGTCGGCGCCTGCGGCCAGGGCGGCGCGGGCGGCGGCGGGCACCAGGTCGGTGCGGCCGGTGGCATGGCTGGGGTCGGCAATGATGGGGTAGGGGCTGCTGGCTTTGAGGAGGGCAATGGCGTTGACATCCAGCACGTTGCGGGTGGAGGGGTCAAAGCCGCGAATGCCGCGCTCGCACAGCAGGATGTTGGTGTTGCCGCGTGAGGCAATGTGTTCGGCGGCAGCCAGCCATTCTGGAATGGTGAACATGAAGCCGCGTTTGAGCAAGACGGGTTTGGGTTGCTGCCCGACCGCCCAAAGCAGGGGGAAGTGCTGCATGTTGCGGCTGCCAATCTGGATGATGTCGCTGTATTCGGCGACGAGCGGCAGCTGCTCGACCCCCAGGGCTTCGGAGATGACCAGCAGCCCAAATTCATCGGCTGCGGCGCGCAGAATTTTGAGCCCTTCGAGCCCCAGGCCTTGAAAAGCGTGGGGCGAGGTGCGCGGTTTGAAGGCGCCGCCGCGCAAGATGCGCAGGCCCAGGGCGTGCATGGTTTTGGCCACGGCAAAGGTTTGTTCGGGGCTTTCAACAGAGCACGGGCCGGCCATCAGCACAATGTCGTTGCTGCCAATGCGCAAGCCGTCCGGCAGGGTGATTGGAGAGACAGGGGGGTGGGTCGTCATGTCAGGTTTGGGCAGGGGAGAGGGTTTGGAGCAGGTGGGCCATGCGCGCGCGCATCACTTTACCCGATGTCGTGCGCGGCAGGGATTGTACCGGGGTAATTTGGCACGGCAGTTTGTACCCGGCCAGTTGCGGGCGCAGGTGCGCGAGCAGGTCTTCGGGTGTGCAGGGCGCTTGCAGCACAACTGCGGCTGCCACGCGCTGGCCCCATTCGGGGTCGGGCAGCCCCACCACGCAGGCCTCGCTGACAGCGGGGTGGGTGAGCAGGGCGCGCTCGACTTCTTCGGGGTACACATTTTCGCCGCCGGTGATGATCAGGTCGGTGCGGCGAGTGAGCACCCACAGGTCGCCGTCGGCATCCAGCATGCCCAGGTCGCCGGTGTGCAGCACTCCGCCGGGCAGGGGCGGGTGGCCGTCGTAGCCGGGCATGACGGATGGGCCTTGCAAGGTGATTTCACCCACTTGTCCGGGTGGGCAGGGGTGTCCGTTTTCATCTACAATGTGCAGCTGCATGCCGGGCAGGGGTTTACCTGCCGAACCGGGCTTGCGGCGCACATCTTGCGGCAGGGCGGTGGCGGCCTGGGCGCAGGCTTCGGTGAGGCCGTAGGTGAGGGCGATGGGCAGGTTGAGGCTGAGCGCGCGTGTGAGTAGCGTGGGGGGTGTGGCTGCGCCGCCCAGCAGAATGAGGCGCAGGGTGGGTGGGATTCCGTCTTTTTCGATGTATGGGATAAGCCGATGCAGCATGGTGGGCACCAGCGAGACCAGGTTGGCGCGGCCTTCCCACAGCAGCCGGTAGGTGGCCGGCGCGTCGAAGGAATCTTGTAACAGCACGGTCAGTCCGTCGTGGCAGGCGCGGAAGAGGATGGACATGCCGCCGATGTGATAGAGCGGCAGGGTGAGCAGCCAGCGCTCGCCGGGTTGTGTGCCCAGCCGTTCAGAAGAAGCCTGAGCCGCGGCCGCATGGTTGCCCAACGTGAGCAATGCGCCTTTGGGTGTGCCTGTGGTGCCAGAGGTGAACATGAGCGTGACAGGCGCTTGGTCTGGCAGGGGGGTGGGGGCAATGGGCGCGGGGTGCTTTGGCAGGCTGCGCCAAAGTGAATGTTGCGGGGTGATGACCTGCTGGCAGGCGGCGGTTTGAATTTGCCAGGTGCGTTCGGGCTCGCTGAGGCGGCGGTTGAGCGGGACGAGCGTAAGCCCCAGGCGCAGTGCGGCATGGATGAGGGCCGCGTATTCTGGCGAGTTATCCATCCAGGCGCCCAGGCGCGCGCCGGGTCGCAAGCCTTGCGCCCACAGGGCGGCGGCGATGCGGTTGACAAATTCATCCAGTTCGGCATAGGTGAGCGTCTTGTGCCCGTTCTCGGTGATGAGGGCCGGCAGGTGGGGCGATTGGGACGCGCGCAGACTGAGGAAAGGCATGGGCAGGTTACTCCGCTTGAGGCAGCAGGCGTTGGTCGAGCAGTGCGGCGCTTAAGACGCCCAGGGCATAGGCGAGAATATCCAGCGGGTCGAAGGCCAACCCCAGCCCCCAGTGGTAGGCGGTGGCGGGGTCGAGTTCCCAGCCGGGTTGCCACGCAAGTTGCATCAGTTCCAGCGCCAGGGGCAAAAGGAAAGCCAGCCCGGCTTTGCGCTGCCAGGGACGCAGGCCGGGCGCGAAAACATCCAATGCGCACAGGGCGGCGTACAGCCCAAAAGGCTGGAGCAGGTCGTTGGCGTAACTGGCAAACAGGCGGCGGGCAGCGTCATTGAGGTAGGCCCCATAAGGGAATTGCGTGGTGAACACGAGCAGCCCGGCCGCTACGCCCGCCGCCATGCTGACACGCACGACGCGTTTTTGGGTGGCAGGTTGTTTTATGGCAGCCACGGGTATTTGCGAAAGTTGGGTTTGCGTTTTTCGTTGTAGGCGTTGCGGCCTTCCTGGCCTTCTTCGCTCATGTAGAAGAGCATGGTGGCATTTCCGGCCAGCTCTTGCAGACCGGCCTGGCCGTCCAGTTCGGCATTGAAGGCCGATTTAAGGCTGCGAATGGCCAGCGGGCTTTTGTCGAGAATCTCTTGCGCCCAGGCAATGCCTTCGGCTTCCAGCTGCTCCACTGGCACAACGGCGTTCACCAGCCCCATTTGTAGGGCTTGTTGGGCGTTATATTGGCGGCACAGATACCAGATTTCGCGGGCTTTCTTTTGTCCGACAATGCGCGCCAGATACGACGACCCAAAACCGCCATCGAACGAGCCGACCTTGGGGCCGGTTTGCCCAAAAATGGCGTTATCGGCGGCAATGGTCAGGTCGCAGATGACGTGCAGGACATGCCCGCCGCCAATGGCATAGCCTGCCACCAGGGCAATGACCGGTTTGGACATGCTGCGAATGATGCGCTGAAGTTTGAGCACGTTAAGGCGCGGGACGCCATCCTCGCCCACATAGCCTGCATCGCCGCGCACTTTTTGGTCTCCGCCTGAGCAAAAGGCATATTTGCCGTCGCTGGCGGGGCCGTTGCCGGTGAGCAAGACAACGCCGATGCGTGGGTCTTCCCAGGCGTTTTCGAAGGCTTCGATCATTTCCATGATGGTTTTTGGGCGAAACGCATTGCGCCGCTCGGGGCGGTTGAAGGCAATGCGCGCCATGCCATCGGCTTTGTGGTAGGTGATGTCTTCGTATTTTTTGACTTCAATCCAGTTGGTCATGGTGTCCTCTTGAGGGGTTGAATTTGGTTGGCTGTGTTTTGCAAAAACGCTTTGCGCAAGCGCTCAAAAGCGGCTGCGTCGCTTGGAATTTCGATGATGGCGGGGCGTTTGGCGGCCAGGGCTGCGCAGAGGGCGGCGGGCAGGCCGGCGCGGGGGATGCGCACATAATCGAGCCCGTACATTTGGGCTGCCCCGGCAAAGGTGAGCCCGTGAGGGGCAATGAACATCTCTTCAAAGGGCGGCTCGAAGCGCGTAATAGGCAAACGGTGAAAGATGCCGCCGCCATCGTTGTTGATGACGACGATAACGGCCTGAATTGCGGCGCGCCGAAAGGCCAGCAGCCCGTTCATATCGTGGTAGAACGAGAGGTCGCCGGTGACAAATACCAGCCCCGGCCAATGGGTTGCCGCGCCCAGCGCGCTGGAGAGGGTGCCATCTATGCCGCTGGCGCCGCGGTTGCCCAACACCCGCAGCGATTTGTTGTGCGGCGCGGCAAACTGGTCGAGATGCCGCACGGGCAGGCTGTTGGCAACGTAGAGCGCGCCGCCGGCTGGCAGAGCCTCGATAACTTGCGGCAAAATGCCGCCTTCAAAGTCTGACAGGCTGGCATAGGCTTGTAATGTTTGCCAAACGGCGTTTTCGGCGGCTTGCCAGGCTTGTCGAAAATCCTTTTGCGGGTTGATGGCAATGCGCTCGTTGAGGGCCTGGCATAGCAGCAGCGGGTCGGCCCATATCAGTTGTGTCAGCCGAAAGTGGTCATCGCGCCAGCGCCCGGTTTCAGAGATGGCAATTTGCGGCACATCTTCCAGCATGTTGAGGTATTCTCCCAGCACGGTGCTGGTTGGCAGGTCGCCAAAGCGCAATATCACTTGCGGGCGCGGCAGGGCATCGGCAGCAGTCTGCAGGAAGGTATCGTACCCGCCCAAAACGGGGTTTGGGTGGGTGATGTGCGGCCCAAAGCGCACGCCAGAGAGTGAATCGGCCAAAATGGGCCAGCCCAAACGGTTGGCCAACCCGGTGACCTCAGCCGCAAAGCCATCGCCGGGGCAGCGCGGCCCGCAGATGATTAATCCGTTGGGGTGGGCCAGCAGACGGGCGAGTTTTTCCACTGTTTCGGGCGCAGGAGTCAGATGCGGGCGTGAGAAAGTGACCAGGGGGCCGGCGTTTTCGAGCGCGGCCAGGGCGGGGGTACCCAGCCAGGCGGGGTGGTCGGCAGCGACGGGCACTGGTTCGAGCGGCTTGCGGAAAGGCAGGTTGAGGTGCACCGGCCCAGGCAATGGCATTTGTGACGCCTGCCAGGCCCGGGCGGCAAAAGCGCGCACTGCCCGCAGCAGGGTGGGCGAGGGGTTGGCTTCGGGGGCGGGCACTTCGGTAAACCAGCGCACATGACTGCCAAATAGTTTGACCTGGTCTATGGTTTGGTTGGCCCCGCTCTCGCGCAGTTCGGTGGGGCGGTCGGCGGTGAGGACGATGAGCGGGACTTCAGCATAATTGGCTTCAACAACGGCTGGCATAAAGTTGGCCGCGGCCGTGCCAGAAGTGCACAGCAAGGCGGCCGGTTTGTTGCTGGCCCGGGCTACCCCCAGGGCAAAGTAGGCCGCAGAGCGTTCATCGCTAAGCACATACGTCTGGATGCCGGGCGTTTCGGCAAAGGCCACAGCCAGCGGCGTAGAGCGTGAGCCAGGGGCAATGATGACGGTCTGCAGCCCCTGTTGCGCCAATTCGGCGGCAAGCAACCCTGCCCACACGGTATTGCGGTTGGCGGTGTTCATGCTGGCACCGCCTGCAAATTGTTGAGCAGGAATTGCATTTTCAGCCCGGTTTCTTCCCATTCGCGTTCGGGCTGCGAGGCGGCGACAATGCCTGCACCGCCAAAAAAGGTGATTTTGTCGGGATGGAAAAGCGCCGAACGAATGGCGACGGCGAAGTCCCCGTTGCCTGCGGCATCCATCCAACCGATGGGGCCGGCATACCACCCGCGCTCGAATCCTTCGTGCTGTTGAATGAACTGAAGCGCGGCCTGGGCGGGCAGCCCCCCTACCGCCGGGGTGGGATGCAGCGCCTGCACGACATCCAGCGCGCCCTGGCCGGGGCGTAATGTGCCGGTGATTTCGGTCCACAGGTGTTGTATGTTGGGCAGGCGCAGCAATTGGGGGGTGGGGGCAATGTTGAGGCTGGCGGCAATGGCTTGCAGGTGCGCGCGCATATATTGCACCACCAGGGCATGTTCGTGCTGGTCTTTGGCGCTGGCGAGCAGTTGTTGCCCCAGGGCTTCATCTTGAGCGGTTATTTCGCTGCGGCCAATCGAACCGGCCACTGCGGCGGTGCGAAAGGTGTGCTGCTGGACTGCAACCAGGCGCTCTGGCGTGGCCCCGGCAAAGGCTGTGCCAGGGTGAAATTCAAACAAAAAGCGAAAGCAGCGCGGGCAGGTGGCTGCAAGGGTTGTCAGCAGGCTGACTGGTTCGGCCGGGTGTGTTGTGAGCAGGGTTTGTTGGCAGGCCAATACCACTTTGCGCAGCGCGCCGCTGTGAATGCAGGCGAGCGCTTTTTGGATGGTGTGTTCCCAGTGTGTTTTATTGCCTGGCAGGTAATCTGGTTCAAAGGGCGTTGGCGCATCGGGGCGCAAGGTTTGCAGTTGTTTGAGGGTGGCTTCAGCCAGTGATTGGGCGCGGCGCAGGGTTGCGGCGGCAGTTTCGCTGTTTTCCACTGGCAAATTGACCGAAAGCCAGGCTGCCCCGTCGCTGTGGATGAGCGCCAGGCGCGGCAATATGAGCACTGCGGCTGGGAAAGAAGCCCATGCCTGGCTGTCTGGCGCGTGGTCAAAAAAAGCGCCGCCGCCAATCAGCAAAGGCGGGGGGGCTTTGGGTGTGTGGGGGGTGGGGTGTATTTGCGCAAAGAGGGCGCACGCCTGGGCTTGCAAGTTGGTGAACCGGGCGCTGCCCTGTGCCTGAAGCCGCGCTGCAATGCCAATGGCGGCAATGCTGCGCGGCGATTGTGTGCTTTCAAAATAGAAACGCGTTTTATCTGCGGCGAGGCGCAGCAAGTGTGTAAGTGGGTAAGACGCGCAAGGTGTGCTGAAATGAACGATGGCGGTCATGATTGGTTTCCAGTGTCGGTGAGGTTGGGGTCTATGCCTACGCTGCGCAGCAGAAAGGCGCGCAACACAGGCAGTGATTGCTCCAGGGCGGGCTGCCCGGTGATAATCCACCGGATGACGAGTTCGTATATTGCGCCCACCCAGGCCATGGCAATAATGTCGGTTTTAAGCGGGGGCAATTCACCTTCCCGAACGGCCATGTCGAGATATTCTTGAATGAGGCGTGAGAAGCGTGTGTTGATTTCCAGCCGTTTTTCTTCGATGACACTGCCCAGCCCGGCGGCTTGCACCAAAAAGACTTTCGCCAACCCGCCATATTTGCCAAAAATTTCGAAGCAGGTGCTCAGGGCGGCATCCATTTTTTGAACGCTGCTGGTCTGGTTTTGGATGGACTCTTTTACACCGCGTTCCAATTTGTCGGCAAACAGGTCGAGGATGGCCAGGAAGATGTGCTGTTTGCTGGCGAAGTGAAAGTACACCGAGCCTTTAGAGGCGCCAGCGCGGGCGACAATGTCATCCATGCGTGTTTCATGGTAGCCTTTTTCGGCAAAGACCTGAATGGCAGCATCCAAAATGCGCCGCGCAGTGGCAGTAGGTTTGTTGGGTTCGTTCATGGGTTGTTCTGTTTTGGTTGGAGTTAACCGACTGGTCAGTCTATTGGTATAGCATACTGCAATTGGGGAGGGATGTCAATTAACGGCTGGCAGGATAAAAATCACATTTTGGGTGTGATGGATATGCCGTTTTGAGCACCCGATGGGGTGATGGGTTGTTTGAGAGGGGCGCTGTGATGGTGGGGCGCGGATGCGGACACCCGCTTGAGGGGGAGCAAGGCGGGTTTTGTGAAAGTCAGTGCAAGCCCGGTTAGAAAGCGAACAGCAACGTCAGATCGTTGACGTTGGTGCCGGTGGGGCCGGGTTGTAGCAGGTCGCCCAGCGCTTCAAAAAAGGTGTACGAATCGTGCCGGGAGAGGAAGATGCCAGGGTGCAGCCCCAGCCCGGCCGCGCGGCGCAGGGTTTCTCCGGTGACGACTGCCCCGGCCGCATCGGTGGGTCCGTCTTCGCCATCGGTGGCCAGGGTGGCGAGCAGCACATTGGACAGGCCAGCCAGTTCGGCGACGGCGGCCAGGGCCAGCTCGGTATTGCGCCCGCCGCGGCCCGGGTTTGCCCCCAACGTCACGGTGGTTTCGCCGCCGGCCAGCAGGCAAAACGGGGCCGCCACCGGGTCGCCGCGTTGGCGGGCCTGGCGCAAGGCCTGGCTCAAAATTTTGGCGGCCTGGCTGGCTTCGCCCTGCAGGTCTGTGCGCAGGAGGCAGGGAGTCAGCCCCTCGGCTTCTGCCTGGCGCAGTGCGGCCTGGGCGGCCAGCAGGTTGCTGCCTACGATGACATTCTGCACACGTGCGAAGCGCGGGTCGGCGGGTTTGGGGGATTCCGGTTCGTTTTGCAGGATCTCGCACACGGCGGGCGGAATCTTGTCCCACAGGTTGTACCGCGCCAGGATGCCCAGCGCCTGCTTGCGGGTGGAGGGATCGCCGGCTGTTGGGCCGGAGGCGATGGCCTCGAGCGGGCTGCCGACCACATCCGAAAGGATGAGGCTGGCCACGTGGGCCGGGGCGGCGGCCGCAGCCAGCCCGCCGCCTTTGACCAGGTCCAGGTGGCGGCGCAGGGTGTTGATCTCGTCGATGCGCGCGCCGCTGGCCAGCAGGGCGGCGGTGAGGGCTTGCAGGTGGGGCAGGCTGAGGCCGGGGCGTGGGGCGGCCATGAGCGCTGAGCCGCCTCCGGAGATGAGGCAGAGGAACAGGTCTTGCGCGGTTAACCCGTTGGCCAGTGCCAGCGCTTTTTGTCCGGCTTGCAGGCTGCCTTCGTTGGGAACGGGGTGACCGCCCACGACCACCTCGAACCCGGCCGGGATGGAGGCGGGCGCATGCTTAACGACCAGCAGGCCGCGGGTGGGAAGGTCCGTTAGCAGGGCGGCCAGGGCGTTTGCCATGGCCGCGGCGGCTTTGCCTACGCCCAGGATGTGGATGCGGCCCGTTTCTTCCAGATTGTAAGCTTGATCGTTGATGAGCAGGTGGCGGCCCTGGCGACGGGCGAACTGCCGCACGGCTGCGCCTGGATCGACGGCCGCGATGGCCGCCGCCAGGATGTTGGCAACGCTGGCGCCGCGCGGGTGGGCGCGCAGGCTTTCGGTGAGGAATTGGGTGGGCTGGAGCATGGGGTGATGATAACAGGGGCGCGGGCGCGTGGGGTAAAATTGGTCATTCTGTTCGTGAAGAGGTGCTGATGTCGCTAGAGCGTTTGCGTTTGTATTGGCCGCTGATCAAGGCCACCCAGACCGGCCTGCTACTGGCTACGGGTGTGGCAGGCTACCTGAGCGCCC
The DNA here is from genome assembly GCA_034433165.1 of Anaerolineales bacterium. Lineage (GTDB taxonomy): Bacteria > Chloroflexota > Anaerolineae > Anaerolineales > Villigracilaceae > DAOUAP01. Next base: position 11,805 of record DAOUAP010000017.1, on the reverse strand, counting down.
ACACCCTGCCAGGCGCGGTCACCCTGCTAGCGCTGGCGGGCAGTCTGTTCCTGGCCATTAGTGGCAGCACGGTATTGAACATGTGGTGGGACCGCGATATCGATGTGCGCATGCGGCGCACGCAGAAGCGCCCAACCTCGCGCGGCGATGTGCCAGCGGCGGAGGCGCTGCGGCTGGGGTTGGGCCTTTCGGTGTTGGGTGTGGGCTGGGCAGTGGGGGTGGATGCGCTGTACGGGCTGGTGGTATTCGCCGGGCTGTTTTTTGATGTGGTGGTGTACAGCATGTGGCTAAAGCGCCGCACCTGCTGGGGCATTGTGTGGGGCGGTATTTCTGGCGCGATGCCGATTCTGGCGGGGCGCGTGCTGGCAGTGGGGCAGGTGGATGTGGTGGGGCTGCTGCTGACTGGGGCGGTGCTGTTCTGGATTCCCACGCATACGCTGACCTTCAGCATCAAATTCGCTTCGGACTACGAAGCGGCCGCGGTGCCGACTTTTCCTTCGACCTACGGGTTGGAAGTGACCCGTGCGGTGATCGCGCTTTCTTCGATCATTGCGGCGGCCAGCGTGGGTGTGGCGGGCGTGATGATCGGTGTGCAGGCGGGCATTCTGCGGCTGCTGGTGGTGCTTTCGGTGGGGTTGCTGCTGCTGTCGTTCGCGACGGTCTTTCGCCCGAGTGAGCGGGTTAATTTCAGCCTGTTCAAGTACGCATCACTGTATATGCTGGCTTCGATGGTGCTGCTTTCGCTGTGAAGTGAGGTGAGATGAAAACAAGTATGGCGGACCGGTCGTTCATCCTGGCCATGTCGCTGCTGGCGGCCTACCAGGTGGCGGTGGGCATCGATGGGTTGGGGGCGGTGCCGATCATGGCGTACACAATCGCGTTTGGGGTGCTGGTGGTGGCCGGGTTGTTGATGTTGATATTGGGGTTGGAGGTGCTCGACAGCCCGGTGGTTGTGATCGCGGCCACCGTCATCCCGCTGGCGCTCTCGCTGGGGCTGGTGTGGCAGCACCTGCCGGGTTGGCAAACGACCTACCTCTTTTTCAACGTGGTGGGGTTCCTGGTGGTGGTGGCCACGCGCCTGCTGCCGGGGCTGGGCAGGCTGCCGGTGGCGGCCATTGCGGTGGTGCATGGGGTGGCAGGGCTGGTCATTTTCCTGTTGCCCAGCGTTTTGGCCGCGCAAGGGTCCATGCGCCCCGGCTTTGCGCTGGTGGGGCTGGGCGGAGCGCTGATCGGGTTGGGCGGGCTGCTGCTTTCGTTCATGCGGGCCGGCAGGCCGATCGTGCCGCGCGAAACGATCCTGCGTTTGCTGCCGGCGCTACTGTTCCTGATGACTTTGGCGTTCGTGGGCGGGTTTGCGCTGGGGTGAGAAAGGAAAACCGCCCTTGCCGGGTTGCCAGCAGGGCGGTCTTGCTAATCAGGGGAATTTGCGCGCGCTATTTTTCTTCAATGGTCACGCGGGCTATGGCGTCTCCTGAGAAATCCGGGTTGCGCTGGGGGTCGCGCAGTGTAATGCCCATGACCACATCCATGCCTTCAACCACCTGCCCAAAGATGGTGTAACCGCCATCCAGCCAGGGGGTTGCCGCGAATGTGATGAAGAACTGGCTGCCATTGGTGTCGCGCCCGGCATTGGCCATGGCAACCACGCCCGGTTTGTCAAAAGTCAGGTCGCTGTCCTCATTCGGGAACTGGTAACCCGGGCCGCCCCCGCCTGTGCCGGTTGGGTCGCCGCCCTGGGCCATGAAGCCATCCAACACGCGATGGAAGGTGGTGCCGTTAAAATACCCCTCACGCGCCAAAAAGACAAAACTATTAACTGTGATGGGGGCTTTGTCTGGAAAAAGTTGAATGACAATCGTACCGCCTTTGGCGAGTTCGATGGTGGCGAAATACTGTTTTGCTGTGTCAATGGTCAAAGGCGGGGCGGCGGTATACTGTTTGGATGTGACTTCCGGCGCGTCAGATAGCTCCCCGGTGTTGGCGGGGTTTGTTTGCGCTGCGTCCTGGTTGGCTGAGAAAATTGCCCATGTGATGAATGCAAGCGCAAAAATGATCACACCGGCTGCAACCAGTTGAAGGTTACGGGATTGTTGTTTGTGGTTTGCAATGCGTTGTTGTGCGTTGCTGGCGTTTTTCTTTGTGCTCAATGGGGTATCCCGCTTTATCGATCTGTATCGGTACGCACCAGCCAGGCTTTGGCGTCATTCTCGTGATCGAAGTAACTCAGCTGTTGTCCGGTGAATTTGGTCAGCATATCCGCTAAAACGCGCTTGACGCCTACCACGCCCAAAACAGCGGTTTTGAAAACGCGTCCTTTGGTTTTTTCCGAGCTTTCGCGCAGAACGCCCATCAACTCGTTGTTTATGGATGTATTCCGGAAATCGGACAGAACCAGCAGGGAATTTTCGGGGTGTTCGAGCACCGTGGCTTGCACTTCGGCCAGTTCAGCTTTGACGGCTTCAACGTTATTCATGCCCAGGTCAGAAAAATCCTGGTAAAAGATTTTTTTCCCGGCAAACTCAATCCACTTTGAACGCATAATTTCCTCCTAAACCTTTTTTCGGCTGTCTAAGAAAAGCGCCAGCCCGGTTGCGACCGCGCCAGCCAGCTCCCATAATGCCACACCGATAAACCCCATGGGCGCTGTCCCTGTGAGTGCGGCCAGGCTGAACACAATGAAAGTCAACGTCCGAAACGGCACGGTCCACAGGTAGAACTGGCGGGTGTTGGTCAGGGCCGCCAGCACATAATAAATGCCCATGTTGAAAGACGCCATGGATGAGGCCGTCAGAAAAACAACCGTAAAATCACCGGCGGCGCGCACCGAACGTTCGAGCGTTTCGAACCCCAACAGGGATAATGTGGCTTCAGGGCGGGCCAGACCGAGCGCACCCAGGGCCACTGCCAGCGCACCAAAAATGAAGATCGTCCAACCGGGTGCATCGCGTACTTTCAGTTCGGCTAAATTCATGTTACCTCCATAGTGGCGCAATTATATCTGGGGATGTCAAATTTTTCCATATCACCCGAAAGAATTTCGTGCTAACCAGCGGCCGCCCGCCACAACTGGAACAGTCCGAACGCTGCCAGCGCCAGCGCAGAAAAGCCCAAGACACCGCGCCTGAAGCCTGCCCCGGCCTGGGCGGCTGTTCCTGCCAGCGCAATGATCGCCAGGTTAATGCCGATAAGGGCCAGGTAAAAGCCGCCCAGGAAGGCCGCACCCCAAAGCGGCGAGTTTTGCCAGCCGCGCAGCAAAATGGGGCCGGTGACAAGGCTCCAATAAATGTACGGGTTGGGATTGAGCGCGTTCATCAACGCGGCGCGCAGCAGACTGTGATGGCCGCGCTGCGGGTTTGCAGTAACCGTCTGGTCGAAGTGGCGCCAGGCACGCGCAGCCTGCCCGGCCAGCAAAAGAATGAACAACCCGCCCGCCAGGTTGAGCGCGCGGGCAGTCCTGGCGGGCAGCAGGTTGAGAACCAGCAGGGCCAGGGCGATGATCGGACCATCGCTGAGCAGCGGGGCGAATGCAGCCACCCAGGCCCGCCGCCAACCATGCTCGGCAGATTGGCTGATCAGGTAAGCCTGGAAAGGCCCCGGCTGCGCCCCCGCCGAGGCCCCCAACCCAATGCCCTGGATGAAAAATGCAAACATGCGCCAAATTTTACCACCAGTATCACAGCCATTCAGCGATACGGTCTGCGTATAGTAATAGCAGGGCGGGCACACTGCCCGCCCCAAAACTCAGTTCGCCTGAATGTAATCCAGGAATAATCTCACGCCGAAACCCATGCCGCCTTTGGGGCAATAGGGCTGATCGCTTTCGGCTTCCATCATGCCTGCTATGTCTACATGCGCCCACGGGGTGGAATCGCTTACGAATTGACGCAGGAAGGTGCCGCCAATGATGGATCCTGCTTTGCGCCCGCCACTGTTCTTCATATCACTGTCGTCCCCTTTAATTTGTTGGAAATACTCTTCATCCATGGGCAACTGCCACAACCGCTCGAAGGTGCGCTCGCCAGCGGCGATCAGCGACCGGGCCAAGGCATCGTTGTTGCCCATCACGCCGGCCCGCACCGAGCCAAGCGCGATCACCACCGCGCCGGTCAGGGTGGCGATGTCGATCATGGCTTTGGGCTTGAATTCGCGTTCGGTGTAGGTCAGGGCGTCAGCAAGTACCAGGCGTCCTTCGGCATCGGTGCTGATGATTTCGATGGTTTTGCCGTTGAGGGCTTTTAGGATGTCATTGGGGCGGTACGCGCCTCCGGAAATCATGTTTTCGGCTGCGGCAATCACGCCGACCACACGCTGTTTCAGCCCAAGCCGGGCGGCGGTTATCATGGTGGCCAGTACCGCCATGCCGCCACTCTTGTCATATTTCATGCCCACGATGCCCTCGGTGGTTTTTATGGAATACCCCCCAGTGTCGAAGGTGATGGCTTTGCCAACCAGCGCCACTGGCTGCCCACCCTCGCCTTCATGTTCGAGAATGATCAGGCGTGCGGGTGTGTCTGACCCTTTGCCCACAGCATGGATTGCCCCTGCGCCCATGGCTGCCAACTGGTTATCGTCGATGACAGTGCACTTCAATCCATGCGCTGCGGCCAGCGCCAGCGCTTTTTCTGACAGTGTGACCGGGTTGATGACATTGGGGGGCTGGTGGGCGAGTGTACGGGCCAGGTTGGTGCCCTCGGCGGTAATGACCGCCCTTGCGACTGTGTCGGCCAGGTCGGGCGTGGCATCGTCGCTTGGCAGGTGGATATTACAAGGTGTTTGTTTTTTTTCGCCCGATTTATGTTCGTCGAAGCTGTAAGCGCCCATCACCATGCCTTCCACCAGGGCGAAGGCGGCCTCAGTTAAGGTCAGCCCATATGCGTCCATGCCACGCAGCGCAACCCCGGCATTTTCCACGCTGTTTTTAAGGAGCCATTTTGCGGTCTGCCCACCTGCACGGCGCAGCATTTCTGCGTTAATCTTATCGGCTTTGCCAAGCGAGACCAGGGCGGTGTTTTCAGCTGGGTTGAAGCGCACTTCGCCCACATCTTTACCGGCAGAGTTGAGCGTAACGGTTTCTGGTGCGGGCGCAAAACGGACAGTAAGCCCGCCATGGGCAGCGGCAGGCATCAGATCGATTTCGATTTTTCCCATTGTTTCTCCTCTGGTTAGAACAGGAATGGAATGAACAATTTGGAACGTTTCTTGTATCCGGCGAAGTCCGGATAGCGCGAAAGCGATTGGTCTTTGCGCAGCATGTTGGGTATCCAATAAACTATGACGAACAGAATCAGTGGGACGAAGGCCACCCACGTCATGGCCAGGGCGGCAAAGGCGGCATAGATGAGGAATTCGCCAAAATAGTTGATGTTGCGCACCCGGGCCATCATCCCATCTGTGATCAGGCGCCCGGGGCGGAGCTGCAGGGCAATGTGTTTTTGCATATCGGCAGTGAAGTGCAAAAAGACGCCAAAAATGTTCATGCTGACGGCCAAACCCAGCAGCCAGGCCGGGGCCTGTGCGCCAGTGGACATGATGAGGAAAGGCGGCGCCCAATACAGCGATAACCCGGCCCAGGCAACGAACAACCCCCACCACAGGGTGGTCGGTTGTTCCCAGTTTTTGTCCGGGAAGATGCGGCTTTTGAGTACCCACAAGATCCCATAGGTGCCGTGCAAGGCCAGGTACACCCAGGCGGTGGGGTTTTGCCACTGATCGAAGTAAGCCATCATGCCCAAAATGACCAGGAAGGTAACCCCTTTGTGGCTATCGATAAAGTGTTTTTGTTTCATGTGCGGTGCGTTTCTCCTGGGGGCAATTCTAGCAAAGTTTTCCCCAAAGCGCGAATTTTGGCCGCCCGGATGGGTGCACGGCGGTATAATGCGCCTATTCGATTCGGAGGTGATGTGTGGATCCTGTTATTTTTTCGGTCAATATCGGCGGGCTAAATCTCACCCTGCACTGGTACGGTGTACTGGTGGGCTTGGGTGTGGCTGTTTCTGGCTGGCTGGCCGAGCGTGAGATTAAGCGACGCGGCGAAAACCCGGAGCACGTGTGGAATGCGCTTTTGTGGCTGTTGCCGGCCGGGGTGGTGGGGGCTCGCTTGTGGTATGTGATCAACGTGAGCCTGGGCGGCAACGCCTATTACCTGCAAAACCCCGGAAAAATTTTAGCCGTCTGGGAAGGCGGGCTTCATTTCTTCGGAGCGCTGTTATTTGGCGTGATGGCGTTGTTGGCTTATGCGCGCAAAAATAAAATCGACCCCCTGCTGTTTCTGGATGTGATTGCGCCCATTACGCTGATTGGCCAGGCCATAGCGCGCCCGGCTAATTTCATCAATCAGGAATTATACGGGCAGCCAACCGCCCTGCCGTGGGGCATCCCCATTGCGGCCCAGAACCGTCTGCCGATCTATGCCGACCTGAGCCAGTTCCCGGTGGAAACGACCCGCTTCCACCCGGCCTTTGCCTACGAAATGGTGTGGAATTTTGCCCTGGCCGGGCTCATCCTGTGGGCGGCCCGCCGCTGGCCGCACAAGTTCAAGCCGGGCGCCATGTTGGCCTGCTGGCTGGTAGCTGCCGGGGTGGGGCGCATTCTCGTTGACATCTTTCGTCCGGACCAGCCACGTATCCCGGGCACTGAGATCAGTTATACCCAATTGGTTGCAGGGCTGATGGCCCTGGGCGGGCTGTTGCTTTTGCTGGCGCGCCTGGGCAAACTTAACTTACCGCGTCTCCGTTTCCCCGATACATACACCTTGTCCCCGCTGGCCGCAGATCTGCAGACCGGTGCCGCGCAGCCAGCCCACAAACAGCTGACCAGGCGCGTCAAGCGAAACACCCGGCAAAAGGATTAATAGCACAAACCGCTGTTCCAAACGGGCAGCGGTTTGTGCTTCACAGGCAATGGCGATCAATCGGCGGCAACCGGCAAGGGCGGTTCCAGCATCAGGGCAGGCAGCGGGCGGGTTTCACCGGTGTCGAATCCAAATCGGGTAAAAATATCTGCAAATTCAGACAAGATCTGCTCGCGTGTGAATCCCATTTGTTCAACCGAGTAGCGATGGTCGCTTTTGTAACTGCGTGTTTCAGCCACAGCCTCTGCAATCAGTTTTTCCAGCCCGGTATGTTCAGGGTAGCCAAATTGGCGGAAAAAGCTGCGAATGACGCCTTCGGGATCGGCGATCAGGTCACTGTAGGATAAGATGCGGTAATTGGCCGATGGGTGCGCATCGAGGTAAGCCAGCGGGTGGTGGTACCAGTGTAGCGCCAGCGCCAAAACCTCATTGCGAAAAGGGTATTTCTCCTTCAGGTCGCTAAAGACACCCCAGGCATACCCAAGCCACGACACAGTGCTGGGTAACATTTCCAGCGGGTTGCGCGCCAGGTATAGCACACGTGCATCGGGGAAGAATTGGAGCAGGGTCTCAATTTTTGCGCTAAAAGCCGGGTTTTTCGATACGAAATGGCGTTCCCCGCCGTCAGCGTACAGGTGGCGCTGCACACAGGCTCGGTAAAAGCGCATGATGCGCTCTTTTTCATTCACAGGCAGCTTTTCATCGAAGAAAATGTAGGGTGGCATTTCTTCAAGGAAAGGAAACATAAAGCCGACAAAGTATGTGCTCCAAATGTGCAGCAGGATGTTCTCGTCTTCTTCTGGCTCAAACAGGCTAATGCGGTGGATGCGCACCTGCCCCAGTGAGCGGTTATCGATGCTCACCAGCAAGCGTTTGAGCGGGCTGCCCAGGGCACGGTCTACGCTGGCAATGAAGGCTGAAATTTTTCGCTGCGTAATGGAAGGGGTGATGAAAATATCCCAGGTGCGCAGGCTGGTGAAGAGCACATCGTCACGTGAGAGCAGGCGGTGCAGGAAGGTGGAGCCGGAGCGGAAATTGCCAATGATGAACAACGGTTTTTCCAACGGTTGCCGCTTGTAGCCGGGAAAGAGGATGTCATCCAGCCAAAAACACAGCCCGGTAAAAACCGCCCAGGCCGGCCACACCGTGTAGAACAGTAAAACAAAAAAAAGGCGTTTGGGGGTCAAACGCCCGTGAGTCTCGCGCGTGCCGATGAATGAGCGGATCGCCATGCGCCAGAAGAGTCTGAAATTGTATGCCATAAACAGGGTTGCTTTCCAATTGCTAAAGTTAACTGCCTGGCAAACAAAAAGCCCGCCGGGCTGGCAGTATTGTATCAAAAAATTGAACAGGCGGGTTAACAGCAGGTTATGCTTCGAGCGCGTGTTTGATGCGAGCCAGCATTTCGCGGTGGGCGGCTTGCGCCTGTGAAAAGGCGTAGCCGAACAAGGGCGTTGGTGCACGCAGGGTAACGCGCTCGCTCAGGCGTGTACCGCTGCCCTCCGGGGTTACCGTGGTGAAATTATCCACGGTGGTTTTTGGTGATTGATAGGCCTGGGTGTGCACATGCCCCGGGCCAACATCCAAAATATCGGCACGGTACACAATCTTAAAGCGCAGTGGGCCCCATTGCAATTGGTCTGTGATGAAGTATCGCTTCAAGACACCCTGTGGTGGCGTGCCGGGCTCCACTTTGATGATGAGCGGATGCACCCGGTGATGCTCAGAAAACTCCGAAACCAGGGCCAGCACACGTTCTGGCGGCGCTTCGATATGGATACTTTCCTCGAACACTCCTTCTCTCACGAGCAAATCCTCCTTTTGGGATGACCGCAGCCGGGGGTCCTGGCGGTTTATGGGCTTTGCACAATTATTTCGATGTAAACCGACTGCCCAAACGGAACACCATCCGGCCCGTAGGCCTGCCAGTCGCTGCGATAGGGTCCCGGGGTGGCCGGAGCGGTGAACTGGATGGCGATTTCGGACTGGGTGCCTGCCCGGGCCGGGAAAAGGCTAAATTCACTGCCCGCACCCATCGGGTCGCCTGTGAACAGGCGCACACGGTAGCCTGATCCCCAATTGCAGGTGCCGGTGTTCTGCACCTGCCAGCGCTTGTCGATGGCCGCGCCAGGGGCAAAGATGCTGCCATCGGGCACGGTCAGGTCGGCGATGAATTTCAGGTCGTTGGTGCAGGCTGGTTCGGGGCTGGGCGGTGCGGCAGGCGGGGTGTTGGCGGCCGCTTCGGCGGCCTGCAATTCTGGCGCGGGGGTGAAGATGGTCAGCGCCGGGGGGGTGATGGTTTCGGTGGGCAGGGCGCGGGTGGGGGGCGCGTAGGCGGCCGGGGGGCTGGCCATCCCGCTGCAGGCGCTTAAAACAAAAACCAGCAGCCCCAGGGCACACACTACTGCACGCCGCGCGGTCTGTTGGTTCATTGTTTGAGAGTCCGGGGTTATTCGTCGCCGCCAGCGTCGTCATCGCCGCCCATATCCAGCGGCAGGACGAGTTCGCCGCCCAGGGCCTTCTGGCGGATGATGGACTCGATTTCGCCAGCGATGTCGCTGTTTTGGCGCAGGAATTCTTTGGCGTTTTCGCGGCCCTGCCCCAGGCGTATATCGTTGTACGAGAAGAACGCACCGCGCTTTTGGATGATCTCGAGCTGGGTGGCCAGGTCGAGCAGGTCGCCCGCTTTGGAGATGCCTTCGTTGTACATGATGTCAAATTCGGCGGTGCGGAAGGGCGGCGCCACCTTGTTCTTTACCACGCGCACGCGCGTACGGTTGCCGATGATCTCGGCGCCGAGTTTGATGGACTGGATGCGGCGCACATCGAGTCGCACCGAGGCGTAAAACTTGAGGGCCTGCCCGCCGGTGGTGGTTTCCGGGTTGCCGAACATGACGCCGATCTTCTGGCGCAGTTGGTTGGTGAAGATGACCGAGGTTTTGGTCTGGTTGATGGCGCCGGAGAGTTTGCGCAGGGCCTGGCTCATGAGGCGGGCCTGCACGCCCATGGTGGCGTCGCCCATGTCGCCTTCCAGTTCGGAGCGGGGCACGAGCGCGGCCACCGAGTCGACCACGACCACATCCACGCCGCCCGAGCGCACCAGGGTTTCGGCGATCTCGAGGGCTTGTTCGCCGGTGTCGGGCTGGGAGACGAGCAGGTTGTCGATATCCACGCCGCATTTGGCCGCGTAGGTGGGGTCGAGGGCGTGTTCCATGTCGATGTAGGCCGCCACGCCGCCCAGTTTTTGCGCTTCGGCCACAATGTGCTGGCACAGGGTGGTCTTGCCGGAGGATTCCGGCCCGTAAATTTCAGTAATGCGCCCGCGCGGGATGCCGCCAATGCCGAGGGCGATGTCGAGCGAGAGCGCGCCGGTGGGGATGGTATCGACCACCATGCTGTGGGCTTCGCCCAGCCGCATGATGGAGCCATCGCCATAACGTTTGATGATGTCTCCAACAGCTTTTTCGAGAACGGCGCGGCGGGCTTCGTCCACTTGCGGGCCGGCGGCAGTGGTTTTTTCGGATGTGTTTTTCTTGGGCATGGGTTATGTCTCCAGAACAAGTGTATCAGTAGGGCTTTGTGTAGAATGGCGTGAGTATAGCACAGATGTTCGATGCGTCAAGTGCCGTGATGCGCTGCAGCTCGATTGTATTATAAAACCGGTTCGGCGCGTCAGGGTGTTGCGGTGGGGGTGGCGATGAGGTAAGGTACATTAACCCGCTCTGGCGCGGCAGGCAGGTCGCTGCTGAAGCCTTTTTCCATCTGATACCTGAAGAATGTGATGCGCCCGCCGAACACCTGTACAGGGTGGGTTTCTGCCTTTAGGGCTTCTTCTGGCTGGATGATGATGCGGTAGCCACCGGCGGGCAGGTCGCCCAGGGCGATGTTTTCTTTGTAATAATCATCGTTGCGCACTGCGCCTTTGCCATAGGTGCGTAAAACCCAGGTGCGGCCTGTATCCATGGAAACCACTTTGAACTCGAAGGTTTCGAGTGGTTCACCGTTTTTCTTGAGCACCTGTCCAACCAATACACCCCATCCCTGTGGGGGGGCGATCCACAACTCGGGGTTGCGGGTCTGGTAGTAGGAGTTTTGCCCCACACGCACTTCAAAGTGCAGGTGCGGGCCGGTGGTGAACCCGGTTTCACCAACCGTCCCCAGAATTTCACCGGATTGCAGGTATTGCCCGGCGACCACTGCGCTGCTATCCAGGTGGGCATAGACGGTGTAAAGCGACTGTCCCTGGTAACCGAAATCGTGCTCCATGACCACCGAGATGCCGTAGGGGTCATCTAAATTGCCGGGCAACCCGCTGAAGAACCCCCACCCTGACCAGACCACCGTGCCCGATCCGGCTGCCATGACCGGGGCGCCCTTGTCGGCAGGGATGTCCACCCCGCTGTGGACAATGTTCTCGGAGAAAAAGATGCCGCCATATCGGTAGTTGGCCAGCGGCCAGTTGACCTGGTCTGCACCGATGGGGCGCGCAAAGTAAAAGTGATCGTATTGAGAGAGGGCCAGCGGCACGGCGTACAGCGGCGGCCGCCACGCCGAAACAGGCTCGGCGCCCGGGGTGGGTAGCACGAAGCGCAATGGCGGCATGGGGGTGGCGGTTTCTGAGGCTGCGCAGTTGTTTGTCTCGCAGGTGAGCGCAAGATCCGGGTTGATGCCGGGGGTTCCTGTCCACTCTGGGGCGATGGCAACCGGCTCGTTCGGACGCGGGGCAGGTGTTGCCGGCTGTGCGGCGCAGGCGGCCAGGATGATGAGCATGATACCGGTAAAAAACGGGGTGAGCTTTTTAATCATCTCAGGGCGTTGGGGTGATGGTCTCGGTGGGTGTCTGGGTGGGTGTGCCGGTCAGCCAGGCTGCAGTTTGGGTAAATGGGATGAAGAGTTCTGGCGGCAGGGTGACAGTGGGTGTGCGGGTGGGTGTGGCTGTGCGCGTGGGCGTGGGG
>DAOUAP010000016.1:0-49814 GCA_034433165.1 Anaerolineales bacterium | reverse complement strand
CCAAGCGCCGAAGCATTGCCACGCGCTGGCGCAAAAAATCAGAAAACTGGTTGGCCTTTGTTCACATGGCTTGTTCGCAAATCTTGCTAAAAATAATTTTCGGATAGAGACTTAGGTGTAAAAAGAAACGCCGCCCCGGTTTGGACGGGGCGGCGTTTGGGTTCGCACGAGGTTATGACCAGAGTTGGGCGTATTCTTCGGCGGTGTAGGGCTTGATGATGACATCGCGCACGGTCTTGAGGTGGCGGGTCATGCGGTCCACGTTGAGGGCGGCGGTGACGATGAGGGTCTTTTTGCCCAGTCCCGCGGCTGCCACGGCGGCCAGCACATCGTCCAGCCGGGCCGATTCGAGGTGCTCGTCGATGATGATGAGGTCGGCGGCGGGGTTGGGGAGGTTCTCGCGGATGACGCGCCTGCCCAGGCTGGCGCTGAAGGCGCGGGCCCAGGCATCGTTATCGTCGATCAGCTGGATGCGTTCGGGCGCGCCCTGCGGCTCGGTGTGGGCGGGGGCAACGGCGGGCAGGTAGATTTCCACACTGGTGCCCCGGCCGGGTTCGCTGGTGATCTGGATGCTGCCTTGCAGCTGGCTGACGACGTGCAGCGCGGCGGGCAGCCCCAGCCCGGTGTGCCCGCTGCCTTTGGTGGAGTAAAAGGGCGTCCAGACTTTTTCGAGCAGGTCGGGGGTCATGCCCGTGCCATCATCGCGGATGGTGATGACGGCAGTGCCTTTTTCGTCTGGTTTGGCGCTGACGGTGATTTTTTGGGCTTTGGCTTCCACGGCGTTCTGGAGCAGGTTGCCGAGCGCGCGGGCCAGCTGGGTGCTGTCTGCGACCACGAAGGCGGACTCGGGGGCGATCTCGATCCCCAGGCTGGCGGGGCGGATGCCCCGGTCGAGCGCGGCGGCGCGCAGCACATCTTCCAGCAGGACGGGGTGCGGTTTTTGTTCGCGGGCCTGCCCGATGAGCTGCTCTTTGACGGCCACGATCATTTCGGAGGCTTCGGCGATCAGGTCGAGGTCTTCGCGCAGCGAATCAAGGTCGGGTTGGCCGGCGGCAAGTTCATCCTTGAGGCGGTGGATGGTCATGCTGATGGGCACAGCCTTGTTGCCGATCCAGTGGATGGCTTCGGTGGTGGCCACGGTCAGGGCTTCGTAGACCTTGGTGCGCAGCAGTTCGGCGTGGGCCGATTCGAGGGCGGCCAGGGTGTAGGCGTTCTGGATGGCCACGGCCAGGTGGTCGGCCATGGTCTGCAGGGTGGTGATGTCGTCCTGGGTGAAGGCGCGTTCTTCCACGCTCTGCACGGTGACGGCCCCGAGCACGGTCTCGCCGAACGGGAGCGGCAGGGCCATCTCGGAACGGGTATGGGGCAGGTGCGGGTTCTTGAAGTGGGCGCGTTCTTCGCCCACATCGAGCGCGATGCGGGCTTCGTTGAGGCGGATGCAGGTGCCGATCATTGAGTTGCCGCCCACTTCCAGTTTGTGCTTTTCTTTGAGCATGCCTGCGCCCGCTTCGCCGTACCCGGCGCGCAGTTCGGCCCACTGGCCGCTGCCATCCACCAGGAAGATGCCAGCGTAATAAAAGCCGTAGGCATCCACGATGGTATCCACCATCATGGGCAGCAGTTCGTCGAGCGAAAGCACCGAGGTGACTTCCTTGCCGACCTTGTTGGCGGCGTTGAGCAGGCGCGCGCGGCGCTCGGCCTGGCGCAGCAGGTCGGCGTTCTGTTTGTGCAGGCGCGCGTTCTGGATGGCCACGGCCAGCTGGTCGGCCATGGTTTGCAGGGCGGCGATGTCGCTGTCGCCAAAGGCGGCCTCCTGCTTGCTTTGCACGGTCAGCGCACCGATGACCTCATCCCCGGCGATGAGCGGCAGGGCCATCTCGGAACGGGTTTTGGGCAGGTGCGGGTTCTTGAAGAAGAGGGCTTCCCTGCCCACGTCATGCGCGATATGGGCGGCGCGCTGCTGGATGGCATCCCCGATCATCGACGTGCCGCCGATGAGCAGCTTGTGTCCTTCGGCGATCATGGCTTCACCGGCCTCGCCGCGCCCGGCCTTGAGCACGGCGTACTGCCCGGTGGCTTCCACCAGGAAGACCCCGGCGTAATAAAAGCCGAACTCATCGCAGATGATGTCCACGGTGCGGTTGAGCAGCAGGGGCAGGTCGAGGATGGCGGCCACACTGCGCGAAACGCGCGCGCCGGCAGCCAGCAGGGTGTTCAAACGGTCAATTCCAGCCTGTGGGTTCATGGTTGCCTCTTTATTATGAAAGAATCAATTTCCAGACAAGATGCCCTGAATCAGTTCCACCAGGCCCTGTTCGCGGCCCTTGACGAAGTAAGCCTTCGCGCCGATGTTGACGGACTCCTTGGCTTTGCCCATTTCATCATAGGCGGTCAGTACCACGGCGGGCAGCCCGGGTTTGACCTCCAGCACTTTTTGCAGCAGGTCGAGCCCGGCGGCATTTTTGGGCAGGCCGTCGAAGCCGGGCATGTTCAGGTCGAACACGGCCAGGTCGATGGAACCGGCGTTGGATTTGAAAACCTCCAACCCACTGGCGCAATCGCTGGCTGTGAGCACATCGTACCCGGCCCGCAGCAGCGTCTTTTCGATGCTGCGCTGTACCAGGCGCTCGTCATCCACGAGAAGAATGGTGGTCATGATGTAAGAAGCCCTCCAACTTTACAAAAATACGTTGCAAATCGCTGCCACTGATGCAAGGGATGAAAAGGATTTTGTATTCTCACTTTCATCCTTTTTTTATCGGCGGTTATATTCCCGCAACGGGCAGGCGCACAAAGAAGGCCGCGCCCGCGCCAGGTTTGCTCTCGACCCAGATCGCGCCGCCGTTCTGGCGCACGATTTCCATGCAGGCTGAAAGCCCCAGCCCGGTGCCGCCCCTGCCTGCCTTGGTGGTGAAGAACGACACCCAGATCTTTTCCTGAACTTCCGGCGGGATGCCCGGCCCGTTGTCGCGTACACAGGTGAGCACGAAACCGGGCTCGCGGTCGCGCCGGGCCGACACATGGATGCGCGCCGTCTCTTTATCCGGGATGGCCTCCCAAGCGTTCTTGATCAAATTATTGTACACCTGGTCCACCTGGCGCGGGTCGCCCAGCACAGGCGGCAGCCCCGGCTCGAACTCGGTGGTCACCACGCCTTTCGGCAGCGCCATGTCGGCCGCAATGCGCGTGATCTCGGCGGTCACATCGAAGGGCAGCGGGTTGCGCTGGCGGGCCGGGCCGATCAGGTCTTCTTTGATGTTCAGGATGGTGGTGGCGCTGCTTTCGATGATCTTGAGGTCTTCGAGCATCGAAAGCAGGCTGACGAGTGCGGCCAGGCGTTTTGCGGGCATTTGGGAGAGGTCGTCCGCTATTTTTGCGAGATCAATGCCCGCAAGCTCCGCCTCCTCAAAAAGCGACTCCGCCACGCCCGCGAACGCACCACCCGGTTCCGGCGTCGTCGTTACCAGGGCGCGGAACGCCGCTAAAAGGTTCAGCAGATCCTCGCGCAGGCGGCGCACCGAACCGGGCACGGGCGCGGCCTTGTTGCCCACCCAGTGGATGGCTTCGCCGGTGGCGGTGGCGATGGCCTCGAAGGTCTTGCTGCGCACCAGTTCGCTGTTGGCGGCTTCCAGCTGGCGCAGCAACTGGGCGTTGTGGATGGCCACGGCGATCTGGTCGGCCAGCGATTGCAGGGCGGTGACGTCTTCTTCGGCAAAGGTATTGGCTTCGGCGCTCTGCACGTTGAGCGAGCCAAGCACCTGGTCCTTGAAGAGCAGCGGCAAGGCCGTCTCGGCGCCGGTATCGGGCAGCAGCGGGTGACTGAATCGTTCGGCTTCCTGGGTCACGTCTGGGGCCAGCTGGGCGCGTTTTTCGAGCACGGCCCGCCCGTTCATCGAGTGGCTGTCCACGGGCAGGGCGAACCCTTCGCGCAGCAGGGCGGCCCCGGCTTTTCCGTACCCGGCGTGCAGGCGCAGGCGCGCGCCATCCTCCGAGGCCAGGAAGATGCCCGCATAGTGGAACCCGAATTCGGTGCAGATGATGTCCACCGTCTTGTTCAGCAGGGTGTCGAGGTCGAGGATGGAGGTGATCTCGTGGCTGACGCGCGCCCCGGCTTCCATCAGGCGCTGGCGTCGCAGCAGCCCGTCGATGACGATCTGGTTTTGTTTGGTCAGGTAGGTGTTGCGGTTGAGGGCGGTGGTCAGTTCGCGCACACGCGTTTCCATGCGCTCCACCAGTTCGCTCTGGTAGGCGCGCAGGTGCGTTTCGGCGTTTTCGAGCGTTTCGCGTCGTCCGCCCAAAAAGGAGCCCACCTGGTCTTCGAAGGTGTCCACATCGATGGGTTTGTTGAGCACCCCGCTGAAACCGGCCGCCAGGGCGCGTTCGCGCGCGCCGGGGCTGGCATCGGCGGTGACGGCCACCAGCGGCGTGCCGGGCGGCAGCAGGCTGCGCAGGCGGATGGCCACCTCGATGCCGGTCATGCCGGGCAGGTTGATGTCGCACAACACGATATCGGGCTGGGTATCCTGGGCCAGTTCGATGCCGTCCAGCGGGTCGTGCGATTCGAGCACCACATAATTCCCGGCCAGCACACGCCGCACCAGCGCGCGGGCGGCGTCGTTGTCTTCGATATAAAGCACTTTGGGCAGGGATTTGATATCAGCCATGGCTGTCGCTTCACTTCTATTTTATACGCGAAACAGCCGGATGGGGTTAACGGATTTATAGGGAAGTAAAAGAGGTGGTCACTTTTGGGGTGACCACCTCTTGCGTGCACAGGATCACATCACGATGCTGACCAGCTTGCCCTTGACCACGATGACCTTCTTGGGCGGCTGGCCCTCCAGCGCGCGGACCACGCCTTCGGCGGCCAAGGCCGCAGCTTTGACGGTTTCGTCATCCGCATCGGCTGGCACGGTAACGCGGTCGCGCACCTTGCCGTTGACCTGCACTGCCAGGGTCAGTTCGTCTTCGCGGGCGGCGGCTTCATCCACTCTGGGCCAGGCCTGGGTGTGGATGGAGTAGGGCTTGCCCAGCACGTTTGTCCACAGTTCCTCGGCAATGTGCGGCGTGACCGGGGCCATCATGCGCAGGTAGATGTCCACCGCTTCGGTCCACTCGGCGGAACCGGCCGCGCCCGCCTCGCGGGCCCGGACCATCTCGTTCAGCAGTTCCATCAGCGATGAGATGATGGTGTTGAACTCGAAGGTGTCGAAGTCGCGCGTGACGCGCTTGAGCGTCTGGTGCACCTTGCGGCGCAGGTTGCGCAGCGTTTCGGGGGTGGGCGCGCCCTGCCGCACCTCGTCGGTGAACAGCGTCCACACGCGGCGCACCCAGCGGGCCGAGCCTTCGATGCCCTGGCTGTCCCACGGCGCGCCCATGTCCCAGCGTGCGAAGAACATCAGGTAGGCGCGCACGGTGTCGGCGCCGTAGCGACCCACCAGCACGTCCGGGGCAATCACATTGCCCCGGCTCTTGGACATCTTCTCGTTGTCCTCGCCCAGCACCATGCCCTGGTTGCGCAGCTGCAGCATCGGCTCGTGACCTTCTGTGATGCCCATGTCGCGCAGCGCCTTGTGGAAGAAACGCGTGTACAACAGGTGCATGGTGGCGTGCTCGATGCCGCCGGTGTAGGTGTCCACTGGCATCCAGTAGTTGTACTCGTTCTCATCGAACGGGCCCTGGTCGTGCCACGGGCTCAGGTAGCGCAGGTGGTACCACGACGAGCACATGAAGGTGTCCATGGTGTCGGTCTCGCGCTCGGCGGGGGCGCCGCACACCGGGCAGGTCGTGTTCTTCCAGGTGGGGTGCAGTTTCAGCGGGCTTTCGCCGGTCGGTTTCCACTCCACATCTTCGGGCAGGGTGACGGGCAGTTGGTCATCCGGCACCGGGCTCCAGCCGTGCGTTTCGCAGTGGATCATGGGGATGGGCGCGCCCCAGTAGCGCTGGCGGCTGATCAGCCAGTCGCGGTAGCGATAGTTGACCGCTTCCCTGCCGATGCCTTTCTCGGCCAGCCAGTCGATCACCGCGCTGATGCCGGGGTTTTTGCGCCCCTTGTCTTCGGTGACGGCTGTGCCGTTGAAAGGGCCGCTGTTGATCATGCGCCCCGCGCCGGTGGTGGCAACGTCCATCGTGTCGCCGTCCAACGCGGGCATATCCTCGGGCTGGATGACCGGAATGACCTTCAGCCCGAACTTGCGGGCGAAGGCAAAGTCGCGTTCGTCGTGGGCGGGCACAGCCATGATGGCGCCGGTGCCGTAGCTCATCAGCACGTAGTCGGCGATCCAGATCGGGATGCGTTCTCCGTTGACCGGGTTGATGGCGTAGCCGCCGGTGAATACGCCGGTCTTTTCCTTGTCCACCGCCTCGCGCTCAATGTCGCTCTGGCGGGCGGCTTGCTGCTTGTAGGCGTCCACTTCGGCCTTGTGCTCGGGCGCGGTGATCTCATCCACCAGCGGGTGCTCGGGCGAGAAGACCATGAAGGTGGCGCCCCACAAGGTATCGGGGCGGGTGGTGAATACTTCCACCCCCCCCTCGCCCCCCCCATTTCCTGAAATGGGGGGGGAATCAGGGGCGGGCGCGATTTTGAAGATGACCGACGCGCCCTCGGAGCGCCCGATCCAGTTGGTTTGCAGGGTCTTGACGCGCTCGGGCCAGTCGATGCCTTCATAGCTCAACAGTTCATCGGCGTACCTGGTGGTTTTGAAGAACCACTGGTTCAGGTCTTTCTTGATGACCGGCGTGCCGCAGCGTTCGCAGTGACGGTCATCACCCCAGACCTGCTCGCGCGCCAGGGTGGTGTTGCAGTTCGGGCAGAAATCCACCGGGGACATTTTGCGGTAGGCCAGCCCGGCTTTGTATAACTGGATGAAGAACCACTCGGTCCAGCGGTAGTATTCCGGCTCGCTGGAAACCATTTCGCGCCGCCAGTCGAACATGGCGCCCATGCTGCGCAGCTGCTTGCGCATGCGCTCGATGTTGTCGCGGGTGCGCACCATGGGGTGGATTCCGCTCTTGATGGCGGCGTTCTCGGCCGGCAGGCCGAAGGCGTCGAAACCCATCGGGAACAGTACGTTGTAGCCCTTCATGCGCATGTAGCGGGCGCGCGAATCCGAGGGGGTCATGGCGTACCAGTGGCCGATGTGCAGGTCGCCGCTGGGGTAGGGCAGCATGGTCAGGGCGTAGTGCTTGGGGCGTTTAGGGTCGATATTCGAGTGGTACAGCCCATCGGCGTCCCATTTGGCTTGCCATTTGGATTCGATGTCGGCCGGGTTGTAGGCTTTGGGTGTGGTCATTCTCACTCCTTGAGAGTTGATAGTGATAATTGAAAAGAGAAGGTCAAATTGCGGCGGGTCAGCGCCGGGTGTTGCGGATGGGTACGGGTCGAAGGGCGGGGCGCGGGCCGAGAAGACGGCCAAGGAGGGAGCCAGCAGACTTGATCGCTTCGGCTAATTTTCGGATTGCTTTTTTCATGGCAGCCTCCTTCCGGGCTTAAACAAAAATCCCTTCATCCACTCAGGGACGAAGGGTTGCCTTAGACAAGCTCAGGCCAAGTCTCCGCGGTACCACCCAGATTGTCTGTCGCCAGACCACTCTTTGCGCTGTAACGGGCTGTCCCGGCGCCAACTACCTGCGGAGTCGTTCCGCGTTCCCTGGCGCAGTCTTCCTTGCGGATGACAGGCGAGTTCGGTCTAATATGCGCTCCCTGGGGCGCTGTGAAGGGCTTCCACCTCGCTTTCCCTTCTCGCTGACGGGATGACCTACTACTCCTGTCGTGACTTTTGAAATATTTCCTCTATTATAGCACGGTAGGTCACGTTCCAAACGTGACCTACTTTGAGTGGACCCAGAGGGATTCGAACCCTCGACCTTCTCAATGCCATTGAGACGCGCTCCCAACTGCGCTATGGGCCCCTA
The DNA here is from genome assembly GCA_034433165.1 of Anaerolineales bacterium. Taxonomy (GTDB): domain Bacteria; phylum Chloroflexota; class Anaerolineae; order Anaerolineales; family Villigracilaceae; genus DAOUAP01. The sequence goes on along the minus strand of DAOUAP010000016.1, from coordinate 41,900 downwards.
AGGCGACGCCGATTTTACTTGACTATCTCTAATCCGTCAACCAATACCCGGCACCGGGTTTTAGTGGACCTGAGGGGATTCGAACCCCTGACCTCCTCAGTGCGATTGAGGCGCGCTCCCAACTGCGCTACAGGCCCGTCCGTAAAGCCCAAAGATTCTAATAGACCCGGGGGGGAATGTCAAGCGCGAAAAAGGCTGTAAAATTGGGTCAGGCCTTTACCCAGGAGGAACCCCATGACCGAACTAACCGCTTCCCGCCCCATCTATCGCATCACAGACCTGCACGAATCCGAGCGCCCGCGCGAGCGGCTGGCCGCGCTTGGGCCGCAGGCCCTTTCCAGCGCGGAGTTGATCGCCATCCTGCTGCGGGTGGGGGTGCAGGGCGAAAATGCCGTGCAGGTTGGTCAGCGCCTGCTGACTCGCTTCAACGGGTTGCGCGGGCTGCACAGCGCGCCTTTCGACGAGTTGTGCGACCAGCGCGGCATGGGCGAGGCCAAAGCCTCGCAGATCAAGGCCGCCATCGAGTTGGGCCGCCGCCTGACGCTCGTATCGCCTGAAGAGCGCCCGGTCATCAATTCCCCGTCCGATGCTGCCGCGCTGGTGCAGTATGAGATGTCTGCGTTGGAGCAGGAGCACCTGCGCGTGCTGCTGCTCGACCGGCGCAACCGCGTGCTGGCCATCGATGACCTGTACCGCGGCTCGGTCAGTTCGGCGCAGGTGCGCGTGGGTGAGATCTTCAAGTCTGCCATCCGCAAGAACGCTTCGGCGGTGATCGTGGTGCACAACCACCCCAGCGGCGACCCCACCCCCAGCCCGGACGATGTGGCCTTGACGCGCGCCATTGTGCAGGCGGGCAAGCTGATGGATATCGAAGTGCTCGATCACCTGGTGATTGGCAGCGCGCGCTTTGTTTCACTCAAGGAGCGGGGATTGGGGTTCTGATCCGTTATCGCGTTTCGCCGCTTAAAGGTTATCCCGTTGAGCGATTTTTATACCGCCAAGAGCTGCTATTTATCGTGAATAATGGTTGGCGGCAGGAGTGCGTACCCTATGGGCATAAAATCGCACCATGTTAAACGGGATATTTTCAAGCGAGAAATTGGTGCGACGCACCCTGGGTACACGCGCTACCGTGATGATCGTGCCTCAAAGGACCGGAATTCCCCCGTGGGTGTTTCCCATTCGACCGATGACTCATCCACCCGCGCGGCGCGCGGCCCGGTCTTGACCACAGCCGCGAACTGCGCCAGCTGCTCCTGTGTGCCCTCGGCCACGGTTTCCACCTCGTTCCAGCCTACATTACGCACCCAGCCGGTTACGCCGAGATAGGCAGCCGATTGTTGCACAAAGGCGCGGAATCCCACATTTTGTACGCGCCCTTTTACGTTGATGTGAATACGCATTGTTGTGTTTTCTGACATGCGTCACTTCCTTTTCCCGATCAATCCCAACGCAATAATCAACAAGGCTGGCACAGCCAAAAGTGCCGGGAGCGCCATGTAGGGCAACATCCCTTGCGCGGCCGGCAGGAACTGATCTTCACCAAGCGATTGGGTGCGCCACTCGCTTTCGAGGGTGGCCAGTGGTTTGTTGAAAGCCCGTTCTGTACCCTGCGTACAATCCAACCTGTCGGCATAGGCGCTCATCAGCGCGGCGAGTCCCGATGTCCCATACCGGTCCAGCAGGAAGCGGGTAAACGAGCCAGACTGGGCGTACGCCAGGAAGGCCCGCGATGCATCCTGCGGGAAAGGCGCGCACAGGTCCGACATAGGGATGAGCGTACCATTTTGAACAGCCAGGCGCAGGGCAAAAGGGTAGTCGGGGTTGCGGTACAGTTCTGCCAGGGTGGGCATGCCTTCACGCAGCCATTCGGGCAAATTGTCGTAGGCGGCTTTGCCCAGGTTTTGGTAGAGCAGGATGTGTGTCAACTCGTGCGGGATCTGCCGTTCCATTTCCTGGCTTTTCTCTGGCCCGGGGGCTATCGAAACGAGCGCAATGCCCAACGCCGGGCTGGCATGCCCGGCCACCCACAGCGGGCTGCCCGGCCCGAGTGCGCCCTGCAGGTCGTTGGCGGAGGCGTAAATGTAGATGTCGATTACGCTATTGGGGTAAAGCTGGTAAAGTTCGCTGTTGCGCGTCAGTCCCTGGCGGGCCGTGTCCAAGGCGGTTTGGCCAAAAGCGGTGTCGCCTTCGTACCAAAAAATGCGCAGTGCGCCGCCATCCAGCATGGACCAGGCAAAGCGGTTGTCTTCATAACGGAAGGTGAATTCGGCGCTTTCGCGTTTTTCACCATCCGGCAGGGTTACTTGAAAGCGGTAGGTGATGGTAGTGAAAGGTGGCAGCACGTTGGCCGGCACCGAAAAGTACGCGTTCAGCCGCCCGTCGGGGAATGCGGTCACAGGTTCGATGCGCGCCTGGGGTTCGCCGGTTGCCCGAAAGATGATGATAGCTTCGGTGATGGGTAATGCCGGGTCGAGCCTGGCATCGAATGAGATGTAGTTGCCAAAGTCGTAATCCACCGCAACATCGGTCAATGGCAGGGCGGTTTGGGCCCGCGCGGTTGGGATTGTTCCAAAAAACAGGATACTGAGGAACAGGAACAGGAACAGGGATAGTCGATGCATTTCAGTTTCCCAGGAAAACCAGCAGTGGCGTGAGGGTAAGCGGGCTGAGCAGGGTGCCAATGAAGATAACCGCAGTGACAAAGGAACTGTCGAGGTTGTATTCGTTGGCCAGCACAGCGTTGTTAACCGCCGAGGGCATGGCGGCATCGATGATGAGCGATTGGCGGGCCGGGTTTTGGATGTCGAAGGCGGCAGCCAACCCAAACCCGATGAGCGGCCCGCACAACAGGCGGATGCCGGCCACAATGCCAATATTGCGCAGGCTTCCCGACCATTTTACTCTGGAAAGTTCCAAACCGAGCAGGACGATCATGAGCGGTATTCCCCCGGCGGCCACCTGTGTGAGGGTGCGTTCGAGCGGCAGGGGTAAAGTGATGCGCATTTGGTTGAGTGTCAGGGCAATGACTACAGCGTAGAGCACTGGCACGCGCAGTAACCCGAGTAAAGCGGATTGTATGTTGAGGTTGCCCAAAGAGGCAACCAGCACACCCACCGAGTTGAACAGGATGGAGGTGGCCACAAAATACAGGCTGGCGTGGGCCAGGGCTGCATCGCCAAAGGCGAAAGCGATGAGCGGCAACCCATAGTTGCCTGTATTGGCAAACATGGTGGCAATCAGGGCGGCAGTGGTGGTACGCCGGTCGAAGCGAAGCAGCCTGCTGGCGCCCAGGGTGATCAACCCCATGATGGCAACCACGAGCGCGGCCAGCAGCAGGGTAAGCCCGGCTTCGCCGAGTGGCAGGTGGTTGTGTAAAAGCAGGTTAAAGACCAGCGCTGGGCTAAACAAATAGAAAACCACCCGACCAACAGCGCGGGAGTCGATGGCGGTGGTTTTGCCAATTAAAAACCCTCCTGCGCTGATCAACATGATCGGCAGGAGGTTGTTGGCAAACGTTGTGGCCAGGCTGCTGAACGGCATGAAGGGCGCGGGGGCTATTTGGGCTTGTCTGGTTCGGCTTCCGGGTCGTAGTTCATCAGGCCGAAATCCAACCCTGGGTTGCCTTCGGTAAAGGTCAGGTTTTCCAGGGCTTCTTCGATGAATTCGGCCAGGTCTTCATCTTCTTCTATCGTGTCGAGCAGATTGAAAAAGTAGGTGCGCACGTCTTCGCCGCCAATTTGCGAAAGCGACCAGATTGTTGCGCGGAAGATGTCGGTGTTCTCGTCTTCGTCCAGGCTGGCCAGCAGCGGGATGCGGGCGCTTTCCAGAGACAGCGCCCCGGCGGCTTCGATGGCGGCGAGGCGCACCGAAGGGTTCTCGTGGGTGAAGGCGCGCAGCACATGCTCTTCCCAGCGGTTGTCATTGGATCGTCCCATGGCAACCAGGGCTGATATGATCCAGTGCGGGTCGGCGTGTTTGTAGGCAGATTCGATCAGGGCGGGCACTTCCGGGCGGGATGAAAAGCCGAGGGCTTCGACGGCCCGGCGCTGTACCAGCGGGCTGGAATCGGTTCGGGCAGCGGACAGCAGGCTGTCTTCGATCCGGGTTTTGAGGGGGGGCTGCAATTCCTCCAATTCGCCTAGGTAGATATAACTGCCCAGCACGGCGGCAATTTCGGCGCGTGGTTCGGGGTCCGGGTCGTTTTGCAGCCGGTCGAGCAGGGTGCGGGCCATGTGCGGTTGTCCGTTGTCCCACAACAGTCGGATCGCCCCGGCGCGCACCTGCGCATCGGGGTCATCCATGATGGCCGCGGACAGACTCTCGAATGAGACCACGTAATCTTCGTCCATGAAATCGACCAGGGCGGTCACAATATCGCGCCGGCGTTGGACTTTGATGGACGGCCAGGCGTTTTTGAGCGCCTCGGCTTCGGCGGGGCTGAGGTCAGACAGGGCTTCGAGCAGCTTGGGGGTCAGCGCGCTGGCTTCGTTGCCCAGGGTGTCGAGAATGCGGTTGAAGGCGCTTGGTTTGGACATGATCAGGGCAATTGAATGTTGGCCGGGCTGATGAAATCCATCAGGTTGATGTAAATCATCAGGCCGATGAGCAGGAGGAAACCGATGCTGTGAATGGCGGTCTCGAACTGGGGTGGTACGCGGCGCCTGAAGAACAGTTCGGGAAGCAGGAAGAGGATCCGTCCGCCATCCAACGCGGGCAGGGGCAGCAGGTTGAACACTCCCAGCGAGAGGGTGAGGGTGATAAGCAGCAGCAGGGTGTAATAGGTGGGTGTTTGCCCGCTGGTGGTGATTGGGTTGGGCGAGGTTTCCAAATCTTGGCGGGTTTCAATATCGCGCTGCACAGACTGGTAGGTGAAATCATAAATACCTTTCAGTCCGACAAAACGGCCAGCTTCGGGCGCAATTGCGCCTGAAGCGATCTGCGCTGGAAGCGTGACAAGGGTATAAATGTGCATGCCGGTGGCGGTCACGCCATACCCAACCGCTTCGGTGAAACGGGTGGTGCGTATCGGGTTGCCAAGCACCACACCCATGGCGCCCCGGTCTGGTAGGCGCTGGCTGGATGGGGTAATGCCCAGGGTGATCTCTTGCCCATTGCGCACAACCACAATTTCGGTGGGTTGGTCGAGCCGGGTGGACACCACAGCGCGTACCCCGGCGATATTTTCGACAGGCTGGCCGGCGATGCTTAAGAGGCGGTCGGCGGGCAGCAGCCCGGCCGCGGCGGCAGGCGATTGAGGCTCCACCTGCTCGATGAGCACAGTGCGCGTATCGGGGATTCCGGTTTGCGCGAAAAGGATGATGTACGCCACAACACCAGACAGGATGTTCATCGCGGGGCCGGCCGCCAGCATGGACAGCCGCGCCCACGGGTTGGCGGTGTAATAACCGCCCGGTTCGCTTACGTTGGGGTCATTTTCTCCGTGAAGGCGCACGAACCCGCCCAGTGGCAGTAAGTTGAGGGTGAACTCGGTGCCGGGGACGATCTGCCTTGCCACGCCCGCAATAAGTACGCTGCCATCGCTTCGGGGTGCGTAGTCTTGCGCGGGGGGCGCATACTGCCCGTCTTCGGTGGCGGCCAGGGCAACAGATTTTAGCACCAGCTTGTCGCCATCGGGCACGACCACCGCTTCCACGCCCCGCCCGGTGGCCGCCTGCCTGTCGAAGGGCAGTTCGAAATTGCGCGGGATTTCGATGGTATGGCGCCCCACCTGCATCTTCCCCTTAAGCCGGAAAAGGCGCCTGGCGCGCGGCGGAATGCCAAAGCCAAACTCTTCCACCTCCATTTTCCCTAGCCGGGCAAAGATGAAATGCCCAAGTTCATGGATGAGAATGAGCAGGCTGAAGATCGCGAAAAATAACAGTAGTGATAAACCGCCAATGTCCATTTGAAAAACGTCCTCCTGCACGGGGTAAATATACGCTTTTTGATTATACGCCCACTTAGCAGACGCGCCCGCGCCCCTAATCTTACGTTAACCGCGCCGGGCCGCCCACTTTGGCTGTAAGCACATCACCCACACCTGGCAGGGTTTTCAGCCGTGTGATCACCCCGGCGGCATGGGGTGCCAGTGTAAGCACGTGCACATTGGGACCGGCGTCGATGGTGTAAAAAACGGGCAAGCCTTCTTTGCGCCAGGCGCGCACTGCCTCCATGACGGTCAGCGTGGCCGGCTGCCAGTAGAACAGCGCGGGCTGGCTTGTCATCATCACCGCGTGCATCATGTCTGAATCGTGTTCTACCACCGCGGCCATGGCGTCGAAGTCGCGGTTGAGGATGGCCGCGCGGCAGGCCGCCAACCGGCGCGGGGCGTCAGCCACACGCGCGGATTGCAGCGGGCTGGTGGGCGCCAGCGCGTGCCCCTCGGTGGAGCCGGTGCTCTTATGCCCCGCGCTCACAATGGCCACGCAGTCCACCAAATCCCAGTGCTCTGGCGGGGCAATGGAGACGGCGTAGGAATCCGCGCCGGTTGTCCCGGGCAGCCATTCTACGAAGCCACCCGGCACCGAACGGCAGGCGGAGCCCGAGCCGCGCCGCGCCAAAATGGACAGTTCCCGCTCGCTGCGTTGCAACCCGGCGGCCTGGGTCGCCGCTAAAGCCAGCGCCGCAAACGCTGCGGCGGAGGAGGCAATCCCCGCCCCGGTGGGGAAGTTGTTCTCGCTGATCACTTCGGCCTTGAAGTTCATTCCGGCTGCGGCGCGCACCTCATTTAAAATGGACGAGACGCGCGCCAGTCCTTTGCCGGTCACCTCGTGCCCGTTGATGACCAACTCATCCAGCGCCAGCGATGGCTGGAAGCTGACCGTGGTGCGCGTGAACAATCCATCCAGGTTCATGGAGATGGAGCCGTTAACCGGAATACGCAGGGCATCATTGGCATTGCCCCAGTATTTGATGAATGCGATGTTAGCGCAAGCGACACTGGTTGCGGAGAAATTAGACATGTGACATGAACCACCTTTTCATCGTTTTCTACCGCGAGTCTACCACGAACGTCAAACATATCGAACAGCTGGCGCTTCTCCTCCAGAGAGGAAGTGTCCAGACGATCCCGAATACTGTCACAAAACTCCTGAATTTCGTCAATTTGGCGGTCACTCAGCGCCAGACCATCCAGCATTTGGCGGGTCTTCTCGTGTTCGTTGCGTAGATTCGCCAGGTTTTCTTCCAATCGTGCCTTTCGCTCGGTCAAAAGGTCTCTTGGGAAATTTCCGGTGAGATATAAATCCAGTAACTTGCCTAACTGAACTTCCTGATCGGCGATCTGTTTTTCAATCAATTCAAGCCGGTTTTCCAAACTCTGATGCTTTTGACCCTGGGAATCCTGGGTATCTTGCAAGCCGGTCATAAGTGCCCGGGGATTTTTGATAAGTTCCACAAACCATTCCCATACAACGCGATCAACATCCTTGCCGCGAAACACCGGGGCATCGCAGACACGAACAGGGCGTTGTTCTGTCCCGCCACAGTAATAGTAATGATTCAGGTTTCGGGTTCTTCCTTTATAGGTATAGTTGCACTTGTCGCATTTCAAACGCCGTCCAAGAAGATAGAAATGCTTCGCGCTCCTGTCGGCCTGTTCCGCATTGAACTTAACCTTTTCCACAGCCCTTTTGAATGTTTCCTCGTCAATGATTGCCGGCACGCTGACGCTGATCCACTCATCGCGCGGGCGGGCAACCTGCTTCCCAAACCCGCACTTCGGCTTGGGCTTCCGTTGTTTCCCATCCTCGACCATCTTGGTCTTGCCGTAGTACCAGGTGCCCATGTACGTTTCGTTTCCAAGAATGCGGCGGATCATGGCTGGCGCCCAAATCCCAGGCCCATGCTTTTTGAAAAAATGATCCTGTTTGTCCCCACGGGTGGGCACACCCATCTCGGTCAATTTCACAGCGATTGCATTCATGGAAAGTGGTTCGCCCGAGCCATCACCATACAGGTACCATTGAAAAACGGTGCGCACAACATCGGCTTCATCTTCTTCCAAATCCAGCCAGGCTTTGTGCGGCTCGGAAACCACCTTGTACCCGTATGGCGGGCGGGCGCCTACAAGCACAAAACCACTCATGGCCTTGCCGCGTTTGCCGCGCTTGCTGCGCTCCAGGATTTTTGCTTTCTCATACTCGGCGATACTGGCGCGGATTTGTTTTTGCAGTCGCCCTTCATCTGAATCATCGTACTGTCCAATCACATATTCGATGATGGTTTCGTATCGCATGAATTCTTCTTCGATCAGGGCCTGGTAAACGCTCTTGCGGGCCAGGCGGTCCACATCGTAGACGATCACCACATCTACCTTGTTTTCAGACAAATAATCACGGACATTGTTCAATATCGGGCGGTCAATGGTTGCCCCACTGTAATCCTCGGTAAAGACTTCCAGCAGGATATATCCCTGCTCAATGGCATAGCTTTTACAGGCATCAACCTGGGTCTGAAGGCTGTAGCCTTTGGTTTGTTCATCGGTGGACACCCTTGCATAAACGATCGCGCGTTTCTGTAGCATCTTTGTTTTCTCCGCAAATCACATCATGGAATGGCCGTGCCAGGCCGGCCATTTTTTTAGTTTTGGTGGGAAGCGTTCGACAGCGTCTGAACTTCCCGAAACAGATCAGCGCCAAGGATTTCCATCTGGGCTTCCACAGGCAACCCGAGGACGGAAACCAGGTCGGCCAGCATCAGTCCAACATTGCCATCGATGGAGAGCAGGCTGTCGCCCTGGGCAGCATCCTGCCATTCCTGGCGAACGCGTGCCAGCGCGCTGACGATGTGTGATTGGGGGGATTGGATGGTTTGAAGCATAGGCATACTCCTTGTTGTTAGTAGAAGGAGCGCCTGTTTTCTTCCTGGCGGGAAAACAGAACGCCCCGATGGGATCCCACCAGGGCGTTTTGCCAGGCTGATATAATTAATATCAGCCCTTCCCTCCGCCTACGTCGGTGGGTTGGGTCAGGGTTGGGAAAGTGTTCCAGCACTTGTCCAACCCGTTTTTAATACCTCGTATTTCATTGTTGGCAATGAAATTATAGCACAAACATTCTACCTTTCAACCCCCAATATTGCAAACTACTGATTGCGATGGTGAACAGGCTTGCGACCGCGCTTTTCCCCTTGTTTTTCGCGCTCATCGATAAACTCCACGAGCGATTTCCGGCTGACCTGCCAGGATTGCCCCCACTTGCGCCCCTGAATCTTTTGGGCGCGGATCAGCTTGCGGATATAGTCCAGTTCGTATCCGCTGAGCTCTGCAGCTTCGTAGGTGGTCAGCCAATCTTCCATAGACTGAATTATATCTTGCCGTCTGGTATGGCGCTATTCTGTTTTTAAGGTACCGCTGTGGTTTTATCCTGCGGTTCTGCCATATCCATACGACATCTCTACGACTTGCCCTACGACTTTCCGGTGCCTTGTTTCAGGTAAAATACGGCATATATGACCAAAATCTTTCCAGATCCCAAAGCAAACCGCCGTGCCCTGCTTTTGATCGCCGGACTTCTATTTAAAGGCGTGATTGTCCTCCTGGTGATTTGGCGTCTCCATGCGCTCGTACAAACCGCCGCAGGGGATGCCGCAGCCGCGGCATTGGTGGTGATCCTGGTCATTGCCGGTGCCATCATTTTCTTTATCGGCCTTGCATCCGGTGGCATTACTGAATGGATGGTGCGCAACCGGCTTTTTGTGTTCAGGGAGCCCGCCCAGATCGGAAGTTGGATGGAAAAATTCCTGCGCTTTTGGGGGCAGGCAGAGCCGCCGGACGTGACCATACAAGCGCCGAAAATCAGCGATGAACTGGCCATACAAAAAATGCCGGATGATTTTCCCGCCGGCACAACCGCACAGGATACCGAGGACTGGCTGGCCTATATCAACGGCCGTCCCAGCAAAGGCAAGAAAAGCAAATATTCGGATGAGCAGCGTTTTCGCGCCATCCGCGACTGGCGCATCATGCAGGCCAATGGCACATCGGTCACCGTCAATGAATTTCTCGAGGGACGCTTTGGTACGGGAAAAAAGGGCGACCAGGCCGCCCAGCGCGTTCCCAGTTCCACCTTCTATGGATGGTGGCCAACCTTTGATGAGGAACTGGCAGCCTTCATGGATGAACGCCTGAAGAAGCGTAAACAATTAAATCGCCAGGATGATGGGCAGGAAAACAAGTCGTAGACTACTCGTAGCCCAATCCGTAGAGATATCGGAGAGCCGAATAATACAAGAGCCGCCAATGCGCGGCTCTTTTCTTTTCCCACACCATCCGAGCCGCAAAGAGGAGACCATGACAAGAGTCGTCATCAATTTGCGGGAACAGGAGCGAAGCGCGCTGCAGGCATTGGCGCAGCGTGAATACCGCACCCCAAAAGACCTGGCTGCCGTGATCATCCGCAAGGAACTGGAACGGCAGGGGGTATTGGAGCCGCAGGCTCCCTTGTTTGTCCGGAAGGAGGAGCAGCCCCATGAGCAGCGCGCCTCCTGAAACCGATGAATTCACCCCGGAGCAAAAGAAGCTTCTGGCCAAGGCCTACCGGCTGATCCTGAGCTGGCCCCGCGAGAAAAAAACGGAAAGCCACCCCTGTGCCGCCGGCAGCGTCACCAGTCCTGCCTGCACATCCAATCAGGGAAACAAAAAACCGTCAAAAAAGAAAGGGGATTAAGGCCGTGTTCGAAGCATTGCTGCTTGGGTGCCTTTTTGTCGGAGCACTCTTTGGCATGGGCGTGCTGGTGGTTTTACTGGTGAAACTGTTTTTATAAGCCGGCAATCGCACCCAACTTATCTGGAGATTTCATGACCACCAAAATCATTTGCATCGCAAACCAGAAAGGCGGGGTGGGCAAAACCACCACCGCCGTTTCCCTGGCCCACGGCCTGGCCCGCAAGGGCCGGCAGGTGCTGCTGGTCGATCTCGACCCGCAGGGCCAGTCCGCCACCGCACTCGGGCTGAGCCCGGCCCCCGGCGTTTTTTACCTGCTGACGATGGGCAGCTCCCCGCAGGAAGTGGCCTTCTTCCAATCCTTGATCCGTTTTACGGCACGGGAGGGCTTATGGCTGATGCCCGGCGATCAGCAGACGATGGCCGCCCAGACCGTGCTGAACGCCCAGGACAAACCGGTCTCTTGTATCCGCGAGTCACTGGCGCGCCTGTTCCGCCCCGAACTGGACTATGTCGTGCTGGATACCGCCCCATCCGTGGGCGGCATCCAGGAACGGGCGGTCTGGGCGGCCGACCTGGTGATCGTTCCGACAGCCACTGAATTTTTATCGGCGGACGGCACCGGCAAGATGGTCGAGATGCTGTCCGTCCTGCAGGAGCGCAAGCAATGGCGGGGCGCGCTGCTCGGAGTACTGCCCACCTTCTTTGATGAGCAGACCCGTGAAAGCAAACTGACCCACGAAACCCTCAGCCAGACCTTTGGACAGAGCCTGCTCGCGCCGATCCACCGCGCCACTGTGCTGCGCGAATGCGCGGCCGAGGGCCTGACCATTTTTGAAAAAGACCCGGACAGCCGGGCCGCCCAGGAATACCAGGCACTGACCGATCTGGCGCTGAAATTTTAGGAGTCATCATGCCGCCCCGCAGAAACCCATTCCCCACCCTTTCCTCCACTGCAACCGAACCCGTTCCGGCTTCCCCCTCCCGCACCATCTATGACAACCTGCGCCTGGCATCGCAGAAAAGCCGCGACCGCAGCTGGGAACGGCGCACTTACGATGGCAAAGCCGTCTACCGCGGCGTCGATCCACACCTGGCGCTGCGGGTCAAGGAAATCGCCGGTGACCTGATGGTCAACCCTGGCGAGGTCGCCCGCAAGCTGCTCGAATACGGGCTGCGGGCCTACGCCGAAGGGGAACTGAACCTGGACCCGCGCCCGCACCCCGAGCGAATGCACTGGACCCTGTACCCTTCCGAATCCCCCTCCGGGCGCCGCGCGCGCGGCGGGATGCCGGCCCGTAAAACAAAGAAGCCAGCCCAGCCGTGCTGGAAGGTGCTGACCACCTGGCGCGGCTTTCCCCCGGCGCTCAAGCAGGAGATTGCCGCCCTGGCTTCCGAACAGGCCCTGAACGTGCCGGTCGGGGAACTGGTTTCGGCGCTATTGCGCTTCAGCCTGAAGGCCCACGAGTACGGCCTGCTGGTGCTCGAACCGGTGCAAAAATCAGCCGGCTTCACCCTGGCGGAGGAGGCGCTTTCATGACCTTTCCGGAAAACGCAACAAGCACAATTCCATATCACCCCAACGTTGGCGGCACGGACTACGTGCCGCCAACGCTTTGTCCACGTTCCGCCAACGCACCCGCCAGCGTTGCCGCCAACGTCGAACGCACAGGAAGGCCCAGGAGCCGCCTTTTAAACGCGGGACGGGCTGCGAGCCACATTCTGCAAAACCGGCCCATTTGGGGAGGTTGCGCATGACCCCGGAGGAAACCTGGGCGGAAGTGCTGCGCCAGCTCAAAGAGGACATGCCGCGCGCCTCCTTCGGCACCTGGGTGGCCGATACGGAGGTGGTTTCCTTCCTGGGAGATGTGCTGACCATCGGCGCGCGCAATGCCTACGCCCGCGACTGGTTGGAAGCGCGCCTGACCACGACGATCGAGCGCATGCTGGTGGGGATGTTCAACCGGAAGGTGGCCGTGCGCTTTATTGAAAGCGAGCTGCCCGAATCTCCGGATGAGGAGGAAGAGCCCGCCCCCCAACAGGTGCTGATCGAGCCGGTGCAATACATCGACTACGAACAGGTTGTCCAGCCGCACAAACAGGTGGTGGTCAAGGGCTACCTGCGCCGGCTGGGGGTCGAGATCGGCGCCAAGGCGGTCTGGCTGTACATCGGTTTTCACCAGGCGGCCTGGCGCGGCGGCAAGGCCGGCATGTTGATGGTGCGCAGCCGGGATGTGCGGCGCTTCAGCGGCATCAGCGATGGCGCATTCTGGCGGCTGATGCGCGACCCGGACATGCGCGCCCGCCTGGCCGGACTGGTGGAACGCGTCGATCCCCTGCCGGTGCGCCTGTTCCAGCGCGGCCGGGATGGACGCCCGCACCGCGCCCCGGCCCGCTACCGGGTGTTCCTGACGCCGCGCCTGACCCGCCGGGATGCCCACGCCCTCCACCAGGCCCTGACGGCCGGCATCGCTGAACACGGCTCCCTGCAAAACGCCCTGCAGGCCCTGCTTGCACACCCCAATCTGCTGGAAGGCATCCTGCCTCCCGCCACTGACCGGGCGGAGGTCGAGCCGCACTTTTCGCAACTGCACACCGTGATGGAGGTGGCCCGGGCTGCGGGCGGGATTGACCTGGACGAACCGGCGCTCAAGCTGTGCCAGGAACTGCACCGCCGGACGGTGGACTGCCTGGGCGAGATCCACATCCGGCACTACTTCATCGAGCAGGTCATGCCGGCCCTGCAGCTCAGCCCGGCCCAGGCCTGGCTGGTGACGGTGGCGCGTGACATGGCCTACCTGAACTGGCGCACCGGCGAGCGGCGCGAGCGGGTGACCTTCCCCGGCGGGTATGTCGAGATGGCGGCCCTGGCCGGGATCGCCCGTTACAAAACCGTTCAGGAATGGTTCAGCGCCGGCTGGAAGGCCAGCAACAAGAGCGGCGACATCGCCCGCTTTTTCAGCGAGCTGGATGGACCGGTGGTGCCGGGCGATCTGCGCACCGCCAGCCTGCCGCGCACCTACCGGGTGCTGCTGGACGAGCCGCTGCTGGACGCTGGTGGCGGGATTAAGCTGGACGCCAATGGCGGGATTATGGCAGACGCTGGTGGCGGGATTAAGCAGACGCCAATGGCGGGATTAGTGGACGCTGATGGCGGGATTATGGTGGACGCCAATGGCGGTGTTAAAAACACTTTAACCACCGCACAAAACACAAAAAAGAAAACCACATCCACCCCCCACCACGCAGCAACCCCGGCGGCGGGGGCGGACGCTCCGCTCTTTTGGGAGCTCAAACCTCTGCTTCAGCGCAATCTCGTCCACCCGAAAGTGCAATGGGAACTGCTCGAGATGGAGGCCTCCGTCCAGGGATTTGTCTCCTGGGTGCTGTTCGCCTGTTCCCCGGCTGCGGCGCGTCTGAGCGACCCGCTCGGGTACGCCCTCAGCCAGCTGCGCGCCGACCCGCTCACCAGCGCCGGCGGCCTGTATGACCGCCTGGCCGCCCTGCCGCCGGCCGAACTCTTGCACCTGATCGACGCCACCCCGCAAACCAACGCCCAACGCTATTCCAAACGTAGTGACCACCCGCTCTGGCCGGCCTGGAAGGCCGGGATGGGCGAAATGAACCGCGCCATCATGCAGGCGCGTGACATTCTTTTTGGGAAAGGAGCTTCTGAATCCTGATGCAGGTCCGATTTTTGATTGATTCCAACCAACGCGCCAGCGGGGCGATGTTCATGTTGCCGCTTAAAGAACAGTTGCTGGTCTTTGTTTACCCCACTCCCGCGCCGCGGCTCTTTCACACCTTTTTCTGCCCGCCGCTGCGGATCATCGCCATCGACGAGGACGGGCATTTTCTGTTCAACCAGGTGGCTCCTGCCAACCGCTTCATCCGCCTGCCGGCCTGCCGCATCGTGCTGGAAACCGACCCGGTGGTTAAGGTCGAACCCTACCTGAAAAGCATTCTGGGCGTGGTGAAGCGCGGCTTTGACCTGCCCCAGATGGGAGCGCTGCAGGCCGGGGTGCGGGTCGATTCGCTGGTCTTTGCCCTGCTGGCCGAGGCCGTGGCGGATTTGCGGCGGGTCAAGGATGCCCAGCAGCGCGGGCTGCGCCTCGACCGGCTGGACCAGCGTTTTGATGTCTGGGAGCGCGGCCAGCTGGCCAGTTCAGCCGGCTTCATCCTGGACTTTTCCCGCGGTTACTCCGTCCCGCCGGGCGCGCTGCGCCTGTCCCGTTCCCTGCTGGACGCTGAGGAGCCGCACCTCGACGAGCTGTTTGCCGCCTCGATGGCCGGCACCCCCTGGCAGCACGACCTGCCCCGGCTGTGTGTGCGCTGCGGGCGCGGCGGCCAGTGGCGGCATGCCCTGCACGCGCCGGCAAGCACCCCGGCCGAGTCGGCCTGGCGTTACCTGCGTCCTGAAAATGCCGTGGCGCTCTGCCACCGCTGTGTGGACACGCTCGACCTGCACCGCCAGCCGGAGACGACCATCGAGCTGGCCTGGGGACTATGGGGCCCGCGCTTCGAAGCCCTGCTGAAATGGCACCGCGCCCAGGCGGAAGGCCGGCTGCCGGTCTGGGACCGCCTGGCCCACCCGCTCTGGCCGCCCGAATATGGCGGCGACACCTGGGAAAGCGGCAGCGGCGCGCTGGAACATGCCGCCCCGCGCGGCCCGGAGCAGATCTTGCGCAATGCGGCCCACGAGCAGGCCCTGCGGCGCATCCTGTTCTCAAAGCGCATGCTCCAGCGACACCTGGCCAACACCCCCCTGCGCCATCTGCTAGAGTCAGGGAAAAACCCATCTTCTGGAGGCAATCCATGACTTTTCTGGCATTTACCGGCGCACTGGCCGTTTCCGTGCTGGTCTTTGAACTCCTGACCGCCCTGCAGCGCGCCACCGGCTTCGGGCGCACCCGGCTGTCCTCCGGCGCCGCCCCCGCACAGGCCGGACGTTCCACTTGGGAGGCGCTGCTGGTGGCGGTCCTGCCCAATCGCTTCGACCCCGCCCAGGCAAAGGACAGCGCCGATGTGATTTCCCTGCTGCGGCGCGCCGGCTACCCCTATGACACCCCCGGCGAGTTCTACGCGGCGGCGATGCGCGACTTTTCGCTCTTCCTGGGCGTGGGCGGCCTGCTGGCCGGAGCGCTGGCGGCGATGGACATGGCGATTGCCGCGCCGGCGGTGGCCCTGATTTTCGCCTTCCTGGGATTGCGCCGGCCGTATGTGCGCATCAAGTCCCGCGCCAAAAAGCGTGCCGAATCGATGCGCAACAACATGCTGATCGGGCTGTCGGTCTTGAATTCACTATTGTCTTCGGGCGTGGGGGTGCAGGAAGCCCTGCGCCGGGCGGCCGGCGTGGGCGGCCCGTTTTGCAACCTGCTCGGGTTGCTGGTGGCCAGGATGGAAGTCGAGGACTTTGGCAAAGCCATTGAAGTCACCCGGGCGCATATCCCCGATCCGGGTGACGTGGAGGTCAACCTGTTTTTGCGCGATGTCTATGACTTCTTTGCCAACAACCGCCCGATCTTGTCGAGCATCCAGGGCCTGCAGGAGTCGGTCCATCGCAATGTGGTGGAGATGACCGAGTCGCGCGCCGCCCTGGTGCGCCAGCGGGCCGGCCTGTTCGGCGTGCTCTCGGTGGTGGGGCTGGTGCTGGCGATCATCGCCCCGTTCATGGGGAGCGGGATGATGTAGAAAGCAGGGGCTTGGTCGATTAGAAACTTCTCCCACAGACCAGGCCCCTGCATCGATATATTTCTTACTGGCAGGAAATCTTACGGCGCGCCAGAAATTTTTGTGCGTGAGGATCCGTCCCAGACCAATCTGGCGTGAAAATATAGTACACGTAAAATTCAGCGCCCGTAATCTTGGGATTGTCCCCCAAGCCAATAATTGTGGGGTAGATTTTGTAGCCGGCCGATTCGTCAACCGGCACGCGCAATGTCCAGTGTATTCCGTCTGTAGATTCGGAGAGGTACAGGTTGTACGAATCCCCCCGAACACTTTCATTGACTTTGATGTATCTCCCGAGATATTCGTTATAAGACACATCAAACATGGTGGACTGCGGGTTGCCGATTTCCAGTGAGCTTGATTTTCCGCCCATGCCTGGCTGTTCCCATTGCCCTTGGTAATATTTGTACCAGGGCACAACCGTGTTTTCATTGATGGCGGCATTTAATACATCCGTCACTTTGGCGCGCGCAACTGCCGTGCCAACGTCAAAGCGGGGATTTGCGAGCAGCGTGTCGTTGATGTAGATATAAAAATACTCTCCGTTGACAATAAACGGCGCATTGCCAACGCCGACATTCCAGTCCGCCCACCCCTGAAACTCTGTATCAACAATTTCGCCCAGGTCAACCCAGGTCAGCCCGTTATCGGTTGATTTTGCCATCCCATCCAAATTGTGAACGGGGGTGTCCGCTGAATGCACCCCGGAGTTTGGCGGATATTGTTCGGCGTCGTAAACCATCAGAAGCGTTCCGGTTTGCGGATCGCGGTACACGGTGCTGCCACCGATATATCCATAGCTCTTTTGCAGGTTGTCAATCGGAACTCGCGGGTTGACTGAAAACGCAATCGGGTTGTCCAGGGTTCCTTCCGTAATCGCAGAGTACAAAAGATAGCCTGTGTCCAGCGGATTGGCGGCTATGAAGCGATATCTTTCTCCGTCGCGCCATACTCCAAAAATCGTATCCGGCCAATTTTTCAGCCCTGCATCGCGCAGTGTGGCATTCGATAGAATGACTTCCTGTTCGCCCACCGTCAACGCACATTTCCGCTCGAGCGCCGCTTCATACACACCACCGGGTTTGACTTCAAGCACCAATTGGGAAATGGTCAGGGCGCTGTTGGGGGCGGTTTGGATGTCCAGGTAGAATTCCCGATTGGGGAAAAGACCATCCGGCAGGGCAATACCGGGGATGTCCTTCGTAACATCAATCCGGGCAAGGATTTCTCCTGTCTCGGAAACCACATTGACTTGTTTTCCTTGCTCATCGAGAAAATCAAGATAAAAGATGTGTCCATTGCTCACATCAATATTCACCTGATGTTGAGCGCCAGTTGCGTCATCAATGAAACCAAGTTGTTTCGGGGTGCCGAAAAAGATGCGCGGCAAGGGGGGCGTGTCGGGGGTTTGCACAGCCCCATACAGGGTGATGCCGGCAAAATCGCCTGACATCGCCACCTGGATCCTGATGCGGAACGGGCCTTCTATCGGAAAGGGCCCGCCAACGGAGAAACCAGCCCACTCAGGATTTTGCGAGTTGTCAAATACCAGGGCATTGTCTGACTCAACCACCTCGCTGTGATAGATAAAATCCCTTAAGTCAATAAAAAGATCGGGCAACGGGGCGACTGTTGAGGTTGCCTCCGGAGTGGATACAGGGCTGGAGATAATTGGTGTCGATGTGGGCATTGGAACAGGAATTTCTGTTAACCCGACCGTCGTGGCTGGAGCACATGAAGCCAGGATGATTGATGTGAGAAAAATGACAACTGCGCAAAAAAATCGAGACATGACCACTCCTTTTTATTGAGTGTAGCATGCACCGACAACTGCAATCAAGAGTATTGAATCTATGGCAAAAGATAGGATAATTGTTTTGTATGCGGTACTCAGCCGCAGTCCGGGAGATTAAATTATGCAAAGACTCATCCTGTTTATTTTATGCACCTGCCTGCTTTTCGCCTGCGCTCCTATATCGTCCGCTCCCGCAAGCACTGCAACCAGCACCTCGCAGCCGGCTATTGGTGCAACAGCCACACTGCATCCCGCAGTTTCAACTCAGACCCCGGTGCCTGTCCCGACTTTAGCGGGGCTGGCTGGCATCCCTGCGCCCGATGAAGAATTTATCGCGGCAATGGTCAGTGAAAACTATCTGCGTGTGACGGGGCTGGCACGCGCACAGGTGCAGATTGTGTATCGGGAACATCGCGCGGCTTCGGGGGAGTCTTTCGTTGTCATGCTCGACGAAACAACCGGCGTACCGCTGGCAGTCTATACAGACCAGTGGGGAAAATCCACCCTGAAGTTTTTTGGCAGGCAGGTTGGTATTGTGATGGGCACAGATACCGCCGATGAAATTACCCCGGCTGAGATGGCGGTGATGCGTGAGTTTGAGCGCGGCACCATCGCGGCGGGTAATTATTGGGCAGAGAATGAACCTGCCCGGGGCGAAATCGATGAGTATCACCGTGAACGCATTGATGCCATTACGGATAATTTGCTGGAAGCGGGCATCTCCGACATTGTTACTCATGGCATTTTGCACGGTTACCCCGACTGGCTCGTGGATGGCGGGTTTTCCAAAGACGAACTGCGTGAAATTATGCGCGCCCGCATTCAGTTTGCGATTGACAACAACCCGCACGCAACCCTGTTTGTGGTTGTCAATGAGCCATACGTTGATGACAACGAATGGCGCGAACGCGACCCGTTTTACCGTGCCTGGGGGAGTCATGAATACATTGTGGAAGCCTTCCAAATGGCGCGCGATTATGCCCGCGAACAAAATCGGGACATCGAATTGATTTACAATGACTCGGATAACCATTATCAAATTGGAAGCACCAGTACCATCTCGCGCCGCATTACCACCATGCTTTACCAAAAGGGGCTGATTGACTATGTGGGTATGCAAACTCATATTGGCGAATGGCGCCCGAATGCATTTGACGATTTCATGCTCGGGCAAATGCCCGCCGAATTTGCCTATTACAAAAACCTGGGCGTGCCTGTTCTGATTACCGAACTGACCTACCAGCCAGACCCCAATTACTTGCTGTCCGAAGCCACACACACGCTCAGTCCCGAAGAGCTGGAAGCGCGCCTGTCCTTTGTTTTTGGCGAGGTGGTACGCATGGCGGTCGAATCGGGCAATGTGCGCGGCATCACCTTCTGGGGACTGACCGATAAATGGTTCAAACTGGATGATGTGAACTGGTACATGATTTTTGATGAAGACGGGCAACCCAAACAATCCTATTACGCAGTTTTACGCGCCTTGTACGCCGGGTTACCTGCGCCTGCTTCTGAAACTGTTGATTTTTCCAGCAACCCCCAAAGCCTGGATGCCGTTACGCAACTTTCCGCCTGGCTGGATGAGTTTACCCACGCTTATGGCGGCACGGTGACGGTCAACGGCCTCGTAATGGATGCGCCATCCCTGCAAGCCGCCATCCTTGCCAACCCGGATGACTTTACAACATCCAAGACCATTGCCGACCAGGAAGCGATCTTCCTGTTGGTCAACGACATTCCGATTGCCATGCGTCTTGCCGATGGCGTGTGGCAGGAAGCCAGCATGGCGCGCCTGAGCGAGATGGCAAAAGTGACTTTTGAATTTTCGCCGCGCATTGTTGGGGATCGTTTTTCGGAATATACAGCCGCCCTGCAACGGGTGGCCGGACGAGGGGCGCGTTTTACCTTTCCCGGCGAAATGGATACCTGCCGTATCTATAATGATTTCACACCGCAAGATTGGCGCAACATTATTGAAAACTGGGAACAAATTCAGTCCAGCCTGAATGCTGGCAAGGTGCCATCCGGCTACCCATACAAATGGGACGGGGTGTACCAGATCGTGGACTTTGCCATGACCTATGTCGAAGCGCCCCAGTTCCGCGCCCAGCACCTGGTGGAAAGCCGCCTGAATTACTGTATGCTGGCAGAATCGATTATCGGGTTATGGGAAAAGGAACGCTTTAGCAAGGATGAGATGCTTAAAGTACTCGAGTTTGTCGTCCGCACGCGCGTTTTGCAATTCCCGACCATCAAAGATTGGACAGTGCAGGATGAAATGATATCCGCTCACATCCAATGGACGAATAATGGCAATAACCGCTACCAGTTCTGGATTAATGCCACAGGCAAAACACCACAGGAGTTGACCTTACTAACTGCCGATTGGGTCAAGCGCGATAATCCGAATGCCCGAACCTATGTCACCGAAGACAACCTGCTCGATTTTTCCAACCCGATCAGCAATGCCTTGCGTAGAGCCTTCAAGCCTTATATCGAAGCGATTGTCCAGAATAACCTGAATGCCCAGGGTGAGAAGCGCGTGGATTACATCGTATCGGAGAACAACCTGTCTGTTCATTATCCTTTGCAGACGGAGCAGATGCAGGCGCAAATTGATGCATGGCGCGAGTTGGGGCTAACGGTTGGTTCGGCGGAAACAATGGTTTATATTGACCAGCAATCCATCCGAGAATCGCTCACGCTGGGTGGCGCTACGATGATTCCGCCCTCGGAGCGGTTTGCGGTACAGGCTGAAATGTATCGCCAGCTTTTGACACTCTACCTGCAGAATGATGTGCCGGTCTTTGGACTTGGCGGCATTGACGACTACAACGCCTGGACAAATGATGTAGGCTGGCGCGACACCGATCCGCTTTTATTTGACGATGATTTACGCGCCAAACCTGCCTATTATGCGATTGTGCAGGTTTTGTACGAGCGACTTCCCTGAATTCAGCGACACACCCCCAACCACCCCACCCCCCGAATCCTTATGATTTCGGCTGGCAGAACAAACTGCCAGCCGATTTCTTTTTTCACAAGGAGAACCCCCATGTTTGTATTGATGAAACGTTTTGTTCTCGAGGAAAAGGGCCAGGATTTTGCCGAGTATGCCCTGATTCTTGGCGCGGTGGGCGTGGTCGCCATCGCCGTGATTGCCCGCTACCGTAATGAATTGCAGGCCGCCTTCGAGGCCGGCATCGAAGCCCTGCGCATGGCGAGAGGCGGGTAGCCCATGCGCAGGATGAAGGAAAAAGGGCAGACGATGGCCGAGTTTGCCCTGGTCATCCCCATCCTGATTCTGCTCCTGTTCGGCATGACCTACGCCGCCTTTTACGCTTTCCGGGCGGCATCCGCCGACTGGGCGGTGTTCATCACCGGCGTGGCCAGCGGCGCATACAACAATCCTGCCGTCGGGCAGGCGCAGGAATCGGTTTTGTGGCCCGACCTGCGTGACCGGCTGGAAACCGCCCATGCCGGCGCGCGGCTGGTGCGCTCACAGATTGCTGTTGAGGACTCGCGCAACTGGGTCTTTGGGATTCAGCTGATTGAAGCCCAGCGGGCCGGCACCTTCTTCCGCCTGTGGCGCTTCTATCCCGGACCGCCCCCGCCTGGAGGCATTGAATGACCCTGAAAAAATCCGAGCGCGGCCAGGCGCTGGCGGAAACCGCCCTGTTCGCATCCCTCGCCATCCTGATGGCCTTCGGCCTGCTGTCCTG
The DNA here is from genome assembly GCA_034433165.1 of Anaerolineales bacterium. Lineage (GTDB taxonomy): Bacteria > Chloroflexota > Anaerolineae > Anaerolineales > Villigracilaceae > DAOUAP01. The sequence continues at coordinate 19,986 of DAOUAP010000016.1, read as the reverse complement.
GATCCCGGTTCACCGGGCCAGGACAGCAGCCACCGCTGCGGCGTATGCCTGTGCCCAGTTTCTTTCCCAGTCACCGAACACAGCGCGTGCCAGCGCCAATGCCCGCCAGGTTGCCTGGCAGACCTTGAACGCGGACTGGTCCGCGACCCGTGGCGTGTCGTATCGTGTCCGGGTCACGCCGCCATCTGGACCAGGCCAGCCCGGGCAATGTGCCGTTTCCTTCCATGCCCCCACGCTGTTCAGCGGTTTACTTGGACAGGGGGAGGGTGGTTGGGGCACGGAATGGTTCATCTCGCGCTCGGAGACATGGAAAGCCAGGTGGCGATGATGTCCAAACTTCCACCCATTCCGGTTTTGTTGCGCAAATCGGAGCGCGGCCAGTCCATCCTCCTGTTTGCCATCCTGCTGCCGCTGATGTCGTTGTTCCTGCTTGGCATTCTGGATTACATGGTGACCAATGCGCGCGTCATGGAAACTGTGGCAGCCGCCGACCTGGCGGCGCATGCCGGCGCGCAGGAAATCACGGTGCTGCCCAACGGCGTCATCACCGCCACAACACGCGGCAATGGCATCGCCGCCACCTACTTCAACAGCCAGTCCCCCGAATATGCCCGCCTGACCTTTGTAACCTGCGGTCGCCATCAGGGGCGTCCGGCTTGTGTAGTGCGGGCGCAGGTCGAATCTGCCGGCTATCTCATTCCCCGCCGCACGGTCACCATTTCCGCCATTGGATATCTGGCGCACGGTGTCACACGCGGCGATCAATAACACTCCTTTCAATCCATTCCAAAACCCCATGAAAAACCTTCTCAACCTTCTCCTGGACGGCATCACTTTCAAAGACCTGGCCGGCAAACGCCAGCCGCGCACGTTTGCGGTGATGGCATTGGTTGTCATTGTCCTGCTGGCTGTCCTGTTCATCGGCTCCGCCTGGGAGCGCAATGCCATGATGAGCGCAGTGGAGGCGACCGCCCTGCCTGTGCAAATCACCATGCAACCTTCTTCGACATCCGAAGCGGTAATCACCCAGCCTGTAGAGCAGCACGTCTCCGGCTGTCCCACAAACCCGGATGACTGGTCGCTGGCGGATGTGTTCATCAGCGAAAGTTTCAAACTAATTCAGCCAGCTTGTGTGTATGACGGGCTGGCGCGAACGGTGGCCTGGGCAATGGCAGTGCGCCTGGGTTATTCCCGGGCGGAAGCCACCGAGTTGCTCGGATTCGAAGAAATGCCGTTGCGCCCGCTGGACCAGGCCAGCATCCCGGACAGTGCCAGCCGCCCGGTGGAAATCCAACTCAATTTCATTCCCCCGCACCCCGGCCTGGCGGAGTGGCGCATCACAGACAGTGGACAACCGGCGGTTGACTACGGCCTGCGCGGTTGTTTCCGCACCCGCACCGTGACCGGAAACACCGTGGAAACCTGGGGCGGGGATTATGAAGTGGTCTGCATGGTGGCCGAGGATGTCACCAATTCCCATGTGGTGTACGCCCTGGACGGGCATGTTTTCACTGCGGATGCCAGCCCGATGCGGTCATTCCTTCTGTTTGGATATGCCGGGGACGGGCTGTGGGTCTGGCTGGGCGCACGCTCCGACCCGCAAACGCTGATTGATAATGAGGAAAAATTCGCGAACGAGCGTTTAACGTATGCCACCCTGTATGATGCTGAATCCTGGACTACCGACTGGTGGAACAGCCGGTTTGGCTTGAAAATGAAAAGCCTGCCGGATGACTGGCAGAGCATGACAGCTACCGAGGACCACGATTACATCCTTTCCACGCTCAATCAATACCTGGAAGAGGCCCGGCCATGAAGATGGTTCATTGGTTGGCACTGGCTGTGATTACGTTTGGATTGCTCGTGCCATCCGTCACCGCCAGCGCCGATGATCCCCCCAGCTGTGTATTCAATCCCGATGGAAGCATCACCTGCACCACCGGCGGGGGCGGGGGTGGCGGCGGAGGTAGCGGCAGCGAGCCGACACCGCCGCCTGTGGCCTGCACGCCAGGGGCAACCCGGGATGAGATGGTATACAGTTCATATGACCCGGCAAATACAGGCCAGTGCACCATCTGGCTGCGCACGGTTGTGGAATGCACCGGTGAAGTGATATTTGGTTCATTTGGCGGATACGGAGCCTGTCCTGAAGCGCCCGAACCTCCGCCACAGCACCCGTGCAATTCGTTTGTGGTAACTCCGGGAGGCATCACCTGCAACGGAGGCGATGGCTGGCAGGTGGTGGCCACCGTGCGCTTTCCCGAAACCTATCTGGATGTGCGCCCCTACCCGGCCACGCTCGTCCGCTGGCCGACCGCCATCCGCAACGGTGGCTTGCCAAGTGCATCGGGTTCCGGTTCGCAGGGCTATTATGGCAGCGGTTCCCCCGGCAATCCGAATGCCGGCGACTGGTCCAACATCACCCTGACCCTGACGTTAAATCCGGCAGGGCAGATGTATGTCACCCTGCCCCTGGTGGGCAATTTCATCCTGCCAGATCAGGGGGCAACCGGCACGCCGCGCAGCATTCAATGGGAAGTCCCATCGCACCCATCCGTGGGCGCCGGCCCGCTGGCCGGTTCGGTGGCGGGGCTGGGTGAACTGCCCGGTGACCTGCCCCTTTTTGTCGGGAGCGGGCGTTCGCCCTATCGCCTGTTCTGGCGTTTGTCCTGGGACCAATACGAAGGGATTGAAGAATGTGTGGCTGGACCCAATGCCAACGGCATCTACAATTGCGGCAATGGCACGGGTCATCAAGCCATCACCAGCTACGAATGGCAGCGCCGTTCGCAGGGCGGTGAAATTCCGCCATCCGCCGTGCAGGGACTTCCCGCTGCACTCGCTGCCGATTTGAACGGGGATGGAACCCCGGAAGCATACTGGAACAACAACCTGACCCTGCGCCGCATGGATGATGCCAACCGGGTGGACAATCCCACCTACCGGCGCTCCTGGAATTGGGGCGGCATCATTTACTGGGGTGTGCGTGAAGGCCAGGGCCAGATTGGCTGGCCGGGAGGCCAGTAAAAAAAATACTGCCGCCCGAAGGCGGCAGATGCAAGGTGAGGGGGGCACCCTGCAAACAAATTCTAGCATATTTTTTCCAAGCAAATAAAAAAGTGCCGCTGAGTTCAGCGACACTTTTTTGATCTCCCCGGCCGTGCGAACTGTACCATTGCCGGCATGCCCTGGCCCCTGCTCCTTGCCGCCGCGCTGGCTGCCTCGCTGTACGACCTGCACACACGGCGCATCCCCAACTGGTTCACCTGGCCGCTGATTGTATCCGGCCTGGTTTTGCATTTCCCGGGACATCCGGATATCTGGGTGTTGATGGTTCTCCTGTTCCTGGCCTTCACCAGCGGCGGAATGGGAGCCGGGGATGTGAAACTGTGGGCGGCCCTGCTCTGGCAGATGCCGGTTTCCAGCACAACCTCCATTCTGCTTCCGGCGCTTGCCACGCTGTTTGCCACCGCACTCGCACAATTGCTCTGGCGGCGCGTGAACAACCTGCCGGTTACGGGCGTTTCCAGCCCGGCCGCCTGGCGCACCATCCCCTTTGTTCTGCTGCTCTGGCATGTACACTGACCTGTTCCGCGCCCTGGTCAACCCGGCCAACCCGCCGCGCCATCCCCTGCTGGCGGCCTTGCTCTACAACTTCTGCCCGGCCGCGGCCAAATGGTGGCTGGCCGGCGCGCTGCCGGTCATTCCCTATGATCCGCTCTGGCATGCCCTGGAAGATTGTTCGGCGAACCTGCTGTTGAAATCCGCTGTGCAAAACTACGGACTGGAAAGCATGTGGAATGATGCCAAAGCCTACTTGGGAAGCATCAAGGATTACCGGAATTCCCACAAGCATGTGCATGCGCCCGAACTGAGTCCCATCTTCAGCGGCGCAAAACTCAGCCAGGGCGAACGCTTTGGACTGCAGGAAGCCTTTCAAAACTTTGGCGGGGACTGGCGCAACTTTTACCGCTACCTGCATGCCCGCTTTTTTGTCATCCCGGATTGGGGCCGGAACAGTGGTCTGGATCAAACCCAGGTCAACCTGCGCGTGCGCAAACTGCCCGTCCGCTTTGCGCTGGGCTTTGTACGCAAATCCATCCAGTGGGAAACGTGGGCCATCCAGGCCAGAACCGGCGGCGTGAAGCGCCTGCTGCTGGGTCTGGTGCTCGGGCGCGGGCGGGACCAGGATGCCATGCGTTTTTTCCTGACCCAGCGATCCGGCCCGGATGAAGGCAGTTGGAATGTGACGCCGGAAGTGGTCGGGCTGGAGCGCACCGGTCTGGTATCCCCGTACAAGCCGGTGCTGTCCGATGCCCAGATGGAAAAACTGATTGAACAACACATCCAGCTGTCCGAGCACGGGCCGCACCCGGCATTAAACGCCCTGCGGCAACCATCCCTGTGCCGGGTTTGCGGCTTTCGGGCGCAATGTTTCACCGCCGAGGAGCAACTGTCCCCGCTTGTCATTCGCACGTTTGAAAGGAATATTCCGTGAACGCAAAACGCATTCTGGCCATCGTCTTGATTGTGGCGGGGCTGCTGGCGCTGAACACCCTGCAGGTGCTGGCCGGTGCACCGGCAGCCATGCAACCCCAGGCCACCACGCCACCCCCCACCGTGACGCCCACCCCAACTCCGGGCGGCGGCTCGGTCATCACCCAGATCAGCCAGGTTTTTCATCACCTGGTCTTTCCGGCGGAAACGATTTCCGAGGCCCTGACCGGCATCTTCAACAAGGCCGCCCAAAAGGAAGCCAACCGCATGGATGCCCAGGTGGCCGAGTGGACACAGGTGATTGGTGAAATTGTGCAGGCTCCCGGCGAAGGCGAATACAGCGCGGTCGCGCAGACCAGCCTGCCCGTGGCAGCGGCCCTAGCGCCGGCCCTGTTTTTGCTGCGCCTGGCCCTGTATCACTGGGGCCGGCTGGTGGGACAGCAGGACAGCGGCATGAATGTCGTTGGCGATTGGGTCACGGCGGCCATCCTGGCGGTGGTTGCGGGGCTGTTCCTGGACATGCTGGTGCGCCTGGGCTGGTGGATGATCGGCAAGGTGATCGGTGAAACCGGCCACCTTGCGATCGCCTTTGTGGAAGTCATGTCGGTCAGCCGGATCGCCAAAGGTGTCGCCGACATCACCATGTTCGGCGGATTGATTTCCATCGGACTTTCCCTGGGAGCGCTGCTGGCTGTGGCAGGTATGCTGTTCGCCTTTGCCTCCGCCAATGCCGTGCTGTTTGTTCTGGCGGTGCTGGCCGCGCCAGTCGCGGTGGCGGGTGTCATCCCCCAGATGCGCTGGCTGCGCTCGTTATGGCTCAAGGCTGTGGTGGTGATCGCCCTGCTGCCCCTGATCGCCGGCGGCATTTTCAAGGCCGGCATTGCGGCGGCCAGCCTGTTCAGCCAGCCCGGGTTGCTCAGCGGGTTGATCCGGGTCATGTGGCTGTGGGGTGCGACTGGCATGATGCTCTCCCTGGCCGGCATCCTTGGCAAAACCACCATCTCTACCACCGCCGATGCGTTGGGTCAGATGGTAAACGCGGTCAAACAGGTCGTGGGGGTTGCCGCCCTGGCTGCCACCGGGGTGGGGGTGGCGGGTGCCGCCGGAGCAGTCGGCGCAGGCGGGGCCGGTGCAGCGGCTGGTGCGGGCGCGGGTTCCACGGGTGCGGCTGGTGCGGCCGGGTCAGCTGCTGTTTCACCGCAAGCAACGGCGCTATCCCACTTGAACAGCGCCCAGGCCATGACGCAACAGGCCGGCATGTTCGATGCGCTCGGTTTGCGCGCCCCGGCCCAGTATTTGCGCAGCCAGGCCCATGGGCAGGAACTGGCCGCCCGCCAGGCGGAACTGGCCGGGCGCATGCAGAATTTCAGCGCGCCGGCCTCCGGCGGAAACGCCGACCTGGGGTTTTCGCCTTCGGTGAACACCACCATCCTGTCCAATTTCAATGGCAGCGCGGAAGAGTTCAAACAGGGTTTCGCCGGGTTGTCCCGTCATATCGAGCAATCCGGGCTGTCCCCGGACGTGTTTGCCTCGCAATATCCGCGTGACACCGCGTTGATGACCCGCACCTACCTTGACAGGCAGGGTGAGGTGGATGCGGCCGGCGATCCCCTGCTGTTTGTCGCCAGCCTGGCTGGAGCGGACCAGGTACAAAATGCATTGGGTGGGCGTTCCGCCCGGGGGAGCCTGCCTGGATGACGGTAACGGAATTGTTTGCCGTGGCAGCCTTTGCCCTCTTCAGCCTGGCCGACCTGCGCTACCGCCTGGTGCCAGCAATTGAGTTGTTCTTTGGCGCGGCCATGATCATGGTGTTGCCGGACGCCCCCATGCACGTTGGGGTGATCCTGCTGGCGTTTGCCTGGGGCTGGTTGCCGGGCTGGCCGGGACTGCTTTCCCTGCCCTTGTTGTTTTACCCACCCGCCTGGGTGGTGTTGCTGACCGGGGCGGGGGTGCGGCATGGCATGCTGGGGCGGGCGGATTTGCTGGCGGTTGCCGGGCTGGCGGTGCTGTTCCCCTGGCCGGCGCTGATTCTAGTGGGGTTGGGGCTAGAAGGCTGGCGGCGTTTCTGGGCCTGGCGCAGGGCAGGCCCGGTACCGGCCCTGCCGGGAATGTTGCTGGGGTTGCTGGCTTTTATCGCGGGCAGGCTGGCGCTTTCAGGATAAGGAGTTGCTTTGTACTTTTGTACTTATTTTCTTTATAATATAAGCATGAAAGTACAAAATAAATCTCCCCTCGCTGCCATCCACGACATTTTGCGCCAGCAACACGGCATCCTTTTGGCATCCGACCTGGCGCGCCTGGGCATTCCCCGCAGCTATCTCTCCGTCCTGGAAAATCGCGGGGAGATTCAGCGTGTCGCCCGGGGACAGTACGCCGTTCCGGATGCGCTGGTGGATGAAATGGCAGGCTTCCAGGCCCGCTACCAGGCGGCTGTTTTCTCCCACGAAACAGCCCTGTACCTGCATGACCTGACCGACCGCTCGCCCCTGGTTTATTCGGTGACCCTGCCCTCCGGCTACAACGCCACCGGGATGAAGGCAGGCGGAGCCAAAGTGTATTTCGTGAACCGTGCCCTTTTCAATCTGGGACTGTCCAGCCTCCCATCCCCGCATGGCAACGACTTGCGTGTTTTCGGGCTGGAGCGAACGATTTGCGATCTGCTGCGCAGCCGCAACCAGCTCGACATCCAGTTCGTTGGCGAAGCGCTCCGGCGTTATGCCGGACGCAAGGACAAGAACCCGCCCCTGCTTTTCGAGTACGCCACCCAATTCAGGATCGAGAAAGTTGTCAGGCATTACATCGAGGTATTGCTGTAAAGAAAGCCATGCAATGCCAGTTCACACAAAAAGGGGGATTGGTGGATGTGGAGATCTGTCCAGCCCATCAGGCTGAATGAATTTACGGTTGTTTTGCGATGTGCAGAACTACATTGCTGATTGCGCGCACAGCCTGTGCGATATAGCCTGGATTTCCCCGAAAATCTTTTCTGGCAGGTGACGCATCCTGGCGGCGGGCAGGAATGCGCAGATTGGCATTTAACTCCACCTGTACTGCGGGCACATTTAAGACCGAACTGGCATAACGGGTGACCGTATGACTGGTTATTCCGCCCGTAAATTTGGGGTGATCCACCACATAACGGAGCAATCGTTCGGGGTGATCTATAGAAAAACCGGATGTTTCCAATGTGTGCAGTAATTGAGTTTTTTGAGCGGGGCAGCTTTGTCCCCGCATGGTGCCCAGCGCAATCCCAAATTCCCAATCATCGCCCATGCCATGCAGGTCAAGTACAAATTGGATGTGACCCGCCTGGACAATATCTTTCAGTCGCGCCTTGTAGGGCGCGCTGTCATCATAGTTGGGATCGGTGGATGATTTGCGGTGGGCATAGATGGCGTGTGCTCCGGTCAGATCTGCGACCAGTCGTGCAAACCCGGCGGTGTACTCATCCTCTTCCTTCGGGTTTCCGTTTCGTGTGTGAACTGCGCCATGCGGGGCGGACAGGAGTATGGGAATTCGCCCGACATCATATCGAAAATCATCTTCGTTATTGGCTGGTTCAATCTGATACTTTACATCTCTTTCGAACTCTTCCAGCTTTTTCAGAATTTGGTCATCAGTCATGGTTAATTCCAATTTGGTAATGACAAACAAAAACCCTCCATAAGCGGAGGGGATGATTGCTGTGATGGCGAGATGTTGGTGCTAATACGCTGATGATTCATAGTGTTCTCCTTCCTGTTTTCACGTTCGATTTCAATAGCGTAGTACAGGTCAGCCAAAATCTGTTCGATGGGTTCATCGGAATAAATTCGGGCCATGAGGTGAGCACAAAGGCCATCAGTATCAGAGCCATCTGACTCGCCATCACAAGGACTGCTCTGACTCTGATTAGGTTGATGATAGTGGGGAAAAGTCTTTGCGTCAAGCAAAGTTATTGTTTTCTTTCCCAAAGATGTAACCGTTCCTCGCATTCAGCCAAGGGCAGCCGGCTGCCACGGTCCAGCATGGACCGCAGGGCGCGGGCGGCTTCCACCGGCTTCAATACATCATGTGCCACCATTTCATCCACCACCCACAATGTGCCATGCACTTTGACATTGTGACGCCCGGCCAGTTTGCGCAAACGGCTGTCGCCTGTCAGCAAAGGCAGACTCGTGCTGGCTGCCAGCACGAGCGCAAACAAGTCATTGACGGCGATGCTGGCATGATGCTGGAACAATTGCTCGACTTCCAGAACACGCTCCCCACTTAATTCGCCGCTCTTCAGTCCCATCCGCATCAGATCGCTGCCATCCGGCTCCTGCAATTCTGCGATGATGACATCCGGCGCGACGAACAGATATGGAAGTCTGAACAGTCCATCCAGCACATTTCCATGATGCAGATCGATCAGCACATTGGTATCAATAATAAGCCGGGAGCGGGATGTCATCATGTTTGCTGCTTGCCTGCTTCCAGAACTCCATCAAGGATTTGCCTAGCAATTCCTCGGCCCGTGGGGTGGCAATGATGTCTTCAGCGATTGCCCGCATGACCAGGCGTTCAAAACGCTCCGTTTTTTCAGTCGGGTATGCGTCACTGGGTTCCTGTTGTTTCCAACCCCGGGCATTAAACATGGCATACAGGCGTGCCGCGTAGGTTCCTGAAATAATCCCCAAATCCTGGGCGCGGTGAATCCAGGCCTGCATGCTCATGCCGTATTTATGTTTTAACAAGTGCAGTTCATACAAATCCAGTCGCTGGCGCTTGCTACCCAATTCCCGCAAGGCGGAAGGCGCGGGGGCCAGGAAAGCGCCGGCAAAACGATAGGCGGCCTTTTCGATCTCCTTCTCTTCCCAGGAATCGGGCATGTCGAGCACCAGGTGCCCGAGTTCGTGTGCCATGCTCAAGCGCTGGCGATCCCCCGGCACGCCATCCTTGACCACAATGACCGGGATCGTTTCGTTGGCCATCAGGGTCAGCGCATCGAAATGATCTGCACCCTCGACAACGCCAACCTTGATGCCTTTGCTCTCCAGCACTTCGATCAGGTTGGTAATCGGGTCCAACCCCAGTTCCCATGCCCGGCGCAATTCGAGCGCCACCTTTTCAATGTCATCCAGGGTTTCCACCCGGCGCTGGATTGCCGGCAGTTGGAATTCCATCTGCCCGGAAACCAGTTCTTCGGCGGTCAAGTAACGCTCCAGCCAGTCCTGTACCTGGGCGGTAATGACATCCTGGTCATGCACCCCAAGTTTGCTTCGATGGCTGCGGTAGCTGGGTTGCGAGAGCGAAAGATTGAGCGGGCGCAGAATATATTCGACCCGCACATGCAGGGCGCGGGCCAGCTGGATCAAAACTTTTGACCCCGGCACATCCAGTCCACGCTCGTATTTTGAAATCGCCTGTGCGCTCACCCCCACCATGTCGGCCAGGTCACGTAAATTCAAGCCGGCCCGCAATCGGGCACTCTTGATCCGTTCTCCTATTGCCATGTTTTCCTCCGTTTCATTCTTCAGTTTACATTATAGCAAAAATATATATAGTTTGTAAACCGGATGTGTAAAAACGTTGCGGCAGCCCGTTTGCCGCTTTTTTGATTCAGCGACACCGCCACCCACACCCCCCGCGCGGAATAAATAACATGGGGATATGTCCCGCGCCGGAATCCTTGGCAATCCCACCCCCTATACCTTCTTTGGCACCTTTGCCGGCCTGCCCTTCTGGCCCGGCGGTCTGACCCTGCTTGCCGCCGCACCGGGTATCGGCAAAACCTCCTGGATGCTGCGCATGATTCAGGAAGCCGCCGAGGCGGGCATCCCGGCGGCCTTGGGCTGCTATGAACACACCCCCCAGGAATTAAAGTACCGACTGCGCCTGCAGGCCGAGGCGCGAACCGCGGGCGCGCACCAACCCGCCAATGAAATGGCGGTGGAAACCTGCCTGGCTCACGGCAGCGAAGCGGTCCTGTTGTCGCTCTCAGACCGGGAGGATACGGTGCGGGCGCTGGAGGATGTGCTGGTCCATGATTACGGCTTTCCCTTCAAAGGCCCGGCCCTGCTGGCGGTGGATTATCTCAACCGGGTGCCGGTGGTGGGCCTGACGGGCATGCTGAACGATGCATCCAAAGGCGGTGAAGCTGCCGCCCAATTGCGTGAACTCTCCCGCCGGCATGGCTGGGCGATCATCGCCGCCGCGGCACTGCGGTTGGAGCAATTCGAGCAGGGGCAGGAATTGTCCGCCCTGCTGGGGGATGAGCGCGTTCCCTACGAAGCCGACCGTGTCCTGCTAATGCAGCGCGGCCAAGGCGAATACCGCTGCACCTGCACCCCCCTGCGCATCCACACCCTGAAGGACCGCACCGGCCCGGTACGCAGCTGGTCGGTCATGTTCTGGGGCGAACGCTTTTTCCCGGCGCTCGAATCCGAAGCCGAAAAGCATGGAGCGGAGCGTGGCTGAGGCCGGACTGACCCTGCTGGCTTTCCTGCGCGAAGCCTGGACTGCCATCGCGGGAGCATTGCTGGCTTTTGCGATTCTGGCCATGCTGGCCCAGGTGCTCAAGGTTTCCTCAGCCGGTGTGCTGGGCGCGAACCTGTGGGTCTGGGAGGCGGTTTCGGCCGTGATTGCCGTGCTGGCGCTGGGACTGTTTGGTTTTCTGGGTGTGCCCCAGATCATCCAGGGCGTCGAGGCGGCCATCCCATCCGGAGCCGGTTGCGGCCCCATCTCGGAACTGGGCGGGCTGTCCGCCGCGATCATCGGCGGGCTGGCCGGACTGCGCATGTTGAAGGCGGTTTTCACGGCTGTGCTGTCCGCTTCGCTGGGCGGGCAGGCCGCCATGTCCAATGCATTGCTCGAAAGCGCCGAGGCCCTGTTTGGCATGCTGCTGGCCGCCGCGGCGGTTCCCACTGCGGCCTGGTTCCTGGGTGCCTGTTGATATTTTTTGTTCTTTTCAAGGAGGTCTTCGATGTTCGGTCCCATCACGGATCAAATCCTGCTCATCGCCCGGGATGCCTGGACGTTTCTGGCCGGCCTGCTGGTGGTCGTGGCATTGCTGGGCGGGTTGTACTACGTTTTGCAGGGCACGGCCGGCGCGGCCTTCGGCGGTTCGCGCCTGACGGCCACCGCCATCATCGGCGTGATCGGCCTGCTGGTGCTGGTCCTGTTCGCCTTCCTGTTCCTGCCGCAAATCGCCGAAGTGCTCAAAGAGCACCAACCCAAACCGCCGTTCTAGGAGTTGCGCATGTTCAATGACCGTGACCTGGGACTGCTGGGCGCCGGCGCGCTGGCGGCGGTGCTGTGCCTGTTCCTGCCCTTTTCCTTTGCCGGCAAAGTCGTGACCGGTTTTGTGGTTCTGGTGGTGTTCATGGTGGGGGCGTTGCTGCGCCTGGGCCCTGACCGTGTCCCGCTGGAAACCTGGCTGACCCGCAAGGCGCGCTTTGCCTGGGGAACCCGGAAGTTCGTCAACCAGCGCGAAGCCTCTTCGCTTGAGACCGGCCCGCAACCGGCCCAGGCGATGGCCGCCCCGGCCCAGCCGGTGCAAACAGACTTCCGTCCGGTGGACCTGGCCTGGGAGGAGGTCGGCATCTACCCGCTCGTAACCGCCTTCCTGGCAGTGGTGGGCCTGTATTTTTCCTTCTGGCTGGCGCAGGGGGGCGCAGACCAGATTTCGATTTATTTCAGGTGGTGAACCGTGGAAACCTTGCTTGCCTTGATTGCCGCCCTGGCCCTCGCCTCCATCCCGCTTGTCGTGGGCTGGCGGCGCACCGCCGGTGAAGCCGGCATGGCCCGGGCGATGGGCATCGCCCAGCCGAAAGCCTCCATCGACCCGGAGAAATTTGCCCGCCAGACCGGCACCGGCCTGACCTTCAACCAGATTGCCTTCGGCTTCCTGACCTGGGCCGGCGGCGGGCTGGTGGCCGGGCTGTTTTTGGGGCCGTTCGCGGCCATCCTTTTTTCCATCGCCGGCGGGCTGTTGTATGCCGGGACTCTCTCGGACAAACGCCAGGAATTCCGTCTGAAACAGGCCAAGGATATTTTGCGTGGCCTGGGCGTGGTGGAAACCCTGCTGACCCAGGGCAAGCCGCTGAACGACGCGCTCGACGAAGCCGCCCAGGCGGTGGGCCCGGACGGGCGCGTGGTCTTGACCGACCTGGTGGTGCGCCTGCGCAGCGCCCCGGCGGATGAAGCCGCCCTGGCGGTGCGCGAATGGACGACCGCCTGGGACAATCCGGCGGTGGACATCGTGGCCACTTCGCTGCTGGCCTCGCTGGAAGGCCGCATCGAAATCAGCCCGCTGGTCGCGGCCCTGCGCCGCACCTTGGGGGCGGTGGTGGAAGTATTGTCACGCGCCCGGGCCGCCGCCAAGGGCGTGGAATGGCAGGCGCGCTTCCTGGCGCTCTTCCCGCCGGGTGTCCTGGTGGTGATCGCCATCACCACCCCTGAAACCGGAGCGCTGTATTCGTCCAACCCGCTGTTTTTGTCGCCGGTCATCGTCGGGTCGGGCGTCTCGTACTGGCTCTCGATGCAGATGATTCGCAACGGGCTGTCCATCGAAGCCTCGATGGGCTTGCAGGCCGGTGCGCAGGGCGAAATCCGCCTGGACAGGCTGGGCCGGGTGCTGTGAAGGATGTCCTGAAATGGACGCTGGGTTGCATGGCCGTCCCGCTTTTGTGCGGGGCGGCTTTTGTTGTGGCCTATGTGCTGATCGTGGCCCTGACCATCCCCCAGTTGCCGGCCTGGGCACAGCCGGGCGTGTACCAGTGGATGATGGACATCCCGCAGGACAGCGACTACGGCCTCGATGATGGCAATGGCGGTTCCTCCCCGGCCGGCGTCGGGGTGGGCTGGGACGATTACAGCGGCCCGGATGGCGACATTTACGGGCTGCCGCTGGTCGGGCCGGTTTACCACTGGGGCCACCTGAACGAGAAACCCATCCTGGGCTGCGTGTTTCACGACCCCTTTTACAGTTCGCATACCGGGGTGGATTTCCCCGTGGATGAAGGCACGCCGGTTTATGCCACGATGGGCGGCAAGGTCATCTGGGCGGACTGGAACGGGCCGTGGGGCAACCTGGTGGTGATCCAGAACGGCGACTACCAGATCTGGCTGGCGCATTTGAGCGTCATCTCGGTTGTTCCGGGCGACATCGTAGGGCATGGCGACCTGGTGGGGCTGAGCGGCAACACAGGCAACTCGACCGGCGGGCATGTGCATTATGGCATCAAGCACAGAACCCCGGCCGGGTCGTATGTCTGGCTCAATCCGCATAATTTCTTCACGGATGACCTGTATGTCAAAACGGGGTGCAGTGACTGATGGCCTATCATGTCGGTTCGCTGGTCTTCGATGACTGGTGCAGCCTGCGCCTCGACCAGGGTTGGAGCGACACCTTCATCTTCCGGGTATCCGCCCGTTCCGGTCTGCCCCCGATGGATTATGCGCGGGTCATCAAGCGCATCCTGCCGCCCCTGGCAAAACTGCGCCGGGGCGCATCGGTCTGGGTGCAGGTGGACGCGCCCGGGCGCTGGTATGCCAACGAATTGAAACGTGCAATGGGACGCACGCCCTGCCCGGTGGCGATCACCACGGACGATGCCCCTCCGGATGCATCCCTGTTCTCGTTCAGCGTCCGGCAGGGAAACACCCCGATGCCGCCACCCCCGCGCGTACGGGCGGTTGCGGGCATAAAAGCCATGCCGCGCCTGGGCAAATCTGCAACCAGGGTGCTGCAGGCACTGGCGCGCATCCAGGGCGGCACGGCCGGGGAGATTGCCTCGCTGGCCGGCATGACCGAAAAGACCGCCCGGACCGCCCTGCAGGGACTGGAATTTCTGCGCCTGGCGGATTTCATGAACCGCCCGCCGCGCAAGCGCCCGAACAAAACCACCCGGCTGCGCCTGAAACACAGGCTGGCCGGGTGGCGGAGCGCCAGGCGTGGCTTCCGCATCCGGACAAAGCCGGCGCGCACCCATCGTCCGGTACTTCCCGCGCCGGACATCCTGAAACGCCTGCTGGCGCGCCTGCGCCGGCTGCGCAAAAAACACTTTCGCACCCAGCCCAAGCGCTGGTGGCGCATCACCCGCCCCGGCAAATCCCTGGCGCTGCGCCTGTGGGGGATTCCTTCCGGGATTTCCTTCCAGTCCGGCTGGGAGCGCGCCTACTTGCCAGGCTGGCGGCATGTGCGCACCGCCCGGCTCGCCCCGGCCTGGCTCCGGCAGACCGGGCAGATCGAGGTGCTGGGTGGGTGGAGCGAGGTGAGCGTCCCCGGGTATCGCGTCGTGCCGGATGCGCTGGTCTGGGCCAGGGTGCAGGACGATGAAACCCTGGTATGGGTCGAGGTGCAGGGCGGCAGCCGCCCGAAGGAGATGACCGCCTTTTTGCGGCGCATGCGACTACGCCTGCGGCGGGCCTGCGAATATGCCCGGCGGCACCGGGTGCGCCTGGTGTTTCTGGTGCTGGGCAAGCCCTGGGTGGTGCAGACCCTGCGCCAGCAGCCGGTGGAACTGGATCACACCGAAGCCGTCCTGTTGCAGAACTGGCTGGAATATGGAAAACTCCCCACGATTTTGTGGGGAGCAATGCAATCCGGCGACAGATTGTAGCGGGTTATTTGTTGCCAAATTCGAGTTGGACGATCTTCCACTGGCCGTTGATGCGTTCGAAGCTGTAGATGGACACATCCGGGAAATAGACCCCATTGCGAATGATGCCGGAGTGAACCGCTTCCGCGCGGTCCCCATCCACATGAATGCTTACATCCGAGAGGATGATCGGTGTCCTGTAATTGGTCTGGGTGATCAAACTCATGTAATGCATCTGGCGGATGGCCGGCCAGCCGCGATGGATGATGTCGTCTGCCAGGTCGGACGGGGAATGCCCCCGGTTGATAACCTGCGCGTTGGGCGCATACAGGGATTCGAGGGCGAGCAGATTGCGCCCGGCAATGGCATCCAGTTCCGCGGCCACGATGGCCTTGATGGTTTCTTCGTCTGACAAATGGGCCGGTGCCGGTGTTTTCCGCACATCGGGTGCCGGGAAAACCTGGGATGCCTGCGGGCCATAGACCAGCAGGCTGGGAGTGAACAGGTTTTGGAACTGCGCGATGCCAAAGCCCATCAGGGCGGTGACAATGAGCATGCCCCAGTAGAGTGAACGGAATGGGTGGGACTCGTCAAACTGGATGGCGCTGACAATCAGCAGGGGAATCAACAGCGTCCCGCCAATTGCCAGTAAATCCGTGCGCAACCACAGCGCCAGATGCAACGGATTGGATTGTGATATTACAAGAACATAACCTGCAAACACGATTGTGACGAACCAGACTCCCCCTCGATACAGGTCCGTCAGGATGCTACGATGAGACATTCTGGGCCCTTTCTTATGGAGTGGATTTGAAAAGGCATGCATTATATAAGAATTCTTAGCATTAATTGGGGTATTTGCTATACTTAGATGAGTAAATCTTAGGTAGTTAGGGATATCAGAATGGCGCGCCTTGAAGATCTAAAAAAGAATGCTCAGGTTAAAGGACTGACCCCAAAAGGGCAGGTTATTATTTTAAATATTGATTGGCACGGTGCTGATGTTGCTGAAGTTACCTATCGCGACATTGATGGGCGTAGCCATAGTGAATTGTTATTTAGAGACCGAGAAATAGATATTGAAATAGTAGAACCGGGAACCCCTTGGGCATTTGATGGCGATGGGCATTTATTCCGCCTTGTTTCAGAAGCCTATCGTATCCGAATGGCGCATTTGTTTGACCCGTGGATGGCTGTGCACTTATCAATGGTAGAGCCTTTGCCGCATCAAATCTCAGCAGTTTATGGGGAGATGCTTCCTAGACAGCCAATGCGCTTTTTGCTGGCTGATGATCCGGGGGCCGGCAAAACCATTATGACAGGACTGTTCATCAAAGAATTGATGTTACGCGGAGATTTGCAGAGATGCTTGATTGTTGTTCCGGGAAACCTGGTTGAGCAATGGCAAGATGAGCTTTATCGACGTTTTCACTTGCCTTTTGAAATCCTTACCAATGACAGGATAGCTGCCGCTCGTACAGGAAACGCGTTGGAAGAAATGTCTTTAGTAATAGCCCGTTTAGATAAATTTAGCCGAGACGAAGAATTACAATCCAAACTTGCGCAGACTGATTGGGACTTGGTTGTGATGGATGAAGCGCATAAAATGTCCGCGTCGGTATTTGGTGGCGAAATAAAATACACCAAAAGATATCACTTGGGGCAATTGCTTACCGAACGCTCTCGACACGTTCTGATGCTGACTGCAACCCCGCACAACGGCAAAGAAGAAGATTTCCAATTATTTATGGCTTTGTTGGATGCAGACCGATTTGAAGGCCGGTATCGAGAAGGAGTTCACAACGTAGATGCATCGGATATGATGCGTCGCTTGGTAAAAGAGCAGCTATTGAAGTTTGATGGAACCCCTCTTTTTCCAGAACGGCGAGCTTATACGATTGCATACCATTTGTCTGAGATTGAAGCGGCTCTTTATAACCAGGTGACAACCTATGTTCGAGAAGAGTTTAATCGTGCAGAAATGTTGGACAACGATAGGCGCGGAACCGTTGGATTCGCTTTGACTGTGCTTCAAAGGCGGTTGGCGTCCAGTCCAGAGGCTATATTTCAGTCTCTTAAGCGACGACGCGAACGATTAGAGGCTCGATTGCGCGAGGAGCGTTTGCTTAAGCGCGGCGGGGATGTTGCAGAGCACGCGCTGATAGGTCTTCCAATTTTTGACGAAGAAACAATTGATGATTTTGATGATGCCCCTGAGTCTGAACTTGAACAAACCACAGAGGAAGTCTTAGATTCGGCAACTGCTGCGCGTACTATAGCAGAACTTGAGTTGGAAATTTCTCAACTGAAGAGACTCGAAGCTCTGGCTGATCAAGTCCGGCACAGCGGTCAAGATCGTAAATGGCAAGAACTTTCCCGTTTGTTGCAGGAACAGCAAGAGATGTTTGATGCAGACGGACGCCGGCGCAAACTTGTGATTTTTTCCGAGCACCGCGATACGCTGAACTACCTTGCGGACAAGATCCGAACATTGATTGGTCGCCCCAGTGCCGTGGTTACTATTCATGGCGGACTTGCGCGAGACCAAAGAAGAGAGATGCAAGCATCCTTTGTTCAAGATAAGGATGTGCTCGTTTTAATTGCCACGGACGCAGCTGGTGAAGGTATCAACCTGCAACGCGCCCACTTAATGGTCAACTATGATTTGCCCTGGAACCCTAGTCGTCTTGAACAACGTTTCGGGCGTATTCACCGCATTGGGCAAACAGAAGTATGCCATTTGTGGAACTTAGTCGCAGATGAAACCCGTGAAGGTGATGTGTATGCTCGTTTATTGCGCAAGATCGAAAAACAACGGGATGCGCTCGGAGATGGCGTTTTTGACGTCATGGGAAAGTTGTTCCGAGACACTAGCCTTCGGCAACTTTTGATGGAAGCGATTCGCTACGGGGATCGTCCAGAAGTAAAGGCACGCTTATTTCAGGCTGTAGATAATTTGGCTGACCAGCAACGTGTACGCGAATTACTTGAAGAGCGTTCCTTGGCGCGTGATAGCATGGATGTCAGCCGGGTTCAACAGATTCGGGAGGATTTCGAGCGCGCCCAGGCTAAGCGATTACAACCGCATTTTGTAGCTGCCTTTTTTAAGGCAGCTTTCGAACAATTAGGGGGGACGGTTCATAACCGTGAACCGCTTAGGTATGAGATTACCCATGTGCCAGCTGTTGTGCGGAGCCGTGGGCGCAGTTTAGGTGGGGCAGTTTTAGCTCGATATGAGCGTATCACTTTTCATAAGGAAGCTATAAATCCACCGGGCAAGGCGACAGCTGAGTTTATTTGCCCCGGCAACCCATTGATGGATGCGGTAACCGACTTGATTTTGGAGCGATATCGCATGATATTGCGGCAAGGTGCTGTGTTGGTAGATCCCAATGATCTTGGCGAGGATATCCGCGCTTTGTTTTACCTTGAACATAGCATACAAGATGCTCGCTCAGAAACTGATGGTAGTCGACGAACTGTTTCGCGGCAGATGCAGTTTGTGGAAATCAATGCGCACGGCGAAACCCGTTCAGCAGGCACAGCGCCTTTCTTGGATTATGAACCGATTGGTGATGATATTCGCCCGTTGATTGACCCAGTGCTTCAGTCCGAGTGGCTACGCGGTGATTTGGAGTCATTGGTGCGTGCATATGCAGCCCAAAATCTTGTTCCTGAACATTTGCGAGACGTGAAATCACGTCGTGATGATACTGTCGCGCGGACGGTTACTGCTGTTCATGCTCGCCTGACAACAGAAATTAATTATTGGGATCATCGCGCAGAACAACTCAAAGCGCAGGAACAAGCAGGACGCAAGAATGCTCATCTAAATTCAGAACTAGCGCGCCGGCGTGCAGATGATTTACAGGCCCGATTGCAACGCCGTATGACGGAATTGGAGCAAGAGCGTCATATTTCTGCGCAGCCCCCAATTGTTATTGGCGGTGCGTTAGTCATTCCACAGGGTTTAATCAATCGGTTAACGGGTCAAACCATTTCCCCTGAAGCGGCTCTTTTTGCTCGCAGGCGAAAAGCTGTAGAGTTGGCTGCAATGACAGCCGTTGCAGAAAAAGAGCGCACACAAGGGAATGAGCCAGTTGATGTCAGCGCCATGGATTTGGGGTGGGATATAGAATCGCGCCTGGCTGGCGAGAAAGGGCGTTTGCTATTTATTGAAGTCAAAGGAAGAATAGAAGGCGCTTCTACAGTCACCATTACCAAGAACGAGATACTAGCCGGGTTAAATAAGCCTGAAGATTTTATTCTTGCTGTTGCCGAGATTTATTTTGAAGGCGATGTTGCAAAAGCAAAAAATGTGCACTATATCCGCAAACCCTTCCAACGAGAACCAGATTTTGCTGCGACCAGCGTTAATTATGAGTGGAGAGAATTACTGCGTTATAGTTCATAAGTTACAAAAACGAGGAAATACACTATGCCCGATGAGCACCCAAGAGTAACAATAATAGCGGTCGGATGTTGGGATTACCAACATATGAGAAGGCTAACAGGCCCAGCTCAAGATATCAGGAATCTCAAGAGTATCCTTGTTGATGACGAAGACTTGGCTCTGTTTTCTTCGCGGCAATACATTGAAAGAACGAATATAACGTCTGAAGAATTGCGGAACGTAATAAACGATTATGTTTACAGCAGAGGGGCCGAAAATGACATACTGTTGTTTTACTTTTCAGGCCACGGCGCCCCAATAGGCTCTAATGATTTCGCTTTTTGCACAGTCGATACCAAACCGGTACCCGGCGAACGATTTGTGCTACCCATGACCACTGTTAAATTTACAGATATCTTAAGTAACTCAAGTTGCTACCTTGAGATGAGTTGCAACAAAAATCCATGAAAGTCTGCTAGATTTGGGGTATCCCGACCACCAAAGAAGGAGACAATCA
This sequence comes from Anaerolineales bacterium, assembly GCA_034433165.1. Lineage (GTDB taxonomy): Bacteria > Chloroflexota > Anaerolineae > Anaerolineales > Villigracilaceae > DAOUAP01. Next base: position 14 of record DAOUAP010000016.1, on the reverse strand, counting down.
TGGATACCCAAATT
>DAOUAP010000015.1:0-19176 GCA_034433165.1 Anaerolineales bacterium | reverse complement strand
ACTGGCACAGGAGAGCCGGTTTCGCCACTCGCTCGCCGGAACCACAACCTGTCCCTATTCAGGTTGAGCGACCATAACATCAGTCCCGGGTCTTCGCTTCTCTGCAATTTATTCTGTTGGATTGTTAAACATCCTGTTGCCTGCAGGACGTTATCGTAGTTATATAATACTGACTATGGGGGCAAATGTCAATACAAAATTGATAGTACCAAGGTCATGTTTGCTAACAAAAATGCAAGGTGCGGTCATCTCCGGCGGCGGCGATTGCCCGAAAACAGCATGACAAGCAGCACCAGCAATGCCAGCCCAATGATTCCCGCGCCGACAATCATCAGCATGCTGCTGAACATGGCAGATAATGCTGAAGGCGCATCGACAACGGGCTGCTGCGGAATGGCAATGGGCGTGTCTGGAATGGGGATGGGGGTGGCTGTACGGGTGGCGCTTGGCAGGGCGGTGGGCTGCGGGGTACGCGTGAAAATGGGCGGGAAGGTGGGTGTGGCGTTGTTACTGACCTGTCCGCCAAAGAACAGGCGCGGTGTGGGCGTACGCGATGGGGTGATGCTGGGTGTCGGCGATTTTGCAGGGGTGGCCGAGTGGAGCGGGGTGGGGCTGATCAGCGGGGTGGCCGTAACGGCGGGTGTTCTGGTGATGGTGGGCGTAGGCCCGACGACAAGGACCGTGGGCGTGCGGGAAGGGGTCAGTGAGGCGGTAAGGGTGAGCGTAATGGTTGGGGTCAGGCTGGGAGTGCGGGTGAGGGTGGGGGTTCTTGTAATCGTTGGGGTGCGCGAGGGCGTGGGGGTAATGGAAGGGGTCAGGGTGGGCGTAGGCGTCTGTGTGATGGTGGGCGTCAACGTGGGCGTGGGGGTGTTGGTAACGGTGGGTGTGCTGGTTGGGGTTGGGGTCGGCAGGATGGTGGCGATGCTTTGTTCGGTGCTAAAAAACGCGCGCACGGTTTCGTTGGACGGATAAGAAGCCGCCGGAAGGATGTAGCCGGTATCGACACAGGCTGTGCCGTTGCTGTCAGTGGTGAAGTTGCCGCCAGTCACCTGGGTGACACCCACAAAGATGCTCCAGGGATAGGATGTAACAGGAGCAAAGCCAGTGGCCTTGATGTAGATGCGGTCGCCCGCGGTGAGGGTGGTAGCGACCGGCACAGCAGGACCGCACCCACCGGTGGTCATCCACACCAGGGGCGTTTGGGCCCGGGCTACTCCCGAAACCAGCAGGGCGGCCAGCAAGGCAACGCCAATGACCGCAAACTGGAAGATGCGCGTTAAATCACGAAAATGAGGGGCGGAGGTCTTCATAACAGGTTTGATTGTATGAGGTGAAGTGTTTTTATTAATATACCTTTATTTCACATTCTGTCAAATATCGAATTCATTAACTGCCATGGCTGGCTTAAAGTTGCAGAACATGGCACAACAGCATCAGGAAAGCCGTGCGTTGTTGTTCACAGGGCGCGTTGCGCCGATAAAAAATGCACCGGTCAGGGTGCGCGCGCAAGACCAACGGGGGCAGTTAGCCCAGGGCGGATTTGGCCGCAGCGATGACCTCATTGTAGTCGGGTTCGTTACCCAGGGTGGGCAGGTAGTTGACGTAGGTGAGGTTGCCATTGCGCCCAACAATGAAGACGGCCCGGCGCAGGTAGCGGCGCTCTCGGATAAGCAGGCCGTATTTTTCGCCAAACTCGGCATGGAGCACATCGGAGACGACCACCACCTTGTCCACCCCGCTGGCGCCGCACCAGCGCTTTTGGGCCATGGGGAAGTCGGTGCTGATGGTGTAAATGATGATATCGTCGCCGAGACTGGCGGCTTCTTCATTGAAGCGGCGCGTCTCACGGTCGCACACTTCGGTATCTAGCGAGGGCACCGCAGACAGGATGATGACCTTGCCGCGTGAGTCGGCGATGGGGTTGACGGGGGCCCAGTTTTGGGCGGAGGCGGTGAATTCGGGGGCGGGCTGTCCGACGGTCACATCGTCACCAATGACGGTTACAAATTTGTCGCCCAGTTTAAAGAAGTCGTTCCGTTCGGTTGGCATGCGTTCTCTCCTTGTTTCATAAAGTTGGTCGCTCCAATTTAACCACATTTGCGCCATTTTCCATAGTAAGCCGGTTGTCGCCCCGCGCTTTTTGGCGCATAATGAGGGCATGCAACCGCACTGGACCCCGCTGCGGTGATGCGCTGGATTGCCCCGGCGGATTTTTTCACCGCGAAGGCGCGAAGGAAAAAAGGAACGGGCGCTCCCCGCGGCCCAGAACATGAATCCCAGCCTGCCGGGGGGCACACCTGCGCCTTTGGGGTCCACCATCTGCACATAACTGGCGTACGCTTTTTGCTCGGACGAGGCAAAGTTGTTGCAGTTGGCAATGTTCCCTTTCAGGTACAGCCCGCCGGTGAACTTGGCCGGGGCTAGCGGCGGCACGGGCGGCGCATACTGCGGCTTGCCAGAGGATGTGCCCCCCCACCATGGCGTTGGCGTAATCCAGCACGGGCGCATCGGGGCGCAGCCAGTACTGCGCGGCGTGGCGGTTGAGCGCAATCAGCCAGCGGTCGCCCGCGCCCACGTCTACGGTCAGGCGCGCTGCGTGGTTATTGCCGCTCGCATCGTGTGGTGAGAAAGAAATTCTGCATTCCCGCTTCCATCTGATACAATACGCCCCACTCATCCAATAACCATTTACTCACTAAAATCCCATGACCACCGACACCAAACAGATAATCTACCAAATGAATCGGGTTGGCAAAGTTGTGCCGCCCAACAAACACACCCTGCGCGATATTTCGCTCGGCTTCTACTACGGTGCCAAGATTGGCGTGCTCGGTCTCAACGGCGCGGGCAAATCGTCGCTGCTGCGTATCATGGCCGGGATCGACCCGGACTACGTCGGTGAAATTTCGATGAGCAAGGGCTACAGCGTGGGCATGCTCGCGCAGGAACCCCAGCTCGACGAAAGCAAGACCGTCATCGAGATCATCCGCGAGGCCGTGCAGCCCATTGTGGATATGCTGGCCCGCTACGACGCTGTCAACGCGGCTTTCGCCGAACCCGACGCCGACTTCGACGCCCTGATCGAAGAGCAGGCCAAACTGCAGGATGAACTCGACAAGCACGACGCCTGGAACCTCGACAGCCACCTCGAAGTGGCCATGAGCGCCCTGCGCTGCCCACCTGCAGAAACTTCCATCAAGGTGCTCTCCGGCGGCGAACGGCGCCGCGTGGCCCTTACCCGCCTGCTGCTGACCGAGCCAGACATCCTGCTGCTCGACGAGCCCACCAACCACCTCGACGCCGAATCCATTGCCTGGCTCGAGCACCACCTGCGCGAATACAAGGGCACCGTTATCGCCGTGACCCACGACCGCTACTTCCTCGACAACGTGGCCGGCTGGATTTTGGAACTCGACCGCGGCTACGGCATCCCGTGGAAGGGCAACTACTCTTCCTGGCTCGAGCAAAAGCAGGAACGCCTGCGCCTCGAAGAAAAGTCCGAATCCAGGCGCCAGAAAACCCTCGAACGCGAGTTGGAATGGATCCGCATGTCGCCCAAGGCCCGCCAGTCCAAGGGGCAGGCCCGCGTCAGCGCCTACGAAAAACTGCTCTCGCAGGAGACCGAAAAAGTCCGCGAAGACCTCGAGATCTACATTCCCCCCGGCCCGCGCCTGGGCAATGTGGTCATCGAACTGGACGGCGTCACCAAATCCTACGGCGAACGCCTCATTTTGGAAAATTTCACGGCCATCATCCCGCCCGGCGCGGTCATCGGCGTGGTTGGGCCCAACGGCGCGGGCAAAACCACCCTGCTGCGCATGGTCACCGGGCAAGAGCAGCCCGACGCCGGTAGCATCCGCATTGGCGAAACCGTCAAACTGGCCTATGCCGACCAAACCCGCTCCCTCGATGCTGAAAAGACGGTGTACGAAGAGATCAGCCGCGGGGCCGATACACTGGAGTTGGGCGCGCGCAAGATCAACGCCCGGGCCTACTGCTCCTCGTTCAACTTTGCGGGCACCGACCAGCAGAAGAAGGTTGGGGTGCTTTCGGGCGGCGAGCGCAACCGCGTGCATCTGGCAAAAACCCTCACCGAGGGCGCCAACGTCATCCTGCTCGACGAACCCACCAACGACCTGGATGTGAACACCCTGCGCTCGCTCGAAGAGGCGCTGGAGAGCTTCGCCGGGTGCGCCATTGTGGTCAGCCACGACCGCTGGTTCCTCGACCGCATCTGCACCCACATCCTGGCCTTCGAAGGCGACAGCCAGGCGCGCCTGTTTCTGGGCAACTGGTCCGACTACGAAAAGGACTACCACGAGCGCTACGGCAAATCGGTGGATGTGCCCAAGCGCGTGCAATACCGCACACTCAAGCGGTAATACATTGTCACAGGGCAGGCACACGCCTGCCTTGTTTTTTTAATCAACAGGGATAGCGAGATGCCATGACTCACCGCCAACTCCTCAGCCTGATTGTGCCCATGCTGATTCTGTGCGCCTGCGGCACACCGCCCGCCACGCCCCCCGCGGCCGGGTCGCCGCCTGCCGCCACGGAATACGCCCCCGAAAGCGCCCCCCTCAACCCAACCCCCGCCGCCCCAACACAAGCTCCCACAATGCAAGCCCCCACAACCCAACCTCAGCCAACCCTCGCGCCCACCGCCCAACCCCCGGCTCCGAGCTGGTACTGGGTCAAAGACGAAAACGCCCAAACGCTGATCGCCGTCAACCAATATGGCGAACGACAAGAATGGGACATGCCGCCAAACGATGACCCCATAAACCTGATTGGCTTCCCGCTCAACAACGGGCACATGCTCATGCTCAACAGCGGCTCTCCTTTGCGCGCGTACCTGCTCACGCCACAGGAAGGCGTCCAAGCCATTCAACTACCGGCCGGGCTCAACTATCAGCCCGACATCTCGCAACCCAGTCTGCAACTCGCCGCCGCAAACGACCGCTTTTTGGCTTTTGGGTACACCGATGAATCCAGCGTGGGCACTCCCAGCGGCAACACAGCCGAGCGCGGCCCCCTGCTGCTGGTGGACCTCTCCACGCGCACGGCACGCCTGCTCGACACCCGTGTGCATCGCAGTATGTACTCATCCTCAAACGAACCACAGGCCTGGGCGCACCTTTCGGCAGACGGGCGCTTTGTGCGCTACCTGCAGGGTGATACCCAAAACCTGAACCTGCGCGAACTGGACCTGGTCAGCGGCGACGTGCGCACAGTCTATGCGGTGGCACGGCACACCACCTCGCATGCGCTGCGCTCCGTGCAGGGTGATCTATGGCGGTTCACAAGGGATGACGTGGTGATAGACCTGAACGGCAATCAAATGACCTTCGCCTCAGACACACGCACCTTTCGCCCATTGCGCGACGGTGCCGCGCTGGAATTTACCTACGACTGCGCGGATAATTGTGAAATAACGCTGCTCTCACCCTTTAGCGGCCGGTCAGAACAAACCTATGTACTGCCGTGGCACACCTACGGCACCTTTTTCGATCCTTTGCTTTTTATTCCCGCCGCCGACCAAAATCTCATCTTCACCGGCAGGGACATCAACACCTATCCCGTCTCCCCGGCCATCCTGCAGAGCAACCCCGACATCACCACAGCGGATGCGCCGGTGTTTCGCCTTGACCCCAATGGCGGCGCGCGCCTGGTGGGGCTGTACATCCCCAAATTCTCCTACGACAGCGCATCTGTTTCAGCAGATGGGCGTTACATGCTGCTCGGCGCGGTAAATCACCAGTCCTTTTACTTTTACGACACCATGCAAGACAGCCTGATCGCCGAAATGCCCGCGCAACCCGAACTGGACTATTTTTGGAGCGTCACAACCTTTCTCAGCCACGGGCGCATTGCCCACTTTACCGCATCCACACCCAATAACGATTATGTGGATTTTCACCTCATCCATTCAGACTACAGCGGCGCGGCCTATGTGTATGAAAACAAGCAGCCGGGCAGCTGCTTCGACCTTTTGGAGGATGACACCCTGGTATGCACGGTGTACCCCGACCCGCAAAACTACACTGTCAACCTGGTTCTCTACCAGCTCACAACCGGCAGCACACGCATCCTTATGGAAAACATCATTCCCCTGCAACTGGTGAAATGACCCCGCGCTTCTTGTAAAAAAATCCGCCACCCTCAACAGGTGGCGGATTTGATAGTGCAGCAAACGGTCAGGCTACGGCACAGGTTCTTCAGGCACAGGCGCAGGGGCGCTGGCAGACTTAAACCCGGCTTTTTTGCCCTGCTGATACGCAAACCAGACGATGAGCGCCACGATGCCCAACGGCACGAGCAGGCGCAGCAAACCGCCCAAAAGCATGAAGCCGCCAAAGAACGGGCTGACGCCGCCAAACCCGCGCCCGCCCATCATCGGGCCAAACTGGTCGAAGCCGCGGCCGCCAAAGTCGTGCATGGGCATGCGCCAGGACCGGCCCTCAAAACCCTGCATCATGCCCGGGCCGTAGGATGTCCCCCAAACGCTGTGCATGATGTACGGCACGGCAACGATCACGCCCACCACCAGGAGGACGACCACAGTCCCGAGGATCCATTTCCAAACATTTTTCATACGAACTGCTCCTTAAGTTGAAGTTGCGCTCATCATAGCACCCCAATGTAAAGACCGTATAAAGAAATGGTGCAGGTTTCAACAAACCGGTCAAACTGCGCCTTTTTTCCCGCCACATGCGGCATCAATCGAACCAGAAACGTGACAAACTTCCTCCAATTTTCATGAGGCCCGGCCGGGCGGTTTGTGGTTAGAATGGGGGCATGAACAAAATCAAAACGCCCCCCCTGTTTCCTTTCCTTGGCGTCATCACTATCATTATGATCGCCACCCTGTTTGGCCCGGAAGAGAAATCGCTTGGCGCGAACGTGCGCATCGTATACCTGCACGGCGCCTGGGTGCTGGCTGCCGAAGTCGCCATGATTGCCGCCGCGCTGGCTGGCACGCTCGGGCTGCTGGCGCGCTACATGCCAGCGCTGGCCCCCCGGCAAGGTGGCTTCCACAGTTGGTCGGCTGCGCTGGGGCGCACCGGCATCGTCTTTTGGGTGTCTTACCTGCCGCTCTCGCTGCTGGCCATGCAGACCAACTGGAACGGGCTGTTCCTGGCAGAGCCACGCTTCAGGCTGGCGTTGACCTTTGCCATTGTGGGCACACTGCTCCAGGTGGGGCTGTGGGTCATCGGTAACAAACTGCTGACCTCGGCCGCCAACATTGCCTACATCGTGGCGCTGCGCGCGGCCTTTGCCACCGCCGCCAACGTGATGCACCCGCCGCCCTCGCCCATCTTCAACAGCGGGCTGTGGAACATCATCTTCTTCTTCGTACTGCTCAACCTGATGGCCTGGCTGGCGGCGTTCTTCCTGACGCGCTGGTTCCTGACCCTCACGCCGCAAACCGCTCAATAGTTTTTGCTGCCCGGGCTCGGGTGGGTAGTGTTCCGCCCCGAGTTCGGGTATAATTTTGCACCAAGCAGACCGACCAGTCGGTCTAAAAGCGCAGACCATGACGCCTTCCTCATCACCCCCAACCCAAGAGACCCGCGAGCGCATCCTCGAAGCGGCGGTGAGCGTTTTTGCCAGCAAGGGCTATCACGACACCAGAGTGGATGATATTGTGACCGAGTCGGCCACCTCGAAGGGCGCGTTCTATTTTTATTTCCCCAGCAAGCAGGATATCTTCCTGGCGCTGGTCGATACGTTTGCCGGGCTGCTGGAAAAGCGCCTGCACGACCGCATGGATGCCGAGGCAAGTGGCATGGCGCGCCTCGACCTGGCCCTGCGCGTTTGCCTGGAAACTTTCGGGCAGTACCGCGGGCTGGCCAAGATCGCACTGGTGCAGGCCACCGGGCTGGGCGCGGTCTTCGAGCAGAAGCGGCAGGAAGTCAACGAGCGCTTCATCCAGATCATCAAGGAAAACCTGGATGCCTCGGTTGCCGATGGCAGCATTCCCGCGCTGGATACAGAAGTGGCGGCCTGCGCCTGGGTTGGCGCGCTGAACGAGGTGGTGCTGCGCTGGGTATATAACGGCAGCCCCGACCCCACCCGCGCCCTGCCCGCGCTGCGGCTGCTCTTCCTGCAGAGCATCGGCATCCCGCGCGAACGCATCGCGCAGTTCGTTGCGGACAAGGAATAGTCATTCACCAGGCAAACGTTCCGGTCAAATAACACCCCAAGGAGAATCCAAAAATGAAAGCTCGTCTTACCCTGTTGCTCGTCATTGTGATGAGCGCCATCCTGGCGGCCTGCGCTCCGCCCGCCCCCGCCAAAGTGGTCACGCTCAAGATCGCCGTGCTACCCATCATCGCCACCCTGCCCATGTACGTTGCCGAGCAGGAAGGCTTGTTCGCCAAGTACGGTGTGCAGGTCGAGTTCGTGCCGGTTGCCTCGGCCCCGGAACGCGACCAGTTGCTCTCGGCCGCGCAGGCAGACGGCACCATCAACGAGACCATCGCTGTGGCGCTCTTCAACCAGCAGCAAACCCAGATGCAGGTGGTGCGCTACGCCCTGCGCCCCAGCGCCGGTTACGGCCATTTCTTCATCCTGGCCTCGGGCGCGAGCGGCATCACGAGCCCCGAACAGCTCAAGGGCGTAGAGATCGGCGTTTCGCAGGGTACGATCATTGAATATGTGACCGAGCGCCTGCTGCAAGCCCAGGGACTGAGTGCAGACGAGATCCGCACCATCGCCGTACCACGCATCCCTGACCGCCTGGCGCTGCTGGCTTCCGGCGAACTGCAGGCCGGTGTGCTGCCCGATCCGCTCGGCGGGTTGGCCGTGCAGCAGGGCGCGGTGGTGGTGCTCGATGACTCGAACTACCCCGAATACGGGTCCAGCGTGATCAGCTTCCGCAAAGCGGTCATCGACGCCCACCCAGATGCCATCCGCGCCTTCCTGAAGGCGGTCGAAGACGCCACAGGCCTGCTCAACAGCGACCCGGGCAAATACGCCAGCCTGCTGAGCGACAAGCAACTCGTGCCGCCGCCGCTGCTGGCCAGCTACCGGGTGCCGCCCTTCCCAACCGCGGCCGTGCCCACCGAAACCGAATGGGCTGACGCGCTCACCTGGGCCCAGGGCAAGGGCATGCTCAGCGTCGATGTCGCGTACAGCGACTCGGTCACCGACGCCTACCTGCCATAAAATATAAGCCACAGATAAACACAGATTGACACAAATATAAATTCCACCTGCGCAAATCTGTGGCAAAAACCTATCGTAATCCGCTACAATTGCCGGGAGGCCGTACAGCCTCCCGGTTTTCATGATGATCAACATCCACGACCTCACCTTCCACTACCCCCACGGCGCCCCAGTCTTCACGCGCTTCAACCTGTCCATTGCGCACGGCGAAACCTGGAGCGTGCTCGGGCCTTCTGGCTGCGGCAAAACCACCCTGCTCTACCTGCTGGCCGGGCTGCGCCCCATTGATAATGGGCAGATCGTCATCGACGGCGCGCCGCTCACCCGTCCGCGTCCGCGCACCGGGCTGATCTTGCAGGATTATGGACTGCTGCCGTGGGCCAGCGTGCGCCAGAACGTGGGACTGGGTCTGAACGTGCGCGATTTCTACGGGCCAGACGGAACGCACGCCCCCCGCAGCCTGCCCACCGGTAAAGGAACCGACTACTGGCTGGAGCGGCTTGGCATCGGCACCATCGCCGAAAAATACCCGTCCCAGATCTCGGGCGGGCAGCGCCAGCGCACGGCCATCGCGCGCACGCTCATCCTGCAGCCCGACCTGCTGCTCATGGACGAACCCTTCTCCTCGCTGGATGCCGTCATCCGCGAAGACCTGCAGCGCCTGACGCTGGAATTGTGCGCCGAGCAGAACCTGACGCTGGTCATGGTTACGCACGCCATCGAGGAGGCGGCCGTGATGGGGCAAAAAATCCTGCTGCTGGGCACGCCGCCCACCTCCGCGCCGCGCGTCATCGACAACCCCGAGGCCGGGTCGCCGCTCTACCGCCAGCATCCCACCTACCACGCGGTCTGCGAACAACTGCGCCGGGAGTTGAACGATGAAGCGGCGTGATGTGCTGCTGGCTTCGCTGGCCATCCTCATCACCTGGCAGGCGGCGGCCGTGCTGCTCAATCGGACCATCCTGCCCACGCCGCTGGTGGTGCTGGGCGTCTTCTTTTCCGAACTTATCAACAAAAACCTGTGGCAGCACTTTTTGTCCAGCCTGTGGCGCGTTGCGGCTGGCATGCTGCTCTCGGTGCTGGCGGCTGTCCCGGCCGGGCTGGCGCTCGGCCAGTCGCGGCGGCTGGACCGCATCTTTTCCCCCATCATCTACCTGCTCTACCCCATCCCCAAGGTGGTCTTTGTCCCAATCGTGCTGCTCTTCCTGGGCATTGGCGACCTGTCCAAGATCGTCATCATCTTCCTGATCCTGTTCTTCCAGATCGTGGTGCTGGTGCGCGACCAGGCCGCCGGGCTGCCGCCGCAACTCATCCAGAGCTTGCGCAGCCTGGGCGCAGGACGCCGGGCGTTATTCCGCTTTGTGTACCTGCCAGCCAGCCTGCCCGCCATTTTAACGGCCCTGCGCCAGTCGGTGGGGACGGCCGTGGCCGTGCTCTACATCGCCGAATTGTTCGCCACGCGCTACGGGCTGGGGTATTACATCTACTATAACGGCAGTACCCTGCTCAATTACCCCGCCATGTACGCCGGGGTGCTGGCCATGAGCCTGCTGGGGCTGGGACTGTACTTCAGCGTGGACTGGCTGGAGCGCCGCCTGTGCCCGTGGAAGTTCGTCAGTTAGTAGTCAGCCACAGAGAACTCAGGGAAAATGCTCTCTGAGTTCTCTGTGGCTAAAACCATGGTCTGAATCGCGATTACAAAAACAACTTCTCCAGCAAAACCCCCGCAAAAAACAACACACCATACACAAGCGCCAGCTGGCCGCTCCCGGCCAGCGCCGCGTTGAGCGCCGCGCCGGACTGGGTCAGCACGACCTGTGTCGCGCGCCACGCCATGGGGAGCGAAAGCGCCACCAGCGCAACCGTCCAGGGCAGGCTGCCGGTCAGCACCGGCGGGAACAGGATGGCATAAGACAGCGCCGCCAGCGCCACATACTCGATGCGCGTGCCGCGCTCGCCCAACCGCACCGCCAGGGTGTGTTTGCCCGCCTCGCGGTCGGTGGCAATGTCGCGCAAGTTGTTGACCACCAGGATGTTGGTGATGAGCAGCCCAACCGGCACAGACATCCACCACGCCAGCAGGCTGACGGTGCCCGCCTGCACGAAATACGTCCCGGCCACGGCCGCCACCCCAAAGAAGATGAAAACGAACAGGTCGCCCAGCCCATAATAGCCGAGCGGGAACGGCCCGCCGGTATACGCCACCGCCGAAACGATGGCCGCCGCGCCAACGAGGATGACCACCCAACCCGTCTCAAACGCCAGGTAAAGCCCCAGCAGGGCCGCCAGCCCAAAGACCACCCCCATGCCCAGCTTGACCTGCCCCGGCGTCAGCAACCCAGCCTGAGTGACGCGCAGCGGGCCGTGCTGGCGTTTGGCGTCTGCGCCGCGCTCGAAGTCGAAGACATCATTGGCCAGGTTGCTGCCAATCTGCAACAGCAAGGCCACCCCCAACGCGGCAAGCGCCGGCAGCAGGTCGAACAATCCATCACGCCAGGCCAGGGCGGTGCCGGTCACCACGCCGGCCACCGCGGCCGGCAGGGTCTTGGGGCGGCTGGCCAGCACCCAGCGTTGGAAGTAAGAGGGGGGAATGGGCTTGGTCATGCGCGCGAGTATAGCATACTCGTATGGGTATAGCACGATGCGCCGGGCGGTATAATCGGGCAGATTAAAGTTATTTGGCATCGAATAGTACGAATATCTCGAATTGCTTGAATTACCAACCGCAGAGACGCTGAGAGCGCAAAACAAGAAAAAATTAATTTTCGCAAAATTGGCACTTTCTCTGCGTGATCAACAAAAAGCTCCGCGATCTCTGCGACTCAGCGGTAAAAAAACCCTTCGCATTAAACCATTGGTGTTATCCGATGCAGTGCGTCCAACCCAAACCCCTGGAGACTCCATGACCCACCTGACCGGAAAAGAACGCGCCGATTACGTCCAAAGCATGTTCACGCGCATCGCTGCGCGCTACGACCTGATGAACCGCCTGATGACCGCCGGACAGGATGTGCGCTGGCGCAGGCAGGTGATCCAACTGGCGCGGCTGGCCCCCGGCGAACACCTGCTCGACCTGGGCGCGGGCACCGGCGACCTTTCGCGCGAGGCGCTGAGACAGCAGCCGCTGGCCCGCGTCACCACCGCCGATTTCACGCTGGAAATGATGCGCGTAGGACAACGTCTCGGCCCGCTGGACTGGTCGGCGGCCGATGCGTTGCACCTGCCCTTCTCCGCCCAGTCTTTCGATGCGGTCGTCTCCGGCTTTCTGATGCGCAACGTCAGCGATGTGGGGCAGGCGCTCGGTGAACAGTACCGCGTGCTCAAACCGGGCGGGCGCATCGTCATCCTCGACACCACCCGCCCCGGGCGCAGCCTGCTCTCCCCGTTCATTTGGCTGCACATGCACGTGGTCATCCCCGCGCTGGGCGGGCTGCTCTCCGGCGTGCGCGAGGCCTACAGCTACCTGCCCGATTCGACCGAAGGCTTCCTGACCGCCGAAGCGCTGCGTGACCGCATACAGGCAGCCGGTTTCCACACAGTAGATTTCCGGCGGCTCATGTTTGGTACCATTGCCATCCATTGGGGAGAGAAGTAAACAAAAAGGAGAAAAGGGGGGGGCCCTTTTCTCCTTTTGGATCTCGATGCGATGTCTGTGTTAGATGAACACGATCTGCGCGCCTTCGGTCATGTCCATAAAGTCACCAGCGGTGACAATTTTTTCCACACACGGCAGGAAATCCGCCTGGGTCAGCCCGAACATATCCACCGACATTTTGCAGCCGTACATTTTTGCGCCAGCGTCTGAAAGCATTCCCAGATATTCGCGCACGGTCGGGACACCGAGCCCCTTCATTTTGCTCTTCATCAAGGCAGTGGCAAAGGGGGTCATGCCAGGCAGCATACCCATCCACTGAGGGATACCAATATAGCCCGGGATACCCATCATGTTCATCTTCATGCTGCTGTTGGCCACCGGCGGGATCTCCAGGTGATCAACACGGTCTTTGTTGATCATATCCATCCCCCAGAAGGTGAAGAAGATGGTCACATCGATGCCGTTACCCAGCGCGGCCCAGCCCATGATAAGGGCCGGGTAAACCATATCCAGGTTACCCTTCGAGCAGATGAATGCAATGTGGCGGTTTTTTTCTTCAGTCATGATATTTCTCCTCTTTAGTTCGGTAGATGGGTAGCTACACACAGCCCTCGGGTTTTCCCAGCCCAGAAATCTTGGCCACTTTTTTGGCGGGGCCCTTGGGGAAGAGCGCGAACAGGTCCTTGGTGCTCACCCCGGCGCCATCGGTGATCTGGCGCAGCGTGGGCGACTTGCCAGTCTGTTCGCCGGCCTTTCGACAGAAGTTAATGATGTGCCAGTGCGCATCGGTGAGGGTTTCGATGCCCTCCAGGCGGGCGATCTCCACAGCAGACTCAGGCGACCACTGGGAAGGATCGACCATGAAACCTTCGGCATCGAATTTGATAGCAGACAAAACAGAGGCGGTCATAGGTATCTCCTTTCGGAATAAAACAGGCAGGGTTGCTTCAGGCGACAACTGGTTTCTTGCCGCGCATAGACATGTGTGAGTGAACAGTGGGAATATCCCATCCCTTGAGCAGAATGTTCCAATAAATCGATTTGAAGGCCAGTTTGCCCCAATGATTGACTACCGTTTCATCGAGCAGGGAGAATGGCCCAATACCCGGCAGCGGGAACTTGCCCGGCAGCGGCTCGACTTCGTAATTGAAATCGATCAACACCGCCTTGTCGAACCCGGTCTCAATGTAACAGTTGGCATGCCCGTCGAACATGGCGGTCATCTCCTCTCCGCGCATGTGACTCATCACGTTTTCCACAAGCACATCCAGCATGAAATGCGCTACCGAACCTGCCTTGGATGCAGGCACATTGCCCGCATCACCGATGATGAAGATGTTCGGCCACTTTTCAGTTTGCAGGGTGTATTTATTGGTGGGAATGAAATTCAGCCCATCTCCCATGCCGGAGCGTTTGATCACCTGGGAGCCCTTGTTGATCGGGATACTGACGAACACATCGAAGGGCACTTCAGTTTCATCGTAAGAGCGGATCACGCGCTTATCGTTGTCCACTTCCATCAAATTGAATTCCGGCACGATGGTGATATTCTTTTTTGCAAGAATATCGGCAAGGTACACAGAGCTGATGGGCTTGGTAAACGCGCCGGTCAATGGGGTGGCGTAGACCAGTTCCACTTTGTTGCGGATACCGCGCTTTTGGAAGTACCAATCTGCCAGCATGATGAACTCTAAAGGCGCAACCGGGCACTTGATGGGCATCTCGGCCACGTTGAGCAGCAGCCGCCCCCCCTCCCATTTAGAAAGGAACTGGTGCAGCCTGGTGGCGCCTTCGTGGGTGTAGAAATCAAAAGTATGCTGGTGCCACCCCTCGCGCAAGCCAGGCGTTTCATCGGGATCAATATCGCTGCCAGTGGCAACCACCAGATAATCGAAAGAAACCACATCACCATTGGACAACTTCACCCGGTTGTTCTCTGGTTCGATCACATCAATACTTGAGAAGATGACATCCACCCCTGCTGGCAGCAACTTACGCTTTGGCTTGATCACATCCTCCGGGCGGTACATCCCGAACGGAATAAAAAGAAAACCCGGCTGGTAGTAGTGGGTCTCATCGCGGTCCACCACCACAATACGCCACTCGCGTGGGTCCAGTTTGGCAGAAAACTTATTGGCCGCCATGGTGCCGCCGGTGCCCCCGCCAAGGATGAGCAAAGTCTTCATGGGTATCACTCCTATTATTGATTATTGAAACCGTCAATCAGAAAGGATTTCGACCAGCGCAGCGCGCTTGCTCAAAATATCGCGCATGACCGCTCGCAGCAGATCTAGGGCTTCCACCAGGCGCGCATCGCCAAGCGTGTAAACGATGACCGTGCCGTGCCGTTCTGTGGTAACCATGCCGCGCTCACGCAATACTTTGAGGTGGCGTGACACAAGTGGTTGTGGCATGTTCAACGCATTGACAATTTCCCCAACATTCCGTGAACCCGCTGCCAGTCCGTACAGGATCATGATCCGGTTGGGGTCCGCAAGACCGCCGCAGATCTCGGCATGCAGTTGTAAAACTTCAGCTTCCAGGTTGGCATTCATTCGTTATTCCCTTGGCGCATATATTCAAATATCCGTATATTTTTGTGAAAATTATAACTATTTCACAGTCCATCCCTTAGTATCAAACGTCATAAATACCGCGTGATGGATGTAATAAGACACATTAAGTCGCATTACGCCAATTGGACAAGCCCCCTGTTCGGGCGTTTAAATGTCTGATATGCTTCCACCTTCCCCTACCCCTCCAAAGAAGCTCTTATGCGCATCCGATTCCAACTGGCTGTTTTCACGGTCATCCGCAGCATCTTCAACACCGCCCACCGCATGGTGTATCCCTTCCTGGGCGTTTTCGCGCGCGGGCTGGGCGTGGACGTGACCACCCTCTCGCTGGTGGTCACGTCGCGCTCATTCATCGGCATGTTCATCCCCTTCGCCTCCGCCATTGCCGACCACCGTGGGCGTCGGTTTGGCATGTTGTCCGGTATTGCCATCTTCACCCTGGCGGTGTCACTCGTGGCGATGTACCCTTCGCTGACCACGCTGACCATCGCGCTCATTTTCGCGCTGGTGGGCAAGTACCTGTTCGACCCGGCCATGCAGGCCTACCTGGGCGACCGCGTGCCCTACGCGCGGCGCGGGCTGGCATTGGCCGCCACCGAGATGGGCTGGTCGCTGGCCTTCATCGGCGGGATCCCGCTGCTCGTTTTTTTGATCGACCGGTTCGGGTGGAGCGCGCCTTTCCCCCTGTTGGCGGTGCTCGGACTGGGCATGTTCGCCGCCATCTGGTGGATGGTCCCGCGCAGCGACCCGCATCATGCACCCGCCAAACATGCCTGGTCCAACTTCCGAACGGTGCTCACCAACCTGCCCGCCATGGCGGGCATCAGCATTGCGCTGTGGGCCAGCGCCGCCAACGAGCTGGTGAACCTGATCTTTGGCGTGTGGCTCGAAGACAGCTTCGGGCTTAAGCTGGCGGCTCTTGGCGCGGCCTCGGCCATCATTGGCATCTCGGAGTTGTTCGGCGAGGGGCTGGTGGCCGCCCTGACCGACCGCCTGGGCAAGCCGCGTGCGCTGGCGCTGGGGCTGGCGGCCAGTGCAATATCATCGCTGGCACTGCCAGTGCTGGCGCGCTCCGAGATCGGGGCGCTGGTGGGGCTTTTCTTCTTTTACATTACCTTCGAGTTTGTCATGGTCAGCCATGTGCCGCTCATGACCGAAGTGCTGCCTGGCGCGCGCGCCACCGTCATGTCATTCAACCTGAGCGGGCACTCACTGGGGCGTGTGATCGGCGCGCTGCTGGCGACGGTCCTCTACCAGTCGCTCGGGTTTGTGGCCGTCACAGGGCTGGCCATGCTTTTTTATGTTTTTGGGCTGCTGGCGCTGCGCCAGGCAGGCAAGGCACTGGACTGACCCAACCTGTGCTACACTTGGTTTATGAAAACTAACCACAGATGAAAGGGATAAAAGGGATTGGCGGTGAATAACCAATATATCGCGTTCATCTTTTTTATCGGTGGTTCACAAAAATTTTTTCCGAAAGAGCCTCCCCTTGACCAACCCTGAACCTACCCCTAAAAACCCCCTTCCCGAAACCACGCTGGAACAACTGCCGCCGCGCCTGCGCGAAGCAGCCGCCCGCGCCAACTGGCGCGCGCTGATGCCCGTACAGGCACGCGCTCTGCCCTACTTGATGTCTGGGCGCGATGCCATGATCCAGGCACGCACCGGCAGCGGCAAAACGGGCGCCTTCCTGCTGCCCATGCTCGAGCGCGTGGACCCCAAACGCGCCGAGTGTCAGGCGCTCATCCTCGTGCCCACGCGCGAGTTGGCCAAACAGGTGGCCGGTGAAGCCGAGATCCTTTTTGCAGACAGCGGGCTGAAGACTGTGGCCGTTTACGGCGGCGTGGGCTACAAATCGCAGATCGACGCGCTCAAGTCGGGCGCACAGGTGGTGGTGGGCACGCCCGGCCGCGTGCTCGATCACCTGCTCAAGCGCACCTTCAACCTCGACCAGGTGCGCATGCTCATCTTCGACGAAGCCGACCGCATGCTCTCGATGGGCTTTTACCCCGATATGCGCGAGATGCAGCGCTACCTGCCGCAGAAACGGCCGCACACCTGCATGTTCTCGGCCACCTTTCCGTACGCTGTCATGCGCACCGCGCAGGAGTTTATCCGCGAACCGGAGTTCATCAGCCTGAGCAGCGACCATGTACACGTGACCGAGGTGGCGCACGTTTTTTACAGCGTGCCCGGCATGGACAAAGACCGCAGCCTGGTGCGCCTGATCGAGACGGAAAATCCCACCTCGGCCATCATTTTCTGTAACACCAAAGACCGCGTGCATTACGTCACAGTGGTGCTGCAGCGCTTCGGCTACGATGCCGACGAGATAAGTTCAGACCTGGGGCAGGCCGCGCGCGAACGGGTGCTGGAGCGTGTCCGTAAGGGCACGCTGCGCTTCCTGGTCGCCACCGATGTGGCCGCGCGCGGGCTGGACATCCCCGAACTGTCGCACGTCATCCAGTACGAGCCGCCCGACGAAGTCGAGAACTACATCCACCGCGCCGGGCGCACCGGGCGAGCTGGGGCCAGCGGCACGGCCATCACGCTCGTCAACCCAGCGGAGAAATTGGCGCTCTCGCGCATTGCCCGGCAGTACAGCATCGAAATGGAAGAGCGCACCATCCCCACCGACGAAGATGTGGCCGCCATCGTGGCCGAGCGCCTGACGGCCCTGCTCGAGGCGCGCCTGCGCGGGCGCGACCGCCTGCAAACCGAGCGTAGCCGCCGCTTCGAACCGCTGGCCCGCGCCCTGGCTGAAGCCGAGGATGAACTGCCCATCATCACCATGCTGCTCGACGACACCTACCAGCAGTTGCTGCACGCGCCCATCCTGCCGCCGGGTGAAGAAAATAAACCGCAGCAACCCGCAGCCAGGACCGGTACACCCGGCAACAGCCGCGGACGCCGCCGGAGCGGGCGTTCGCGCAGATGAGCAAAGAATTGTATCTACTCACGGCATAGCCAGGATCGGCAATGATGGCTTGCCAAGCAAAGAATGGATGGCGTCAAAGGCATTCAAGCCATGCAAGGCAGCGGTATCAATGACCGAAGCCAGGGCAGCATAAGCATTCGCACCCCATTGAGAGCAGAAGCCGCCAGTCACCTTGCGATGCACCACGGCAGAATGAAGCGCCTGTTCGCTAACGTTATTGGTTGGTGGCGCATCGGTGCGATACAAGAAAACGAACAGGTGCTCACGATGCTTTCGGTAGCGGTTTTGCAGTTTGCGCGCTTTGGGTTCGGTCAATGATCCAGCCAGCAAGCGGTCACACAACCATTCGATGCGCAATATCTCGGTCTGATATTGATTGATGGAGAGTATATTGCGCTGATGGCCCAGATGAATGGCATAGCGAAACAACTTTTGCATGGCTTTTGCCCAGAAAGCCAGCGGATACTGCTCTACAACGGCTTGCAGGTTGCGCAACTGGTGCGCCAGGCAAATTTGCCAGAGTTGGCTGGATTTCTCTCTCCGTGTCGCGCCCTTGACTTCCCACAGCATCTGTGCACGCTTTGTTGGCACGCTTTTTACGGTTCAATAACTTGAAAAATCATCAATCCTTCAACTAAGTCGGATGCGTAAACATAATTATCTTTACTGGTAACGTCTACAACATATCCAGATGAATTGTAATGTGCAATTTCTATTGGATCAGTGGGGGAAGAAATATCAAACACTCTCAAACCTCCGTTTCCCGCTGCAACATATATTAAATTAACCCAAGTTGCTACCATGGGATGAAGACAGACAAAAATCCATGAGATTCGGTAAAGTTGGGGTATCCCGACCACCAACCGGAGAACCTCATGGATACCCAAATTATAGTA
>DAOUAP010000014.1:0-7024 GCA_034433165.1 Anaerolineales bacterium | reverse complement strand
GTAAAGTGCTAAAATCTCTGTCATGGGCTTTTTCTGGGCAGGTTGGTGTTGTGGAAGACAACAACTTTACCCGAAAAACCTATTCTTTTTGCCTAATTTTGGCGAAGGTATTGGAAAAACCTGATGGTATTTTATTAGCCGAGATTTTCCAACAAATCGCCCGTTTGGGCGCTATTCACCCGGTTTTTCAACCGGTTTCTAGCCAGTAATTGGCGATGGTATTGATCTCTAAATCTCCTTTTACCGATAAAAAACATAGGGGCGATTTATCTCTTCAATGTTCTTTATTTTACCCAATGTGGAGCGATGTCCTTGCCGAATTTTTCCGTCATCATTACTATACTACCAAATCCGTCCAGATTGACACTCGATTGTTAATGCCGAATCCAGGTCGAGCGGAGGCGTTTGCGATAGACGCAATATCATGATCCCTTGTTGTTCGGGCGTAGGGACGAATCCCTGCTCATTTCTGCCTGCCAGAGCGCCGCGCCAGGTTGCCCAGCAGGTTATCTTCATCTTCTGCCGGGCGGTTTTGCTTGCGTTCTTCAAAGACCAGGCTGGCAAACTCTTTGGCGCGTTGGCGCGCATGTTGGTACTTGGGGGTCTGTAACACACTCACCGGCTTGAGATGGGAAACATGCACCTCCAAAAGGGTTGTCCACCAGGTCACAATAGCATCAAAATATTCGCCCGGCATGCGTTCATTACTCAATACACCCAGGATGTTGGTCGTGATGTGCTGCATAAAACGAGCAGCAGAAATATGCTTACCCAACTCCTGCTGCCGGATCAACTCTGTAATCAAACCAACCACCTGGGGCACATTCGATACCAACGCTTCGCGTGAGAAACTCTTGCGCATCAAGCGGCGCATTCGGGCATGATCCGGGCCATCCAACATGGTGATGGTTTTTGGCCGCCAAAATCGTGCACGACCGGTTCCCAGGTATCCCAGGCGCTAAAGGCATCTGATTGAGTGTCCATCATCATATTGATTTCCGGGCCGGCCAGCACCTTGAACTCGTTGCCCAGGGCCTTCACACGAATTTTTGCGCCTGGCATGAACATCGGCCAATAACGTGACCAGTGAAAACAAGCCAAGCAAAGCCGGTGTGATGCGCAGAATGGCCAGGTCAAAACAACTCATCCAGCAAAATAAAGTAGCGGATCTTCTCCCAATCGGGTTCGATGCCGAGCAGGTTGAAGAACAGGTCGAGATGCTCCGGCTGGTTGCCCAGGTCATTCTGAATGGAACGCACGCAAAAGGCGATGTCGTACCACTTGTCGGCTTTGCCGCTCCTGCCCAAATCAATCACGCCGCTGATCTGGTCATGGGCGATGAAGATGTTGCTATCCCCAAAATCGCCGTGGGAAAAGACCAACTCCTCCGCGGGTTGGTGCGCTTTCAGGAAGGCGTACAGCGCCTGCGGGTTGTCAAAAGGGGTGTCTTCTTCCCAGTTTTCGGTGTCAATATCTGCCAGGTTGTTTTTGAGCAGGTAATCCAATTCGCTCAGCCGCGTGTCAATATTGCTGGCAAAGGGGCAGTCTGAGATGCTGACCGCTTGAAACCGTTGGATGCCTTCACAGTAAATGCGAATCATTTTCTCGGAGTCGCGCTGTTTTTCGTAATAGGCGTAGCCCGGTTCACCGCGGGCGGCGCGCATGAGCAAATAATTGGTATTTTCGTGCTGTTCAAAATGCACCACTTCCGGGACGGGCAACTTGCCCTGCAACCACAGCAGCATGTCTTTTTCGCGTTCGACATCATAGGTGGTTCCATGATATTGACTGGCCGATGCTTTTAAGTAGAGTGTCTCATTACGCCCGATTAATTGATAGACACGCGCGGGGGACATGCCTTCAGTGTCTTTAACAAACCGGAAATTTTTTGTCATTTCACACAGTTGTTTGGAGAGTTTTGGGCGTGACATGGCATTCTCTTCTTCAGGAGAGATTCATGGATGTCCTGTGCGCCGCAAGATACTCTGCTTGTGTGGGCACGACGGGAAGGATAAACCCAAGCGCGAGATAGACGAGCAGGAACAAGCCACCAGTAACGCCCGTCAGTGCGATGAAAATCGTCCGCACCCAATCCACCCGAATGCCGGAGTAGGCCGCCAGCCCCTGGCAGACCCCAAAGATGTTCTGCCCCTCTTTGATGCGATACAAACGGCGTTTGCCCTGCGGGATGTCTTGGGGAATATTCGGATTGCTGCCTTCCACGGGACCAACCTGCTCCAGCACCGTGTTGACATCAGCTAAATGGATAACCTGCTCACCGGAGCGCATGCACGCAGCGAGTTTTTCACCGATGGACTGTTCCAAATCGCGCAAGACATCTTCATAATCGGGGTCATCTTGCAGGCTCAAGCGGGCGCGCTCCAGGTATTGCCGGAGGGCGTCATACGCATCCTCGCTCAGGGAAAACATCACGGGGTGGCCGCTCAGGTTAATTTGTTTCACGGTTTGCATTATTGCTTTCTCCTAGTTCTTGAATAAAGACGGTTAAGAATTGCCAATACTGACGGAATTCAGCCAATTGCTGATGACCCGCCTCGGTTAGTTTGTAATACTTGCGCGGGGGGCCCAACTCTGATTCCTGCCATTCGTAATCCAACAGTGCTTCGCGGCGCATCTTGCTCAACAGCGGGTAGAGCGTGCCTTCTTGCGTCGCGAAATCAGTTGTGCTCAACCGTTGCAGGATATCTGCAGCATAGACCTTGCGCGAAGACACAATGCTGAGTATCAGGAACTCAAGCAAGCCCTTGCGGAGGGGGATAAACTTGTCTGTATGTATTATATTCATAGTACCTTTTTGTATAATAGTACCATGATAAAAAAACATGTCAAGGGTTGTTTCCCACCCGCCCGAACTACACCTACGCCTGGTAGTTGGCACCGACCTTTTACATTCCACCGCAATGCCCAAGCCGCTGCGACCCTGCTGGATGCCCTGCTCAACAAACTCGCCCTCAATTCGTGCAAGATGACTATTACCTGATCGATCCCAGCCTGCCGTTGGCATTTGCGATTGCAAAACTTTTTCAAATGACAATTGATGAGATTTTCTTCCCAGAATAAAAAAGCAGCCTCCCCCCCTTTCTCCATACCACACAAGGCTGCCCGAGCAGCGGGACAGCCCTGTATGGTATCAAATACATGTGCTATAGGGGGAGTTGGGGGCAGGTCAGGTGGACAGTTTACGGCTTGACGATGATTTTGGCCCGGGCGTGACCTGCGCCCAAATAGCGCAGCGCCTCGGCGGTTTCGCTCAGCGGGTAGGTTTTATCAATTACCGGGACAATTTTCCCGCTGGCAAGCATCTCACGCATCGCCAGCAAATCCTGCTGGCTGATATGTGCTGAGACGTTGGTCAGGGTGCGGCCATTTTTCTCAGACATCCATTTGGCAAACAGCAGGGCATCGAAGATTTGTTTGGTTTTGCCGCCAGCCGAGACATAAATTCCCTGCGGTTTGAGCGCCTGTTTGTAGTCGGCCAGGGAGTGATACCCGTTGACAGCCAAGATCAGGTCGTACTGTTTGCCACTGCGGGTGAAGTTTTCCTGGGCATAATCAATGACCTGGTCTGCGCCCAGGCGGCGGGCCTGTTCCTGGTTGCGGGCGCTGCACACGGCGGTGACTTTTGCGCCGTAAAGTTTGGCCACCTGGATGGCAAAAGTCCCCACACCCCCGGCGGCGCCGTTGATGAGCACCTCCTGCCCGGGCTGGATTTTGCCTGCATCGCGCAGACCTTGCAACGCGGTCAGCCCGGCGACTGGCACGGCGGCGGCCTGTTCGAAGCTCAGGTTGGCGGGTTTATGCACAAGGTGTTTTTCTTTGGCCAGGGCATATTCGGCAAAACCGCCGTGACCGATGCCGCCAAAGACCTCGTCACCGGGCTTGAAGCGGGTGATGTTTTTGCCAACCGCCTCGACCGTCCCGGCCACGTCTGCACCCAGGATGGGGCGGGATGGCTTGAAGAAACCTGCGCCACCCAGCCGCACCAGGAAAATATCGGCGGTGAGCATGTGCCAGTCGAGCGCGTTGACCGAGGCAGCCGCCACCTTAATCAAGACCTGGTCGTCATTGGGGGTTGGCTTTGCCACCTCCCGCAGGTGTAAGACATCAGGTGTTCCGTATTTTTCATAAACCATTGCTTTCATTATTTTATCCTTTACAGTTGGTTGAGAAGCTCAAGCATGAGCCGGAATGAGCGGTCCGGGGTGGCAACCTGGTTGACGGTTCCGGTCAGGTAGATGTCCTTTTCAGGCACGAAAAAAGCCACCGTGCCAGAAAGCCCGGAATGTCCGATAAATTCCGGCAGGGGTTGGAAGGGTGAAAACAACCTCGGCAGTTTGAAGCGGGTCAGGCCGACCCCGGCTTCCAGCGGGAAAAATATCCGGTTCCACTGTTTCATCCAGACCAAGTTTTCCACCGGAAAAAATTGCCCGCCAAAGAAAGCCCGCAGGAAAATCATCAACTCGGCGGAGGTTGAAACAATGCCGCCATCGGCGCCAAAGGAGGTCATGGCGAGTGGCACATCCAGCCGGTTTTTCTTGTAGTAGAAGGGTGCGGGGCGGGTGTCCCGGCTGTCGGTGTACAGATAGGTTTTGTGCAGGCCCAGGGGCGTGATGATGAATTCTTGCAAGGCGGCTGGCAGGGGTTTGCCGCTCACGGTTTCAATCAGGCGTCCCAAAATCTGGTAATTCGTGTCGGAGTACAGCGCCTTGCCTTTCTCTCCGGGGCGAAACGCCGGTTTCATCTTTTTCGCTTCGGCAATCACCTGTTCGAAAGACCAGGCCTGGTCTATTCCGGCGGTCAATTCTTCCAGGAAACTTTTGCCGCTGACTTTTTTCTGCTGGAAGTAATCGGACAGGCCGGAGGTATGCGCCAGCAGTTGCCGGATGGTGATTTGCCCGGAGTAATCCACCCCTTTGATAACCAGTAAGCCCTCCAGAATGGATTTGTCCAGGTAATTGACCGCCGGGTCGTCCAATTGGAATGTTTTTTGGCTTGCAAGGCCCAAAATGGTGGCGGAGACGAAGAGTTTGGTGGTGCTGGCGATAAAGTATTGGCTTTCGGTGGTGAGATTCCCGGCAGCGCCGCAGAAGGCCAGGGAACGGTCTCCGTTTTCGACGCAAAACGATACGCCGAAGATGGACTGATGATCAACAGCTTTGTCCAGCGCGCGTTGGAGTTTGCTTGATGGTTGGGCTTGTTTCATGATGTAATCTCCTTGTTTGAGGGTTAGACCATGGCGTCCTGCTTCAGCGATTCCAAGAGGGCCTCGTACCAGCGGATATTGAACGTATAAAAATCGCGACCATATTGCAGGGTCAATAATTGGAATTTAGCGGCTGCTTGCAATTCTTCAGGAATTTGCATATTGGCAGTTTGCTGATGAATAAAATCCAACTTGCCCAGGGTTTGCTGCAAGGTCTGGACGTGCGCTTCCAGCACGCGGATTCGTTCCTGCGGGTCAGAGAACCCCATGAAATACAGGCGGGTCAGGGCCGGGTCTTTGACCTTTTCGGCTTCGATTTCGGATGCCAGCCAATCCTGGAAAGCCTGCCGCCCGGCGGGGG
This sequence comes from Anaerolineales bacterium, assembly GCA_034433165.1. Taxonomy (GTDB): domain Bacteria; phylum Chloroflexota; class Anaerolineae; order Anaerolineales; family Villigracilaceae; genus DAOUAP01. The sequence continues at coordinate 1,439 of DAOUAP010000014.1, read as the reverse complement.
TCAGGTGGAAAGTGCGCTTGTTGCGCCCGTTTTCGACCGTTTCATGCCCGCTGATCCAGCCTTTTGCGAGCATTTTGCCAATCGCCGTGTTGATACTGCCAAAACTTGCGCTGTAAAACAAGGAAACGCCGCGCTCGAGCGCCTTGTTGATTTCGTAGACCGTCATTGGGTGAATGGCGAGCAACCCCAGAATTACAAACTCCATTGTGAACATCCTTTCGTAATATATCTAATAGTAATATAAAGCAGAAAAGATGTCAAGTTTCGAAACTGTATCGCAATCAACGCGCAACTCATGGCGATTTCTTCCTCGCTGTGACCGGGCTGATCAAGTTCAGAGCACTCAACTCGCTCAATTGGGCATAACCCGGTAACATTGCCTGCTTGAATTGCCTCTGTTCACCTTTCTCAACTTATTACCAGAAGGTTTTATCAGAGAATACCAGCGGCAATGTCATCATGTGTTTTTCAGGGTTGTCGTTGCGATGGCGATTCTCTTTCACCCGAAGCAATTTCCTGAACAACGAGGGGATTGCTTCGACGGGAGAACATCGTCTCGCAATGACGAGGTGTGGTTTTACCTTTTCAACGTTCGATATTTCACACGATGCGGAGTCAAATCTTTGCCGAATTTCTCAATCGCCATCGTTTCATAATCGGACTCGTTGCCGATGTGCGCGATGGCTTGCGAGTCATCTTCGAAGACGATGAGGTGGGTGCAGATGCGGTCGAGGAACCAGCGATCGTGGCTGACAACGAGGGCGACACCTGCGAATTCGCTGATGGCTTCTTCGAGGGCGCGCTGATCGCCCAGCTTTTGCTCCAGCGAGGAATCGCCTCTGCCGCCATTGCGATTGATTCTGCGCCCCCAAGCGGAGTCTTCACAACGCTTTTTCCTTCCTCAAAGCCAACCGGGGACATATCACGCCGTTTGCGAATCGAAGTTCGCCGGTGGTCATGAGCTTCGAGCGTTTTCAATACGCCTTTGTTAATGACATGCCATTGAATGAACAACGCGCCGCGTTTGAGAAATACGTGGTGCCCGAGTCGCGGCGCATCCCGGGCGAATCATTGTTGGGAGCAAAAATTGATTTCAAGAAACCTTACGCGCCGTTGCTGCTCATCGCCGGTGGCAACGACCACATCATTTCGCCCGACTTGAACGAAAAAAATTACCACAAGTACAAAGGCGGCAACTCGGTCACCGGCTTCAAGCAATTCCCCGGGCGTACCCACTTCATTATCAGACAGAAAGGCTGGGAGGAAGTGGCAGATTACTGCCTGGAGTGGATTGCCGAACAAAAAATATAGGGCGGGTAAAGATTCGTGATGAAGTGATCTCCCTGCCCAAAACGGCAGACTCAACTATAGTCGAAATTCACCTCGCAAGCCGCGCTGACTGTCAGGCGCAATCCATACATGGAAATTACCCGGTTCGA
>DAOUAP010000013.1:0-19817 GCA_034433165.1 Anaerolineales bacterium | reverse complement strand
TGTACCTGCCTGAAACGGATGAAGTCGAACATCGCTATGCCATCGAACGCGGCGAACGGCTGAATTTGTTCCTGAATCATCAGGCGGCGCCGATTGACCAGTTCCGCCGGCGGGTGGTGGAGACGCGCCAGCCCTGGTTGATCAATGAAAATTACTCCCAACTCGCCGCCGAGATGGAGGAGGCGACCACGTACGAAGGCGAAGAACCCAAGTCCCTGCTGTTCGTGCCCATGATCGTCGGGAAGGATGTGCGAGGCATCATCAGCCTGCAAAACCTGGACGTGGAGCACGCCTTCAGCGAATCGGATGTGCGCCTGCTCCAGACCGTGGTCAACGCCATGAGCGTCGCCCTCGAAAACGCCCGCCTCTTCGACGAAACCCAGCGCCTGCTCAACGAGACCGAACAGCGCAACGCCGAACTGGCATTGATCAACAGCGTACAGCAGGGACTGGCTTCCAAACTTGAAATTCAAGCCATCATTGACCTGGTCGGCGACAAAATCCGCGATGTGTTCGACACACAGACCACCTACATCGCCCTGCACGACAAGGCAACCCAGACTTTCCAGATCCCCTACTACCTGCATCAGGGCAGCCGGGTAAAAATTGATGGAAGTTACCCGACGAGCCAGGGACCCACCGGTCATATCATCCGAACACGCGCAACGCTCTGGTTCAACGAAGATGCAGACAAACGCACCACCGAACTCGGCGCGACCAACGTTGCCGACGATGACAAGCCGCGCTCCTGGCTGGGTGTACCCATGATCGCCGGCGATGAAGTTGTCGGTGTGGTATCCCTGCAAAATATCGAGCGTGAGCATGCGTATTCCCAGAGCGATGTGAATCTTTTGCGAACGATCGCGTCCAGCCTGGCGGTCGCGTTGCAGAACGCCCAGCTCTTCGATGAAACCAATCGCCTGCTCAAAGAGACCGAACAACGCGCCGCGGAACTGGCCATCATCAACTCCGTGCAGGAGGGGCTGGCCTCCAAACTGGATATGCAAGCCATCTTCGACCTGGTCGGCGACAAGATCCAGAGCATGTTCAATGCGCAATCGGTCGTGATCAGTTCATTCGACCATGAGAAACAACTTTCGCGGCTCGATTATGCCTTCGAAAACGGCGAACGCATCTTTGATGATGAATTGTTACCCTTCAGCAAGGCGAACAAGTTCATGATCGAAACCCGCCAGCCGATCATTATCAACGAAAATGCCGTCAAAGAGTCTGTTAAATATGGGCTGAAAAACATCGAGGGGACGCAACAGCCCAAGTCGTTGATCTATGTCCCCTTTGGGACGGGCGCGCAGGTCAACGGGTATTTCAGCCTGCAAAACTTCGAGCGCGAGAACGCCTTCTCGGAATCGGATATCCGCTTATTGCAAACGCTGGCGGGCAGTATGGGCATTGCCATCGAGAACGCGCGGTTGTTCAACGCCGAGCAGGAACGCGCCGCCGAACTGGGCGCCATCAGCACCATCAGCCAGGCTTTAGTGGCGGAAACAGACCTCGAAGCCATGATCCAGCTGATCGGGAGTCAGACGCGGGAGACGTTCAATGCTGATATCGCCTACGTGGCCTTGCTCGATCCGCAGACGAATCTCATCCGCTTCCCGTATCAGTACGGTGAAGAGTTCACAACCCTCAAGTTTGGCGAAGGGCTGACGAGCAAGATCATCCAATCCGGCGAACCGTTGCTCATCAACAAAGATATTGATGAGCGGCGCAAACAATTGGGCGCAACATTGGTGGGGCGTGAGTCGCTTTCGTATTTGGGTGTGCCGATCCGTTCGGGCAGGGAAACCATCGGCGTGTTGAGCGTGCAAAGCGTCACTGAGGAAGGCGTGTTCGATAACGACGATCTGCGCCTGCTCACCACGATTGCCGCCAATGCGGGCGCGGCCATCCACACGGCGCAACTGCACAACGAGACCCAACGCCGCGCCAAAGAGATGGCCACCCTGGCGGAGATCGGCAACGACATCGCCGCTTCGCGCGAACTCGAGCCTGTGCTTGAACGAATCGCCTCTCACGCCAAGGATATTTTGCGCGTGAGCGACATCGCCATCTACCTCCGGGAAGGCGAGGTGTTCACTGCGCCAGTGGCGTTGGGAACCTATGTGGAAGAGATCAAATCGTCGCCGATTCTGTCAGGCGAAGGAATTACAGGAAACATTGCGAAATCCGGCGCGGCGGAATACGTGAATTATCCGTACCGCGACCCGCGCGCAATCCACATTCCCGGCACGGATGCGGCGGTGGAAGACCATGAAGGGCTGATGTCTGCGCCGCTAATCTCGCGCGGGCAGGTGATTGGTTTGCTCACGGTCTGGCGGGCGCACAGCGAAGGGTTGTTCACCCAGTCCGATCTCGATTTCCTCGTGAGCGTGGCGCGGCAGACCGCCATCGCCATCGAGAGCGCGCGGCTGTATCTCGAAACCCAGCGGCGCGCGCGCGAAATGTCTGCCCTGGTGGATGTGGGGCGCGACATCTCCTCCACGCTGGAGGCGAATGTGGTGCTCGAAAGCATCGCCAACCATGCGCGAGAACTGCTCAACGCCGATACCAGCGCACTCTTTTTGCCCGAAGGCGATGGCAAAACCTTCCGCGCGATTGCGGTGGTTGGCGAGGTGGCGGAAGAACTGCGCAACGACACGATTTTGCTGGGCGAGGGCATCATCGGCAACATCGCCCTCGACAAACATGGTGAAATCGTCAACGATACCAACGCAGACCCGCGTAGTGTGCAGATCGCCGGCACTGACGATGTCGTGGATGAACATTTGATGGCAGTGCCGCTGCTCGCCAACGACGAACTCAAAGGCATGATGGCAGTCTGGCGCACCGGCAAAGGCCTTGAATTCCTCGAAGCCGAACTGGAATTCCTCAACAACCTGTCGCGTCAGGCGGTCATCGCCGTGCAGAATGCGCAGTTGTTCGCCGAAGCCGGGCAGGCCAAGGCGCTTGCCGAAGCGGCCAATGAAGCCAAAAGTTCCTTCCTGGCCACTATGAGCCACGAGATCCGCACGCCCATGAACGCCGTGATCGGCATGAGCGGACTGCTCATGGATACCCCGCTCAACAAGGAACAGCGCGACTACGCCGAGACCATCCGCAACAGCGGCGATGCTTTGCTGGCCATCATCAACGACATCCTCGACTTCAGCAAGATCGAAGCCGGGAAGATGGATGTGGAATTCCAGCCCTTCGACCTGCGCGAGTGTGTCGAATCTGCACTGGACCTGACCGCCGGGCGCGCCATCGAAAAAGGACTCGACATCGCCTACCTCATGGATGACGACGTGCCCGCCGGGATAAAAAGCGATGTCACCCGTCTGCGTCAGATCCTCATCAACCTGCTCAGCAATGCCATCAAGTTCACTGAGCGTGGAGAGGTTGTGCTGACCGTCAGTGTGGAAAAGGAGAAGGGTTCACAGCACGACAGGAGCCGCGTGTCCCCCGTTCATGCACCCACCCATTTACGCTTCACCGTGCGCGATACGGGCATTGGGATTTCTGAAAGCCAGATGGCGCGCCTGTTCCAATCCTTCTCGCAAGCCGATTCGTCTACGACGCGCAGGTTTGGCGGCACCGGGCTGGGGTTGGCCATCAGCAAGCGCCTGGCAGAGATGATGGGCGGCGGCATGAGCGCCGCGAGCGAAGGGGCGGGCCAGGGCGCCACTTTCACCTTCACCATTGCCGCCGAGTCTGCGCCTGTGCCCGAACACAAAAGCAGCCGCGATGTGGCCGGCATCCAATCGCTCTTGCAGGGCCGGCGCGTGCTCATTGTGGACGACAACGTCACCAACCGGCGCATCCTCTCGCTGCAAACCAGCAAATGGGGCATGCAGGCAGTGGATACCGAGTCCCCGCAGGAGGCCCTGCGCTGGCTGCAAGTAGGGCAATCCTTCGACCTGGTCATCACCGATATGCACATGCCAGGCCTGGACGGCGTAATGTTCGCGCGCGAGATCCGCAAACTGAAGGATGAAAAGTCCCTGCCGGTCATCCTGCTCTCATCGCTGGGGCGCAAAGAGATCGAGGCGGAGGGCATCCGGTTTTCGGCATACCTGCTCAAGCCGCTCAAACCCTCCGCGCTGTACGATGCGCTGGCGGAAATTTTCGCCTGGTCAATGGTAAAACCAGCGAAGCAGCCCACCGAACGGGCCGCCATCGACCCGGCCTTCGCCGCGCAATACCCGCTGCGCATCCTGCTTGCCGAAGATAATGCTGTCAACCAGAAACTGGCCTTGCGCCTGCTGGAACAAATGGGGTACCGCGCCGATGTGGCCGCGAATGGGATCGAGGCGGTGGAATCCATCGAACGGCAGCCCTACGATGTGATCTTGATGGATGTGCAAATGCCGGAGTTGGACGGGCTGGACGCCACCCGCGCCATTCGAAAGCTGGGCAACATCACCCAGCCGCACATCATCGCCATGACTGCCAACGCCATGCAGGGCGACCGTGAAATGTGCCTGGCGGCAGGTATGGATGACTATGTCAGCAAACCCGTGCGGGTCAATGAATTGATGGGCGCGCTGCAACAAGCCGCCAAAAAAGGATGAACCATGAGCTACATTGATATGAAAGTGTTCAACGAACTGAAAGAGATGTCTGGCGGCGACTTCATTAATGAGTTGATCGACGCCTTCCTGGAAGATGCTCCCACCATGATCACCAACATGCATTCCGCCTTGCAGTCTGGCAACGTGGAACTCTTCCGCCGCAACGCGCACTCCATTAAATCCAACGCCAACATCTTCGGGGCGCAGGGGCTGGCCGCCCAGGCAAAAGAATTGGAAGCATTGGGGCGCGAGGGCAACCTGAACGTGGGAAACCGCCTTGAAGAACTCGAGGCCACATATACTGCCGTTGCCGGGGCTTTAAGGGAGCTGCGGGTATGACTGCGCCCAAAGAACCAGGCCGCCTGCTGATTGCAGATGACAATAAAGTGAACCGTATCCTGCTGGCGCGGGCTGTGGAGCAATTGGGGCACCAGATCAGCACAGTTGACAACGGGCTGCAAGCCTTGGATGCGCTGCGCGGCGGCAACTTTGACCTGATGCTGCTGGATATTGAAATGCCGGAGATGGACGGCTACCAGGTGCTGGAAACCTGTGTGCAGGACCCCAACCTGCGCAACATTCCCATCATCATGACCACCTCGCTCGATGAACTGGACAGCGTGGTCAAGTGCATCGAACTGGGCGCCGAAGACTACCTGACCAAGCCGGTAAACCCCGTGCTGCTGCGCGCGCGTGTGAATGCCTGCCTGGAAAAGAAACGCCTGCGCGACGAACAGCGAAAACTTTTCCGCACTTTTGCCACGCCCCAGGTGGCGGAACAATTATTGCGCGATGGGTTTTCGCTGGGCGGCAACTATGCTATCGCTTCGATCATGTTCGCAGATATCCGCTCATTTACTACCTTTAGTGAAAAACACGAACCAGGCGAGATAATCGAACTGCTTAACGAGTATTTTGCCCTCATGTTCGACGCCATTACCGCCCATAACGGCACGGTCAACCTGATCCAGGGCGATGGGTTGATGGCCATTTTTGGCGCACCGGTGTACCATGAAAACCACCGCGAGCAGGCCGTGCGCGCCGCGCTCGAAATGATCGATCTGGTCGAAGCGTTCAGCGCGCAGCGCATATCCGAACAGAAAGACCCTGTGCGCATTGGCATTGGCATTGCAACGGGTAAAGTCGTGGCGGGCTACACTGGCACGCGGCATCGCGCCTCTTACACCTGCGTCGGCGATACGGTCAACCTGGCGGCGCGCATCGAAGCCCACACCAAGGTGGCCGGCTGCTCAATCCTCATCGACAACTACACACGGGATGGATTGCCCGGGACGATTGGGCTGGACGACCTGGGTGAAGTGTTGTTCAAGGGCAAAGAGCAGCCCATTCCAATATACTCTGTCACCGCCGGTTGAACCGCCGCGCTTGGTGCATGGACGTTTGGTATGCCAGCCGGGGAATTGATGCCTGGAGATGACCTGGCTAGCGCAGCTCGCCCCAGGTAAACGCGGATTACCCATTGGTAAAACCGATATTCGCTTTCATGGCTCTCCCGTTAGCAGCGGGATGCATCCACAGATGACATCGGCGAAATCCGTGTAAGCTGTGGATAGATTTTCACTTTTTCCCGTTTAATACCGGAAAGCTGTTTTGATTTACAACAGGGGAGATTGGCGGCAACAAGGCATAAAAGGGAAATCAACGAATGAGGGTGGGGGTGTAGTCGAAGGCCCCAGGATCGCCCAGGACGCTGTCGAACAGGCGCTCGGCCCATTGGGCCTGGTGTTTCAGGAGCAGGGGGTAAACCTTTTCTGTGGCGCGCTGGCGGATATTCAGCCAGCGCGAGGAGCGTCTCGCGCAAAAAGGGCTGGCCTGCCAGCAAGGGGTAGGCCACGCTGTCGGGCTGGCGGATCACCGGGGTGGGAACACGGTGTTTTCTTTTTTCAATAACTGATGACCGGCATCTGGCGGATGTACTTGCCCGCGCTCAATTCCTTCAGCACAAAATCGGCCCCATCGGCCCGCGAAAGCTGGCTGCCCGAATTTTTGCCAATGTAGCCCACACGGTACCTGCCGGTGCGCGGGCCGTCCAGCAGGCGCGGGTAGCGCACCACCGTCCAATCCAGGCTGCTGGCGCGGATGATCTCCACGTTGGCGGCGGAATCCCTCAGCACCTCGCCCGCCAGCAGGGTCAGCAAACCCTTCATCACATGGTCAATCAGCTTGGGCTGGTCTTGCGGGTCGCGCACGCCCGCGCCGGTGGTCGAGATCAACCGGCGAATGCCCGCCTTTTGCATCGCGGCAACGATATTTTTCGCCGCGGTTTCCATCATGCCGGGGATGGGCGGACGGGTGGGGCCGAGCGCGCTGATGACAGCCTCCTGCCCCGCGACAGCTTCCTCCACTGCGGCGGGATCGATCACATCACCCGTCACCAGCTTCAGCTTCGGATTCTGGATACCCACCTTCGCCGGGTTGCGCACAAAGGCGGTGACTTCGTGACCGGCATCAAGCGCCTGTTTAACAATTTCTATCCCGGTGCCGCCGGACGCGCCAAAAACAACGATCTTCATTTGCTCATCTCCATTTGAATATAAGGTTTCAATTGTCCTGCCGCCCGCCTCAGGGGTTCGCCGCTGTGCTGCACCCGGCTGAGCAGGATCGCACCCTCCAGCGCGGCCAGCACGAACTGCGCCAACTGATCGCGGCCGGATAACTTCTCGCTGAACGCCTGCTGCATCAACCCGTAGGCCTCGCGACAGGCCTGGTTCAGCCGCTCACTGCCCACCGCGCTTTCAGCCGCCAGCATCATCAGCGGGCCGCCTGCCGCAAAGCCAGATTGCTCCACCGCCCCGGCGATTCCGAGCGCCAGCAGGCGCACCGCCTCCGCTGGCTCGTCAGACTGCGCCAGCCCGTGCCGGATGCGGGACGCCATCTGTGCCCCCGACCAGAGCGCCGTCTCAGCCCCAATCTGCTCCTTGCCATCGGGGAAGTAGTAATACAGCGAGCCTTTCGGCGCGCCGCTCTCGCGGATGATCTCGTTCAGTCCGGTGGCGTGGTAGCCCTGCTTCTCGAACAGGCGGGCGGCGGTTTCCAGGATGTGCTGTTTGGACTGATTCATGCTATTTCCTATCGGGGGTGCGTCGCACCAAACGGGTTGACCAACCCCTTTAAGCGGGGAAAAGCCAGCCAAGGGCAGGTCCCGCAAAAAGCGGTGCGACGCGCTCCACAAAAAGTGGATTTCACCTCTTGCCATAGAGGATGAATAAGTGTATTATATCAACCGGTCTATATAATATCAAGGAGCAATTGGAAATGACAACACCCATCCTCGTGACAGGCGCGCTCGGCAACGTGGGCGCAGAGATCGTTAAACGGCTGCAGGCTCAGGGGAGTCTGGTTCGGGCCGCAGATTTGAGTGTGGAAAAGATCCGGGAGCGGTTCAGCGCCGGGGTGGAGGCCGTCCCCTTCGATTTCTCCAAACCCGAAACTTTTGCGCCCGCTTTCGCCGGGGTTGAAGCGATGTTCCTGATGCGCCCGCCGCAAATTTCGGATGTGCAGCGCTACATCTTCCCGGCGCTGGCGGCGGCCCGGACCGCGGGGGTGAAGCACGTGGTTTTCCTCTCGCTGATCGGGATCGAAAAGACCACCTTTGTGCCGCATTACAAGGTGGAGCAATTTTTGCGCGCCTCGGGAATGAGCTGGACGTTCCTGCGCGCCAGTTTTTTTATGCAAAACCTGAACACCACCCATCGGCAGGAGATCAAGGAGCGTGATGAAATCTACGTGCCGGTGGGCGCGGCCAAGACCAGCTTCATCGACGTGCGCGATATTGCGGCGGTGGCGGCGGTGGCGCTGACCCGGCCCGGTCACGCGAACAAAGCCTACGACCTGACCGGCCCCGAAGCGCTGGATTACTTGCAGGCTGCGGGGATCATGAGCGATGTCCTGGGGCGCAGGATCACCTACAAAAATCCCAACCCTTTGGCGTTCCTGCTGAACACGGTGCGGTGCGGCACGACCTTTGCCTTTGCGCTGGTGATGACCGGGCTTTACACCGCCACCCGTTTTGGCCAGGCGGATGTGGTCACTGGCGAAGTGGAACGCCTGACGGGGAAAAAGCCGGTTGCGTTCCGGCAGTATGTGGAGGATTACAAGGCAAGCTGGGCGGGGCGCTAAACGAAGAAAGGACAGGCAGGGAAAGGAAATCCACGTGCTGGTTTTGAGCGATTTGGACCCAGCCTGACCAATTTCATTACATTAATCACTACCCATCGTGGCTCATATTTCCTACACTTAAGGATATGAGCCGTTCGCTCTCTAATCCCCAATCCCCAATTATCACCATTCGCGTCGGTTGTCCCGCTCACAACTGCGGCGGACGCTGCCTGCTCATCGCTCACATTGAGAACGGGCGTATCACCCGCCTTGACACCGATGACCGCCCGGATTCCCTTGCCGCCCCCCAACTGCGCGCCTGCCCGCGCGGACGCGCCTACCTGCGCCGCCAATATCACTTCGACCGGCTGCTGCATCCGCTTAAAAGAACCGGAAAACGGGGCGACGGGCACTTCACACGCATCACCTGGGATGAAGCCCTCGACACCGTTGCCGCCCAATTCGCGCGCGTCAAATCCGCTTATGGCAACAGCGCTCTGTTCGTTCCCTACGGCACCGGCTCTTACAACCAACTCAACGGCTCGCACACCGCCCGCCGCCTCATGAACCTGTACGGCGGCTGTCTCGGCATCTACAACTCCTACTCGTGGGCCGCCATCAACGCCGCCACGCCCACCGTCTGGGGCACGCTCGTTACCGGCAACCAGCGCCAGGACTGGCTGAACAGCCGCTACATCCTCATGTGGGGCTGGAACCCGGCCGAAATGCGCGACGGCACCAACTCCGACTACGTCATCAAACTCGCCCGCCAAAACGGCGCCCGCGTCGTCTGCATTGACCCACGCCACTCGCTCTCGGCCGCCGCCCTGGCCGACGAGTGGATTCCCATCCGCCCCGGCACCGATGCCGCCATGATGACCGCCATGGCCTACGTCATGCTCAGCGAGGGGCTGCTCAACATCGATTTCATTCGCCAGTATTGCGTGGGCTGGGACGCATCGACCATGCCCCCCGGCTTTGAATCTGAAGAATCCTACACCGACTACCTGCTCGGCGCGCGCGACGGCACCCCTAAAACCCCCGAGTGGGCCGCCGCCATCACCGCCGTCCCCGCCGCCACCATCGCCCGCATCGCCCGCGAATACGCCACGCTTACCCCCGCCGTGCTTTACCAAGGCTACGGCATGCAGCGCCGCGCCTATGGCGAGCAGGTGGTGCGCGCCGGGTGCGTGCTGGCCGCCATCACCGGCAATTTTGGGATTCCCGGCGGCTGGGCCAGCGGATTGGGGCTCCAGGCCCCGGATGGGGGCGGCATGTGGACGGTTTTCCCGACCGGGCAGAATCCCGTTAAAGCGGCCATCCCGGTCTTCCTGTGGACCGAAGCCGTCCTCCGTGGAAAAGACATGACCCAGGCTGACGGTGTCACCGGCGTCCCGCGCCTCGACAACGACATCAAGTTAATCTACGCTGTGGCCACCAACTGCCTGATTAATCAGCACGCCAACGTCAACCGCTCCGCCGAGATCCTGCGCGACGAATCCAAAGTGGAATTCCTTGTCGTCCAGGACAACTTCCTGACACCCACTGCCCGCTTCGCCGATATCATCCTGCCTGCCTGCACCCAGTTCGAAACTTGGGGCGTCGAAGACGGCTGGAAATACTCCGACGAAGTCATCCTGCAGCCCAAGCTGGTTGAGCCGCCCGGTGAGTGCAAGTCCGATTACCAGATCTGCGCCGAGATTGCCGCCCGCCTCGGCATCGGCGAAGCCTACACCGAGGGCCGCGACGAAAAAGCCTGGGTGGAGTATTGTTTATCAGTGTTCCGGTCTTCCCGTTTTCCCGATTTACCGACCCTCGCCGAATTTCTAATCTCGAATATCGGCGCTTACTCCAACCCGGTCACCCAACCCGCCATTGCCTTCTCCGATTTCCGCGCCGATCCGCTTGCGCATCCGCTGAATACCCCCAGCGGCAAAATTGAAATCTTCTCCACACAACTCTACGACCGCCACAACCCCGCCGAAATTCCGCCCATCCCAAAATATATCCAAGAGTGGGAATCTCCTTTTTCGGACGCGGATTACGCGGACACACGCGGAAAAAACCAAAAAGAGAAAATCCGCGTTAATCCGCGTTCGTTCGTGTCCAAAAAAGAATTTCCGCTGCAAGCGATAGGCCACCACACCTTGCACCGCGTCCACTCCACTCACGACAACAACGACTGGCTGGGCGAGGCCTTCCCCCAGCGCGTCTTCATCAACCCGCTTGACGCCGCCGACCGCGGAATCCTTGACGGCGACCTCGTCCGGGTGTGGAACGAGCGCGGCGAACTGGTCATCCCGGCCCGGGTCACGCCGCGCATCCTGCCCGGGGTGGTGGATATCCCCCAGGGCGCGTGGTGGGCTCCCAATGAAACCGGCGTCGATTTCGGCGGTTGCGTCAATGTGCTGACATCCGAAAAATGGACGCCGTTCGCCTTCGGCACGGCCCAGCACACCATCATGGTGAACGTTATGCCGTTTGACAGTTCGACGGTTGACCCGTTGGAAAGCAAGGGGAAAACGGTTCAACCGGCAAACAAGAAAACGGGACAACGATGAGTTACGCTTTCACCTTCGATGCCTCGGCTTGCTCCGGCTGCAAAGCCTGCCAGGTGGCCTGCAAGGATAAGCACAGCCTGCCCGTGGGCGTGCTCTGGCGGCGGGTGTACGAGGTTTCCGGCGGGTCGTGGCAGCCGCAGGGGGAGTCCTGGGCAACGGATGTCTTCGCCTACAACCTGTCCATCGCCTGTAACCATTGCGTGCATCCCAAGTGCGCGGGCGTCTGCCCGGTGGATGCGTATATTGTCCGCCGGGATGGGATCGTTTATATCGATGAGTCGAAGTGCATGGGCTGCGGCTACTGCGCCAGGGCCTGCCCGTATGCCGCGCCACAGTATCACCCCGAACTACGCCACATGACCAAATGTAATTTCTGCCACGATCACATCGATGCCGGGCTGCCCCCGGCCTGCGTGGCGGCCTGCCCGATGCGGGTGCTGGATTTTGTCGTGGTCAATGATTGGTTGCCAGTAATTAGTGAAAAACACCAACCGTTGTGGGATTTGCCAGCGACGAGTCATCCCTACCCGCTGCCGGATTTCTCGCGCACCCAGCCGCACATGGCGCTCAAGCTGCACGCTGGCATGGAAAACGAATTGGAAAAACGCGTAACGAACCGCGAGGAGGTGCAGCCGCGCCGCCAGGTGCGGCTGACGGCCCGGCAGGAAGCGTGGTTTGGGGCGCTGGGGATACTGGGCGTTGTTTCAGGAGAGTCTCCGCTCATCCTGTTCACCCTGTTGGGGCAGCTGGCGGCCGGGATGGCCGTGGTGCTGGCGCTCACCGGGCTGCCGGACTGGAAGTTGGGGCCGTTCTTCCAGATTGGCGCGTATCTTATGGGGGCGGGACTCTTCGCGCTTGGGCACCTCAAGACCAAGAAGAACGCCTGGCGCGCGCTGGGCCACCTCGAAAAGTCTTGGTTGAGCCGCGAGATTCTGATGGCGGGTGTGTTTGGGCTGGCCTGGCTGGTGACTCTGGTGCAGATGGCTCAGCAGGGGGCGGGCCCGGTCAAGTTGTGGCCAGAGGCCCGCTTTGAGGTGGCGCTCTGGCTGCCGGCCCTGGCGGGCGCGGCCTTTGTGTATAGTATGGCGCAGGTGTACCGCATCAAGGCGGTGCCGGCCTGGAATTCGTGGCGCACCGAGGCAGCCTTCTTCTTGAGTGCGGGCAGCCTGGGGATGATGGCGGCCTTCCGGCCGGAGGGGTTGGCCGGGGTGTGGCTGCCGCTTGGGCTGTTGCTGGCGGCCAAGGCTGCGCTGGCGCTTTCGGATGGGAGTCGCTCGTTCATGACGGCGAGGCGGCTGCGGGTGGCGGTGATCGGGCTGGCGGCGGCCGGGGCGGTTGCGCTGGCCGGGGCGCCGGGGGCGGCCGCGGGCTGGCTCTCGGCCGCTATCTCCATCCTGATAATTTATGAAGAATGGATCGGCCGCTGGCTGTTTTACACGGCGCCAGACGAGCGGGTGATGTAAAATGGGGGTATGGACTGGGATTTGATTGTCATTGGCGGTGGGGCGGCGGGGTTCTTTGCGGCGGTCAATGCCGCCGAGTTTAATCCTCAATTGCGTATACTCATCATCGAGAAAAGCACGCAGCTGCTGGGCAAGGTGCGCATTTCAGGCGGCGGGCGCTGCAATGTGACGCACGCCTGTTTCGACCCGGCCCAACTGGTGCAGTTTTATCCGCGCGGGGGCAAGGCGCTGCGCGGGGCGTTCACGCGCTTCCAGCCGCGTGATACGGTGGCGTGGTTCGCGGCGCGCGGGGTGCGCCTGAAGACCGAGCAGGACGGGCGTATGTTCCCGATCACGGATTCGGCGGACACGGTGATGGATTGCCTGCTGGCGGCCGCGCAAAACGCCCGGGTGGAGGTTCGCACGCGGGCTTCGGTGAAGCATTTAAGCCTGGTGGATGGCGGCTTTAGCGTGGAACTCTCGACCGGGGAGCGCCTGCTGGCACCAAAGGTGCTGCTGGCCACGGGCGGCGACCGCGCCTCGCTGGGGATGGCAGCCCGCCTTGGGCACAGCATCGCGGACCCGGTGCCCTCGCTCTTCACGTTTGCGATCACCGATCCGCGCCTCGACGACCTGGCGGGCATTTCGGTGCCGGATGCGGAGGTAAAACTTCCCGGACTGCGGCTGCAGGCGCGCGGGCCGCTGCTCATCACGCACTGGGGGTTGAGCGGCCCGGCTGTGCTGCGCCTTTCGGCATGGGGCGCGCGGGATCTGTTCGCGGCGCAGTATCATGCGCGGCTGCAGGTGAACTGGCTGGCGGACCTGTCCTTTGCGCAGGTGTTGGACTGGCTGCGGGCGGCCCGCGGGCGCATGACGCGCCAGAAGGCCGTTACTGGCGTGCCGGAGTCCCGCCTGCCGCAGCGACTGTGGGCGCGCCTGGGGCTGGCTGCGGGGATCGCTGAAACGGCGAAGTGGGCGGATGTCTCAAATGCGGCGCTCGAGCGGCTGGCTGCGGAGATCTCGCGCGGAGAATACCGCGTGCAGGCCAAGGGCCAGTTCAAGGATGAGTTCGTCACCTGCGGCGGGGTGGCGCTGGATGAGGTCGATTTCAAGACCATGCAGAGCCGCAAGGTGCCGGGGCTGTATTTTGCGGGGGAGATCCTGGATGTGGACGGGCTGACGGGTGGTTTCAACTTCCAGAACGCCTGGACAACCGGCTGGCTGGCCGCCCGGGATATTGGGAAGGACCCTGTCACCGTATGATTTGCGCTTACTCCTGACCGTCAATTCTTCAACCGCCAAGTCGCCAAGCGAGAAAAGAACGCCCAAGTTCTTTTTCTCTTTTCGGCGGTAAAACCCTTTTTATGAAAAAATCTCATTGGCGTTTCTCATAAGTTTCCTGGCTCTACCGTTTTTGGTGGGGAACGTGGTAGGGGCAACCCCTCAAACGTGAGAAATCCCCCATTTTTGCCGGTATTTTTTGCAAATAAGCGCCCAGTTGTGCCATGGCGGGTCGCGCTTACCGCGCCATCCTGTTAAGAAAGGGCGAACCCAAGTCCTTTGCGATCACTGCCTGCCGTCACCGATTCAATGAACGCCTTCCAGACCGGGTACTCGTCCGGGTTCCAGATGCGGCGGGTAAAGGCGAAGGCCGCTTTGGGTTGCCAGCCCAGGCGCAGGACGCGGTAAAGCGCCACGAAGCACGAAACACGGTAATTGGCGGCGCAATGCACGTACAGCTTTTGCCCGCGCCGGGCGTCCAGCGCATCCATGAAGGCGCCCAGGTCTGCATGCGTGGGGGCTTCCCAAATGACCGGGATGGGCACATATTCCATTCCCAGGGCTTGCACCGTGGCGCGCTCGTCAGGCAGGGCGTTGTCGCTGGCGGGCAGTGCCAGGTTGATGACCGCCTGCACCCCGGCCGCGGCGATCTCGGCGAACTGCGCTTCGGTGGGCTGGCCGCTGGTCAGTAGGTTGTTATCATATTGCAGGAAGTTGTAGATATCGGTGATCATGGCTTGTTGATCTGTGAAGCCGGGCGTACCAGCTCGAAAAGATGGTCGATATGCGCGTAGGTGTTGCCCGCCAGCTTGCCGATGGGTTGCAGCGCGAGCGGGTCGATCTTGTCTGCGCCGAGCAGCACGCGCTCGTCGATGTGGATGTGCTGGACGGCACCGATGACGACCGCGCCGCCGCCCGGCTGGCTGCTGACCTCCACGACCTGGTTGAGCGCGCACTCGAAGTGGATCGGGCTGGCGGCCACCCGCGGCGGACGCACCGTTACACTGGGTGCAGTTTCCAGCCCGGCCAGCGCAAACTCATCCATATCCGGGGCGATCTCCACCGCTGTGACGTTCATCGCCTCTGCCAGCGCCTCGGTGACGATGTTGACCACGAACTCGCCGGTGGCGCGCACATTGTGGAGCGTGTCTTTGCGCCCCATGTCTGTAGCGCGCACCATCGGGCAGAACAGCACGGTCGGCGGGTTGGCGCAGACCACATTGAAGAAGGAGAAGGGGGCCAGGTTGCGGCGTCCGTCTGCGTCCACGCTGGAGATCCAACCGATGGGGCGCGGCACCACGGAGCCGGTCAGTATCTTATAAACGGAATTCCAGGGCAGGGTGGTGGGGTCGATCTCCATGCGTTAACCAACTCTCGGGTGGGCCCGCCCGCCAATGCGCAGGAACTTCACTTTCCCTTCTGCATCGCGGATAAAATCGCCCAGCGCCCCCTTTGAAGGTTCGTCCAGCCCGATGACTTGGTCATCCCCGTAAAAGGCCAGTCGAACGGGCGGCTGGGGCGGCCCGGGCGGGGCATCAGGCGTGGGAAAGCCGCCGCGCGGGATTTCGGTCAGCACCAGGTAGCCGTCCCTGGCGGTCAGGTCGAAGCACGAGAGCGGCAGGTCGTAGCGCCCGGTGAACGCCGCCAGGAAGTCGTCCGGTTTTTGTTCGGGGGTGAGGACGGGCATGGCGGTGTCGAAGAAGATTTCCAGCGCCCATTTGAGCAGCTTGTCGGCGATGATGCCGCCATCGCTGCTGTTGGTGAGCATGGCGATGGCGAAGTTTTTATCCGGGATGAAGTGGAACATGGCTTGCTGCCCGTGGGTGGCGCCGCCATGCCCGTAAATGGTAAGGCCGCCCGCTTTTCGGATGAACCAGGTCAGCCCGATCTGCCCGCGCCCGTCCGCTTCGGCCTGCGGGACGCGCATGGTTGCGAGCGTTTCTTGCTTCATGACCGGCTCACCGTTTTCGTTCGCGCCGTCGCCCATGTGGAAGCGGGCATACTTGAGCAGTTCGCGCACACTGCTGACCACGCCGCCCACGCCGTTGCCGGCCCGCCCAACGGCCCACGGGCGCGCCACTTTGACCTTGCCTTTTTCTCTGTAATGCCCGGCCACGAAGCGGTGTGTGATGAACACATCGTCGGGGTAAAAGAAGGTGTGCGTCAACCCGAGCGGGTCGAGGATAAGTTCCTGCATGGCCGTTTCGTAAGGCCTTTCGGTGATCACTTCCAGCACGCGGCAGGCGATGTTGAACCCGGCGTTGTTGTAGGACCAGACCGTTCCCAGCGGCGTGACCTGCGGCAGTTTGCGGATCTTTTTGATCATTTTTTGCAGGGCGTCATCGCCGTTGCCAAAGTTGTCGAAGTAGTCGCCGATCCAGCCGCCGGTGTGGGTCAGCAGGTGGCGGGTGGTCAGGTTTTTCTCAACATCCCTGTCCGCCATCTTGAATTTGGGCAGGATCTTGCGCACCGGGGTGTCCAGGTTGAGTGCGCCCATTTCCACCAGGCGCAGCAGGGCGGTGCCGGTGAAAGTCTTGCTGATGGAACCGATCTGGAAGAGCGTATCGGATGTGACGCGCAGTGGGTTTTCGAGGTTGGTGCGCCCAAACCCGGCGGCAAATTCCTGCCCGCTGTGCCACACGCCCACCGAAACGCCCGGCACTTTGAGGCGTTTTTTGTCAGCGGTAATGCGCTCGCACAGCGCGGCAAATTGGGGGTCTGGAGTGACAGGCAGGGGAATGGAACTCATTGTGTAAACCTTTCTACGGGGTGTTTGGCGAGCCGCCCAGGGCGGCAAAATAACCGGCTAGTTCTTGCAAGTCTGCTTCCTGGCGCCGCAGGGCAATGTGCCCATCCGGGCGGAAGAGGTGGAGTGCGCCGGGCTGCGCGCCGAGCAAACCGGCCAGCTGGCCCTGCGGGTCGTGGATGGCCGGGTTTTGGCCCTCCCGGCTGCGGGTGATGGTGTAAGCCGCCAGGGGAAGGAGGGCGGCCCGGGATGCCTCCAGCGCCCGGTGGGTGATGGCGGCCCGGGAGGGGTCATCTTCAAAAAAGAGGGCGACAAACCCGCTCCCGAACAGGCTGCGCAGGAAGGAGGCTTCGGCCTGCCCGTTGCGGATGAGCGTGATGGCTGAATCGGCCGGTTTGGAGCCCGGGCCGGGCGCGCTGCCCCAATCTTCGCCGGGGGCATCGGGCCGGCACAGCGCGGAAGGGGCATAGGTGTAGGGCACGCTCATTTTGCCGCTGTCCACCCAGGCGCGGGCCATGGGGAGGAAGCCGCTCAGCCACAGGATGAGGTCGCGCTTGAGCCGCAGCCAGGGGATGTTGGGGGCCATGAATTTCATGGTGGTGATGGTGACGCGCTGGTTTTCCTGTTGGGCGGCCCAGCGTTCGGTGTGATAGCTCTCGAGCAGGGCTTCGGGGGCCAGGCCACGCAAAACGAGGGCGAGTTTCCAGCCCAGGTTTTCCACATCCTGGATGGCGCTGTTCATGCCGCGCGCGCCAAAGGGGGCCACCAGGTGGGCCGAATCGCCAACAAAGAGGATGCGCCCGTGCCGCAGGCGGGCCAGCAGGCGCTGGTGGAAGCGGTACGCGCTCAGCCAGACGATTTCGTAGGGGGTGTCGCCGATCAGGGCGCGGATGCGGCGTGCCATGGTGTTGTGCTCCATTTCTTTTTCCGCGTCGGCTTGCGCGCCAATCTGCCAGTCTATGCGCCAAACGCCCTCCGGTTGGGGGTGGATGAGTACGGTTTGACCGGGGGTGGAAGGATGGTCAAAGAAGAAGCGCGGCTCGTGCGGGAAGTTGAGGTCGGCGCGAATATCGGCGATGAGGAAGTAATCGTTGAATGTGCGGCCGGGGAAGTCCAGCCCCAGCAGGCGGCGCATGGCGCTGCGTGCGCCGTCACAGGCCAGCGTGTAGGCGGCCCGGACGCTGGTCTCGCCGCGCGGGGTTTCAATGGTTAGGGTGACGCCGTTTTCGGATTGGCTAACGCCGGTCACTTTGTGATCCCAGCGCAGGGTGATGAGTGGGTTGGGCTGGATGCGTTCGAGCAGGGCCCGCTCCACGTCCGCCTGTGGCAGGTTGATGTAGCGCGGCAGGAATCCGGCCGGGGGGCGGGCGTAATCCTGGGTGTAGAGCAGGCGTTCGCCGCGGTAGGTATGCCGCCGCGACCAGGCGATTCCCTTTTGCAGCATGGGTTCGGCCGCGCCGAGTTTTTCCCACACACCCAGCGCGGATTCGTGGTAGGCCAGCGCACGCGAGCCGTCGCTCAGTTTGTGGTCTTCGTCCAAAAGCAGGCTGGGGATGCCGTGATGCGCCAGTTCGAGCGCGGCGGTCATGCCGGTGGGCCCGGCGCCGACGATGACGACTGGCGGGATGGGGGCGCTGCTGCTCACCGGGCGGACTCCAACTCGACCTGGATGTTGCGCGCCAGGCTGGCGATGTCGCTGGTGACGTTGACGAACTGGAAACCCTGGGCAATGCGCATGGCCGCGGCTTTGCCGTTGGAACAGTAAATGCCAAGCGGCAGGCGGCGCGCGCGGGCTGCGGCGATGATGGTTTCAAGGGCTTCCTGGAAGAGCGGGTGCGGGTTTTCGGGCAGCGGGTCGAGCCCGAGCGAAATGGACAGGTCCACCGGGCCGACGAAGGCCAGGTCGAGCCCTTCCACGCTGAAGATGTCGTCCAGGTTGGCGAGCGCGGCCTGGCTTTCGATCTGCACACCCACCATCACCTGCTGGTTTGCGGCGCGCAGGTAGTCGCCCATGCTGGCATCGAAGGCCAGCCCGGCGTAGGCGCTGCCAAAGGAACGCTGCCCCAGCGGGGGGAAGCGCGTCCAGGCGGCTACCTGCTCGGCCTCGGCGCGGGTGTTGATCATGGGCGCGATGACGCCGTAGGCCCCGGCATCCAGGGCGCGCTTGAAGCTTTCCGGGCTGGATTGGGCCACGCGCACCACTGGCGCGGGTCCGTTGGCTTCGGCAATGGCGGAAACCATTTGAGACAGCGTGGGCGCATCCACCGGGGCGTGTTCGGCGTCTATCAGCAGCCAGTCCAGCGGCTGGCGGGCCATCAGGCGCGCGCTAAAGGGGCTGGGAATGCCCAGCCACACACCGCGGCAGGCTTCTCCTTGGGAAAGTTTGGTTTTGAGGGGGTTGGGTCGCATGCGCCTCCGTTTCGATTGATGTGATTTTACGACAATGAAAGTCTGATTGCAAATGTGCCTCTTGATTTTTGGCAGAGATGGCGCAATAATGAAATTGCACACAAACGGGGGAGCCATCATGCCATTACCGGCGGAAAGGATGTTTTATGGAACGCCCGGTATATTCCCTTACTGACCTTGTCACATGGGTGGGGAGTGGCGCTTACCCGACCATTGACGATTACATCGTGGAGGCAAACTTACGCGGCTGTTGCCGCCGCATGCCCTACCTGCCAGAATGGGTTATCCCTGGAAAGACTCGTGTTTTCCTTGTCCATCAGGGAGACCAGCAAAAAGCAAGCGATACGGGGGTGTTGTTTGGCTACTATGTGCTGAACCGCATTCAATATATCCGCCCCGGGCCTGCAACCGTCCCGTTTGGCGGGGGTGTTGACCCGCGAGATTATCACCCTGTTTGGGTTCACCCGCACCGTCCTTCGCCGCAGACCATCCGCCAGCACTTTGGTCACTGGGTCTTGGAGAAAGAATACATCGTCATCAAATTGCGAGAGCCTGATGACCCGCTGGATGCGCTTTTGGAAGCATTGTGGGACGAACTCATTGACCGATTGCTGGAAAAAGCCACAGAGCAAGTTCCAGATTGCATGATTGAATGGGAACCTGGCCGCATGTGCGGTGACCGTGGCGA
>DAOUAP010000012.1:0-4965 GCA_034433165.1 Anaerolineales bacterium | reverse complement strand
CGCGCGCGGCTGGCAAGTGCTACCGTGTGACCATCATCACCCAGGATGGATCGGCCCTGTTGGCGTACTTCAAGCTGAAGTAACCATATTTGCTTGTTCATGTCATTTTGGGGCTGTTTAGAAAAAACCAGACAGCCCCATCAGGCATAAGTGAGCAGATGAGTAATCTCAAGAAACGAGCGAAGAATGGTTACGCAGGCCACATTTGCGCCCAATTATGGTCGGCGCCGCGAGGCAGCCAGGTTGAATTTCGGGCGAAGGAGTCTTGCTTGCCCCGCCGCTGCCGCTGAAACCAACCGTTAGAAAGCAAAATAAGAAAGGATTGAGAAATGAGTATCATGGAACAATTGCGAAGTTTCAAAGCAGATTGGATTGATGTTGGGTTAATTAAAATTGCTGTTTTTGCTGCGGCGTTTCTGCTTGCGAAGTTGTGGGAGCCAATACTCAGTTTGGATTGGTATTGGTACCTGATTATTTCAGTGGCGGCTGTAATCAGGCCAGTTATTACCTCTTACAAATGGATAAGACTCGCGGTAAGTAAATAGGGTGATTTGATTTTGCTTTCCAACAAGGCGCTGCACCTGACCGCTCTTCCGCTGCGCTCCATAACGGCAGGTGAGCTTTGTCGTTGGGTAGCCGATCGGGCAGAGAAAGATCGGCTGGCAATTTGCGGCCAGGCAGAGCGCAATGGATTTCTAGTACGCAGTAACGATTGGCCTGGATATGGATCAATTTAAAGATTGCATAGCAAGCGGGAGAACGAGAACAGCCATCGAACAAGACCTCGCCGATGGGCAAAAATACGGGGTGAACGGCACGCCGATTTTGTTTGTCGCCAACAGGATGGTCTTTAGCATTTCCGAATTGGAAGCCGCAGTTCAACAGACCATCACCAAGCCATAGGCTTATCCTTCGTGTCCATCTTTTCAGGAGGTGAAAAATGAAAACAATACGGTTCGCTACAATCACTGTGTTGCTGGCAGTCATGCTATTTACTACATTCGCTGTCGCCGTAACGCCTGCCTACGCTTTTGCGTGTGGAACACTGTGTCCTATGAGCAATGAGAGTTCAAGGTGCGCGCCAACCAAACAGCAAACCTGGGTCTGCGCTAAAGCACAGTGGTGCGTTGATACAGTATCCGGCATGGGATGGTGTCAATGCACTGGAGGCTGGTACAAGTGGGGGCCTTGCGGAACATGCGCAAGATAAGCCTCGCAGGCTAAACGGCCTTTATATAACGCGTCTAATGTGAAAATGTTGCCGTACATTTCGGCACCAGGCTGGTCAACGCCATGCTTATTCCTTTTCGCCTTCGCCAAATTTCAACAATACTTTCCACGGCTCTGGCTGTTGCGGCTTTTTGCATCGTCCTGGCAGTGTACGAGGCTGCCGTAAGGGAAGTCAATCGCCTCGCTCCCGCGCATCAGAAGGATGTCATGGAAATAAAACTTACGACAGTAGAATTATCTGAACAACTTTCCAGGCTTGCCCAACAACGTCTCGAAGGCATGAATCTCTTTAGCCCTCCTATCATTGTGGATATTCTTGGTACCATGGGGATAACTGCCACGCCGTTGCTCATATCTCCTGAGGACATTGAACAAATCAGAGAGTTTTCGTCTGTTCAATCTCTGGCCTGGCAATGGCATTTCAATGACCCTCTTATCGCATCTACCGCGCCCGGTAATTTCTTTAGCATCTATGGCGTTCCAATCCAATACTTCGACCTGGCCGGGTTGAACTTGAGCGAAGGGCAAATTCCCACGCCTGAAGATTGTAAGACTTGCCTGGTATTAGGCGCAGGGGCGCGAAAAATTTTGTTTGGCGATCACCCTGTCCGTGGACAACAAGTGACATCAGAACTCGGCTGGTCAGAACCGTTTATAATCGCCGGGGTTTTGGAACCAAGCCCATATTACCTGGCAGATGTGAACATTTTTTTTGACCAAAAAATCTACCTGCTCCTTCCCGATACCCCGCAAGCCCTGGTATCACCAACAATGCGCAGTGGGACAGTAGAGACAATCTGGGTGAAACCGCGGCCTGGCCAGGCAGAACAGGCTGTTGAAGAAATCTCGGCTTTTTTTGGCGAAAAATACGGGAATCGGGTCCATGTACAATTCTTTAGCCGCCAAGATTATGCGCTGATTGCGAGCGGCCTCAACCTGCAGCGCGTTTTTCTGGGCAGCTTACTATGGACAATTGGTCTGGCTGGCGCAACAGCCGCCATAAATGTCAGCGGCACTGCCTTCCAACTTCTCCTGCAACAGCGAAAGCACATTGGCATACGGCGAAGTCTGGGCGCTTCATGCATAACCCTAACCCTGGAATTTGCCCGCCACATTACAGGATACGCTCTTGGAGGAGCGGTTATTGGATTAGTAATCGCAGCGCCGCTCTCCATTTTTCTCGGCAATGCTCTTCAGTCCTGTGGCATTTACGATTGTCCACCTATCCCTGTCCGCCCAAGCCTGCTTATGTTAATTTCAGGCGTGGGATTGAGCTTTGGAATCTGGTGGTTGAGTACAATATTCGTGATTCCATTCTTCCTGCGCAATAGTCCGGCGGCTTTGCTTCGAGAAAGCAGCCCGACGATTGCAGGCGCTCGTTTCAAAACCTTGCTGGGCTGGGCCGGGTTTGCCGCCAGTATTGCCGCCCTGCTGATAATTCTGGGGCTGCGCGATGGCGCGCGGTCACAACTGGACCGCATCCTGGGCTGGTCAGGTGGAGAACGCGCTGGGGCATTCGTTTCATGGATAACCCGCTACAACCAACCCGAAGGCAATCCCCAATTCCTGGTAGCAGCGCATTATCGCTTGTTGAAAAAAGAGTATCCCCATATTCAACTTGGCTGGCTGGGCGTTAAAGGGATGCAGTCTGCCGAGATATTAACAGCCAGCGCCAGCATGAGTGAAATGCGTCCTCCAGCCATGCTTGCGGGAAGGTGGTTCACTCGTGAAGAGGAAGAACGAGCGGCAAAGGTAGCAGTATTGGGACCGGAATTGGCCAGGCAAATCGCTGCTGAAGGCAATGTTTCGCCTGAGATGCTGGTAAACCAGCAATGGCATGATTACACCATCATAGGAATCATGGATGACTGGGCCGCGTTCCATATCATGGGGTATTTCGACGATGTGGCCTATGTCCCGCCAGGCACGCCGTTGGCAGGCGGCGGAGAATATATCAAAGGCCAGATTCCCTTCATCGTTCCTCAAGAACTCGATTTTCAAGCCACGATTGAATCTATGCGCCAAACATTAACCAGTTTGCAAACAATAAATATCACAAACTTCACCGGAAAAATTTCCCCTCAGTACATTTTGCCAGCCAATGAAATCGGGGATATCCTTGGCTGGCGAATGAATTTATATCGCATTCTGGGTTTATTCGCCGGGTTCAGCCTGTTCATCGGCGCAGTTGGCGTCATGAACCAGGTGTTTGCGTGGGTCGTCAGCCGCTGGCGCGAAATCGGCATCCACCGCGCATTAGGGGCTACGCGGGTTGATGTCGCCCGCATGGTATTGGCGCAAGCCCTGCAAATCACCCTGCTGGCCGCGCTAACGGGCGGGGCGGCAGGCACGCTCATTGCGCTGCTCGTGCAATTTTACTCCGGCTGGCCGCTGACCGTTTATCCCTACTGGCTGGCCGTTGCCCTGGGCGTGGCCGCAGTGGCCGCCCTGCTGTTCGGCGGTCTTCCAGCCTGGTGGGCCGCCTCGCGCGCGCCAACCGAAATGCTGCGCATGGAGTGAAGCATGAAAGAAACGCTCATCGAAACAAGACAGGTCAGCAAACATTTCCGCAAAGGCGCGGAAACCATCCGCGCCGTCGAGGGGATTTCGATTCGCATCCAGCGCGGCGATTTTATCGCCATACAGGGGGCTTCAGGCAGCGGCAAATCTACCCTGCTGCACCTGCTTGGCGCGCTGGACTGGCCCACGCAAGGGCAGATTCTCTTCGATGGGCAAGACATCTCAAAAATGAATGACCGTTTTCTTTCGCAGCTGCGACGGGAGCGAATCGGGTTTATCTTCCAAGCCTTTAACCTCATCCCCGACCTGAACGTATTGCAAAATGTTGCGCTGCCGTTGAAATACGCCGGGATGAAACAGCAGGCGCGCGAAGAACAGGCGCGCCGCGCGATTGAAATCGTGGGAATGACTCACCGGCTAACGCACTTCCCCGGCGAACTGAGCGGTGGCGAAGAACAACGCGTCACCATCGCCCGTGCCCTGGTCAACCAGCCGCAGGTTATCCTGGCCGATGAACCCACCGGTAACCTGGATGCTGCCAACCGCGACCACCTGCTCGAACTGTTTGCCAGTTTGCACGCTGCTGGCCAAACCTTTGTGGTTGTGACCCATGACCCGATTGTTGCGCAGGCTGCCAGCCAGCAATGGAAGATGCAAGACGGCCGCTTGGCGTAAAAAGGCCGGCACAGTGCAACCTATCAAGGAGGAGTGTGCAGTAAGGCGTCACAGCCCTGATAACTGGCGCCACTATTTCTTCAGTTCAACGTATCTTCTCAAAAAATGGGGAAACGTCCCGACACTTGCGCCTGCGCGACAAGTGCAGGTGAGGTTTGCTTGAAAAACCTGATTGAGCCATTCAAACCTTCGGGACGGTGCTTCTCGAAATTCATCTCTTTCTAACAATAAATAGATAAAATTAGTCTAAATTGTTTTGGAAGGAGATGGAAGATGAAGAGATACTTTGCCTTTGCCCTGACCCTGTTCCTGGCCGCTTGCGCTGCCCCGGCAGATGCGACTCCCTCCCTGCCTCCTGCCGCCGTTGAACAGGTCGTCCCCTCCGCTACGCCAACCGCAACCGAGGCGGCCCAGCCCCTCCAGCCTGCTCCCCAGGCCACCTCGCGCGGCGATAACCTGGCCGCCAGCGACCCGGCCAGCGTCCAGGTTGGGGCCGGGACGCCCGTCCTGCTCGAATTTTTTCGTTTTACCTGAAGTACC
>DAOUAP010000011.1:0-122360 GCA_034433165.1 Anaerolineales bacterium | reverse complement strand
TTGGGCGGCAGCCTGGATCAAACAGTTCGCGCTCGAAGGTATCACCGCTGGTTGCGGCGGCGGCAACTACTGCCCGTCAAATGCGGTAACGCGCGATCAGATGGCGGTCTTTTTGCAGCGCACGTTCGGGTTACCGCTTCCATAAAAAAACAGGAGGTAACACGGCGGGCAGTGTCAGGGGGACACTGCCCGCCATGCATTTATTCCGGCTCAAGGTTTGGCTGGTGTGCCCCTGATTCGCCGGTTGCCCAACCAGGCAGGTAAAAAAGGACCGGAGTTGGGTTACAATATTGTAAGCATTATTCTTTTTATGTTTTCATTGGGTTTGAGGGTTTATGCGAATCATCAGGTTGGAACTTTTAGCCAAGAACCTGGATGCGCAAGCCAGGTTTTACGCCGGGAAGCTCGGCCTGCCTGTGGAACGGGGGACGGACGGGCAGGTTTTAGTGACTGCAGGCGTATCCGAATTGATTTTCAAGAAAGCGCCGTCAGATTTTGGGGGTTTCGTCCATTTGGCGTTTAACATCCCCGAGAATAAATTGGAGGATGCCCACGAATGGTTGGACGCCCGTACCACCCTCATCCCAAATAAAAACTGGCAGGAGATTTTTTTCTTCGAGCGCTGGAATACACACGCCATGTATTGCTATGATGCAGCGGGGAACATTTTGGAGTTCGCTGCCCGGCATGATCTCAAAAACCCAAGCGTCGAAGCGTTTGGTAGCGCCAATATCTTGAGCATTAGTGAGATTGGGTTGGCGACGGAGGATGTTCTGGCGATGACCAGCCGTTTCGTCTCAAAGATGGGAGTTCGCGCCTTTCAAGACACGGTCAATAAAGATTTCGTGGCGCTTGGCAATGAAAGCGGGTTGATTTTGCTGGCGCGCAAGGGACGTGAGTGGTACCCCAACACCGGCAAACATGCGGTGTTTACCCCTGTCAAAGCGCGGGTGGAAGTGGGGGAACGTTTGTTCGAGATCGACGCGTATGAAAAGCGCGGTTTGTTTGGGGGGCGCTCGGATGAGATAGAAATAAAAACGGTAAAATGACGCGCCGGTGTGCGCTGAAAGCGCATCGTCCGCCCTGTAACTCTGAGCTCGCTGTGCAAAGGCCAAGCCCTTGCACAGCGTTTTTTGTTGGGGTTATTTACCGGCGGCGGTGGTCTCTTCGCGCGGGTCGGCACCGGTGTACAGGCGGCCATCCGGCCCAAGCAGGATGGCCCCGACTGTGCCGAAATCCTTATCCCAGGCGGGGTCGGCGGGAACATAGCCGAGCGTGTGCGGATGTTGTGGAAAGTGATAGTTTGCAATGTTTATGGTCCAGTGCCGATGATTTTCAATATGTAAACTGTGTCACTTTCATCAAGGGTGATGAAAAGGAGTTTGTTCACGATCCAGCCTTCGAGTGCCAGGTCGCCGTTCCCTGCAACCCAGTTTGTAAGAGCTTGTGGCACTTGAACGGAGAAAAGCACAGTCAGGTAAGTTGCGCGCCAGGGATCAATTTCTACTTTTTCGATCTTAAAATTTGTCAGACGGCAGAGTTTAGGCGTTTCTTCGGTTGAGTAGTGAGCCAGATAGAGTTCAAAGAGTCTGGTGCCGATTTGCTCCCGTGTTAAATTCGTAGTTTGATCTTTGGGGATTTGAGCAATGAAGGGCTGTTGGCAATAAGTGTAACCTTCTACATCTTGAAGAACCGAGTCATCATACGGTAACCACTCAACTTTGGTTGGCTCAGAGATGGGTGTCGCGGTTGGTGGGAGTTTGGGGGTGATCGTAGAAATTGGAGGCGATGCCGCAGGGAGCTCGATTGGTTGTTGTGCGCAACCAGTTTCTCTACCGGACAAAATGGCCGAACGATAATTTTTCGCTTTTACTTGTCATTTCGAGCCGCGTAGCGGGGAGAAATCTTGCGCACATGTGGGAAGATTTCTCGCTGTCGCTCGAAATAGACAAACTATCACGAAATTTGTCCGGTAGAGAACAACCAGTGAGAATGGAGAGAATAATCAAGACGGCAGCGTATTTCATGATCCTCCGAGCAAGGCGCGTAAAAGCGCCAGCGTCTCCAGCTTGCCGCCCATGCCGTTTTCACCGGCCGGGCCCACGCAGGAGGGGCAGCCATCGTCGCATGGGCAGGCGGCTACCAGTTCGAGGCTGCGGGCGATCAGTTCGTCGTGCAGTTCGAAGAGTTTCTGGCTGAAGCCGATGCCCGCCGGGACGAGGTCGTACAGCACCACGACCGGTTTGCCTCCGGCGAAGGCGGCCTGCGGGTCGGTGTGGCGGCCCAGGTCGCCGGGGTCGCACATCAGGAAGAGCGGCGCGAGCTGGGCCAGCACGTAGCCCAGCCCGGCCAGTCCGCTGCGCATGCGCACATTCTGCTCGGCCTGGCGGTGGCAGGAGGGGCAGAGCGTGACCAGGTTGTTCATCTGGTTCGCCCGCTCGCGCAGGATGCGCCCGCCCTCGTCGCGGAACTGGCGGAAGGGGATCTTGTGATGCACATCGTGCTGTTTTGGCCCGCCTTCAGCCGCGCCGCACAACTGGCAGCGGTAGCCGTCTCGGGCGCGGACGGCGTTGCGAATGGCGGGCCACTCGAGACCGTAATCGTTGGGGGCGTTGGTCCACAGCCCTTCGCGGGAGAGGGCGTCCACCATCTCTTCAGAAATGGTCAGCCAGTAACCGGTGGTTTGCAGGTCACTGGGGGGCAGGTCGAGTGTCTCCTGGGCCAGGTTTTCGCCGGTCAGCCAGGCGCGCTTGCGGAAGCCGGTGACCTGCGTGGTAACCTGCAACTCGCCGTAGGATTTTGCGGCGCGACCCTCAGCCCCTCCGCCTTCGGCACGCTTCGCGGTCCTTGCAAAGGGCGAGGGGAGCGTTTCTGCGATGGAAAGCACCTGCACGCTGGTTTCGCGCAGCGGCTCGGTGTAGTAGTCGAGCGCCACCGGGGCGAGCGCGGCGGTGAGCGTTTCCAGGTTGAGGTCTTGCACAAAATATTGCTGGGCTTCGTGCAGGTAGAGCGCGCCGGGGTGCACCATCCAGACCGCGCTTTCGCGGTCCACCGAGCCGATGACGACCGGGCGGCTGTCGGCGTTCGCGCTTTGCAGCAGCACGGTTTCGGGTGAGGCGGTGCGCAGAGAAACAGAAGCGGCCGGGTAGGCGTCAGCCATCCAGAAGTATTTTTCGTTGGAGCGGTGCGCCTCGTTGTTTTCGGCCAGGAAGTCGAGGTACTCGCGCAGCAGTTCGTCCGAGAGGCTGCCAAAGCCTTCGTTGGCGGCAAAGGGCAGCTCGAACATGGCACAGCGCAGGTGGTTGAGCAGGATGAGCAGGTGGTTGGGGTTGAGCAGGGCCTGCTCGGGCGAGCGCGCCAGGATGTATTCGGGATGGTGGGCCAGGAACTGGTCGAGCGGGTCGGGGGTGGCGACCAGCACCGAGACGGCCGCATCCTCGCCGCGCCCGGCCCGCCCCGATTGCTGCCTCACGCTGGCGATGGTGCCGGGGTAGCCGGCCAGGATGGCCGCGCCCAGCCCGCCGATGTCGATGCCCAGCTCGAGGGCGTTGGTGGCCACGACCAGCTTCACGGATCCATCGCGCAGCCCGCGTTCGATCTCGCGGCGCTGGGCGGGCAGGTAGCCCGAGCGGTAGCCGCGGACCCCCTCTGTTTCACCCTCACCCCAACCCCTCTCCCTGCCAGAGAGAGGGGCAGAAGCCGAAAGGTAGCTCAACAGGATCTCCACGCTGCGGCGCGAGCGGGCGAACAGAACGCCCTGCACCTTGTGAGCCAGCAGATCTTGCCCCAGGCGCACGCTCTCGCGCATGGCGCTTTTGCGCAGCCCCAGCGCGGGGTCGATGACCGGCGGGTTATAGATGAGGAAGTGCCGCTCGCCGCGCGCCGAGCCATCCTGGTCGATGAGGGCCACCGGCGCTTCGATGAGCGCCTCGGCCAGTTCGGCCGGGTTGCCGATGGTGGCCGAGGTCATGATGAACTGCGGGCGCGCGCCGTAGAAGGCGGCCACACGCCTCAGCCGCCGTATCACGTTGGCGACGTGCGCCCCGAACACGCCGCGGTAGGTGTGGACTTCATCAATCACCACGAACCGGAGATGTTGGAAGAAATCGGCCCAGTTGGTGTGGTGCGGCAGGATGCCGGTGTGCAGCATGTCTGGGTTGGTGAGCAGGATGCGGGCGTTCTTGCGGATTCCCTGCCGCTGGGATTGCGGCGTGTCGCCGTCGTAAATGGCTGTTGCAAAGTTGAGCCGTTGCCTGGTTGGACCGTTTTCGAGGAATTGGTTGACGGACAACCGGGATAACGCGTTAAGCTGGTCTTGCGCCAGTGCTTTGGTGGGAAAGATGTAAAGCGCGCGCTGGTTGGGGTTTTCCAGCAGGCTGGCCAGCACGGGCAGGTTGTAGGCCAGCGTCTTGCCCGAGGCGGTGCCGGTGGCCAGCACCACATGCCCGCCGCGCCGGGCGTGCATCCACGCTTCGGCTTGGTGGCTGTAGAGCTGGGAGATGCCCCGCGCGCGGAGCGAATCGGCCAGGGGGGTGGGGAGGTCTTCTGGAAACGGGAGCAGGCGGGCGGGGCGCGGCGGGGTGGTCTGCCAGGTGGGGATGTTGGGGGCGGTGTCGGGGTCGGTGCGCCAGCGCGCCAGCAGGGAGGAGATCGTCATGGGCAAAGTTTATCTTAATTCGGGTGAAAAACGGGCAAGTAGGCTAAAATACGAAAGGGATGATTTTCATGATCGAGACGTTCAAGCGCTTTATTGCACCGCCGATATTTGAAGACGAAACAATAACCCTGCGCGCCCGGATGCTGAATGTAACGACCCTCACGGTTTATCTGGTCGTGCCGGTCATGCTGTTGGGTAACCTGCTCGAACCTGTGCCATCGGCGTATGTTTTTGCGGCAGGTGTGACCGGGCTATTGATGGCCGTGTGGATGCGGGTGCTGCTTTTCAGGGGCCGGGTGTATGCGGCCAGTGTGTTATGGGTGGTGCTCTTTTCGTTGATCGTGACGGTCAATGCCATCGTTTTGGGAACGGTGCGCTCTACAAACACCGCCATTTTCCTGATCAACATTGCCGTGGCGGGTTGGCTGCTCAATGGTTGGGCGGTGCTCGCGGTTACTGCGTACAATTCGCTGGTGGTGTTGGGGGTTTTGCTTGCCCAGCAGGCGGGTTGGCTGAGCGTTTCTCGCTTTGTGTCTGAGTCCGCAGTTTCACTCTGGTTCAATTACACGGCTTTGTTCCTCGGGATGGCCATGTTCATGCTGGTTTCGACCCAGGTGCTCAGCCAGAGCCTGGCGCAGAAACGGCGCGAGCAGAATACCCTGCTGCGGCGTGACGCCATTATGCGCGCGGTGAATTTTGCGGCCCAGCAGTTCCTGGAAGTGCCCGATTGGCGGAACAGTATTTCGCTGGTTTTGGCGCGTCTTGGAGAGGCGGTGGGTTCGACCCATGCTTATATTTTCGAGCGGCACATCACCCCTGGCGGGTTTTTTGCGCTTTCGCAGCGCTATGAGTGGGTGCGTGAAGGTTTTCCAGCCGAAATTGACGCCCCTGAGTACAAGGACATCAGTCTCGCGAAGATAGAAAGCCAGCCATGGTATGTTGAACTGTCTAACGGGCAGTCGATGCAGGCCAACCTGGCCACCTGTGGACCCGAATGGGCGCAATACTTTGGGGCGCGTGGAATCAAATCCATTTTGGAAATTCCCATCATTGTGTCGGGACAATGGTGGGGTGTGCTTGGTCTGGATGATTTTGTCAATATGCGCGAGTGGTCGCCTGGGGAGGTCGAAACGATAGAGATTGCGGCCACCACCCTGGGGCTGGCCATCCAGCGCCAGCGTAACGAGCAGGCATTGCGCCAGCGTGAAGCGATTTTGGAGGTGGCCGCCTTTTCGGCGCAGTCATTTCTCCAGTCTGCCGACTGGCGCGATGAAATTGACAAGGTTTTGGAGCATATCGGGCAGGCGACCGAATCGTCGCACGTTTATTTGTTTGAGAATCACCCGCTGCCCGATGGGCGCGCGGGCACATCGCAGCGCTTTGAGTGGGTGGCGCCTGGCTGCAAGCCAGACATTGAAAACCCAACCTTCCAGAACATGTCCATTGTGGAAGAACACAGCCGACCCTGGCTGGAAAAGATGCAGGCAGGCCAGGTGTACTATTGCAACCTGGACATGCTGCCCGAATCCGTCCGGCAGATGTACCTGGCGCGCGGTTTGCTGACGTACCTGGATGCGCCCATTTATGTGAATGGCGTTTGGTGGGGCATTATGGGCATGGATGACAACTTCAGGGTGCGCAACTGGCTGCAGGTGGAGTTGGACGCAATTCAGGTGGCGGCCAGTACCCTCGGGTTGGCCATCCAACGCCAACTGCGCGATGAGGCTTTCCGTAAGGTGGAGCAGGCGCATCGCGAGGAATTGGAACAGCGGGTAAAAGAACGTACGCAACAGCTTCAAGGTGCATTGCAAGAGATCGAAGGCGTGTCTTTTACCGCATCTCACGACCTGCGCACCCCGCTGCGCGCTGTGGATGGGTATGCCAGCATCCTGCTCAGTGACCACAGCCAGAATCTGGATGGGGAGCAGAATGCTTATATCTTCAAGATCAAGCAGGCGGCCCAGCACATGGCCAGGCTTTTGGATGACCTGATTCACCTTATTCGTTACAGCCGCCAGCCGATCAACAAACAGCAGCTCGACCTGGCACACACGGCGCGCCACGTATTGCGCGATTTGATGAATCGCCATCCCGGCCGCCGGGTTGAGATGAAAATTGCCGAACAACTGCCGGCTTTTGGCGACCGGGCGCTTTTGGGCGTAGTGATCGAAGAATTGGTTGATAATGCCTGGAAATTTACGGCTGGGCGCGAACAAGCTGAAATTGAGTTTGGGATAAACAGGCAGAACGGGCAGGCAATCTATTTCCTGCGTGATAATGGCATTGGATTTGACATGACCTATGTAGGCAAATTGTTTCGTAACTTTGAGCAGTTACATCAACCCGGCATGGTGGAAGGCACCGGCATGGGATTGGCGACCGTGCATCGCATTATCGTACGGCACGGGGGGCGCATCTGGGCGGAGGGCCGCCTCGATGAAGGGTCTACATTCTACTTTACCCTGCCAGAAGCCTAAAACGCCTTGAGACAAACCGCACAGAAAAAAGTCACAGCCTGCTGATGACAAAAATACCCTTGACAGTAAATGGTAACCTGTTTATTATTTATCCCGTTGAATAAATAATAAACAGGTTACCATTTATTATGTCTGTTCGAAATGCCCTGCTTGGTCTGCTTGCCCAAAAACCCCGCCACGGTTACGAGCTGCGCGCGGCCTTCGAGGCTGTGATTGGCGATGATGTCTGGGGTGTGAAGCCCGCCCAGATCTACACCACGCTAGACCGGCTGGAAGAAGCCGGGTTGGTGGCGCGCGAATCGGACCTGGGAGAAGGCGATGAGCCATCACGACGGATCTATTCGCTGACTGATGGGGGCGCTGATGCGCTGCGGCAGTGGTTTACCGAAAGCGTTTCTGCCGAGCACCAGCGCGATGAATTTTTTGTCAAGATCATGATCGGGTTGGTCTCACATCGGGCAGACCCCTCGCGGCTGGTGCAGACCCAGCGCGCGCGCCTGTACCAGGAACTGCATGATGCCACCATCCGCCGTGACAGGCTCAATCCGCGCAGCGAGATGGCCCAGATCATGCTGATCGACAAAACCATCATGCATCTCGAAGCGGACCTGCGCTGGTTGGACATGGTGGAGGTGCGTCTCGAGGCCATCAAAGACCAGCCGCTGCCCGAGCCGGAGATCCGTCGCCGGGGCAGGCCGCGCAAAGGCGACAAAGGCTCCACTCACCCTCCGCCAGGGTCGGCCTGACGCGCCGCGTATTTTTTTTCACTCTCTATCGACCAATCAATCAACAACCAAACCAATAACGAAAACATGAAAACTCTCGAAAACAAAATCATTATTGTAACTGGCGCAAATTCTGGCATTGGCAGGGCGGCTTCCATTCAACTGGCGCAGCACGGTGCGCATGTGGTCATGATGTGCCGCAGCGCGGAGCGGGGGGCTGCAGCGTTGGAAGATGTGCGGAAAACGGCCAACAGCAGCCGGGTGGAATTGATCCTTGTGGATATGGCTGAGCAGGCTTCGGTGCGCCGGGCGGCTGAAGATTTCCTCAGCCGCCACAGCCGCCTGGATGTTCTCATTCATAATGCTGCAAATTTTGATCACCGCCTCACACAACCGGTGCTCACCCACGATGGCGTGGAGACGGTCTTTGCCACCAACCATGTGAACATTGTGTTGATGACTGCATTGTTGCTGCCCACCCTCAAATCCAGCGCGCCGAGCCGCATTGTTACCGTGGCCAGCAAAGGGCTGATCAGTTATCCGTTCTTGAATATTGAATTCGATAACCTGAATGGCCAAAAGAAATTCACGATGCAGCATGCCTACTACCATGCCAAACAGGCGCAGGTTATGTTCACTTTTGACCTAGCCGAACGGCTGGCGGGCACCGGCGTGACCGTGAACTGTGTGCGCGTTGGCAATGTGGCCATCCCAGATGCGCGGCTGGACCACCTGCCGGCATGGATGGTGAAGCTGTACCATGCCAAGCGCAAGTTTGCCATGACGCCGGAGAAGATGGCCGAAACCTACACCTGGCTGGCCGCTGATCCCACATTCGAATCGGTAACCGGCGGCTATTGGGACGCGCCCAACGTGCCAGTGAAGGCCAACAAGAACGCTTACAACAAAGATACGCAAAAGAAGCTGTGGGATGTGACAGCCGGCCTGGCCGGGTTGGATGCCCACTTGACAACGCAAGGGAGTAAGGCATGAGCGAACCTATCATTCAAACAAACAATCTCACCGTGTACTATGGCAGGGTGCGCGGCGTGAAAAATCTCAACCTTGCCGTTGAGCGCGGCGAAGCCTTTGGATTTTTGGGCCCCAACGGCGCGGGCAAAACCACCACCCAGCGCGTGCTGCTGGATGTCATTCGCCCCACTGCGGGCAACGCCGCCATTTTTGGCATGGATTGTCGCAAACAGGGTGTGGACATTCGCAAACGGGTGGGCTACCTGCCTGGCGAACTGGCGCTCTACAAGGACATGCGCGCCGCCGAGTTTTTCGAGATGATGGAATACCTGCGCGGCTTCAATGGCGCAACAGGCTACTGGCGCACCCTGTCTGAACGGTTGGACTTGGACCCTGCTCGCACGATTCGCACCTTCTCGCGCGGCAACAAGCAAAAGGTGGGCATCGTGGCGGCCTTCATGAACAAGCCCGACCTGCTCATTTTGGATGAGCCCACCAGCGGACTCGACCCCCTGGTGCAGCAAACCGTGATGGATTTGGTGCGCGAAGTCAAAATGGATGGGCGCACGGTGTTCTTCTCCTCGCACATTCTGCCGGAAGTGCAGGCTGTGTGCGACCGGGTGGGTATCATCCGCTCTGGCGAGTTAGTGGCCACCGAGCGGGTGACTGAAATGCTTGCCGCCCGTTTCAAGCGCATGACCTTCACCTTCTCAAATCTGCCGCCTGCCGAGGTGTTTGCGCTGCCGGGGGTTATGGAAATTTCCCGCGCCCAAAACAGCATTACATTGGAAGTGCGCGAAAACCTGCCCCAGGTGTTGTCGATGGCTGCGCAGCACAACGTGCGCGATCTTGAAACCCAGAACATGAGTCTCGAAGAAGTGTTTCTGGCATTTTACGAAAAGGGCAACGGAGGCAACCATGCTTAAGCTGCTGTGGCAGGAACTCAAATTTCGGCGCGGCGCCATGCTGGGCTGGAGCATTGGGTTGTGCTTTTTCCCCATTGTGTACATTGGCATTTACCCGTCTGTGGCGACCGAGATGGGCAACCTGGCCGACCTGGAAATTTACAAAATGCTGGGCATGAACCTCGGTACATTTTCCGGCTGGATCGCCTCCATTCTTATCGCGTTCATGCCGCTGGTTGCGTGCATCTATGCCATCATCAACGGTACGGGTACGCTGGCCGCTGAGGAAGAGGATGGCCGCCTGGAAATGCTGGCGACCCTGCCCCTGCCGCGCTGGCAAATTGTCATCGTCAAGGCGCTGGCGCTGATGATTTCCAGCCTGGTCATGTTCCTGGTGGTGGCTGCGGTATCGGTGCAGGTGTTCTACGCCATTGCCAACCAGGTGGAAACGGACATTGTGGCCCTGGACCTGTTCCGCGCAATCCTTTTTGCTTTGCCCATGGTTTTTACGGTGGGGATGCTCAGCCTGTTCTTTGCGGCGTTTGCCGCCAGCCGGCGGGCTGCCTCCACCCTGTCCGCGGTGGTGCTTATTGTCAGTTACTTTGGTAACAATTTGGCCCAGTCCACCGAAGTTCTGGAGCCGTTCACCCCGTTCTTTCTTCACACCTACCTGAACGCCTCACCAGAGGCTGTAACCGCCGGGCAGCAAGCGGGTGACACGCTCACTCTGCTGGTCACTGGGCTGGTTGCGCTCGCCCTGGCCGTCTTTTTCTTTGAACACCGCAACCTCACTGTTGGCGTGTGGCCCTGGCAGCGCGCGCAGGTCGAGGATTAAATCCCGTCATTTAGGAGGAGTAACCCCATGTCTGCTATTCAAACACAAAAACTCACTAAAATCTACGGCTCTGGTTCCACCGCCGTGACCGCGCTCGACCATGTAAACATCAGAATCAACGAAGGCGAGTTCGTTGCCATCATGGGCCCCAGCGGCTGTGGGAAAAGCACGATGCTGCACCTGCTTGGCGGGCTGGATAAGCCTACCGAAGGCGACGTGCTCATTGGCGGGCACAACCTGGTGGACCTGAGCGATGACAAGCTGACCGAATTGCGCCGTCGCAGGATAGGTTTCGTCTTCCAGTTCTTCAATCTCATTCCGGTGCTCACCGCAGTGGAGAATGCCGCCTTGCCGGTCACGTTGGATGGGGTGAAACCATCCGAGGCAAAAAAGAAGGCCGCCGATTGGCTGACACGCTTTGGGCTGGGCGATCGCCTCGCCAGCCGGCCAGACCAGCTCTCTGGCGGGCAACAGCAGCGCGTGGCTGTGGCCCGCGCCCTGGTGGCCGAACCCGAACTGATCCTGGCAGACGAGCCGACCGGCAACCTGGACACGCGTTCCGGCGACGAGATTGCCGGCCTGCTGCGGGATGTCTCGAGACAGTACGGGCGCACGGTGGTCATGGTGACGCACGACCCGCGCATTGCCGCCTACGCCGACCGAATCATCTTCCTGAAGGATGGCAAAGTGGTGGATGAGACCTTGCTCGAGCGCGCCCCGGCCCTCACGGACACCGCAGGGCATAACGGCAAAAATGCTGAAATGCTGGCCGAAAAGGTCAGGGAACTTGGAGACTGACGATGAACCTGCAATTGACACTTGCTTATCGTTACCTTAGCGGGCGCAAATTGCGCACCTTCCTTACCACGCTGGCGGTCATTTTTGGTGTGATCGTCATCTTTGGCATGAACATCATCCTGCCGACCATGATCGAGGCCTTGCAAGCCAACGTACAGGGCGCAACCGGCATGGTGGACTTTAGCGCGACCCACGCTTCTGGTGATCCATTCGCGTCATCGGTTGCCGACCGGCTGTCCGGGGTGGAAGGTGTACGCGCGGTCTCGGTGTCGATGGCCCGGGTCGTCAACGTTCCGGCGAATTTTTTCGATAACGATGCCGCCACTGCCGATAAGATCAACGCGCTTTCGTTGGTGGGTGTGCAGCCCGAGGCGGCTCGTTCGGTGCGCGCCTACCCGGTGGTGGATGGCCGTTATCTCGAAGCGGCCGACACAAATGGCGCTATCATCTCGCGCACCCTGTCCGATGCCATTGCCGTGGGGGTGGGCGATACGTTCCGTGTCCCCAGCGTAGATGGCACCACCGAGCTGAGCGTGGTGGGCATCCTGCCACCGCGTACCCTGCCGGGCAATGAGGAAGTGTTGGTCAACCTGCCGCAAGCCCAGGCCATCCTCAACGTGCCGGGCAAGATCAACACTATTGATATCAACATCGAAACCATGGCAGATGAAGAACGACGCAGCGTCATCCAGGCGAATATTGAGGCGGCGCTCGGGGCGAATTACACCGTGGGCACGCAAATGACCGCTGATACGCAAATGTTCACATCGCTGCAACTTGGCCAGGCCATGTTCAATGTCATGGGCGTGCTGGCCTTGTTCATGGGCGGCTTCATCATCTTCAACACCTTTCGCACCATTGTGGCCGAACGCCGCCGCGACATTGGCATGCTGCGCGCACTGGGGGCCAGCCGCCGCACCATTGTGGGCATTTTCCTGGCTGAAGGGCTGCTGCAAGGCGTGATTGGCACCGGGCTGGGCATTTTGTTGGGCTACCTGATGGGCGCCGGCCTTGTTGCCCTGGCGGGCCCGGTCATGAGCCAGTTCATCAACCTGACCTTGGGTGAGCCGGTGGTTTCACCCGCGCTCCTGGTTGGTTCGTTGGTGTTGGGCGTGGGCACCACGGTGGCCGCCGGGCTGTTCCCGGCGTTGAGCGCCAGCCATGTCACCCCGCTGGAAGCCCTGCGTCCCTCGATGGCCGAAATGTACTTCAAACGACAGGCTGGTTTTGGATTGGTGGCGGGTGTGGTCATCCTTGTGCTTACGATCCTGGCCATTCTCTCCGGGCAGCCCGCGCTCATCGTGCCGGGCGGGTTTCTCTTCCTGGTGGGGTTGGTGCTGGTCGCCCCGGCCCTGGTGCGCCCGCTGGCGCTTGGGTTTGGCTGGCTGCTCTCGTTCATCTACGCCCGCCGCGGCATCAGTGATCTGGCCCAGGGCAACCTCACCCGCCAGCCCGGCCGGGTGGCCGTGACAGCCAGCACCAGCATGCTTGCCCTGGCCATCATCGTGGCGGCCGGTGGCATGGTTTCCAGTCTGACAGTTACCCTCTACGACCTGATCCGCGACAACCTGGGCAGCGATTACCTGTTCGTGCCGCCGTCCATTGCGCTGTGGAGTAGCAACGTGGGCGCCCGCGCCGATTTCGCCGAACAACTGCGTGAAGTGGATGGCGTGGCAGCCGTGAGCACCATGCGCTTTGCCGGCGCGTTGTCTGGCGGGCAGGCCATTTCCCTGTTGAGCATTGACCCGGTCGATTTCCCCGAGGTTTCAGGGTTGTATTTCCAAGAGTCTGTGTATGCGGATGATGCGGCCGCTTACAGTGCGCTCGGCCAGGGCCGCACCATCATTGTCAATGGCGCGCTGCTGGCGGCCCTGGGCAAACAGGTTGGCGATACCATCGACGTGATTACGCCCGAAGGCACCCAACCGTATCGCATCATCGCCATGGCCACTGACCTGCTGAATGCCAAGGTCACCACGGGTTACATCTCGCATGTCAATATGCAAGCCGACTTTGGCGTCACCGAGGATATTTTCATCCAACTCAACCTGACCCCTGGCGCCGACCGCGCCGCGGCGGATGCGGCAATCAAAGCGCTGGCGGTAAATTATCCCACCTTCAGCGTGGTTTCGGGCACCGAGTATTACGAGACCATGCTGCAACAAATGCAAGCCGCGTTTACCGCCATGTATGTGCTGTTTGCCCTGCTGGCTGTGCCTTCGCTCATCGCCATGATCAACACCCTGACCATTGGCGTCATCGAGCGCACCCGCGAGATTGGCATGATTCGCGCGGTGGGCGGCACCCAGAAACAGGTGCGCACCATGGTCATCGCCGAGGCGCTGCTGCTTTCGGCCATTGGCACGGCCTTTGGCATCATCGGCGGCCTATACCTGGGTTACGTTTTTGTGATTGCCATGGAAGCCATCTTCCCGCTGGGCTACACCTTCCCTGTGGCAGGCGTGCTGGTTGCGGTTTCGGTTGGGCTGTTGTTTGGCGCGTTCGCAGCCCTTATCCCTGCCAGGCAGGCCGCCCAAATGAACGTAGTGGAGGCGCTGCGTTACGAATAGCGGGCTGCCAAAATAGTCGAGTGACCGGCCGGAGGAACCCCCTTTGGCCGGTTTTTTGATAGGCGCGGCCGCACAGGCTACTTTTTACCCATCCCTGTACTCATTTTTGCCCATGCGATTCGTGATATGGCCGGACAATTCGAGTAAAATAATCACAAAAATGGGACATTGGTATTGGATTGTTGGATAATTTCTATTCTTTTCTGTATAATAAAACTGCGTTCGCGCACACACACCGGCTTCCTTGAAAGGAGCGTTACATCATGAGCTTTTTGGAACAACTCAGGAAACCAATCATTGCAGCCTTGCTTGCCGGTTTGGTGGGCATTTTGCTGGGATTGTTTTGGGGGTATTATGTGGCTCCTGTAGAATGGGCGAACGCCGACCCCTCGCACCTGCGCAATGATTTCCAATCGGATTACCTGCGTCTGGCTCTCGATTCATACGCGCAGACCGGTGATGAAGCCATGCTGCTGGCGCGCTATAACGCCTTGGGACCCGATGCCACGGTGCGCCTGGGCGAGATCGTCAACAGCCCCGGCAGCCAGAGTACTGGGGCAATCGTCAAGTTGGTCGAATTGGCAGAAAACCAGCAGCCAGCCCAGCCCGAAACCGAAAGCGGTGAGGGGTTGAGTGGGTTGTTGATTCTGGGCGCAGTGGTTGTTTTGCTGGCGTTCCTGGGGGCAGGCGCTTTCTACCTTTTCCGCCGCAACACATCGGCTGAGCGCACCCCTGCCCAGCAGGCATTGGAGTTCACGCGCTCGGTCGAGAAAACCGATTTTGAAGCCGCTGGCGAAGAACCACCCCTGGCCCAATACGTGGCTACTTTTGTGCTTGGCGATGATTTGTTCGACGACTCGTTCAGTATCGACGCCCCGTCTGGCGAATTCCTGGGTGAGTGCGGCGTAGGCATTTCGGAAACGATTGGCGTGGGGGATCCCAAAAAGGTGACCGCTTTTGAGGTTTGGATGTTCGACAAGAACGACATCCAAACCATCACCAAAGTGCTGATGAGCGCCCACGCTTTCAGCGACCCGGCCGTGCGCGCCAAGCTCGAATCGAAGGGCGAATTATCCCTTGTGGAGCCTGGATCCCAGGTGGTGCTCGAGACGGCCACCCTGCAGATGGTGGCCCAGGTGGTGGATATGCAATATGGACAGGGCGCGCTGCCCCAGGGTAGTTTCTTCGAACGCATGGCCATCGAACTGGCCATCTGGCCCAAAAAATCCTGAGTCGTTTTGTCGCCTGCCGGGTAAAACCCAGGCGCTTACTAAAACTTTGCGCCGTCCTGTTTGATGGGACGGCGCATTTTGTTTGGCGGCACACCCTGTTCACAATCGCTGCTGACAGTTATCAGCTATTCCCTGAACGGACAAAAACACCCGCCGGGGTGTAGATTCGGCTCTGCCAGCTGTGATAGTCACTGCCGAGCGGGGTGTGGACATCTCCCTCCTCTTTTTCACCAGTCACCTTTCACGCATCACGATTTATTCTTCCGATCCTTCCAGCGCCAGTAGATGGGTAATACAGCGGTGAGCAGCAGGGCGATCAACCATTGCCAGTCGAACCGCGCCAGCCGCTGCTGGAAGGTGACGCTGACCCGCATGTCTTTGGCATAGGTCTTGACCGGGCGCCAGGTCTCCTCACCCTGGAAGACGACCATGCGCGAGATGGTGAGGCGCAGGGTGTAGTTGCCTTCCTTGAGGGCGGTGACGCCCCAGGCCCAGCGGGTGGGCTCCACGCTGCTGACGAGCTGCTCGGGGGCTTCGGGCAGGGCCACGATCTTGAAGGCATCCGGGTTGTCGCTTTGTAGGTCGGCGCGCATGAAGGGCGTGACCTGGATGCTGTCGCGGGTGATGAGTCCGCCGCTCTCGTTGGCGATCTGGTCGGCCAGCTGGTCTGGGGTCAGTGAGGGGCTGAGCAGCAGGGTGAGGAAGGCGGTCTGATCCAGCACCATTTCTGAGGGGGCGTCGTTGAAAGCGATGCTGGCGGTGAGGTCGTTTTTGAGCTGGTCGTCGATTTCCCCGATCATGGAGGGGTCGAAGCCGCTGCCACCGCCCGCATCCGGTCCGTCTTGGGTGGGCACGACCGGCACAGTGGTGGGCGTGACGGTTGACGCGGGGGTGCATCCGGCCAGCAGCGCAATGAGCGACAGGAAAAACAGGAGCGTGGATGCGCGTTTCAATGAGACCTCCGTTCTGTGTATAAACGATCCACAGATTTATCAGATGTTACGGATGGAATATATAATCTGTGACATTGGTGTGATTTGTGGATGGGTTTGGATCAGCGGGTGAGCCACAGATGGTGGTTGTTCATAATCTGCTCGATGTGAGCCGGGATGTGCTCGGAATAGACGGCCAGCCACATGTCGAAGCTGTAGGGCACGTCGAACTCGGTGTGCACTACGGTGTGGTTGAAGGCATCGTCTGGCAGGCTTTTGAGCAGGTTGTAGGTGGTCTGGCGGTCAGACTTGGTCATGCCGCTCTTACCCTTCCAGCTCGATGGCCATGGCCACGGCCTCGCCACCGCCCAGGCACAGGCTGGCCAGCCCGCGCCGCAGTCCGCGGTCTTGCAGGGCGTGGATGAGGGTGGCGATGATGCGCGCCCCGCTGGCCCCAATGGGGTGCCCCAGGGCGATGCCGCCGCCGTTGACGTTGACTTTGGCCCAATCCCAGCCCTGGTCGGCCAACTCGTAGCCGTTGGCCAGCACCTGGGCGGCGAAGGCCTCGTTCAGTTCGATCAGGTCCACGTCGGCCAGCGTCCAACCGGCTTTGGCCAGCACCCTGGGCATGGCTTTGGCTGGCGCGGCGAACAGCCATTTGGAATCGAGCGCGGCCTGCCCGTAGGCGACAATGCGCGCCATGGGTTTGAGCCCGCGCGCTTCGGCGTAGGCCCGGCTGGCCACCACCATGGCGGCCGCCCCATCATTGAGCGAGGAGGCGTTTCCGGCCGTCACGCGCCCGTCCGGGCGGAAGGCCGGTTTGAGTTTGGACATCGTTTCGAGGGAGGCGTCGCGGCGCGGGCTTTCATCGGTGTCGAAATAGGTCACCTCGCCCTTGCGGCCTTTCAACGCCACCGGCACGATCTCGGACTTGAACTTGCCGCCGTCGATGGCGGCCAGGGCTTTGGTGTGGCTTTCCAGCGCGAAGCGGTCCATGGCTTCGCGGGTCACTTCGTATTCTTCGGCCACGAAATCGGCTGCGTTGCCCATGCCCCAATCCTGGAACGGGTCCCACAGCCCGTCGTGCAGCAGGGAGTCTTTCATCTCCACGTGC
The DNA here is from genome assembly GCA_034433165.1 of Anaerolineales bacterium. Lineage (GTDB taxonomy): Bacteria > Chloroflexota > Anaerolineae > Anaerolineales > Villigracilaceae > DAOUAP01. The sequence goes on along the minus strand of DAOUAP010000011.1, from coordinate 105,143 downwards.
CCGTAGCGGATCTCGCCGGTGCGGCCGGGCACCAGGTAGGGCGCGCGGGTCATCGATTCCATACCGCCGGCCACGAAGAGATGCCCGTCAGCGGCCTTGATGGCCTGGGCCGCGCTCATGGCCGCCTTGAGGCCCGACCCGCACACCTTGTTGAGCGTGGTCGCGCTGACGGTGACCGGCAACCCGGCAAAAATGGCCGCCTGCCGCGCGGGGGCCTGCCCCTCACCGGCCTGCACCACGTTGCCCATCAGCACTTCATCGATCTCTTCCGGGTTGGCCAGCCCGGCCCGCTCTACGGCGGCCTGGATGACGGTAGCGCCCAGCCGGGGGGCGGGGATGTTGCCAAGCGCGCCCTGGAAGCGGGCGATGGGTGTGCGCACAGCGCTCAGGATGACAGGCTCGGTCTCTTTGCTCATGGTTCCTCCTTGGGGTAGGGGCTTTCACTTTTATGGCTCTACCGTTTTTGGCGGGTTGCCCCTACCGCGACATCCCGTTAAGAACGGGAGAACCACTTTTATTATAGTATGCCCGCGCGGTTGGTGCGGTGTATTGAGCGCGGGAATTCGGGGCTATAATATTTGCATGACCACTCGCAACCAATACGAACAACTCAAGCAGGAAATCCATTTCCACCTCTATCGTTATCACGTGCTGGATGATCCCATCATCAGCGACGCGGAGTATGACAGGCTGTGGGACCAGTTCAAGGCCATTGAGGCCGAGCACCCGGACTGGGTCACGCCCGATTCGCCCAGCCAGCGGGCCGGCACGGTGGTTTCGGAGAAGTTCGAGAAGGTGCGCCACCCGCGCCCCATTCTCAGCCTGGCGAATGCTTTCGGCGCCGAGGACGCCCGGGCCTGGTACGAGCGCATCCGCAAGCTGGACGACCGCGTGGAAAAAGCCAGTTTCACCGTGGAGACCAAGATCGACGGGCTGAGCGTGGTGCTGCATTACCGCGATGGTGTTTTTGTGCAGGGCGCCACCCGCGGCGATGGCGAAGTGGGTGAAGATATCACCGCCAACCTGCGTACAGTGCGCGCGATCCCGTTGAAAATTCCAGTGGATGGTGGCCGGTTGTCGGTTGGTAGTGGGCAGTTATCTTTTCTTAAAGATGCCCGACCACCAATCGCCAACCCCCAACCTCCAACCTACCTGGTGGTAAGAGGCGAAGTCTTCATCAACAATGCGGACTTTGACGCGCTCAACCAGCGCCTGGCAGAGGCCGGGGAGAAGACCTACCTCAATCCGCGCAACACGGCTGCCGGGTCGCTGCGCCAGCTCGACCCTTCCATAACGGCCAGCCGCCCGCTGACCATTCTCGTTTACCAGGTGGTGTATGCCGAGGGCGGCGACATCCCCACCTCACAATGGGAGTTGCTGCAATGGCTCAAGGGGCTGGGCTTCCCGGTGACGGATGTGGCTCGGCGCTTTGATACGCTGGAAGACGCCATTACTTACACCGAAACGTGGGAGACGCGCCGCGACGAACTGGGCTACGAGGCTGATGGCATGGTCATCAAGCTCGACGACCTGCGCCTGGCCGCCGAGCTGGGGTTTGTGGGCAAAGACCCGCGCGGGGCGGTGGCGTTCAAGTTCCCGGCGCGCGAGGTGACGACGACCCTGCTGGGCATCGAGATCGAGGTGGGGCGCACGGGGGTGCTCACGCCGCGCGCCGCGCTGGAGGCGGTGGAGATTGGCGGCGTGATTGTCAGGAACGCCACGCTGCACAATTTTGATTACATTGCCGAAAAAGATATTCGCATTGGGGATCGTGTGCTGGTCAAGCGGGCGGGAGAGGTGATCCCGTACGTGATCGGCCCGGTGGTGGACGCCCGCACTGGAGCGGAACGCCCCTTTGCGCCGCCCGCCGTGTGCCCGGCCTGCGCCCAGCCCGTGGAGCACTTCGAGGGTGAGGTGGCCTGGTACTGTGTCAATGCGGCCTGCCCGGCGCAATTGGTGCGGCACGTGGAGCACTTCGTCTCGCGCGGGGCGATGGATATCAACGGGCTGGGTATCAAGATCGTCGAGCAGCTTATTGCCGAAGGGTTGGTGCGCGATGTGGCCGACCTGTACTCGCTGACCAAAGAGCAGCTGCTCGCGCTGGAAGGTTTCGCCGATAAAAAAGCCCAAAACCTGCTGAACGCCATCGCGGACAGCAAGGCCCAGCCGCTCAACCGGCTGATCATTGCGCTGGGAATCCACGGCGTGGGCGAAGTGGCCGCCGCCGACCTGGCCCGTCACTTTGGGGAGCTGGGTGCGCTCTCGCGCGCCTCGGCGGAAGACTTGCAAGCCATTGAAGGGTTTGGCCCCAACACGGCCGAATCGATTGTGGATTGGTTCGCGCGCCCATCCAGCCAGGCGCTGCTGGGCAAATTGAAGGCGGCCGGGGTGTGGCCGCAGGCCAGTGAACCGTCACCGGCGGGCGGGGCGCAGACCCTGGCGGGGCTGACCTTTGTGGTGACGGGCACCCTGCCCACTTTGAGTCGCGAGGGCGTCAAGGAGTTCATCGAATCGCGCGGCGGCAGGGTCACTGACAGCATCAGCAAGAAAACAAGCTATCTCGTGCTGGGTGAAAGCCCTGGCAGCAAGTACGAAAAAGCCCAATCGCTCGGTGTGCCGATTTTGGATGAAGCCGGGCTGTGCGGGCTGGCGGGTGCGTAAATAGCCCTCGCGCATGATTAGTGATATGATACCTATCCGCGCTGTACACCAGCGCGGATTTTTTGTTCAAGAAGGTGCAAAATGCCCAGACGTTCCCTTCCTCAAGTGCTTAGCAAGCCCGTGGTATCCGTGTCCCTTTTGGTTTCCCCTACGAAACTATCTGCGTTGCAGCCTTGGTCAGCCGGTCACGAATGGCCAGCCCCAGCCCGCCCTCGCCAAAATCGCGGCACAGGATAACATCCACCCCCTCAGCATCCAGTGCGCGCATGCCTGCATACAGGCTGCGGGCAATTTCTTCCAGGATGGCGGACGACCCCAGCCTGAAGACCCGCACGCCGGGCCGCTCGAACGCCCCGGCTTCTTCATCCGCTGCCATCACCCCGACCGTTCTACCCGCGGCCAGCAGGTCCGCCAAATGGGCCTGCATGCTGGCTGCAGCCGCCTCGCCGCCAAAGAGGATCATCTCGGCGCGCGGGGCGTAGTGTTTTTCGAGCAGGCCGGGTGAGGGTAATCCCTTTTCTTCGTGGATGCGCTCGTGCAGCAGGTCCACCGGGCCGAGCAGCGCCTCCAGTTGTTCGCGGGTCACGCCGCCGGGTCGCAAGATCCGCGCCGGGGTGGTGGAAAGGTCGAGGACGGTCGATTCGACTCCCAGCGTGGTGGGTCCCCCGTCGAGCACGACATCCACCCGACCCTGCAGGTCGTGCAGCACGTGAGCCGCGGTGGTGGGGCTGGTGTGACCAAAACGGTTGGCGCTGGGGGCGGCCACCGGCACCCCCGCCGCGCGGATGAGCGCCAGCGCCACCGGGTGGTTGGGCACGCGCACGGCCACCGTCTCCAGCCCGGAAGTGACGCCATTGGGCACGACGGGCTGGCGCGGCAGGACGAGCGTGAGCGGCCCGGGCCAAAAGGCCGCGGCCAGGCGGTAGGCCAGCGCCGGAATGTCGCGGGCCACGCGCGGCAGGTCGTTTGCGCTGGCAAGGTGCACAATGAGCGGGTCGTGGCTGGGGCGGCCCTTGGCGGCGAAGATGCGCGCCACGGCGGCCGGGTCGAGTGCGTTGGCGCCCAGCCCGTACACCGTTTCGGTGGGGAAGGCCACCAGCCCGCCGTTTTGCAACGCGCGGGCGGCTTCGGCCAGGGCGGCCGGCTCGGGGTGTTGGGGGTGGATGGTCAGCAGTTGGGTCATCGCGCTCCATTGTACCGCTATTTGACAAGCCCCCCTCTCTGGAATAAACTTGCTTAATCTTATTCTCAGGAGCTCTCCATGGATTTTGACACCACCCAGGATGCTGTAACCCGGCGTATCCGCGCGATGAATGAGCGCGTGAACCAGGCCCAGGCGAACGGCCTTTATTTTTACAACCAGCCGGTTTCAGAGATGCGTGGCGGGGCGCGCGTGCTGGTGCGCGGGCGCGAGATGACCATGTTTGCTTCGTATAGCTACCTTGGGCTGATCGGTCACCCGCGCATCAATAAAGCCGCCAAAGAGGCGGTGGACCGCTATGGCACGGGCACGCACGGCGTGCGCTCGCTGGCCGGCTCGCTCGATATTCACACCGAGTTGGAAGAGACCATCGCGGCCTTCAAGCATGCCGAGGCGGCCATCACCTATTCCTCGGGCTATGTCACCAACCTGACGGTCATCTCGACCCTGATGGGCCGCGGCGACTATGTGCTCTCGGACAAGCTCAACCACGCCAGCATCGTGGATGGCTGTTTTATGTCTGGCGCGGAGTTCAGGCGCTTCAAGCACAACGACATGGCCGATCTGGAACATCGCCTGCAGCAGGTGCCGGCGGGCGTGTCCAAGCTGGTCATTGCCGATTCGGTCTTCAGCATGGATGGTGACATCATCGACCTGCCGCGCATGGTGGCTTTGTGCAAGCAATACAACGCCTGGCTGATGATCGACGAAGCCCATTCGACCGGCGTGCTCGGCAAGACCGGGCGCGGCATCGAGGAGCATTTCGACATGGCCGGTTCGGTGGATATCCTGATGGGCACGCTCAGCAAGACCATCCCTTCGGTGGGCGGGTACGTGGCCGCCCGCAAAGAGATCATCACTTACCTGCGGCACGCCAGCCGGGCGTACATCTTTTCTGCGGCGCTGCCCCCGGCCCAGGCCGCGGCGGCCAACGAGGCTTTCAAGGTCATCCTGGACGAGCCCTGGCGCGTGGAGAAACTGACCGCCAACGCGGGGCAGTTCATCCGCGGGTTGAAGGGGGCCGGGTTCGACACCCTGCTGACCGAGACGGCCATCGTACCGGTCTTGTGCGGTTCGGATGAGCTGGCCTTCATGATGACCCAGGCCTGCCAGCATAGGGATGTGTTCGTGCTGCCGGTCATTTCTCCCGCCGTGGCCGAGGGGTTGGCCCGCCTGCGGGCCACCGTCACGGCGGCGCACGAGCCGCCCGAGATCGACCACGCCATGCAGATCATCGAAGAGGCCGGGTGCCAATTAGGGATCATCCACTAAACCCCTGGGGCAAATTGATAACGGAGCACACTGCAGGGTGCGCTCCGTTTTTTGTTTGCCGGTGACTGTCCGGGCTGTAAGTATCTTTTCCTCATTCTGGTCTCATGTGTTTTTATGAATATTTTACAAAAAATTGATACGATTTTTGCAAAGCGTCTCTAAACTGAGAATGATCTTAAAAGATTAATGGAGGTAACGAAAATGAGTTGGCAATTTAAGCTGGGACGTTTTGCTGGGATCGATGTGTTCATTCACATCACCTTTTTCCTTATCGTGGGCTGGTACGCGCTCACTTATTGGTTGATGGGGCGCACCGCTGCCGCTGCACTGGAAGGCGCGGCCTTCATCCTGCTGATCTTCCTGGGCGTGGTGCTGCACGAGTACGGGCATGCGCTGACAGCCCGCAAATACGGCATTAAAACCCGCGACATTACGCTCTACCCCATCGGTGGGGTGGCGCGCCTCGAGCGCATGCCCGACAAGCCCATTCAGGAACTGTGGGTGGCCCTGGCCGGCCCGGCGGTGAACGTGGTGATTGCAATCGGGCTGTTCATCTACCTGGCGCTGACCAATGCGCTCGTCCCGCTCAACGAACTGACGCTGACCACGGGTTCGTTTCTGGAGCGCCTGATGCTGGTCAATATCTTCCTGGTTGTATTCAACCTCATCCCGGCTTTCCCCATGGATGGCGGGCGGGTGTTGCGCGCACTGTTGGCCATGCGCCTGGAGTACGTGCGCGCCACGCAGATTGCGGCCACCATTGGGCAGGGCATGGCGGTTCTGTTCGGCTTCTGGGGTTTGTTCAACAACCCGCTTTTGCTCTTCATTGCGTTCTTTGTATGGATGGGCGCGGCGCAGGAAGCCAGCATGGTGCAGATGAAGTCTGCCCTGGGGGGTATTCCGGTCACGCGGGCCATGCAGACCGAATTTCGCAGCCTGGAACCGCGCGATGACCTGGGGCGCGTCACCCAGCTCATCCTGGCCGGATCCCAGCACGATTTCCCGGTGATCGAAGAAGGGCGCCTCGTGGGTATCCTGGAACGGGATGCGTTCATCCGGGCGCTCTCGCAGCGCGGGCAAAATGCCTTTGTGGGCGAGTTCATGCGCCGCGAAGTGCCCGAAGTGGACTCGTTCGACATGGTCGAGATGGCGCTCATGCGCCTAAATGAAAGTGGGGCGCGCACACTGCCGGTGACGCACCTCGGCCAACTGGTGGGACTAATCACCAGTGAAAACATCACCGAATTCCTGATGATCCGTTCGGCGCTCAAAGCGCGTGGTGTGGTATCCGGCATTTAACCATCACCGTGGGTGCGTCGCACGAGATGCGACGCACCCACGTTTTTAATTGCTGGATATTTTTCGGGTTCAAAACTGAGATGGGCCCCAACGCGCGGCCAAAGGCCTGCTGTGCTGCCTGGGGGTCTACCTGCACCCAGGTAAAACTGCGGCGCTGCGAATACGGCTCCACCCGCAGCACGGTGCCGGGTAGCCAGCCTGCATTTCCCCAGAACTCATTTTCCAGCCGTATTTCCACTCTGTCGCCGGGGTGGTAGTCCCCCTCAGGCATGGCGCAGAGCCCCTGCCACGGCGCGGATATGCTCGGGCGTGGTGCGGCAGCAGCCGCCGATGATGCGCGCACCGGCCGCGTACCAGTCTGCGGCCTGGCGGCCGTAGGCATCGCAGTGCGTTTCTCCCAGCCAGGCGCGCGTGGATATATCGTACGTCTCGCCTGAGTTGGGGTAAACCACCACCGGTTTGCGGGTCGCGCCGGCGATCTCGCGCACCAGGGCGGGGATGTACTGCGGCGCGCTGCAGTTGATGCCCACTGCCGCCACTTGCGGCACACCATCCAGAAAGGCGGCGCACTCTGCAACCGGCTCGCCGTGGCAGGTGTGCCGCCCATCCTTCGCGCTAAAGCTGACCCATGCGCTCACGGTGGGAAATTCGCCCAGCAGGCGCGCCAGGGCGCGGGCTTCGCTCAGGCAGGGGATGGTCTCGCAGGCCAGCAGGTCGGACCCGGCTTCGAGCAGGGCCGTCATGCGCGGGCGGTGGAAGTCCATCAATTCTTCTTCATTCAAACCGTAATCGCCGTGGTACTCTGAGCCATCCGCCAGGAACGCGCCATACGGACCGACCGAACCAGCCACCAGCGGACGCGCGCGCCAGGGATCGACATTCCTGGCCCAAAAATCGTCGCGCGCCTGTTGCGCCAGCCGCACCGATTCCTGCATCAGCGCCAGGGCCTGCTCCCGGCTGAGTCCGCGCCGCGCAAACCCCGCGATGCTGGACTGGTAGCTGGCCGTGATGGCCACATCGGCCCCGGCGCGGAAGTAATCGAGATGCACCTGGTAGATGAGTTCCGGTGCTTCGAGCAGCACTTTTGCCGACCAGAGCGGGTCGTTCAGGTCGGCGCCGCGCCGTTCCAACTCGGTGGCCAGCGCGCCATCCAGCACGATGACGGGTTGTGTGAAGAGCAGGGTTGCGATCGGGTTCATATCAATCTGCTATCGCCGGGTTGGGTTCGGGCGGGGCGTGCGGCTCCACTTTGAGCATCTTGAACCACCACTGCACCGCGGGACCGATCAGCAGGGCGTGGATGACTGTGCCCAGCCCGGCCGGGCCGCCCAGCAGCCAGCCAATGATGACGACCGTCACCTCCAGGCCGCCGCGCGCCACGCGCAGGCTGAGCCCGGTGGTGCGCCGGATGGCCAGCATCAGGCTGTCGCGCGGGCCGGCGCCCGCATCCACGCCGATGTAGAGCGCGCTGGCCAGCCCCATCATGAAGATGGCCAGCAGCAGCATGCTCACCTGCAACGGCAGGTTGCCCTCGACTGATGGGATGAGCCACAGGGACAGGTCGATCCACGGCCCGATGAATAGGATGTTGCCCAGGGTGCCCCAGCCGATCTTTTCTCGCAGCACCACCGAGCCGCCCAGCACCACGAACCCGACGATGATGCTCATGGTGCCAATGCTCAGCCCGATGAGGCGGGCCAGGGCCACCTCCAGCACGGCCCAGGCGCTGGTGCCCAGGTTGGCGTGGATCATCAGGGCAATGGCCAGCCCGAACAGGGCGAAACCGCCCTGGATGCGCAGGAAATCACGCGGGAAGGTTTTCCACCGGACAGGTTTGATCATGGTTGCCTTTTACATCAGCCGTTTAATTTCGTCCCGCGAATCCTGGGCCTGGCCGACCACAACGCCCAGGACAATCAGGATGACCGCCCCCCCGGCGATGTACCAAGTCAGGTTGGGCGGGTTCCAAAATAACGGTAAGATGAACAGGGCCGCGACTCCCAGGAGCACAGCGTAGATGCTGTTGCGCACCACATGCGGGATGATATCCCAGCGCTCGGCAAAAGAGACTTTGCGGTTGCGCAGGATGCGCTCCTTGCGGATGGTGGTGCGCTGGAACTGTTTTTGTTTCACCAGCGGGTCGCGCGCGGCCAACTGCTGGTCGCGCAGGCGCCTGAGGCGCTCTTGTTCGTTTTCTGGTTTATGCATCGTTTTCACCGGTCGGGATGTTGAAATAAAAGGCTGCGCCCTGCCCCACCGCGGCTTGTGCCCAAATACGCCCCCCATGACGTTCTATGATGCGCCGTACCGTGGCCAGTCCGATGCCGGTGCCTTCATAGTCTTCCTGCCGGTGCAGGCGCTGGAAAGCCCCGAACAATTTTTCAGCATAGCCCATGTCGAAACCCACGCCGTTATCGCGCACATGATAGGTCACTTTGCCTGCCTCGGTATGTGCGCCAACTTCGATCACCGCCCGGGCACACCCACGGGTAAATTTGAAGGCGTTGCCGATAAGGTTGGCGTACACCTGGCGCAGCAGGATGGGGTCGGCATAACAGGGCGGCAGGTCCCCAATTTCGCAGGAGATGACCCGCCCTTGTTGCTCGGGCTCCAGGTCATCCAATACCTGGTTTACCAGGTCGTGCGGCTGAACCAGGGTCTTGTGCATTTCCCGGCGCCCCAGGCGTGAGAATTGCAACAACCCATCGATGAGCCGGGACATGGTTTGAGCGCTCTCCACCACGCGTTGCAGGTAATGCCGGGCTTCATCCTCCAACTGGGCTGCGTATTCATCGGTGAGGATCTGGGAAAAACTGGAAATTGCCCGCAGCGGTGCGCGCAAGTCGTGTGAAACAGAGTAAGAGAACGATTCAAGCTCCCGATTGGCCGCCTCGAGTTGGGCCGTGCGCTCACTGACGCGCCGTTCCAGGTTTTCGTTCATCTGGCGGATGGCCGCTTCGGCCTTCTTTCGTTCGGTGATGTCTGGAAAGACAGCCACCCCGCCGATCACCTCGCCGGTCGGTTGCACCAGCGGCACGGCGCTGGTCAGCACCCAGCGTTCGTCGCCATCCTTGCGCCGAATAAGAATCTCCTCGTCGCGCACGGTTTCGCCTTTGCCGGCGGCCCGGCTGAGGGGCATTTCATCCTGCGGGTAGGGCGTGCCATCAGGGTGGTGTGAGCGCCAAAGATCCAGGTCCATTATATTGCGCCAATCTTCCAACCTGAAACGCTCACCGGTCAAAATCTCGGTGGCGGCAGGGTTGATAAAGCGTAACTGCCCGCCTTCGGTAACCAGCAACCCGGCCGGCACCTGCTCAATGACGGTCAACAGCAGCGTCTGGGTTTTTTGCAGGTTTTCCTGGGCGTGGTTTAATTCGTCCACGCGCTGCTCCAAAAATTTTTTCAGCATCTCCAGTTCATTGTTCGCCGCCGATAATTCCTGCAGTCGGTCGCGTTCGTTGGCGCTGCGATAGTATTGTGCCACGCTCAAGAGCACGCCCAGGCTGGTCAGCACCCCAATTACGGTGATAAAAGTGACCCGGGATAAATCCGGTTGCAGCAGTGGGAAAACCGCCACCCCCGCGAGTATGCCCCCAATCACCAGCGCCAGTTGCCGGGGCGGCAGAAGAATGCTGGCCAGCACGAGCGCCAGCGGCAAGAACGTTGCCAGCACGAACAAAGTGCCGTTGGGGCTTTGTCCGCTCAGCGCATATCCAAACGAAGTCGCAATCCACGCCCCCAGGGCGATGATCGAGCCGTAGTTGAACAATCGGCTTCGGGTGAAACCATAGCCCGCGAACATTGCAGCCGAAAGAATGCCCAACACAATATTGCCAGCTATAGTCCCGGTTGACAGCGAAATCATCAGCCCGACCAGGTTGAGAATGGCAAACGATAGCGTAAAAACCGCCAGCAATTCAGCCTGGCGGCGCGCGGCGCGATCTTTCACCCGCGCTGAAGGCGCAAATAACACCTGGCGCACGCGGCGCGCGAGCACACCAACACCGGATGATGAAGAAGTTTTGGAGCTGTTCATGGCGTACCGCCATTATACGCTACCGCCATTTTTCCTGCGTGATATACTCATTACATGCCCACCCTCACCCTCAAACCCGGTCGAGAAAAATCGCTCCTGCGCCGTCACCCGTGGGTCTTCTCTGGCGCTGTGTATCAAACCAGCGGTGACCCGCAGCCCGGCCAAACGGTGGATGTCCTGACCTCTGGCGGCGACTTCCTTGCCCGGGCCGCTTACAGCCCCCGCTCCCAGATCTGCGCGCGCGTTTGGACGTTTGACCCCGCCCGGGCTGTGGATGTCGACTTATTTCGCACCCGCATCCGGGCGGCGCTGGCGGCCCGCCGCACACTCAACCTCGAGGCAGATACCAATGCCTGCCGCCTCATCCACGCTGAATCGGACGGGCTGCCCGGCCTGGTGGTTGACCGCTACGGTGAGGTGCTGGTAATGCAATCGCTCACCGCTGGCAGCGAAGCCTGGAAAGACACCCTGGCCGGCATCCTGCGCGAAGAGACCGGCGTGGCTGCCATCTACGAACGCTCCGACGCCGATGTGCGCAACCTGGAAGGCCTGCCGCCCATCACGGGTTGGCTGCACGGCCATTCAGATGCTTCAATGTTCCCCATTTTCGAAAACGGCTTGAAGTTCAGCGTGGATGTCGCTTGTGGACACAAAACCGGCTTCTACCTCGACCAGCGCGACAACCGTCTGCGCCTGCGCCACCTGGCCCGCGCGCGTGATGTGCTGGATTGCTTTTGCTTTTCCGGCGGGTTCTCGGTCAATGCCCTGGCGGGCGGCGCGCGCTCGGTGCTGGCCGTGGATGCTTCGCCCGAGGCGCTGACCCTGGCGCGCGAGAATGCCGCGCTTAACGGACTGGACGATGGACGCCTGGATACCCTGGCAGGCGATGCCTTCCACCTGTTGCGCACCTTCCGCGATGCGCGCCGCACTTTCGACCTGATCGTGCTCGACCCGCCCAAATTTGCGCCCACCGCCGCCCAGGCCGAAAAGGCTGCCCGGGGTTACAAAGACATCAACCTGCTGGCATTCAAATTGTTGCGCCCGGGCGGACTCCTGTTCACTTTCTCGTGCTCCGGTGGGGTGGACGCGGCCCTCTTCCAAAAAATTGTTGCCGGCGCAGCGCTGGATGCGGGCGCCCAGGCGCAGTTTGTGGCTGTCATGACCCAGGGCGGCGACCACCCAGTGGCGCTCAATTTTCCGGAGGGGGCGTATCTCAAAGGGATGGTGTGTATAAAAGCAAACGGCGGCTGAAAGGGCCGCCGTTCGTTTGCGAAAGAAAAATGAGGCTAATCGTCGTCGCCCAGTGCCGCAATGGCTCGTAACAAGCCAAACACAAGCACACCCACTTTGATGGCTTCAGTGACAGTCAATGTGGTGTTGCGCTCATTGCGTTCGGCACGTTTATGGATCAACAATGCAGCAATAACGCCCGCGCCCGCGCCGACCAGTGCGCCGGTCAGCAGGGTGCTGGCCCGCCTGGGCTTGTGGATGACAATTTCCTTGCCTTTGCTCATAAAATCCTCCAGAGATTATTCCTTCTTGCGCGAAAGAACGGCGCTCCAGGCTTTGAGCCCGATCACCGGGTCGCTCAGTTTATCGGCATAGATGCGCAGTTGGGCATTGAACCACAGGATGTAGTGCTGTGCCAGCCCGGTGTAGTGGGGTGTTACACCCAGCAGGCGCGCCAGCCCGTACACCAGCCCAAATAACAGTCCGGCAATGACCAGGGCCATGACCATCAGCGGAATGACGATCCAAATGGTGGAGATGGCCGCCCACAGGCCGACATCATTCTGCCCACCGCTGAAGGCGCGAATGCCGATCAGCACAGAAATGACAATGACCAGCAGGGTGGCCGCCACCAATGGGAAGATGATCTTCCAAATCACATCCTTGCGATGCTTGAGATAACTGGCGTGTGTGGGTGGTGGCAGGGGCGTTTTTTGTGGGGCGGGAGGTGAATTTTCCATAACATAAATATTGTAGCATGAATCAAAACGGGACGTTCGGGTGAACGCCCCGTTTCTTGTCACCAGTCTAATCTACTTGCGGCTGGCAGCATCCATGACGGCCACAGCGGCAATTTCGACAATATCGTTCACTTCGTCACCAGTCTGCAGCACATGAACGGGCGCGCCTACGCCCAGCAGGATGGGCCCGATGGCCTTCGCCCCGGCCAGGCGGTCGAGCAGTTTATAGGCGATGTTGGCGCTTTCGAGCGAGGGGAAGACCAGCACATTGGCGTCCTTCACCGCGCTGAACGGGAAGCGTTCATCCACAATGCCGGGCACCACGGCCGTATCGGCCTGCATTTCGCCGTCCACCACAAAGTCGCCGCGTTGTTTGGTGAGCGCCACGGCCCGGGCCACTTTTTCGGAGAGCGGGTGCGGCGTGGAGCCGAAGTTGGAGAACGAGAGGAAGGCCACGCGCGGCTCGATCTCCATTTGACGGGCAAAGTCGGCGGCCAGGCAGGCGATTTCGGCCAGGTCTTCCGCGCTTGGGTCGATGTTGACGGTGGCGTCGGTGAAGAAGTAGGTCTTGTCGCCAATGATCATAATGTACACCCCGGCTGCGCGGGTGGCGCCTTTGGCGGTGTGGTGGATCTGCAGCGCCGGGCGGATGACATCCGGGTATTCGTAGGTTAGTCCAGACACAAATGCATCGGCTTCGCCCATTTTTACCATCAAAGGTCCAAAGATATTGGGTTCGCGTACGCGCTTGATGGCGTGCTGCATGGTCATGCCTTTGCGCGCGCGCATGTCGTAGTAGGCGGCGGCGTAGCGGTCGATGCGATCGAAGCGGTTTGGGTCAATCACGTCTGGCTTGAAGTTCAGGCTGAGCAGCTTGATCTTCTCTTCGATAACCTCCCTGCGTCCGATGAGCACCGGGGTGGCAATGCCTTCTTCCACGATCATGGCCGCCGCGCGGATGATCTTGGTCTCTTCGCCTTCGCCAAAGACCAAGCGTTTGAGGGCTTTGGTGGCGCGGGCCTTGTTCATAATGAAGTGGCGCACCTGCTCACCGCGCCCCAGGCGGTAGGCCAATTGCTCGCGGTATTCGTCGATGTCGATCTTCTTGCGGGCTACGCCGGTTTCCATGGCCATCTGGGCCACGGCAGGCGACTCCCACAACAGCACGCGTGGGTCGAGCGGCTTGGGGATGATGTACTCATCGCTCAGCTTCATGCTGTGCACGCCGTAGGCGCGCAACACCGAGTCGGGCACATCCTCCTTGGCCAGGGCCGCCAGGGCTTGCGAGGCGGCAAACTTCATCTCTTCGTTGATCGATTTCGCGCGCACATCCAACGCGCCGCGAAAGATGAACGGGAAGCCGAGCACGTTATTAACCTGGTTCGGGTAGTCCGAACGTCCTGTGGCCACAATCGAGTGTGGTGAGGCTTCCTTGGCCAAATCGTACTTTATCTCCGGGTCTGGGTTGGCCATGGCAAAGATGATCGGGCGCTCGGCCATGCTCTTGACCATCTCCGGCGTCAGCACGTTGGCTACCGAGAGTCCGTAGAACACATCTGCCCCGCGCACGGCATCGGCCAGCGTGCGGTGACCTTTGTCGTCCACAGCCAGACGATCTTTGTACTTGTTCATGCCTTCAGCGCGGCCCTTGAACACCACGCCGCGTGTGTCGCACAGCATAATGTTTTCGCGCTTTACGCCCCAGCGTATGGCCAGTTCGGCGCATGAGATGGCCGAAGCCCCCGCCCCGGAAATGACGATGCGAATATCCTCGTGCTTCTTGCCCACCAGTTCCAGCGAGTTGGCCAGCGCCGCAGCAGAAATAATGGCTGTGCCGTGCTGGTCATCATGGAAGACAGGGATGTCGAGCATTTTTTTGAGTTCTTCTTCAATGTAGAAGCACTCTGGCGCCTTAATATCCTCCAGATTGATGCCGCCAAAGGTGGGCGAGATGGCCGCCACCACTTTGATGATTTCGTCCGGGTCGTGGCTGTTCAGCTCGATGTCGAACACATCCACATCTGCAAATTTTTTGAACAACACCCCCTTGCCTTCCATCACCGGCTTGCCAGCCAGCGCGCCACGGTCGCCCAGACCCAGGATGGCGGTCCCGTTCGAGATGACCGCCACCAGGTTGCCCTTGGAGGTATAGTCATATGCCAGGTCTGCATCCTTTTCGATCTCAAGCACCGGGTAAGCCACGCCAGGCGAATACGCCAGGCTCAAGTCGCGCTGGGTATCCATGGGCTTGGTTGGCACAATGGCCACCTTGCCGGGTTTGCCCTTGAGGTGGTGATACTCCAGGGCATCTTCACGCGTCACGGTCACTTTTGCCATTGCATTCCTCCTCATAAAAAGTAGTGTGATCTCATTATGGCACAGGTTGCCTGTTCAGAGTAGTTCAATTTGTCACATTTTTAACAGAATTTCAGTCCATCCCGCGCCGATGATTTTCCAAATCTCATGTATAATTAATAAGACTTGACCAATCAAGTTTCCGCCTGCTTTTGGCGGCCATGGCTTAAAATTTGGAAACTAGGAAATATTGCTAAACGCCGGTAGCGCGTTTTTTTTACAGGCGTTGCCTGAAGTCAACTGGTCCTGAACACGTACGTTTTTTCACCCCATTCAGGATGGGTTTATCGAAAAAAGCGACTTCGACGACTTGAATACCCATGCGGCGGCTTGAACGTCGCCGTTTTGGGTGCATACCACCCGCATCCCGCTTCACACTTTCAGGGTGGATTCCAGCCGAAAGGCTTTTCCTGGCATACCATCACAGCCATGGCCTGCGCCGCAGGTTACAGGCTGTGTGTGTTTTTAACGGGACCCGCGATGCGAAAAGTAACGGCCGTCGAAGCGCAGAAGAAAAACCCCAACCGGGTTAACATCTATCTCGATGACCAATTTGCCTTTGGGCTGTCGCGCATTGTGGCTGCCTGGTTGAGTGTGGGTCAAGTGCTCAGCGAGGAAAAGATCACAGCCTTGCAAGCCGAAGATGCCCGGGAAGTTGCCTTCCAAAGGGCGTGCCGTTTGCTCAGCTACCGCCCACGCTCTGTGGACGAAATTCGCAAGAACCTTGAAAAGAACGAAATACCCCCGGAAACCATCGCGCAAACCCTCGTCCGCCTTGAGGAATTGGGGCTGCTCGGTGATGCCGCCTTCGCCCGTGCCTGGGTCGAGAACCGCAGCACCTTTCGCCCGCGCAGCAAACGCGCCCTGGGTCTGGAGTTGCGCCAGAAAGGCATCGACCAGGAAACCATCCAGTCAGCCCTGGATACGGTGACAGACGAAGAACCGCTGGCCATGCAGGCTGCCCAAAAGCAAGCCCGCAGGCTGGCCCGCTGCGATTGGCCGCAGTTCCGCCAAAGGTTGGGCGGCTTCCTGGCGCGGCGTGGTTTTTCGTACGAGGTGATTGCTCCCGTGGTGCGCCGGGTTTGGGAGGCGCAGCGCACAGCCCAGGCGGACGAAACTATTTATGATTAAGGAAACTCCATGAATCCGTTTCTCACCAATATCTTGATCGCCCTGATCACCCTGGCTTTTGGTTTGGCCATCGGCTTTTTTGTCGCGCGGTCGTTGCAGGAAAAAGAGCGCCGCGAAAAGCAGACTAAAGCCGATGCCATTATCGAAGAAGCCCAGGGAAAAGCCCGCAAGGTGGAGATCGAGGCCCGCGACAGCGCCCTCAAGCTGGTCAAAGACGCCGAAGGTGACCTGACCCGCCGCCGCAACGAGCTTAACCGTGAAGAAGAACGTATCCAGAAGCGGCGCGAGGAAGTGGACCGCCGTTTCGAAAAGATCGACCAGCGCGAACAGGCGCTCAACAAGCGCCAGTCTGCCATCGACCGCCGCGCCAATGACGTGGAAAAGGTCTACGAGCAGCAGATCGAAAAGCTCCAGCAAATCGCCGAGATGAGCCGCGACGATGCCCAGAAGATCCTGCTGGATGAGGTGGAAAAAGAAGCCCGCGGCGATATGGCCCGCATCATCCGCCAGATCGAAGCCGAAGCGCGCGAAGAAGGCGAAAAACGCGCCCGCAAACTCATCGCAGATGCCATCCAGCGCGTGGCTTCGGAGCATGTCTCTGAAGTGACCAGCTCGGTGGTGGTGCTGCCCAATGAAGAGATGAAGGGACGCATTGTGGGCCGCAATGGACGTAACATCCGCGCTTTTGAGCAAGCCGCTGGTGTGGATGTAATTGTGGACGATACACCCGAAGCCGTGACCATTTCATGCTTCGACTCGGTGCGGCGCGAGGTTGCCCGCCGCGCACTCACCCGCCTGACCGTGGATGGGCGCATCCACCCGGCTCACATCGAGAAAGTAGTGCAGGACGAGACCAAGGCGGTCGAGAAGATCATCAGTGAAGCGGGCGAGCAGGCTGCCTTCGATGCTGGTGTGGCCGGGTTGCACCCCGAGGTGCTGCGCATGATGGGCCGTCTCAAGTTTCGTACGTCGTATGGTCAAAATCAGTTGGCCCACGCGGTAGAGGTTTCGAAGCTGGCTGGCATCCTGGCGGCCGAACTGGGCGCGAATGTACAGATCTCCAAAGCCGGGGCTTTCCTGCACGATATTGGTAAGGCCATGGACCACAACCAGGAAGGCACGCACGCCATGCTGGGCGCGGAGTTCTGCAAACGCTATGGGGTGCACCCGCTGGTGGTCAACGCGATTGCCGCGCATCACCACGAAGTGGAGCAGGAGACCGTGGAAGCGGTCATCGCCGAGGCGGCCGATGCGATCTCTGGCGCGCGGCCTGGCGCCCGGCGCGAGGACCTGGAGGCCTACATCAAGCGCATCCGCACGCTGGAAGAGATGTCCATGTCGTTCAAGGGTGTGCAGCAAGCCTTTGCCATCCAGGCCGGGCGCGAGGTGCGCATCATTGTGCGCCCCGAAGAGATCGATGACCTGGAAAGCACCCGTCTGGCGCGCGATATTGCCAAAAAGATCGAAGAAACCATGCAATACCCGGGCCAGATCAAGGTGACGGTTATCCGCGAAACCCGCGCGGTGGATTACGCCAAGTAAGCCTTTGCCAGCACATTTTCCTTTCCCTTCCTGGCGTAATGCAGGCAGAGAGAGGAAAGTTTTTTACAGGTGAACCATGATCGAGTTGTTCCGTGAATCTGAAAGCGCTGAAGCGGACTGGGTGGAAGCCGAACTGCGCGAAATGGTGGTGGGGTATGCGCGCCGGGTGACCACGCCGCAAGAGTCTGCGCTGACCTTTGGTGACTTGCCGCTGCCCATCCTGCAGGATGCGGACAAGCTGGCCAGCGGCCGCGATGGGTTGACCCAGTTCTTGCGCGAGTTGGAAACGTTTGCTGAAGCGTGGCGCTTGTTCCAGGGCGATTCGTGTTATGTGCGTGATGATGGCAGCCATTGCTAAAAAAAAAACGGCACCCGGGTGCCGTTTTTTTACAGCCAGGTTACAGATGGTTTCAAGCCCAGCCGGTTGATCCAATCATCCAGTTCATCATCCTGCAGGCGGCGACCATACCCCGCGCAGGCGGCCAGCATGGCCTCGATCATGTTCGTGCCGAAGGTATGTCCGGCGTAACGCGGCGTGGTGCTGATCACCTGGCGTATCCCGCGCTCGCGCAGCGCATTAAAGGTGGCATCGCTGGCGGTGTTGGTGATGACCACCTGCCCGTCCAGTTGTGCCAGGAAGCGCATGGCAGCTGGCTTTTTGACCCGGCTTGGATTTGCGCTGATCCCATACAGCACCGACATGGGAAGCATGCCAAGCATTGGCAGCAGCAGGCGCATCACGCGCTTGAAAGCGGACAACCCGATGATGGGCAGGGGGATGCCGAAGGTGAACAGGTCCCCGAAAACCACCTTGTCGGCCACCGCATCGAGCGCCTCAGCCAGCCCCAGGCGGTCGATGCCGGTTGGGATGAATGCCCGTTGGAAGCGTGGCGTTGGGTCCTGGGTGTCGCCAATCAGTGAGAACAACCGGCGTTCCAGCGTGTGTTTGAGTCCGCGCCCGTCGCACAGGGGTGTGCGCTTTACACGGCGCACCAGGCGCAGCGGGTCGCGCAGGGGGTATTCGCGCCCGTCCAGGCGCAGGAACAGGTCCACACCACCCACACCCAGGGCATCCACCTGCCCATCCAACTGTTCGAACAGGGCGCGCGCCCGGAAAGGATCCCCATCGGTGCCCACGCGTTCGATCAGTACAGCCTCGCCATCTATGGACACCTCGAGGTGTTTGTCGCGGCGGGAGTCGCCCAGGCTGATGCTGACGGCGCGTTTCACAGGTCAGTACGCCTGCACAAAGGGATTGGTGCGTTTTTCATCGCCCACGGTCGTTGCGGGGCCGTGCCCGCTCAGCAGGCGCGTGTCATCGGGCAGGGTGTACACCTGTTCGCGGATGCTGCGCTCGAGCGTGGCCCAATCGCCGCCGGGCAGGTCGGTGCGCCCGACCGATCCGGCAAAGATCAGGTCGCCACAAAAGCATACCCCGGCCTCGCGGCAGTACAGGATCACATGCCCGCGCGTGTGGCCGGGCGTGAAGCGTACCTCAAACGTGTTGCCCCCCAGGCGCATCGTCATGCCGTGTGTGAAGTCGATTGTGGGCTCGGGCCCGGGATCGATCTTGAGCCCAAACAACGGCGCGCCGCCTTCGGCTCGCCAGAGCACATGGTCGGCGGGATGCAGGGCCACCAGCGGCAGCGGGTTGAGCGCATCGGCAATCGCGCCCGCCCCACCGATATGGTCAAAATGCGCATGCGTGTACCAAAGGTGCCCAATGCGCCAGCCGCGTTTTTCCGCTTCTGCCAGGATGATGTGACCATCCCAGGCGGGGTCGATCACCACCGCCTCTTTTGTCTGCGGGTCGGCAACCAGGTAGGCGTTGGTGTGGGCCGGTCCGAGCGTAAATGAGATGATTTCAAGCAAGGGGCTGCTCCCGGGGTGCAATTTCGGCGTGACGCGCAGCCTGGCGCGGGGCAAACAAAACGGTCAGCGTCAGGGTTGCGCCAATGAAGGCTATGGTAAGGGGGTAAATTGCAGAAGGGTCGCGCGCGTACAGGTAGCCTGCCAGCGGCGGCGCCAAAATGCCAGGCAGGGTGTTGATGGTCTCCAGCAGGCCGAAGGCTACCCCCATCTGTGAGGGGTGAATCAGCGACCGGGCCTGCGCGCTGCCCAACATGCGCGCCACCCTGAACCCGCCCAACAGGAAGTAAGCGCCCGCGTACATCCAAACCGCGCTACCCTGCCAGATGACCAGCGCGAAAACCGCCACCAGCGCTTGGGCAATCATGTATCCGATGCGCGGCGCCATATTGCCGATTGTAAATAACAGCAAGGCGTTGCCCAGCCCGCCTGCCGAGCCGATCAGCCCGATGCTGGCCAGCGAAACGCCGCGCTCGTTTTGCAAAAAGTTGGGTGTCAGCGGCTGGGACATGTACAGCGCAAACATGACTGCAAACGACAGCCCCAAAAACCCCAAGTAATGCCAGTTGGTGAGCAGCCCTGGCGGCGGGTCTTGCGGATCGTGTGCATCGCGCGGCTGCGGGCGCAGGAAGAACAACGCGGCTGTCGAAATGACGAACAGGCAAGCCGCCACCAGGTAAACCGTTTTGAGCCCCAGCCGTTCGCCAACCAGCCCGCCGAGGATGGGGCCAATCACCATGCCCACGTTGAACATGGCGCTCATCAGGGTCAGCACGCGCCCCACGCCCAGGCTGCCGCGCGCTGCGGTGACATAACTGGTGAGCGGTGCGGACACGAAAGCCGTCAGCCCGTACAGCAGCAGCCCGATGATGAACACGTTCATATCTGCGGCTAGCGCCATCACCCAGGCCGCCAGCATCCCGGTCAGCCAGGCCGCGCGTAAAACCGGCAGGCGTCCAATCCGGTCAGACAGGTAACCCGCCGGGATGTGCGCCACCGTCATCATCAACCCGAACCCGCCCAGGATGGAGCCGATGGTGAGCGGGTCTGCCCCCAACGATTGCAGGTAAAGTGGCTGGAAGTAGAAGAACATCCCTTCTCCGATGCCCCAAATGACCAGCGCAGTGAACAGGAAGCCCAGGTTGCGGTTGATCACGCGAGCATCTCAATGCGGTCGATGAAATCTGCCACAGCCTTGAAGACCGTCTCGCGGGCAGCGTCGCGGGTGAGTACATGGCTGGAATTTTCGACCACCACTTTTTGCCGGTCTGTAGTGCCAATATGCTCGTAAACGTAATTCATGCTGTCCAGGCTGCCCAGCGGCAGGTAGTGATCGGTTGTGGAGTACACCAACAGTAATGGGATGGTCACATTGGGCAGGGCGGCGCGCATTTTATCGAGCAGTTTCTTCAACTCGGCGATGGATCGCACCGGATTCTGCGGATAGGAGATATGATCTTTCCAGGCTGCCTGGTCGAACCAGCCCGCGCCTGGCGGTTCTTTGGTCTTGGGCATAAAAGGTTGTACCGCGCTCAGGGGCTGTGCATATTTCAACCGCCAATCATGGGGCAGGTCGTAAGGTGTGGCCATGGCGGCCACACCGCGCGCTGGCAGGTAGCTGGCCGCCAGCAGCGAGAGCGCACCGCCCATCGAGAGTCCGGCTAGGTATATCCGTGATGCGCAGCCCGAAAGCAGGCGGTAGCCGTCTTCGACCGAGGCAATCCAATCGGTATAGCGTGAGCGGATCATATCTTCGGGACGGGTGGCATGACCGGTGAGGCGCACGCCCAGGCAGGTGAATCCGTGCATTTGGTTGAGGTATTCGCCCATCCAACGCATCTCTTTAGGCGTGCCCGTGAATCCGTGGGTGAGCAATACACCCGGCGCGCCTTTCTTGCCGGGGAAAAGGAAGGGTTCGGTGGTAGGGATGATCATAGGTGAAATGCCATTCAGCCAGACTGCCAGGGCGGGTTGAGCGCCGCCACGCGGGCGAAAACCGGGCAGTCGGGCGTGTGTGCGCCGGGCAGGTAGCCAGTGGACATGAGGAACTCGCCCACAATTTCGCCGCCGGTGAACAGGAAGGTCTTCTTGAACAGTTTTGTCCACGCCTCTTTCGAGAGTGGATGGTGCGCATCCAACCAGCCTTTGAACGATCCGAATTCCGCGCGCAGCGCCTGGATGCGGCGCGCATTCTCGATGGCGGCGTTGACCTTGAGCCGGTTGCGGATGATGCCCGCATCGGCCAACAGACGGACGCGGTCCTGCTCACCGTAGCCCGCCACCGTGTCGATATTGAAACCATCGTAAGCCCGTTGGAAGCCTTCCGCCTTCTTCAGGATGGTGATCCACGACAGCCCGGCCTGGTTGATCTCCAAAATGAGGCGTTCGAAGAGCAGGTTGTCGCCTGCCAGCGGGAAGCCATACTGGGTATCGTGGTATGCGCGGTTAACGGTGTCTTCCGGGTGGGTGTTGCAGTAATCGCAGTAGGTGGTCACTCCAGTAAATCCTCAAGTTTCTTGTGGATTTCCCAGCCGTGCGCGGCGGCCCAGGCTTCCAGCCCTTCCCAAAAGGAATCGGCCGCGTGGGCAATGCGCGCCGGATCGTTCAACCTGCCGCCGGTCACCAGCTCGCACAGCAGCTCATACCCGGCCGGCCGGTCTGGCAGGCCCAGGCTCTCCGGCAGCATGGTTGCCGAGGTGGTGTAAAGATGGCGGTTGGCCAGGGCAATGACGAGCGCTGCAAACTGGGTCATCTCCACAGCCCAGACGGGCAGGTGGCTGGTGCTGCCGGTGGCCACAGCATTGCGGATCTTGCCGATGAACTCGTACAATTCGCCCACAATGGTGGAGGTGATCTGTTCTGCAAAATCTTCATGGCTGTGGTCGAAGACCGATTCTTTGAGTGTTGCCAAAAAACCTTCGGGGTCATACAGCGGCCGCATGTTGACCAGCGCGCTGTGCGAGAGCGGCCAGAACTCATCCAGTTCGGCGGCAAACGGCAGCAAGGTGTCTGGGCTGTATAGGTTTACTTCCGCTTTCCAAGCGCCTTCCGACCATTCGTAATCGTTGTCTATGCCTTCGCCGCGCACCACGCACATCATTTCGATGTCGCTGTAAGGGCCATCGGTGCCGCGCGCCAGCGAACCGTACAGCCCGATGGCCAGCACATCCGCGCCGAACTTTACGCGGAATCGGTCTGCGATGGCGTGGGCGCGGGCGAGGCGTACTTCGCGGGAGAAGGGTTGGGGACCGGTCATGACGTTGGGCCTCTCAGCGTCTGGGCCTGCTTGATAACATCCGCATAGTGCAGCTGGTCATGGTAGATGCCCAGGCGCAGTGTTTTGATCAGGTTGAGGAAGCCGAAGTATGGGTCGTACACATACAGGTTTCCGAGGACATCTTCGGGCTTGTCGATGTAGAAATCGCGCACCCCGGCGTGCAGGTTGCGCAGTTCGCGGGCAAGTGTGGAAAGCGGGGTGGTCTTGCGCGGGTTGTAACGGGGAGTCCACAGGAATCCCACCCACATCGGGAAGACCGGGTCGTGGTAGTAATCCGCGATCTCGGTTTCGTACGCCCTGCCCCGGCGGCGTTCACCGTACCCGCGGAAATATTTCCACACAAACTCGACGTACGGCACACTGCTGGCGATGAGCAGGTAATTGTGATCGAGGATCTCGCCGATGCTCCACGCTTTGGGCGCGGGGCGCTGCCATAGTTGGGCGTCGTCCAAACCCTCCAGCGCGGCCAGGGCAGCTTCGCGCTGGGAGTCGAGCAGGTCGAGGTAGGCGGGCAGGATGCTCACCCCACCACCCTTATCGCTCGCGGCATGGCGCTGAGGCTTTCGCATCCATCGGGGGTGATCACCATGTTGTCTTCGATGCGCACACCATTGCGCCCGGGCAGGTAGATGCCCGGTTCGACGGTGTAGGCCATGCCCACTTCCAGCAGTTGCTGGTTGTCGCCGCGCATGTAGGGGTCTTCGTGCCCTTCCATGCCGATGCCGTGCCCGGTGCGGTGGGTGAAGTATGGTCCGTACCCGGCGGTTTCGATCACGCTGCGGGCGGCGATATCGACTGCGGCGCAGGGAACGCCCGGTTTCCCGGCGACCCGCCCGGCGGCGTTGGCCTGCTGCACGATCTCGTGGATCTTGTGGTATTCAGCGTCCACTTCGCCAACGGCGAAGGTACGCGTCAGGTCAGAGATGTAGCCCTCGTAGGCGGCGCCCCAGTCGATGACCAGCAAGTCGCCGGGCTGGAGTTTGCGCGCGCTGGGCGAGGCATGCGGGTTGGCGCTGTTGGGTCCCCCCGCGACGATGGGGCTGAAGGGTATTTCTGGCTGTGAGCCGTGCCGCAGCAGCTGCATGACCAGTTCGCCCGCCAGTTCTTTTTCGGTCATGCCGGTCTTGATGAGCGGGAGGGTGGCCTCGAGGGCGTCCTGGGCAATCTGGACGGCCCGGCGCATATGGGCCACCTCGTCGGCATCTTTGCACACCCGGAGCGAAGCGAGCGCTGATGAGGCATCCGGGTAGCTGGCGCGGGGGGCGGCGGCCTGAATGTAGTTGAATTCCAGTAAACGGAGCGCGCGCGGTTCGACGCCGATCCTTTTTCCATCCAGATTAAGGGATTGAACGGCCTGCCGGAAGGTGTCTCCCCAAACTGCCGGGTTTTCTCCATAAGAAAAGGCCTGCACGGGATAGGGCACGTGCTCGAGTTTGAGTTTTTCGAGCTCGGGCAGGATGACCGCCGGGGACCTGCCGGGCGCAAAGAGGATGACGACCGGCCGTTCCATGAGGTGGAAATGCAGCCCGGTGAGGTAGGTGAGGGTTTGGCCGGGGTTGAGGGCCACGGCGTCGAGCCCGGCCTTTTGCAGGGCGGCGTACAGTTTTTCGAGGCGGGGGGTGTTCATCTTGTCTCCTGGAATGAAATAGACCTGACAAACGTCAGGTCTATTGTAATTCAATGCGGGTTCATACGATGGTTTTTTGCTCGTCAGCGGCAGGTTTGGGTGGGGTGGGCTGATATCGCCGGGTGAAAATGGTTTCGATGAACCAGTCTGCTAAACCCGGGAAGGTTTCATTGGTCCAAATGATTGGCCCCAGCCACCAGGGCAAAATGAGGCTGCGGCGCGGGTGTTTGGCTACTTTTACCACCTGGGCGGCCACGTATTCTGATTTCATGGTGAACCAGGTGGGTAGTGCGGCGCCGCGGGTTTGGTCTTTTTTGTCGCGTGGGGTGCGTTTGCCAAACTCGGTGGCGGCCGGGCCGGGGTAGATGCCCGATACCCGGATGCCGCGCGGACCCACCTCGCGGCGCAGCGATTCGGTGAAACCGCGCAGCCCAAACTTGGTGGCGGCATATACAGCGTAAGTGGGCGCGCCGATGTACCCGGCGATGGATGACATGTTGATGATGTGTCCCTTGCCGCGCTTGAGCATGTGAGGCAGCACGATGCGGGTCACTTCGATGGTGCCGAGCAGGTTGACGGCTACCTGGGTCTGGATATCACGCGGGGGGCTGAGGTTTTCCAGCCAGTTGAGGCGCCCAAACCCGGCATTGTTGAAGAGGATGTCTACGTGGTCGTAAATTTCGAAGACGGTTTCCATCATGCCATAGATGGAGCGGCGTTCGGCGATATCCACCGGGATGGCCAAGGCCGAGCCGCCTTCAGACTGGATCTGTTCCGCCAGGTCTTGCAGGCGGTCGATGCGGCGGGCGGCCAGTACAACCGAACAACCTTCTTTGGCGAACAGGCGCGCGGCATCGGCTCCAAAGCCAGATGATGCGCCTGTGATGAGCACGACTTGTCCGTTTAACGACTGAGACATGCGACCCTCCGAATCATTGTTATGACAGCTTCATTGTACTAGATTATTTTCTCATAGTTTCTGGCGTTTTGGGGTGCAATTGTTCAAAAAAACACCCCGGCCAGGTACGGACGGGGTGTAAGGCTGGTTATTCGTAGTCGCCGGGCTCTGGTTCCTGCTCTTCGGCACTGTTGCGGCGCCTGGGGCGCGGTGGTTCGATGACCACGTCTGGAGAGACGGCCAACTCGAGCACCTGATCCATGTGCGAAACAGGGATAATTTTGAGGTCGTGCAGCGCTTTTTTTGGCACGTCCACCAGGTCTTTGACGTTGCGTTCGGGGATGAGCACGGCTTTCATGCCGGTACGGTAGGCGGCCAGCACTTTCTCTTTGACGCCGCCAACCGGCAACACACGCCCGCGCAGGGTGATCTCGCCGGTCATGGCGACATCGCGGTAGATGGGGCGCCCGGTGAAAGCCGAGATGAGGGCTGTGGTCATGGTAATGCCGGCGCTGGGCCCGTCTTTGGGCACGGCGGTTTCTGGCAGGTGCATGTGCACATCCATGCGCTCGAAAACTTCCGGGTCGATGCCCAGGGTGTAGGCGCGGCTTTTCAGGTAGGTCATGGCGGCCTGGGCGCTTTCCTGCATCACGTCGCCCACCTGCCCGGTAATTTGCAGGTTGCCTTTGCCTTCCAGCACAGCGATCTCGACGAACATGATCTCGCCGCCGTTCTCCGTCCAGGCCATGCCGGCCGCCACGCCTACTTCGTCCTGGCGTTCGGCCTCGGTCTGGAAGTATTGCACCGGCCCGAGCAGTTTCTCGATCATGGGCGGGGTGATGAGAGCCGGGTACTGGCGCCCTTCGGCCTTGAAGCGCGCCACCTTGCGGCACACTTTGCCGATCTCGCGTTCCAGGTTGCGCACGCCGGCTTCGTAAGTGTATTCGCGGATGATGCGCTTCATGGCATCGGCGGCAAAGCGCAGCCCCACTTCTTCCATCCCGTTCTCTTCCAATTGGCGTGGGATGAGGTAACGGTCGGCGATGGCCATCTTCTCTTCTTCGATGTAACCGGTGAACTCGATCACTTCCATGCGGTCGAGCAGGGCCGGTGGGATGGTCATGAGGGTGTTGGCGGTGGTGATGAACATGACCTTGGAGAGGTCGAAGGCCAGCTCCATGTAATGGTCGCTGAAGGCGTTGTTCTGCTCGGGGTCGAGCACTTCCAGCAGGGCCGAAGAAGGGTCGCCGCGAAAGTCGTTGCCGAGCTTGTCGATCTCATCCAGCATGAAGACTGGGTTGAGTGTGCCGGCCCGCCGCATGGTCTGGATGATGCGCCCCGGCAGCGCGCCAATATAGGTGCGCCGGTGCCCGCGGATCTCGGCTTCATCGCGCACGCCGCCCAACGAGACGCGCACGAACTTGCGCCCGAGCGCATCGGCGATGGAGCGGCCCAGCGAGGTTTTGCCGGTGCCGGGTGGCCCCACAAAGCACAAAATGGGCTGGCGCTCTTTTTTGGGCTTCAGCGAGCGCACAGCAATATATTCCAGAATGCGCTCCTTGGCCTTCTTCAGCCCGTAATGGTCGCGCTCCAGGATGCCCGCCGCGTGTTTCACATCCAGGTTGTCCTGGGTGGCGTTGTTCCACGGCAGGTCCAGGATCCAGTCCAGGTAGGTGCGGATGATGCCCACCTCTGGGGCCATGGGCGGCATTTGCGTCAGGCGTTCAGCTTCCTTCAGGGCGGCCGCGCGGGCTTCTTCGGGCAGGTTGGCTGTCACAACTTTCTCGCGCAATTCATTCACATCGCGGGTGAAAATGTCGCCCTCGCCCAACTCATTCTGGATCTGTTTCATCTGCTCGCGCAGGTAGAACTCGCGCTGGCTCTTGTCCACCTCGCTTTGCACGCGGGTGTGAATTTCATCTTCCAACTCCAGCACATCCACTTCCTGGGCCAGCAGTTTGTTTATCTGGCGCAAGCGGTCGGCGGGGTGCTTCATGAGCAGCAGGGTTTGCTTTTCGATGAACGGCAGCGAGACGGCCGTGGCGACCATATCGGCCAGCCAGCTGGGTTCGGCGATGTTGAGCGCGAACAGGTGTGACTCTTCGGGAATGGAGCGGTCGAGCTGCACGCAACGCTCGAACAGGTCGAGCACCGAGCGCATCAGCGCCCGCGTCTGGCGGTCGGGTTTCAGGGTCTCATCGATGACCCGCGCGCGCGCGCGGATGACCGGACCCATTTGCACGATATTGACCACTTCCACGCGGCGGCGGCCCTGCACCAGCGCAGAGGACGAACCATCGGGCATGCTCAATAGGCGGCCGACGGCCATTTCCACGCCAATGGGCAAAAAGTCGTCCGGTCCAGGGGTTTCCTGGTCCGGGTCTTTTTGCGTCAGCCCAATCACGGTGCGGTTGAGCGCCTGCGCCTTTTGGATGGCTTGCAGCGAGGCTTCGCGGGCCACGAACACCGGCGATACCATGCGCGGGAACACAATCAGGTCGCGCAGCGGCAATACAAAAGCCTCGAACAGGCCATGGTCATCCTGCTCGCAATCGGGGATACGGTACAGCTCTTCGGTGCGCTGCGAGAGCGCCATGCTGAAATCGTCTACTTCGTCGTCATCGATCCAGTCGTCGTGGTTCATGGCTGCCAATCGTTTAAGGGGATTCGCCGCTGTTCAGGCGCTGCCAGGCAGTTTTGGCCTCAGCAGTAACGAACATGCTCCCGGCGGATATGACAATACTACCATCTTTTGTGGATATTTCCAGCGCCCGAACCAGCGCCGCGCTTACGGGCGTGACCGTCTGGCTGCGCACCCCGGCCTGCCGGGCCGTTTCTGCAACCGCTTCTGCGCTGAGGGCGCGTGGGTGGTCGGCGCGCGTGGCCAGCAGCATTGCCAGGCGCGGACCCATGACCGTCAGCATCTCGTGCAGGTGTTTATCTTCCGAAACGCCCAGGATGAGCACCACTTTGCGGCCAGGGAAGAATTCTTCCAGCGTGGCATCCAGTTTACGGAAGGAGTCTTCGTTGTGGGCCGAATCCAGGATGATGGGCGGTTCGCGGCGCATGACCTCGAAGCGGCACGGCCAGCGGGCGGCGGCGAAGCCCTTTTTAATGGCATCCAGACTTACGGGTAGAAGACCGGTCTGGTCGGCCACGCGCAGGGCAGCCAGGGCGGTGGCGGCGTTGTCGCGCTGGTGGGCGCCGAGGAGGGGGATCATCAAATCAAGTTTTTGGATGTTGAAACGTGATGCTTGAAAAGTGATTTCCTGCCCATCGAGCGATTGCTGTTTGACCTCGCTGACCACCTCCCGCTCGACCAGCGTGAGCGGGCTGTGGCGCTCGGCGGCTACGCGCTCGAAAACCAGGCGGGCTTCTTCCACCTGCGGCGCCACCACCACCGGCGCGCCCGGCTTGATGATGCCAGCCTTTTCGCCCGCGATGAGCGTGAGCGTGTTGCCCAGAACGGCCGTATGGTCGTACGAGATGGAGGTGATGACCGAGACGAGCGGGGTGACGATGTTGGTGGCATCCAGCCGCCCGCCCAGCCCCACTTCGATGACGGCCGTCTCGCAGCCCTGGCGCGCAAAGTACAGGAACCCGAGCGCGGTGGTGATCTCGAAGGTGGTCAGGTAGGGCACGGCGGCCACGGCTGGTTTGATCTCGTCCACCAGGTTGGCCAGCGCGTCGTGCGGGATGGATTGCCCGTCCACTTGGATGCGTTCGGCGTAATCCTGCAGGTGGGGCGAGGTGTACAGCCCGGTGCGGTAACCGGCAGCCTGCAGGGCGCTGGCTACCAGCGCGGAGGTGGAGCCCTTGCCTTTGGTGCCCGCTACGTGGATGACCTTGTAATCGTGCTGCGGGTTGCCGAGCTGCTGCATGAGCGCAACCATGCGGTCGAGGTTAAAGTCGGCTTTGGCGAGTTCGGAGGCGTGTTTGAGGCTATAATCTACAAAACTGTAGAGATAATCGAGCGCGGCGTTGTATCGGGTTTCGGTTGTCATGCTGTGATTCTAAAACCTAAAACGTAAATTGTCACGCTCTGTCTATGCTTGCCACCCTTACCATTCATTTGCACATCCCCGGCTGCGCGTCACTGAAAGAAAAACGCAGTATTATCAAACCGCTGATGAACCGTCTGCGGCGTGAGTTCAACCTGGCGGTGGCGGAGATGGACCGCCAGGACGCCTGGCAGGAGGCGGTCATTGGCTGTGCTATGATCGGCAACGAGCGTGTGCACCTCGACGCTGCGCTGCAGGCGGTGACGCGCTGGGTGCAGGGCAACTGGCCGGATGGCGATGTGGTCGAGATGAAGATTGAGATCATCTAACAGGAGGAAACCATGGATTTAGGGTTGAAAGGAAAACGCGCCCTGGTCACCGGCGCGTCGCGCGGGTTGGGGTTTGCCACTGCGCTGGGGCTGGCGCGCGAGGGCTGCGCGGTGGCCATCAACAGCCGCAGCGATGAGAAGATCGCCGCCGCGGCTGAGAAGATTGTCGCCGAAACCGGCGGCACGGTCATCCCGCTGGCGGCGGATGTCTCGCTGACAGGCGCGGCCGAAGCGCTGGTGGCGGACATGGTCGAATCTTTGGGCGGGCTGGATTTGCTGGTCTGCAATGCGGGTGGGCCGCCGCCGGGGGCGTTCGAATCCTTCGATGAAGCCACCTGGCAAAAAGCGGTGGACTTGTCGTTCATGAGTCACGTGCGCCTCATCCGCGCGGCGCTGCCGCACTTGCGCCAGTCGGGGGCGGCCAGCGTGCTGACGGTCACCTCGTATTCGGTCAAGCAGCCCATCGCCAACCTGGTGCTGTCCAACAGCATTCGCGCGGCCACGGTCGGGCTGACCAAGTCTCTGGCGCTCGAGCTGGGCAAGGACGGCATTCGCTTCAACTCCATCCTGCCCGGCTGGACCGAGACCGAGCGCGTGACCGAACTGATGTCGGCCCGGGCGCGCAACAACGGCACGACCGTTGAAGCCGAGATTGCCAGGCAAAGCGCGGAGTCGCCGCTGGGACGCATGGGCACACCCGAAGAGTTCGCCAACGCGGCGGTCTTCCTGCTCAGCCCGGCGGCCGGCTACATCACCGGCGTCATGCTGGCGGTGGATGGCGGCATGTATAAAGGCACGCTTTAGCAAAACTAAATTCGTTAAGCGCAAAAGGAAAATATGACCATGCAAACTTGTTTCAATTGTGACCGTTCGGAGCAGGATGTGCCGCTGTTGCCGGCCACCTTCCAGGGCAGTCCGCTGCACATTTGCTCGCAATGCCTGCCGGCGCTCATCCACAAGCCACAGGTCATTGCCGCCAAACTGCCCGGCCTGAACGCCAGCGGCGTGGACGAACCCGACCACTAAGCATGGCAGTCCCTGCGCGCTCAAACGTAACCTCCCTGAGCCGGTCAGTTCTGTTGCTTATTGCCCTCTTTGGGCTGGACAAGGTTTTGGCCTTCGGGCGCTTGTTCATCGTCTCGCAGACGTTTAGCCTGCCGCTGCAAGATTCCTTCAATGCGGCCAACAACCTGCCCGACCTGCTCTTCGCGCTAATCTCAGGCGGGGCGTTTGCCATGGCGTTCATCCCACTGCTGCGCGAAACCATCACCCTGCGCGGGCGCGATTCTGCCTGGGACCTGTTCTCGCGCGTGGCCAATGTCATGTTCGTGGCAACGGGCATGGCGGCGGCTGTGGTGGCCGTTTTTGCCGAGCCCATTGTCAGTGCGGAGGTGGGCATTGCGCCCGGCTTTGGCCCCGAGCAGCGTCACCTCATCGCTGACCTGATGCGCCTCAACCTCATCTCGCTGATGATCTTCTCGGTCAGCGGGCTGGTGATGGGCGGGCTGCAGGCCAACCAACACTTCCTCTTTCCGGCTTTGGCCCCCATTTTCTACAATGTGGGGCAACTCATTGGCGCGTTGTTTTTTGCGCCGCTTGAGCCGGTTACACTTGGCCCGCTCACACTCCCAAGCTTGGGGCTGGGCGTGCACGGATTGGTTTATGGGGCGATTTTTGGCGCGGCCCTGCATCTTGGAATCCAGATCCCGGGGCTGGTGTACTACCAGTTCTGCTGGACGCCCTCTCTCGACATCCGCAACTCGGGGTTGTTGGCAGCCTTGAGGCTGATGACGCCGCGCCTGTTCACCATCTTTGGCGTGCAGGCCATGTTCCTTATGCGTGATAACCTGGCCTCGCGCCTGGGCCAGGAAGGGGCCGTGTCGGTGCTCACCTACGGTTGGATGATCATGCAGGTGCCCGAGACATTGCTTGGCACGGCGGTCGCCACAGCCCTGCTGCCATCGCTTTCCGAATTTGCTGCCAACAAGGACTGGATCGCCTTCAGGGAAACTCTTGAAAAAGCGATCCGCATCCTCATTGTGCTCACCTTGCTGGTCGGGGCGGTGATTATGGCCGGACTTAAACCGCTCGCTGCCCTGGCATTTGGCGGGCTGGGCGACGATGGTGTCGACCTGCTGACCCTGACCTCACGTGTCTATCTGTTTACCCTGACCGGATATGCTTTGCAGGAAACCTTCTCGCGTGCGTTTTATGCGCGTAAAGAACCGCTCATGCCACTTTTCGGTGTTCTCTTGCGTCTGGTGGTTTACCTGACCATTGGGGTTATTGCGGTGTGGGTTACGCCGCAGGTTGGGGCGCCAGTCATCGCCTTGGCCGAGATCGCCCTGACAGCCGAGGCGTTATTTATGATGTGGTTCATGAACAGACGCCTGGCGCACCCGGTGAGCGTGGGCGGCGCACTGCTGCGCGGGGCAGCGGCTGCACTTTTGGGCGGGGCGATTGCTTACGGACTGGCAATCATCCTTCCGTTGCCGGGGTACCAGTCTGCACTCTTGGGCGGGCTGCTTGGTTTTGGGGCTGCCATGCCGCTTGCCTGGCCAGAGGTGCGCCAGATTTTTCGCTTATAACCCTGCGGTATAATTGCCGCCATGGCTATGAATGATACCCAACCCACCCGTGTCCCTGTAAAAAAATCCCGCGGCGCATTCTGGATTGGATTGTCCATCCTGGTGGCCTTTATTGCGCTCGGGTCTTTTAGCGGCTATAACGCTGGCATTACTGACCGTAAAAACGCCGAGGCTACCCAGGCGTTTGCTTCGCTCGACGAACAGTTCTTGCTTGCGCAGCAAGATGTGGCTGCCGGCCGCCTGGAAATTGCCCGCCAGCGCCTGCAAGATGGCATCCTGCGCTACGATCCCGGCTACCCTGGCGCCGCCGACCTGCTGGCCGAAGTGCTTGTCAAGCAGGCGTTATTGCTCACCCCCACGGTTACACCCACCCCCCAGGCCACACCCACCCCCGACATGCGTGGTGAGCAGGTTATCTTTGACGATGCCAGGTCCAAAATTGCCGCCCAGGATTGGGACGGCGCTATTCAGACTTTGGATGCGCTGCGACAAAAGAACCTCGGTTTTCGCACAGTCGAAGTGGATGGCATGTACTTTATCGCTTTGCGCAATCGTGGCGTGCAAAAATTGCTTGGTTCAGGACCTTATGCACAGGGCCCTAACCTTGAGGGCGGTATTTACGATCTGGCCCTGGCCGAACGGTTTGGCCCGCTGGATGGGCAGGCGCAGGGTTTCCGCAATTTTGCGCGGGCTTACATCACCGGAGCCAGTTTTTGGGAATTGGACTGGGAGCAGGTTCAGTTTTATATGGAACAGGTTTATCCTTTCCTGCCCAACCTGCGCGATGGCTCTGGGCTTACGGCTTCTGAACGCTACCGCCTGGCCACCATTGCCCGCGCCGATCAGTATTATGCCGCTGAACAGTGGTGCGAGGCTTCGTCACAATATATCATCGCGCAAAATTTCCCGCTGGAACAACCGGTATTGGATCGGGCCAATGATGCTTTCATCAAGTGCAACCCACCCGAGCCCACTGCCACAATCACACCTACTGCCACCCCAACGTTGAGCGTGCCAGTGTTTGAAACGCCAGCCGAAACGCCGGCCGAAACACCCACGCCATAACCGAGCCCTGCACCTATGGATGCGATGCCTGCCTGGGCGTTAGCCCTTAATTACTGGCTACACATGCTGGCCACAGTGGTGTGGCTGGGTAGCCTTTCTGCGTTGACATACCTGGTGCTGCCTGCGGCCGCCCGCACACTTGAGCCGGATGCCCAGATTGCGTTCATAAACAACGTGCAAGCGCGGTTGGAGTCGCTGAGTTGGGGCTGTGTGTTCCTGCTGGTGGCCACCGGCATGTTCCAGATGAGCGGCGATGCGAACTTTACCGGGCTGATCTCGACTGAAAATGCCTGGTCAGCGGCTATGCTTGCCAAGCACCTGCTGGTAATAGTCATGGGCGCCTTTAGCGTGTGGATGTCGTGGGGATTGCTGCCAGAGATCCGCCGTGCGCTTATCCGCTATAAAAAGAGCGGCGACCCGGCAGAAGTGCTGGCCCTGCGCAAGCGTGAGGCGATTCTGATGCGCGTGAGTTTGGCCATGGCGCTGGTCATCCTGGCGGTCACGGCTACCATGCAGGTTTTGTAGGTTGCGCGGTATACATCCTGCCCAACAAAAAAAGGAGCGGCTCAACCCGCTCCTTTTTTAAATGCGTAACAAACCATCTGGGGTGGCCAGCACACCTGTCAGGTCATAGGCCATTGCGCCCGTGACTTTTACCCTCACCATTTCCCCAACCCTGGCTCTGCCCTCTGCAAACACCAACCCATCAATTTCCGGGGCGTCGCGGTATGAGCGCCCAATGGTCAATCCTTTATCATAGCCTTCCACCAGCACATCCAGTGTCTTACCCACAAAGGATTGGTTGACCTGCAGCGATATGTTCTGCTGCATCTCCATTAACTGCTCCCAGCGGGCCTGTTTCACTTCGGCTGCAACAGGGTCTCCCAGAGGCTCGCTGGTGGTGCCCGGCTCGAACGAGAATTTGAATGCGCCCACACGGTCGAAGCGAATCTCGCGGATGAAGTTTAGGAGGGTTTCGTATTCCTCGTCAGTTTCGCCGGGGTAACCCACGATAAATGTGGTGCGTATAGACAGAGGGTTCTCTTTGTGGGCAAAGGCAGCGCGCATCTTTTCCAGGGTGCGGTACACCCAGTCGATATTGGATGGGCGGCGCATGCGGTAGAGCGTTTTGGGGTGCGCGTGCTGCAGGGGCATATCCAAATATGGGACGATCTGGCGGCTGGCAGCCATCACATCGATCATGCGGTCGGTCACATATCCGGGATATGAATACATGACGCGAATCCAGTCCAGGTCGGGCACATTCGTGGTCAGCGCTTCGAGCAGCGCGGCCAGCCCGTCTTTCATGCCCAGATCATGCCCGTAATCGGTCGTATCCTGCGCGATCAGGATCAATTCGCGAACGCCTTCGTCCCGCAGACGTTTGGCCTCATTTACAATGGCATCGACCGGGCGGGAAACCGCTGTCCCTTTGATGAGCGGGATGGCGCAGAAAGCGCACGGGCGGCGGCAGCCATCGGCCACCTTGAGGTAAGCGCTGGCCCCGGCCAGGCTGACGCGCATTGCGCCCTGTTCATCGGCGCCGACTGTGGCTGCATCGGGCAGGTGGTAGACCGGCTCTGGGTGCGGGCCTTTGCGCAGGTCGTTGGTCACTTTGACGATGTCCATCCAGCGGCGGGTGCCCAGGATGCCATCGATGCCGGGTACCTGGCGGGCCACTTCCACGCCATAGCGCTGGGTCAGGCATCCGGCCGCAATGAGGACTTGCCCGCTTTTTTTTTGGGCGGCCAGGTCGCGCAGGGTGTTGAGCGATTCTTCCTTGGCCGGGCCGATGAACCCGCAGGTGTTGACAATTAGCACGCTGGCTTTTTTGGGATTGTCGACAGCTTCGAAGCCATCAGCGAACAGGAGCTGGGCCATCGAATCAGAGTCTACAGTGTTCTTGGCGCATCCGAGCGAAACGAGGTGGAAAGTCTTTTTATCACGCATACTTCTAAAGTGATCCTTTTGATGTTATCCACCCGGCTCGAAGGTTGGACTGGGAGATGGACGGGGCGTACGTGTGGGCGGCAAGGTGGGCGAGGGGCGCGGTGTGCGCGTGGGTGATGGGGTGATGGTTGCCGTGGGCGCAATGGTGGGAGTTGGCGTTTGTACGCCATTGGCTGTGTAAACCATGTTGATGACTTCGCCAAATGTGCCCATGGCTCCCAAGTTTTGCTGATTATAGACGATTTGCACTGAAGCACCGTTGCCGGTAAGTACTTCGATTCGTTGATTGGCTTCAAATGGGAAAGCGCTGCCCGCTTCGGCGCGTCCGTTGTAAACCGAATTTCCATCCACAATCACACGCAGGAAGGTGCGCTCGACGACCGAGATGATTACCTGTACGTTGGCGCGGCTGGGCAGGGTGGGCATGGGTGTGGCAATGGTGTTCGGGAGCGCTGGTGCGGCGGTCACATCCTCTGGGTCGATGATGGTAACGGCTGTGGGTGAGGCCTCGGGCGCATTATCCTCTTCGACCGGTGTAAGCAAGACTTCTGAAATGGAGGGACCTTCCGAAGCACCCTCTGCTGAGCCTTGCGATAAAACGATAAGCCGATTGGCGCCCCAAATGGCAAAGGCGGTCATGGCTGCCACCAGTCCGATGCCAACCAGCAAGTCTATGGAGATAAAACGTCCGAGCTGGTTATAGAAAGATCCTCGTGCCAGGGTGGTTGTGGTGCGAATCCGGTTGGGTGGCAAGTTTTCGATGCGCCGCGCCTGCAATCCCTCAGCGAAGCGCAGAAGCAAAGACTCTGGGTCGATATCCAGGAAACGCGCATAGGCGGTCAACATCCCGCGCGTCTGGACGGGCGATGGCAGTTCGCCAAGTGCGCCGCGCTCAATGTGCTCCAGATAATGTTTTCGCACATGCGTATGTCGTTCGATTTCCGCGAGCGTTAGACTCAACAATTCACGCCGGGCGCGAAACTGAGCGCCAATCTCAATAAAGATGGTTTGAGACAGGCTTTCCAGTGGCGGAGATTCTATGATTTCCAACCCTGGCTGGGGTGAATCGATAAATTCGATTTCAGGCGGGGTCTCCAGTTCGTTTGCGGGTGCATCGCGCGGCGGGGCGGGCTGGGCTTCGGGTTGGGGCGTAACAAGGGTGGGAATGGGTTTACCGTGCAGTTCGGCCAAAAGTGCATTCCCATCCAGCCCCAGCAAACCGGCATAAATACGCATAAACCCGTTTAGCTGGGCGCGTGAAGGGATAACCCCAAAGTCGTCATTTTCAAAAGCTGCCAGGGTTTGCAAGCGGATGCGCGTTTGCTGCGCAGCCTGCGCCAGGCTGATCTTCCGGGTCACCCGCGCTGCTTTCAGTCTTTCGCCAATACTCGGTTCCATGGATACCTGTTAACAAAACATCACCGGCCGCCCCTTGAGGTGTGGGGAGGTGCCGGTGATGTGCGCAGTTCGATCCCGTGCTTAGGCTTCAGGTTCGGCTTCTGCCACCGGGGCCGCCGTGCCATTCTCGGCCTGCGGGGCTTCCTGCGCGGCGCTTGGGGCGGCTTCTCCCTCTCGGTGCACGTAAACGGTCACCTCTGGGATGAGATCGACCGTGAGGCGCACACGCGCCTTGAATTCGCCCAGGGTGCGAATGGGCTGTATGTCCACCTGCTGGCGCTTGATATCTTTGCCGGTGCGCGCTTTGATCGCTTCGGCGACATCCTGGGTGGTGATTGAGCCATACAGCTTGCCGGTTTCACCCGCCTTGGCCGGGAAAGCCAGGCTGATTTTGCTGAGCGCATCAGCGACAACGCTCATTTCGGCATTTACCAGGCTGCGCCGCTCGGCGGCGCGCTTCTTGATGTATTCTGCCTGTTTGAGCGCGCTGGGTGTCGCCAACAGCGCCAGCCCTTGCGGAATCAGGTAGTTGCGGCCGTAGCCATCGGCGACCTTTTTGACATCGCCAGCGCGGCCCAGGTTGTAAACATCTTTGATCAGTAGTACTTTCATGGAATTCAAGCCCTTTCGTGGATTTTTTGCAAGCGAAGGGTACAACGCCTGCGGCGCATGATTTTATCAGAGGTGGTTGGGTATGTCAATTCGCGCGGCTAAAACCGCAAAAGGTGTCATTTCACCTCATTTGCAGTAGTACTCTTGTTTGGGTGAATTTGTTAAGAATTGGTGTATAATCTTTTTAACATTGTTTAATGATGCAGGTGCCTGAAATAGCCCGGGTTTTTTTTAAGAATCTTGAGGTGAAACGGCACCTGCGATTTCATCCCTGTGCAGTAGTGAGGAAAATGGCAAGCGCAGTCATCCTGATCATTGAAGGTAAACATGCCGACCGCCCTTCTTTTGCCCCAGGTTTGCAAAAGAAGGGTTTCAGTGTGGAGGTTGTCCAGAACGGCAGCCAGGCCACGGAGCGGCTGCTTGCCGTTGACCCGGATATTGTTGTAGTGAATGCCGCTTCTTTGCGCACCACTGGTGTGCGCATTTGCCAATCGTTGCGCGCCCAGGCAGAAAAGCTGCCCATATTGCTTGTGCTGGAAAGTGATAAAACAGTCGATAAAAAAGTTGCCGAAGTCGTGCTGAACCTGCCCTTCACCGTGCAAAAACTGATCAACCGCATGCGCCCATTTCTGCCCGGCGAAGGGACAAGCGTTGTGCATGTGGGCGCCATTCGGTTGGATATTGAACATCGCCGGGTGCGCTGCCTGGGGAAAAATGCGCGCCTGACCCCGCGCCTGATGCGCCTGCTGCAAATCCTTCTTGAACATCCCGGCGAGGTGATCGAGCGGGAAACGCTATTTAAGCAGGTGTGGGAAACCGATTACACCGGGGATACCCGTACCCTCGATGTTCACATGAGCTGGCTGCGTAAGGCCATCGAAATGAACCCAGACAAGCCGCGCTTCCTGCAAACCATTCGCGGGGTCGGTTACCGGCTGGATGTATAGCATTTACACCATAACCTGGAATTGTTCCCCATAGATGCTGACTGCCCGGACGCACACACGGCGCCCGGGTTTTGATTCTGGCACTGGCAGTGCGTGGACAATGCCCGCCGAGCGCACCGGGCGGGCAGCCTGCACCCGGCTGCAAAAGATTCCCCCACCCCAATCCGGGTCCACTTCCCAGAAATCGAGCAGGTTGGAATCGCCCCCGTCAATGCTTACCTGCCCCTCGTGGGCTTTGAATGTGATCGGGGCCGTGTGTGATGCAATATCCCAGTCAGATGACTCTGTGCGCTCCAGGCTGAAGGGTTGTGGTTGTGATAGCAGGCGCGTGCGCGTGGTATGGATGGCCCGCCAGGACATATCGCTGGCGATGATGTTACGCCCGTGCCGGGCCGCAACAACCGCTGTGGTGCCCGATCCGCAGAAGAAGTCGGCCACCAGGTTGCCGGGGTTTGAGGAAGCCAGAATGATTCTTTCGAGAAGGGCTGCCGGTTTTTGGGTTGGGTAGCCGCTGCGTTCGCTGTGCAGGCGCGCCACTACGGGGAAGTACCACCAGTCTTCGGGTACTTTGCCACGTTGCAAATCTGGAATTTTCCCGAAACCGGCTTTTGGTGAGGCGGCAAATGTCTTGACGGTGGAGTCGTGATAAGGCACCCGTACGGCATCAGCGTTGAAGGTGTATTCGCGGCTTTTGGTGTACACGAGGATGGTGTCGTGTTTGCGGTTGAATGCCGAGCGGATGGGCGATGGACCGTGATAGGCCCAAATGATTTCATTGAGCAGGCGCTCCGGACCAAAAATTTCGTCCAGCAACAAGCGGGCATAGGCGTTGGCATGCCAGTCGAGGTGTAAATAAAGTGTGCCAGTGGGGGATAGCAGGCGGTGCATCAACTGCAGGCGAGGGTACAGGAATGCCAGGTAGGTATCCAGGTCATCCCAGTGGTCGGGATAGCCTTCGGCCAGGGCCCACCCGCGCGGTTTGCGCGAGTCTTCGCCGCGTCCAATGCGGGCTGGGAATTGCCGGTTGGTGAAAAATGGCGGGTCGGCGTAGATGAGATCGATGCGCCCTTCGTATTCGGGCAGCAACGCAGCCATGATGGGCAGGTTGTCGCCCAGAAGGAGGCGGTTGGCGGGCTGGGTTTCGAGCGGGCCGCCTAACGGGTAGGTAAACGCCTCGCACAGCAGCGAGGCCGGGCTGGGCTGGGCGTGGTCTTTGCCGGTGAACGAGAGGCTGGGCATGGTGGACGGGGTGCTAGAAGATGTCTATGCGGGTACCCAGCCCCTTTTTATCCAGGGTAAGGGGGTGGATCTCTTCATAGGCGGCGGGGGGGCTGCACCAGCGGAAAAGCCACAGTGCCTCGTGGGTGCGCATATTGACACAGCCGCGGCTCATGGGTACGCCAAAGTTGTCGTGCCAGTAAGCGGCATGGAAGGCGTGTCCCTGGTTGGTAAAGAAGATGGTCCAGGCGACGCCTGGCAGTTCGTAAGCTTCTACATCGGAAACCAGGCTGCCATTTCCCATGTGCTTGGAGGGCATTTTAACCTGTACATTGAATTTGCCTTTGGGCGTGGCCGTGGGAATTTGGCCTGGCGCCACATATACACCGGGGATGCCGGTGGAAATGCCGGTGGTGAACACAGGCTGGTCGTTTTCATAAGCCAGCAGGGTTTGTGTTTGAAGGTTTACCTCGATGCGCTTTTGTTCGGGGGGCACATTGGCACTAAGCGGCGTGTATTCTTCGGGGGGGATGAGCCGCACGTGGCTGGCCGGAACGTGGTAGTAGAGCAGGGAGTCGTACAACTCATCGAGGATGCGGTACCAGGGCTGTCCATCGGGACCTTCGTCTATGCCAATGATCCAATGCACGGTGTCATAGTACAGGCGGAAAAGCGGACGGTAGATACCATTGGGCAGGAATCGCAGAGATTGCGTGTAGGGAACAGTTATTTGCCCAAGCTGGCGTCCTTCGACGATTTCGGCAGGCGCCGGGTTGTAACGGATCTTTACTTTTTGCAGCCTGGCGCGATGCATGTAGCCGCCCCAAACGCGGTACCAGACCGGGTTGTAATTTGGTTGGCTCGCGGTCACTTCTTCATAAATATTTAAGAGCGCATCGCGCTGCCAGGTGCGAGTGATGGTGCTCGCGTCGCTGGGCTTGCTATAGACGCTGACCGCAGTGGTGGTGACGCGCACCAGTTCTGAGTCGTTGAAGGGGGATGGGTCAGTGGCAAAAGGCGAAAATGCCAGGCTGCCGGCGGCCAGCCCGGCCAGCTTGAGAAAGTCTCTACGAGTAAGGTTGTTCATGAGCAGGATTTTAACCGATATTAAACAAATCTGCCCCCCACGCAGGGGGGCAGGCTTTTCATATTCAGTTTTTTATTCGAGAACAACTTCGGGCAGCATATCCTTAAGCAGGATTTCTATGGCCATTGTGTGACCGCAACGCTTGTGGGTGAGGAAGAATTCGCAGTCGCAGTTAAATTTGCCATGATCAAACTGGACATGATGGTCATTGTTATCACCACGGAAAGTTACGCCAAATGTGTTGAACATAAACCGTTTTCGGTCTTCAGCGTAGCGTTTGGCTTTTTCGATTTTTCCGATCAGTCCTGAGTCCATATCTTTATCGATCTCCTTTCGGGTGGGTGGGAATAAAAAAGGCACGCGTCAAGATGCGCGTGCCTTCAGGGTTTCAGTTGTCGTGGGTGCGTCTGCGTATCGCATAAGCTTGATTTCCTTGCCAAGAGTATACGTCTTAAGGGGCCGCAAGTCAACAGGCAGAGTGTCAGAATTCGGTAAGAAATTTTACGCAGGACCGCCGCCAGCCTGGGCAGGCTCGTCACCGTTAAAATGCGGCAACTGCGGCCACTTGCGGGCAATGAGGATGACGCCCACAATGCAGCCGATACCGCCGCTGATGATGGCAAACGGCGCGCCGAAGAATTGCGCCACCAACCCGGCTTCGATCTCACCCAATTGCGGCCCACCCTGGAAGAAGATCTGGTTCACGCTGGTCATGCGCCCGCGGATCTCATCCGGCGTTTGCAGCTGGCGGATGGTGTTGCGGATGATGGTGCTGACCGAATCCGCTGCGCCGGTGATGGCCAGCGCCACCCACGAGACGATGAACCACGTGGAAGCCCCGAAGAAAATAGTCGCCAGTCCAAAAACCATCACCGACCCTAAAAAGAGTAAACCTTGGCGCCGGATTTCGGAAATTTGCGAAATGATCAGTGCAGCCACGGCCGCCCCCGCCGATTGGGCCGCCGAGAGCCAGCCGTATTCCACCACGCCCACCTTGAGCACGTCGCGGGCAATAATGGGCATAAGCGTGTTGGCCGAGGCAAAGAAAGTAGCCACAAAGTCCAGGATCATGGTGGAGAGGATGATCGGCTTGCCCAGGATGAAGCGAATGCCTTCCATAATCGCCTGGCGGCTGACGATCTTGCCACCCGCAGCGCGCATTTTCTGGGGGATGCCGCCCATTAGCGCCAGTGCGATTAGCACAGCCAGGTAGGAAATCGCGTTGAAGTAGTAAACGGCCTCCTGCCCGGCGCTGGCAATAACGACGCCGCTGAGTGCGGGCCCCGCGATTGAGCCGACCTGGAAGGCGATGGAAGTCATGCTGAAAGCGTTGGGCAGGTCTTTGGCTGGCACCAGGTTGGGCACCAGGGCCTGGCGGGCGGGCAGGTCAAAGGCCACGGTGACGGCCTGCAGGGCGGTGATGA
Source organism: Anaerolineales bacterium (assembly GCA_034433165.1). Classification (GTDB taxonomy): domain Bacteria; phylum Chloroflexota; class Anaerolineae; order Anaerolineales; family Villigracilaceae; genus DAOUAP01. The sequence continues at coordinate 63,386 of DAOUAP010000011.1, read as the reverse complement.
GGTAGATGTGCCAGAGTTGAATGTGTCCAAAATTGGTAAGCAGCCCCAGCGCCAGGGCCAGCACCCCGGCCGCGCTCTGGGTGAGAAACATGATGTTGCGCCGGTTGAGCGAATCGGCCACAGCGCCGCCGACAAGGGAGAAAATGATCACAGGGATGATGCGCGCCGCTCCAATGCCGCCCAGGGCGATGGGTTCGGGGGTAAGGGTGCGGATGTGCCAGAACAGGGCCCAGATCTGCATCTGTGTGCCGGCGATGGAGATCATCAACCCGAGCCAGAGCAGGAAGAATTTGCGGTGCAGCAGTGCGGGCGGGATGCGTAGGTGCATGGGTGCGGAGGGCCTTGGGGTGGGGGTGCGGAGAGGGTAAAACGTAAGCGCGTAAACACGCAGACAGGAAGGCACAGATTACGTTTTATGTTTTACTTTTTATGTTACGTCCCCCAGTCGCGCAGGTACAGGAAATCGTAAATGAAGGTGCGGGAGGAAATCTTGGCGATGGGCGGCATGACACGCTTGAACTGGTTGCGCTGGATGCGGCGCACCACCGTTCGCACCAAGCCTTCGCCGAATCCCGCTTCCATGCATTCTTCCGGGCTGCAGCGCTGGTCTACCAACAGGTAGAGCAGGCGGTCTGCCTGTTGGTAGGTGAAGCCCAGTTCGCCTTCGTCAGTTTGCCCACTCCACAGGTCGGCGGAGGGGGGCTTGTCGATGATGGGGGCCGGCACGCCCACCGCCCGCGAGAGCTGGCGCACCTGGGTCTTGTACAGGTCGCCGATTGGGTTGAGCGCGCAGGCCGAATCGCCGTACAGGGTGCTGTAGCCCAGCAGGATCTCGGTCTTGTTGCCCGTGCCCACCACCAGCCCCTTGAAGGCCTCAGACTGGTCGTACGCCACGATCATGCGGCAGCGGGCCATGATGTTGCCCTTACGCACGTTGCTCATTTCCGGTTCGCGGCTGATGAGCGCATCGGCCATGTCGGTGATGGGGATGGTGAGGCTGGGCAGCCCCAGGTCGTCGATGACCAGTTGGGCGTGGTCGAGCGAATCTTGTGAGGAGGTCTTGTACGGCAGGCGGATGGCCAGCACGTTTTGCGGCCCGAGCGCTTCTGCGGCCAGGTAGGCGACGATGGCCGAGTCGATTCCGCCGGAGAGGTTGAGCACAGCCCGGCTGAGCCCAACACGCGTGATTTCGCTGTGGATGAACCGGGTGAGCAGTTTGCGCACCAGGTTGGTGTTGATGGACAGGTTGATGTGCGGCATGGTTTAGCGGGGGCTGCCTTTTGCCAGGATGCGCTCCAGTTCGCGCAAGACGAGTTCGGGGCGTTCGTCGCGCAGCAGGGGCAGGCGGGACCGGGTGCGGCGCAGCTGTCCCAGTTCCAGTGTGGCGTAGGTGAGGGCTTCGTCATCATGCGGACCTTTGGCCACCAGTGTGCCGTCTGGGTCGAAGACGGTGGAGCCGCCGAAGAAGTTCAGCCCATCCTCGAACCCCACGCGGTTGGCGTGCGCGACAAAGGTGGTGAACAACCCGGCGTAGGTCTTGTTGACGGTCTCGACCCAGGTGGCAGAGCCGATCTGTTCGTCGGTAACGCCGCGCCCGGGTGAGGCGGAGGTGAAGAACATCAGGTCGGCGCCATCGAGCCAGAGCAGGTAGGGCGAGGAGGCGTGCCAGAAGTCTTCGCAGATGAGGATGCCAGCCTGACCCCAGCGCGTGGGAAAGCTACGGAAGGTTTCGCCGCTGGCGAAGAAGCGTTTTTCGTCGAAGATGCCGTAGGTGGGCAGGTGCACTTTGCGGTGGATGTGGACGATTTCACCCCCGGAGAGGTAGGCCGCGGCGATGTAGAAGCGGTGACGGGGGTCTTCTTCCACGAATCCGACGATCATGTCGATGCTGCGGCTGGCTTCGGCCAGGGCGGCGAGGGTGGGGTTGTCAGGGGTGGGGGTGAGGGCGACCGGCGCGGCCAGGTCTTGCAGTACGTAGCCCGTCAGAGAGAGTTCGGGGAAGATGATGAGTTCCGCGCCTTGTTGGGCCGCTTGCGTTGCCAGTTGCAGGTGTTTTTGCAGGTTGGCGTTCACATCGCCGAGTTTGGTATTGATTTGTGCCAGGGCCAGGGGGAGTTGCATGCGGGTCATTCCTGCACTTTGAATGCCTGTATCTTACCATAGGTGCAGGATTAAACCAGCCGCGCATGAACGCAGCAGGGTGCGCCATGCGCGGCTTGCGGGAGGAGGGGATTGGCGGTTTAGTGGCGAACGACGGACAGGCTTCCAGCAACCGGGACTTGCTGGGTTTCGAGCAGGTCCACGATTTGCGGGCTGTTCCTGACGGCCAGCTCGGATTCTTGGAGGCGCGCAGGCTGCATGAGCTTGAGGATCAAAAAGTCCGCTTGGCCGGGCTGCCCCCATGAGATAACGCGCCGAGCTTCGAGGATGTGCCAGCCGTCATCCAATGCGGAAAGCAACAGTAAATAATCGCCAGGCTGGCGTGACGGGCGGGCAGGCTCCTGCAGGCGGTTCCAGACGATTTCTGAGGTTGGGTAGGGGTTGAATAACATGGTGTCCTGTGTTTAGGTATAAGGTGTGTGATTGTTATTAGGATAAGGGGTAATAGTTATTAATCGCTTAAAATCATGTAAACAACGGGTAAATGTTTTACCAGCGGGTCTGGCGCGGTGGGTGGCATTCTGAAAGGTGCAACGCACCCTCGATCAAATTGGTTTCACGAAAACCCTGCAGCGTGGGTGCATTTACTTGTAATATGCTTACAAATCGGTTGTCCTGGTGGGGTTAATGATGGGTTATTCGTATAATTGCACATCGTGTGCATTTTTTATCCATTTCCTAATTCAGGGGACGGTTTGTGAGTATTCGCTTTAAGGTCATCCTGCCTTTCCTGCTCCTGACGCTGGTGGTTGCCATCACCGGCATCTATGTGGTTACCCGTTTGGTGACCAATTCTTTGAGTGAACGGCTCAATAACCAACTGCGCCAGGCAGGGATCGTTGTTTTGGATGATATTGCCCGGCAGGAACTAAAGCACCTGGAGATTGCTCGCATCATTGCGTTTACCTCTGGTTTTGCCGAGGCGCTTGAAGTTGGCGACGCCAATTCGGTAAAGCTGCTGGCGCAGCCGCTGGCTTTTGGGCTGGATGCGGATAATTTTGTCGTGATTGACTCGGCGGGGCGTGAACAGGCGCATATCCTCAAAAACCTGGATGGCTCACTCAATCTGGTCGAGGGCGATACCGGTTCTGGCAATTTACCCATTGTTCAGATGCTTCTGAGCGATAAAGCGCCCGCGGGGTTGCCTATACGCGGTCTGGCCCAAAACCCGATTGATGGGGGTTATTATTATTACACGGCGGCGCCGGTCTCTTTTGATGGGCGGTTTATTGGCGTGGTATTGGTTGGCACTTCGCTGAAAGACCTGCTTATGGTTTTCCGTAATACGTCGCTGTCAGATGTGATTGTTTATGTTAATGATGGACAGGCAATTGGCACCACCCTGGCAGATGTCGATCGCTCGCCAGGTTTTTTGGGGCAGCAATCCATCTCATCAGAAGAATACACCCGGGTTTTGTTCGCAGATGGTTTTACCCTGGGGGAGAACATTTTCGTTGGTACACGCGGGTACAGCGTGGCACGCGGGCCGCTGAAGGTAGGCAGCGACCGGGTTGGTGTATTTGCGGTGGTCTTGCCCCTGGATTTTGTCATTGAACAGGGAGTAGATAACCGCAACCTGTATGTGGCCCTCTTCCTGGCGGTGGGCGTAGGCGTCATCCTGATCGGTTTCATCGTCTCGCGCCTCATCATCCGCCCGCTTTATGCGCTCATTGGCGCCTCGAAAGCGGTCGCTGGTGGTGACCTGAGCCAGCGCACTGGCATCGCCACCAATGATGAGATCGGTGTGTTGGCTACCACATTCGACGAAATGACTGGCCGCTTGCAAGAGCGCACCAGCGAATTGCAGCGCACTTATCACATCCTCGAACAAATGGATCGCACCAAGTCCAGTTTCATCGAAGTTTCAGCCCATGAATTGCGCACCCCACTGACGCTCATCAAGGGTTATACCCAAATGCTCCAGATGAAGTCTGCCAACGACCCGGAGATGGAGGCCCTGACACGCGGCATCGTGGATGGCTCGGAGCGCATGGTCGAGGTTGTCAACAGTATGCTCGATGTTTCACGCATTGACAGCAAGACGCTCAAGATGCTGCCAGAAATGACCCAGGTGGGGTTGGTCATCCTGCGATTGCAAAAAGCCTTCAAAACTGCCCTGGTCGAACGAAAACAGGTGTTGGATACCGAAGGATTGGAAAACCTGCCACCCATCTATGCCGACCCCGACCTGCTGTACAAAGTCTTTTACCATCTCATCATCAATGCCATCAAATACACGCCAGATGGCGGGCTGATCACCATTAGCGGCCGTTCACTCGAAGAAACCCCCGGACGCCCGGAGGTGGAAATCGTTGTGAGCGATACCGGCATTGGCATTGCGCCCCACAACCAGGAACTCATCTTCGAGAAGTTTTTCCAAACCGGCGAGGTTTTGCTGCATTCATCGGGCAAGACGAAGTTCAAAGGCGGCGGGCCCGGCTTGGGGCTGGCAATTGCCCGTGGCATCATCGAAGCGCACCATGGACGCATTTGGGTGGAGAGCAAAGGTTGCGACGAACTGTCCAATCCCGGCAGTCATTTTCACATCCGCCTTCCAGTGAAGAGCGAGGTGAACGATGCACGTTACCAATGATGAACACCGCAATGGGCTGCTGGTCATACTGCTGTTGATTTTAGGGTTGCCGTTCATGCTGGCTGCCGGGCAGGCGGCCATCCAACTGCCGCCCGCCTGGTCTCTCGACCGTGGCATGGAATCAGACATCCAGACGGTGGCCACCATTGCCGTTTACTCTGACGGCCAGCGCATTGCCCCGCTGGACCCGGATATCCAAACTCCTGTTGTGTGGTTCGATGTCATTCGCACACCGCCGACCGAAATGGCAGGCATGGTCACGGTCATTCCAGCGGCAACATTTAATGCCAGCGTTACTCCCAATCTCGTCAACCTGACAGAAAATTCACCCGCACTGACCGGTTCGCCAACACTCACAGGCACCCCCACGCTCCAGGTGTTGGTCACGTCCATCACGGTGGCGCCTTCCCGAACGGCTACATCCACCCGCACGCTTACGGCAACGGTAACGCCCACGCGAACCAATACACCGGTCATCATCCCGCCCACTTTATCACCGACCCCTACCCCGGTTGTCATCCTGCCTTCGCCAACCTACACAGCGACTGTCTCGCGCACCCCTTCTGCAACCGCCACCCCAACGCCGACTTCGACGCCCACAGCCACCCGCACACCGACACTCACATCGACTGCCACAGCCACAGCCACACACACATCCACACCCACCCCGGCGCCTACCGATACGCCTACGCCTACACCCACGCCTACACCTACATCCACGGTCACCGTGACGCCAACGGTCACCGAAACGCTGCCGCCGCCTACCAACACGCCCACTGCCACGGCCACCACCGCGCCGCCGTTCAGCGATCTATCGCTCTCGCATGAGTGCCGTGTTTCGGGCGTTTTCAACATTGGCGGTTTCATTTTTGGCGCACAGGATCGTTGGCTTGTAACAAACCCCAACAGCGTTGCCGTGACTTTCTCTTGGAGCGGGGCATTACTCGGAGGCGCCAATCTGAGCGTGCCCGCCAATGGGACAACTACTTTTAGTTCTTATGTTTTGAACTCGGGTACGAGTGTAACGGTTACGATTACTTACACAGGGGGCAGTGGTAGCGCATCGGCGAGCAATGGCTCAAAAATTTGCCCATAAATAACCTGTTGGAATAGAAACAAAAAAGCCCCGTCTTGTTGACCGGGGCTTTTTGACTCCAGCGGAGAGGGTGGGATTCGAACCCACGGTGGCCATGAAGACCACAACGGTTTTCGAGACCGTCCCATTCAACCGCTCTGGCACCTCTCCATGTGCGGCGGGGCAAAATTATAACTCAAATTCGACGCTTTGGTACAAATCGGGGTAATGCACGCGCTCCATTTGCCTGGCGGCCAGTTTTTCTTTGAGGGCAAGCGCGGGGCGGGGTTCGCCATGCACCAGGAAAATTTCTTTTACCTGGTGCTGCACTCCGGTGGCATATTCCACCAGCAGGTCTTGTCCGGCATGCGCCGAAAGCCCGCCAATGGTGGCCACCTGGGCCCGGCGTTGGTAGGTTTCGCCAAAGATTTTGATGTATTCTTGGCGGTCGGCCAGGCGGCGCCCCAGGGTGTTGGGCGCCTGCCACGAGACAATACATACGGTGTTGCGTGGATCCTCGATATTGTTCTTCAGGTGATGCAAGATGCGCCCGGTTTCGGCCATGCCCGAGGCGGAGATGATGACCATCGGTTCGCGCCGGCTGTTGAGTGCTTTGGATTCCTCCGCCGAGCGAACGTAGGTGAGCCTATCGAATTTGAGCGCGGGGTGTTTTTCAGCGCGAATGAAATCCTGGGTTTCTTGATCGTAGCATTCCGGGAATTTCAAAAAAATCTCGGAGGCGTTTACGGCCAGGGGGCTGTCGACAAAAACCGGAGCGCGCGGCACATCGCCATCGCTCATCATCCGATTGAGATGATAGACCAGTTCTTGTGTGCGCCCAATGGCGAAGGCCGGAATGATGACTTTGCCACCCCGGCTGAGGGTGAGCCGCACGACATCGCGAAATTCGATAAACGCGGCTTCAGGGTCGCGATGAGGTTTGTCGCCGTAGGTGCATTCCATAATGAGGTAATCGGCCGCACGGGGCAGCACGGGGTCGCGCAGCAAGGGCAGGCTGCGCCGCCCAATATCGCCAGAGAACCACAACCGGGCGGTTTTATGCCGTTCTTCAATATGCAGGTCGATGCTTGCCGAGCCAAGAATATGCCCGGCATCCCACAGGTGCGTTGAAACCCCATCAAAAGGCGAGAAGGATTGCGCATAATCAACCTGTTTGAAATACTGGCGTACCTGCCCGGCATCTTCTTGTGTGTAAAGGGGTTCGATGGGTGGTTCACCGCGCCGGGCGCGGTGTTTGTTGACAAAGGCGGCGTCTGATTCCTGGATTGCGCCCGAATCGCGCATCATCAGGTCGGCCAGGTGGGCCGTGGCGGGTGTGCAGTAGATGGGGCCGGAAAACCCGTTCTTGACCAGGTGAGGCAGGTTGCCGCAGTGGTCCACATGGGCGTGGGTCAGAATGACCGCATCGATGCTGCGCGGGTCAAACGCGAACGAACGGTTGCGCGCATAGGTTTCGCGGCGCGGGCCTTGGTACAGCCCGCAATCGAGCAGCAGACGTTTGCCATTGGCCGTTACAAGGTGCATTGACCCGGTTACGGTTTGGGCAGCGCCATGGAACTGGATTTTCATACGGCCTCCTATTATTCAGGTGGGGTCAGGCGTCTTTGATGCCCAGGCTCTTGAGTATGTCGCGGCTGTATGTTTCGAACCGCCAGGGGGTGTCTTTCATGAGGGGCTGCAGTTCTTCGCGTGTTTTCGGGAAGCGCTCGGCGATGAGTGCCAGGTAAACGCGCGGCAGCACCACGTCAGACTCAACCCCCAGCCTGGCAGCGGTTTTTTTGCGCCACTGTTTCAGCCGGTCGATGCGGTGAATGACGGCTTCGTCCGGGCGGTCTAACGGCTGGCGGCTGACCAGTGGCGCCGCTTTGCCGCGCTTTACCGCGGATAACACCTGGCTGCCAATAATTTGCACCTGGCGTTTTGACAACCCCGCGTTGGCGAGATCATCCCAGGTTTCAGGTGCGCTGCGGGCCAGGTGCACCAATTGCTGGTCGCCCATCACCTTGAACACCGGGCGGCTCATTCTTTCGGCTGCTTTCTCGCGGCAAAGCGCCAGTTCGTTGAGCAAGGTCAGTCCGCGCAGATCCAGGTCCTGGCTGCCTGAAACCCGTTCCCAGCGCGGGCGGTGGTTTTTTTCACCGTTGTTTACAACGGGGTGGCAGAGGCGGGCAAAATCTTCGCTGGCCAATGTGTCACGTCCCTTTTCGCGCAGTTCGGCATGCAGTAAGTCACGCAAGTCGAAAAGGTGATGGGTGTCGAGTCGGGCATAATCGCTAAGCGCCGGGGGCAGGGGGCGCTGTGCCCAGTTTGCTTTTTGATAGCGCTTGTCCAGTTCCAGCCCAAATTTTTCCTTCAGCAGGCTGCCTAATCCGATGGACTGGTAGCCAAGGATGCGCGCAGCCAGCATGGTGTCGAAAAGGCTGGCGAATGTAAAGCCAAAATCGCGGTGGAGGCAGAGCACATCGTATTCGGCAGCGTGGAAAATTTTTTCGATGCCGGGATCGGAAAATAAGGGCGCCAGAACTTCCAGGTTGGTCAGGGCCAACGGGTCCACCAGGTAATCGGTTGGGGGCGTCGAAAATTGCAACAGGCACACTTGTTCGCGATAGGCGTGCAGGGAGTTAGACTCTGTATCGACGGCAATGCGCGCCTGGGTGCGCAAGGTGTCGGCCAATTTTGCCAGGGCGGCGGGTGTGTCTATCCAAACGGGTGGCGGCAGGCTGGGCGTGGTCATGCGGTTAACGTATCTTTTCCATGATGATGGCTGCGCCGCCATCGTTGTAATAATAATGCCAGGTATCGACCGTGTGGTAACCGTGTTTATTGTACATGCGAATGGCCTCGCTGTTTTCGGCCCGCACCGAAAGACGTACGCGCGGCAGCCCCAGGCTGGCTTCGCACGCTTTAAGAAGCGCCCCGCCAATGCCGCGCCGTCGAAATGAGGGCAGCACGCCAATCGTAGCGATCCAGCCCAGGTTCTCCTTTGGGCGCGGGTCGCCGGCGACAAAGCCAACCATTTGCCCGTTTTCTGTGGCTTTGAGGCGGATTATGCTGGGGTAACTGAGCACCGCAATGAGGTCTAGCAGCGGCCAGGCATCTTTGGGGAAGCATACCTTCTCCAGGTGGCGCAGGGCGTTCAGGTCTATGAGTGAGGCGGGCGAAATTTGCATCATAAAAGCCTCCCGGCTTGCGGGAGGCTTTTATTGTACTACGTGAACGTGGGTTTACTCTTTGCTGCCTTTGGTGAAATTTTCCAGCATGCTGGTAAATTCCAATGGGAAGATGTATTTGGTGGATGGACTCATGCCAATGGATTTGAGTGTCTCGAAGTATTGCAGTGTCATGGTCTTGTGGTCCACCGTTTTGGCAGCCGCGAAGATCTTTTCGAGGGCCATGGAGAAACCTTCTGCGCGCAGCAACTGGGCTTCACGCTCGCCCTGAGCCTGCAAGATGGAGCTCTGCTTTTGGCCTTCGGCGCGCAGGATGGCGCTCTGCTTTTCGCCATCCGCCACGTTGATAGCCGCTTCGCGCGTACCGGTCGATTCGGTCACCAGGGCGCGGCGGATGCGCTCGGCAGACATCTGCTTGTTCATCGCTTCCTGGATTTCGCGCGGCGGGATGATTTCGCGGATTTCCACGTTGGTTACTTTCACACCCCAGCGTTCGGTCACTTCGTCCAGCTTGGTGCGCAGGGTCAGGTTAATGTGTTCGCGCTGAGAGAGTGACTCGTCCAGGCTGATGCCGCCAATGACGGCGCGCAGGGTGGTTGTGGCCATACCCTGGGCGGCCATCTCGAAGTTGCCTACCTGAAGCACCGATTGGGTCGGCTGGAGCACCTTGAAGTACCAGATGAAGTCGATGGAGATGCCGGCATTGTCTTTGGTGATGGCCGTTTGGTGCGGAATTTCGCGCACTTGTTCGCGCAGGTCCACTTTCACGGCGCGGTCGATGACCGGGATGAGCAGGATGAGACCGGGTCCTTTATCGCCGACGCAGCGCCCAAGCCGAAAGACCACCAGGCGCTGGTATTCGGGTACAATGCGCACCGCATTGGCCAGGAAAATGGCGAATGTGCCCAGCAAGATCGCCACCACACACAGGATAAATACGAAACTCCCTTCCATGTTTTTCTCCTTATTTACAGAATATATGGATTAGCTGTTTTTCTCGACGATCAGGATAAATCCCTCTCGTTGAACGACCCGAATGGGGCTGCCGGCGGGTATCTTTGCTGCGCTGCGGGCCGACCACAATTCCCCGGCAACTTGTACCGAGCCGTTTTCGTGAATGTCGCTCTTGGCCTCGCCTGCCTGTCCAATGAGCGTCACCAGGTCGTGGTTGGGTATGGCGTGATGCGCCTCAATACTTTTGTTGAGGCTCAGCCACAGAAAACCGCCAGCCGAAAGCGAAGCCACAATGGCGACAACCGGGTTGACGCCAATCAGCCCGCCATCTTCGCCAGGGTACAGGAAAACTGAACCTGCCACCACGCCAAGAACGGTAAGCGCCAGGCTCAGGCGGCGGCGCATATTGCGTACAGCAAAATAGAACGGAACCAGGCTGGCTGCCAGGATGATGATGGCCCACCATTGGAAAGAAATGTTCCATGTGGCGTATCCGGCAAGCATCAGGCAGAAGAGCGCACCAATTTCCAGAAAACCGGTTCCGGGTGAGACGATGGTTAACATGCCCAGGAACAAACCGGATACCACAAGGATGTAAGCAACGTTTGGGTCGAGCAAAAATTCCATGGTTTTCTCATTTCTTCATGAAGAGCCAGAACCATTATACAGCATTGGGCTCAATTCGTTTACGAAATCCAGGGTGAAAAGTTGCCTGTCGGAGCGGGTTATAATTGATGGCAATCATCCATCAAAAAATACCCCGTCAGTGGGGTGACCAAGGAGATCGTGTGATATTCAATAATATCTGCATTATGGGGTTGGGTTACATTGGGCTGCCCACGGCCAGCATGTTTGCCACCAATGGGGTGCGTGTGCATGGTGTGGATGTGAATCAGCAAGTGGTCGATACCCTTCGCGCAGGCGGGGTCCACATCCACGAGCCGGGGTTGCGCGTCATGGTCGAAGCGGCGCTTAAATCTGGACTGCTGACCGTTTCCACCGCGCCGGTCGAGGCAGATGCTTTTATCATCGCTGTGCCCACCCCGTTCTACCACGACCAGTATGGCGAACATGCTGGTCGCACCTACAAGCTGGCCGACATGCGCGCAGTCGAATCGGCGACGCGCGCCATTGTGCCTTACCTGCGCCCCGGCAACCTGGTGGTGCTCGAATCCACTTCCCCGCCGCGCACCACCACGGAACTGGTTCGGCCGATTTTGGAAGAGTCTGGACTGAAAGCGGGTGTGGATTTCCACCTGGCTTATTCGCCAGAGCGCGTACTGCCCGGGCAGATCTTGCGCGAATTGATTGACAATGCCCGTGTGATTGGCGGAATTACGCCCGAATCGGCGCAGGCCGGACGAGAGATGTATGCCACCTTTGTCAGGGGCGAAATTGTAGAAACCGACGCCACCACTGCCGAGATGGTCAAGTTGATGGAAAACACTTACCGCGACATCAACATTGCCATTGCCAACGAATTTGCCCGCCTGGCAGACCGCTTTGGCGTGGATGTGTGGGAGGCCATTGGCATTGCCAACCGGCACCCGCGCGTCAAGATCCTGCGCCCTGGTCCGGGTGTGGGCGGCCATTGCATTAGCGTTGATCCGTGGTTCTTTGTCGAAACTGCCCCGGACCTTTCTGCGCTCATCTACACCGCCCGGCAGGTGAACGACAGCCAGCCACAATTTGTCATCAACCTGATACAGCGCGCGCTCGGGTCGCTGGCAGGACGCCGCATTGCCGTTCTGGGCTTGGCCTTCAAGGAAGATGTGGACGACCTGCGCGAAAGCCCGGCGGTTGATATTGCGCGCATGTTATCCGTCGATTTTGGCGCACAGGTGCGCGCTTTTGAGCCTTTCAAGCCTGAGGCGCATTTTGACGGTTTTGAAACCGTACCCACACTCGAACAGTCCCTCGCAGGCGCCGAACTGACACTGGTGTTGGTTGGGCACACCCAATTTACTCGCCTCGACCCGGCCACAATTGCATCCCTTACCCCGGCCCGTCTGGTGGTCGATACGCGCGGAATCCTGGATGTGCGCGCCTGGCATTCGGCTGGGTTTACCCTCTATCGCTTAGGTGACAGAAAGTAGGCCGTTGCGATGCTCAAGGTACTCTCTGTATTTGGCACCCGCCCCGAGGCGGTCAAAATGGCCCCGGTGGTCAAAGCCCTGGCTGAAACCCCCGGCATCGAATCGCATGTGTGCGTGACTGCCCAACACCGGCAGATGCTCGACCAGGTGCTCGACTTGTTCGAGATTCGCCCGGATGTTGACCTCGACCTGATGCGCGAAAACCAGTCGCTGGCGGCGCTCAGCGCGCGAATCTTCACCGATTTGGACCCTGTCCTCGAGCGCATCCGCCCGGACTGGGTGCTGGCCCAGGGCGATACCACCACCGTGGCCATTACCTCGCTACTGGCGTATTACCGCCGCATCCGATTTGGGCATGTGGAAGCCGGGCTGCGCACACACGACAAGTTCCAACCCTTTCCTGAAGAGATCAACCGCCGCATCGCGGGCGTGGTGGCCGACCTGCATTTTGCGCCCACCGACTGGTCGCGCCAGAACCTGCTCAACGAGGGCGTAGACGAGAAAAGTATCCTGCTGACTGGTAACACAGTTATTGACGCCCTGCAGGTGGTGGCGGCCCAACCAGCCCCGCCGGAGGTTAACGACCTGTGCGCCCGCCTGGATGCTGGTCCCGGGGCCGCACGCCGCCTGGTGCTGGTTACAGCCCACCGGCGCGAGAATTTTGGCCAGCCCATTGAAGATATTTGCACCGCCCTGCGGGCCCTGGCTGCGCGTGGCGATGTGGAAATTGTCTACCCGGTGCACCTCAACCCAAATGTGCAGCAGCCGGTTAACCGCATTTTGAGCGGGGTGGCGCACATTACCCTGCTGCCCCCGCTCGATTACCTGCCGTTGGTGCACCTGATGAAACAGGCCGCGCTGGTGCTGACCGACTCGGGCGGTATCCAAGAAGAAGCGCCTGCTTTTGGGGTGCCCGTGTTGGTGCTGCGCGAAGTGACGGAGCGCCCCGAGGGCGTACAGGCCGGCACCCTCAAATTGGTGGGCACTGACCCCCAGCGGATAGCGTCTGAGGCCCGCCTGTTGCTGGATGACCCGGCTGCCTATGCCCAAATGGCACGGGCTGCCAATCCTTTTGGCGATGGCCGTGCTGCCGGGCGAATTGTATCGGCGCTGCTGCATTACACACCATGAGTTTTTGCGTTCGCAAACGGATTGGGTATAATCGATTGTAATGAAGTTGCAACGCGTGCTTTTATTGTTGATCTTGTTAGGGCTGGTGGTGGGCTTTGCCCCAGCCCGGTACGCGCGCGCCCAGCAGGGGCAGAGCGAACGCTACTTCGATGAGACCGGCCACAGAGTAAGCGGCGACTTCTACACCTTCTACGCAAACTTTGACCAGCCCGAGTTTATTTTTGGTTATCCCATCACCGAGGCGTTTACCGATGCCCGCAGCGGACGCGTGGTGCAATACTTTCAACGCGCGCGTTTCGAGTTGTACCCGGACCGCCCCGCCGGTGAGCGTGTTCAGCCTACCTTGCTGGGCAGCCTGCTTTACGATGAAGGTTCTTCGCTCAACCTGCCCAGTTTGCTGGCTTGCCGCACATACCAGCAGACCGGGTTTTCGGTTTGTTACGCTTTTCTCGACTTTTTCGACAGGTATGGGGGCGAATTGGTTTTTGGTTACCCAATTTCTGGGTTTGAGATTTATAACGGCCGCATCGTGCAATATTTTGAGCGCGCCCGGTTTGAATGGTACCCTGACATGCAGGAAGGCCAAAAGGTGGTTTTAGCCAATCTCGGGCGCATATATTTCGAGCAGGTAGGGGAAGACCCGGCCTTGCTGAATCCGGTGCCAAACAACGCCGCCCCGGCCAACGTGCTCGAATTAAAAATGCGCGTGTATACTGCCAGGCCCGCCGTGCGTGTTGACGAAGTGCAACGCATTTTTGTGGTGGTGCAAGACCAGGCCCTGCGACCGGTACCCAATGCAGATGGCTTGCTCACCATCACCTGGCCAGAATCAGTGCAGACGATGCGTTTCACTACCGACAAGAACGGCGTGGCCATCATCGACGCGCCAGTTGCCGGGCAGCCATTTGGCAGGCGTGTGACGCTGACGGCGGATGTCATTTTTAGGGGGCTGAACGGGCGCGCCGAGGGATCTTTCCGCATTTGGCGCTGAGTGTCTCCCGGTCCACAAACCACCGCTAATATCATTTGAGCGCAGGATGCAAGGCTGAGGGTGGAGGTTGGCGTATCATGAGCGCATCCAGCGCAAAGACTGGTCCGTCTTTGCAGGCCAGTTTCCAACCACGCGGCATTGTCACGGCACACACACCACATTCACCCATGCCACCGCACGGGATGGGGGTGTGCACCAGGGCTTGCGCCTGGGCTGCAATTGGACTGGCGCCCAGCAGGGCGGGCAGCCGCTCGACCCACTGGCGCGGCACATCGATCATCAGGCAGTCGGCCCAGGCCGCGATCTCTGGCGCGGCAGCCAGGGTGTTCACTTCGATGGCGGGCGGCAGGTCGGCGGGCCGGGATGTGCAGGCCAGGGCAATGGCTGCGCCCTGGCGCAGTGAAGGTTCGATGAGGGGCAGCAGGCGCGCCGGTGAAGCATCGAATCCCACAAGCCCCACACGCCGCGCCCGCGCAGGCAGGTTGAACCCGCGCCCCAGGGGGCCGCGCAGGGTCAGTGTTGTGCCGGGGGTCAGGCTATCTGCGATTGGTCCGGGGGCAGTGAATCCGGCGGGTTGGATATCTGAAGGGAAGAGCGCCCACGCCAGAGGGGGGTGTGATGTGGGACGGGCCTGGGCCATCACATATTGCCCGGGCGCGGGGATGAGTGCCGGGGCGCATTGCAGGCGCATGGCGCGTTCTGCATCCAATGATATTTGGATTACGGTGGCTGTGCCGGTGTGCATGCGGGCATGGTATCACGTTTTTTTGTCTGTCAACAGGTTATAATGGGGTGCCGCTGTGTGGCGGCAATACTTTTTTGAAGGAGAGAATGATGTTTGCCAAGTCAAAAGAAAGCGGAACGTTTCATGCCGAGTCAGCAGTGACCAGCCTGGCCATGGGCGCAATTGTGATTTCGTGGGTGACCCTTGTGGTTTACCTGGTTGGTTTTGCCAACGATCTTTCGCAGGTTATCAACCAGTGGGAGCAAATCTCGCTCTCGTTGCCGGCTGATTTCCTTGGGCAGGCTGCCGCGTGGAGCGGTTTTTTGCGCACGCCATTGAACGGGTTGTTCTACTTTGTGGTGCTGCAAGGATTGGCACAGGTTTTGTACCTGGGGCTGGATATCTTCTACGCTGGTGAAGAAGAAGCTGATACCGGGGCGGAAGAAACCGCCGCGTAATTTCGGAGGTGTTCATGACCGTCTTCCCGGTTGCCCCCAAACGCCCGGTGGCTTTAAGCGCGCATGGTGAAACGCGTGTGGATGAGTATTTTTGGATGCGGTACCTCGATGACCCCGAGGTGATAAAGTACTTGCATGCCGAGAATGACTATCTCGATGCGGTGATGCAGCATGCCTGCCCGCGCGAAGCGCAACTGTTCGAGGAAATGAAGGGGCGCATCAAGGAAGATGACCAAAGCGCGCCATTGCAAAGGGGCGGTTTTGTGTACTACCGGCGTATGGCCGCCGGGCAACAGTATCCGGTCTATTGCCGCCGCAAGGGTGATGACGGCCCGGAAGAAGTGCTGCTGGACCAGAACGCATTGGCCGCCGGACAGACTTTTTGCGCGGTGACCAACTTTACGGTCAGTCCGGATCAAAACCTGCTGGCCTACGCGGTCGATTTTGATGGCTCGGAGAACTTCAGCCTGCACATCAAGGACCTGCGCACCGGTGCGCTGTTGCCCGACCAGATGCCGGGAACGTATTACGGGCTGGCCTGGGTTGCCGACAACCGAACCTTGTTCTACACCACGCTGGATTCCGCCCACCGCCCGTTCAAAGTGTGGCGGCACATGCTCGGTCAACCTGCCGGGGCCGATACGCTGGTGTTGCACGAACCGGATGAGATGTTTTTCATCCACCTGGACAAAACCCGCAGCGAGCGTTTTATATATGCTGTGATGCAAAGCACCGAAACGAGCGAGGTGTGGGTGTTGGATACCGCTGCCGCGGAGTCCGAATTTCGCTTGTTGTTGGCGCGCCGGCAGGGGGTGGAGTACCGCGGGTTGGAACACCACGGCGCCCGCTTCCTGGTTTTGACCAATGACCAGGCTGAAAACTTTCGCCTGGTTTCCATGCCGGTAGATGCGGCCGGGTGGGAACACTTCACTGACCTGGTTGCCCATCGTAGCGATGTACTGTTGGAGGCGGTGGATGCTTTTGCGGGTTTCCTGGTGTTGCAGGAGCGTTGCGGCGGGCTGCGCCGGCTGCGTTTGAGTGCGCCAGATGGTGTCAGCCGGGTGCGCTTCATCCCCATGCCCGAGCCGGTTTACAACATCCTGCCAGATGAAAACCTGCAATTCTCCACCGATTTTTTTCGCTTTCGGTACACTTCGCTGGTCACCCCCATGTCAGTCATAGATTACGATGTTGCTCACGACCGTTGGATATTGCGCAAGCAGGATGAAATCCCCAGCGGGTACGATGCCACGCAGTTCGTCACCGAACGCATCCACGCCAGCGCGCCAGATGGAACCCAGGTGCCCATGTCGATGGTTTACAAGAAGGGGTTGTCTAGGGATGGGAACAACCCGACCCTGCTGTACGGGTACGGCGCTTATGGTTTCAGCACCGAGCCAAACTTCAATGCCGCGCGACTCAGCCTGCTGGAACGTGGCGTCATCTTTGCCATTGGGCACATTCGCGGCGGCTCGGAGATGGGACGACGCTGGTACCTGGATGGCAAGATGATGAACAAGCGTAATACCTTTGATGATTTTATCGCTTGCGCCGAAACTCTGATCGCCGGGGGTTACACGCGGCCCGAAAAGCTGTCCATCGCTGGGCGCAGCGCGGGCGGCTTGCTGGTATGCGCGTGCCTGACCATGCGCCCGGATCTGTTCCGCGTGGTGATCGCAGATGTGCCATTTGTGGATGTGGTCACGACCATGGGCGATGCCAGTATCCCACTCACAGCCATTGAGTGGGAGCAGTGGGGCCACCCCGCCAACCCGGACGAGTATGCCTATATGCGCACCTATTCGCCCTACGACAACATTCGCGCGGTGGCTTACCCCGATGTATTGCTGACCACCGGGCTTAACGATCCGCGGGTGGCTTTCTGGGAGCCGGCCAAGTTTGCTGCGCGTCTGCGCGATCATAAGACCACAGACAGCCTGGTGCTGCTCAAAACCAACTTCAATGCCGGGCACGGCGGCGCAAGTGGACGTTACGACTATCTCAAAGAAACTGCCTTCGAGTACGCCTTCCTGCTCGACCGGTTGGGCGTGCCCTGACCCGGGCGGATTCGAGACCTTTGCTCCCCGCGGGATGTTCCCCGCGGGCTTCTTTATATAAGAACCATATAAAAACCACTTGCCAGGCAATGCCGCGCTAAATCCGGCAAGTTATAATGTTTTCAAGTCAAAAGGAGAGAAACCAATGAACATCGCACAAATATTTCAATTTGCTTCGGGTTTGGCATGGCTGCTGGCTGTAGTGTTGGCCGTGGTAGCCCTTTCGCGAGCCAGCCGCGGCCAGCCCGCCAAGGGGTTTGGCACGAGTGTGCTGGTGGCCGGGGTGGCGGCCATCGTCTTGACCATTGTTGGGTCCGGGTTGGTCTTCATCAACCCGCAGGAGCGCGGCGTCGTCATTTCCGCGCTCGATCCCAAGGGTTACCGCGAGCAGGCGCTGCAACCAGGCCTGAGTTTTGTGGTGCCATTTGCCGAGCAGGTGGTGCGTTACCCCATCTCGCGGCAAACGTACACCATGTCCATTTCAACCACCGACATTGAAAGTGGTGAAACCGTGGCGGCGCGTACCTCGGACGGGCAACAGATCTTCGTGGACGCTTCTGTCATTTATGCCATCAATCCAGAAGATGTGGTGGGCGTGCACATTGCCTGGCAAACCCGCTATACTGAAGACCTGGTGCGCCCACTCGCGCGCGGCATCATTCGCGATGCAGTCTCGCAGTATGGCGTGGAAGAAGTGGTGAGCAGCAAGCGCTTCGAGATGGTGGAACTGATGCGTAGTACGCTCGAGTCCAAGCTGGCTGAAAACGGCATTTTGTTGGGCGACTTCGTTCTGCGCAACATCACCTTCTCTGAAGAATATGCCAACTCGGTTGAACAAAAGCAGATCGCCGAGCAGCTGGCCCAACAGGCGCGGTTTGTGGTCGAACAGAGACGCCATGAAGCCGAACAGGCCCGCCAGACAGCCCAGGGCCAGGCAGATGCGGCTGTGATCGCCGCCAGGGGCGCGGCTGAGGCGCGCATCATCCAGGCAGAGGCTGAAGCCGAAGCGTTACGGCTAGTTTCGGCGGCCCTCAAAGACAACCCTGATCTGCTCACCTACCAGTACATCAACAAACTCAGCCCCAATGTCCAGGTCATGTTGCTGCCCAATAATGCCCCGTTCTTGTTCCCGCTGCCAGAAATCCAGCCCGTACCTGGAGAAGTGACCCCACAGTAACCGCTTCCTGCATCCCGCTTATGGAAAGTAGAAAGAACAAAACAGTCTTTCTGCTTTCCATTTTTTGATTTAGAATAAAAATATGACAAACCATGCCATTCCCTCTGGCAAACAGATCCGCCTGACCAGCCTTTCCAGTTGTGCCGGCTGAGCGTCCAAGCTGAATGCGGAAACGCTGGCGCACGTGTTGCGTCCTGTGCAGGACCTGTTTGACCCAAAAGATTACCCCGACCTGCTGGTGGGCATTGGTCACGCGGATGATGCGGCTGTATGGAAGATCGACGCTGAGCGCGCCCTTGTGGTGACCACCGATTTCTTCACCCCGGTTGTCGATACGCCATACGAGTACGGCGCAATTGCGGCTGCTAACAGCCTGAGCGACATCTACGCCATGGGCGGTACGCCTTTCCTGGCGCTTAACGTGGCTGCCCTGCCGCCAGACCTGCCTGCTGAGGTTTCCGGCGAGATTCTGCGCGGCGGCGCCGAGAAATGCCGCCAGGCTGGGGTGGTGGTGGCGGGCGGGCACACCGTGCAGGATAAGGAACCCAAGTTTGGGTTGGTGGTGATCGGTTTCGTGCACCCGCAGAAGATGCTTACCAAGGGCGGGGCGCGGCCGGGCGATGCGCTCGTGCTTACCAAGCCGCTTGGTTTTGGGGTGACCACCACAGCCCTCAAGCGTGGTGTGGCGGACGAGGAGGACATCCGGGAAGTGATCGGCTGGATGAGCCGCCTCAACGGACCTGCGGCGCAGCTGGCCCGCGAATTTGACCTGCGTGGCGGCACCGACATCACTGGTTTCAGCCTGCTGGGTCACGGCATGGAAATGGCCGACGCATCCCAGGTGCGCTTGCAGATCCTTTTCGACCAGGTGCCGTTGGTTGCCTGCGCCCGTAAATATGCCGAACAGTGGACATTCCCCGGCGGCTCTTCTGACAATCGCCTGTTTTACGGCCCGCGCGTAACCTTTGACGCAAACATCCGCGAAGAGGAGCAAATGCTGCTCTTCGACGCCCAGACCAGCGGGGGGCTGTTGCTGGCTGTACCGCCTGAAAAACTGGATGCGTTGCTGTCCCGCGCTGCTGAAATCGCTCAGCCTGCCTGGGTGATCGGTCAGGCTAGCAAGGGCGCGGGCATTACTGTGACCCGTTAGCGAGGGCTGGTACGTCCAGCGGGGTGCCAGTTTTGCCCGCTTTTCCTTTGGGGCATCTGTGGTTGAATGTGTTTTTGTAGTAGACCGACGGTAGCAAAGAAAAATTGAAAACTTATGTCTGACCCGCTCATAGAAAGCCTGATCGTTTTTCTGCTCATCCTGCTCAATGCAGTGTTCGCAATGTCCGAAATGGCTGTGGTCTCTTCACGCAAGGCCCGTTTACAGCACCGCATCAACGAAGGCGATACCCGCGCCCAAACGGCCCTCAACCTGGCCGAGAACCCCGGCTCATTCCTCTCCACTGTCCAGGTTGGCATTACCCTGGTAGGCGTGCTGGCCGGTGCGGTGGGTGGTGCGGCGCTTTCCGAACCACTCTCGCAGCCGTTGGCACAAGTTCCCTTCCTGGTGCCCTATGCAGATGAATTGTCCTTTGGCATCGTTGTTGCGCTCATCACCACGCTCTCGTTGATCGTTGGCGAACTGGTCCCCAAACGGCTGGCCTTGCAAAATCCGGAACGCCTGGCTGTGCTTGTGGCGCAGCCCATGTACTTTATCTCGCGTTTGTTCTCTCCCCTGGTGCGCCTGCTGAATGCCATGACCGGTGGCGTGTTATGGCTCATGGGTGTCAAACCTGCGCGTGAATTGCCGGTCACCGAAGAAGAGTTGCAGGTGCTGCTCAACCAGGGTACCCAGGCGGGGGTTTTCCAGGAATCTGAGCAGGATATGGTGGAGGCAGTTTTTAGCCTGAACGATCGGCGTGTATATAAATTAATGACCCCGCGTACCGAAATCGTCTGGCTCGATATTCGCGATACGGCAGAAGTTTTGCGCGAAAAAATTGCCGCCTCCACCAATTCGCGCTTTCCGGTTTGCCAGGGCGGGTTGGATAATGTGGTTGGTATTGTGCGCATGCGCGATCTGCTCATTCCCACCCTGGGCGGGCAGCCCTTGCAATTGCGCGACTGTCTCCAGCCGGCTTTTTACATCCCGGAAACGGCGTTTGCCTCAGGCGCCCTGCAAATGTTCAGGGAAACCGGCCGTGAGATGGTGCTTGTCATTGATGAATTCGGTTCGGTGTCGGGCATGCTCACGATCAACGATATTATGACCGAAATTGTCGGCGACCTGGCAACCGAAGAGCCACAAGCCACCCAGCGCCAGGATGGATCATGGCTGCTGGATGGCATGCTCGACATTGAAGAATTCAAAGAGATTTTCCATCTCGATGTCTTGCCCGAAGAGGAAAACTACGAGACGCTCGGCGGGTTCGTGATGAGCCACCTGGGTCGCATCCCGGCTACTGCCGACCAGATGGAGTGGGGCGGTCTGCGCTTCGAGGTGATGGACATGGACGGGCGGCGGGTGGATAAAGTGCTGGTTACCTCGCTGCCGGCGGTAAAGCTGGTTGAAGGATAAGCGGTTATTTTCCTGCCTCTAAAATCAATCTGCCATCAGCCCCAAAATCACCCCGTTGTCGAGCGCTTTCAACAAGGCACGCACCACATCCGGGTCGAAGTGAATATAGGCCTGCTCTTTGATGTATTGCGCCGCTTCCTGCGGTGAAATGCGCGTACGGTAGGGGCGAATGCTGGTGAGCGCGTCAAAGGTATCCACCACGGCAAAAATGCGCGCCAGCAACGGGATTTCCTGCGCTTTCAGACCAATTGGGTACCCCGAACCATCCCAGCGCTCCTGGTGATAGAGGATGACCGGAATGGCATCCTGCAGGAATGGAATTCCAGAGACGATGCGCGCGCCAATGTCTGGATGTTTGCGCATCTCCACCCATTCCGCTTCGCTTAGTTTGCCCGGCTTGTGCAGGATGGTATCGCTGATGCCAATCTTCCCAATGTCGTGCAGCAATGCGCCGCGCTCCAGCACTTCCAATTGTTTTTCGGGTAATTCCATCATTTTGGCCAGCAATAGCGCCATTTGGGTAACGCGCATGCTGTGCCCTTCGGTTTCGCGGTCGCGCGCATCTAGGGCGGAAGTCAACGCCACCAGTGTTTGCCGGTACGTTTCCTGCAGTTCATCGTAGGCCGCAGAAATTTTTTCGGACTTTTCGGTTGTTTCCACCAGCAGCAGGCTGCGCTCGAGCGCGATGGCCGCCTGGTTTGCAAGGGTTTGCAGGTTATCGACATAATGATTTTGCTGCCAGATGTCATCTGCAATGTCGAGCCACAGGGTGCCATATTGTCGGTGGGGGGTTTGCAGCGGCAGGCAAATGGAGGTTTGCCCTTCCCACGAGTGAATAAGGCGCTCGCCGCTTTCCATGGATTGCCTGATGCTCTGGAAAGGATGCCGGTTTCCGGGTGAGATGCCGCTTGCGTCGATCTGCACCTGGGCCTGTACCTGCCCGTCTTCTGTGTAGAGCACTATCCCTGAGGCCGAGGCGTTGCCCAGGCGGCGGGCCGATTCTGCGATGGCGGCTGCGGCATCGGTCACTTTTTCAGACTGGATGACCCGTGTGCTCAACTGGTTGAGTGTGGTGGCTGTGTGAAGCATGTCGCTGATTTCTTCATGCAATTCGGCCGAGTCGAGTGCGGCGGTTGCCTGGTTAGAGAGCAGGTGGCCGAGCGCTTCGTCGCTGTCTGTGAAGGTCAACTCACCTTGTTTTCCGAAGGCCAAAATCGTGCCGCGCCCTTCGTTGCGCAGGCGCAGGGGCATCACCAAGGCTGTGCGCAGGTGAATGAAACCCGTGAGCAGGTTGGGAAATTCCTTGCGCACATCCCGAATGCGAAATGGCGTACCGCTGTTAAGGGCATTTTGCAGCAGTCCATTACCGCCCGGGTCGCGTTGCAGGTAACCCAAAAGCGGCGGCGCATAGCCTGCATTGGCAGTGCGGAACCGGTCATTTTTCTTGTCTTGCTTGATGACATATACAAAATGGGCGCTAAGGATTTTTTGGGCGATGATGGCAATTTGATCGAGGGCAGCCTCGGGGTCGAGGATGGTGGCCAGGGCGATCCCACCATCCACCAGTTGGGCCAGGCGGGTGTCATAATCGCTGCGTTCCCACGAAGCCAGCAATTGCGATGCGCCCGAATCGACTGTGTCGACGTCGTTGGCGTTGTAGGCATTGGCGTGTTCGTCATCGATGAGAATCATGCCTTTGATCTGATTCTTGTAGATCAGGGGCACGGCCATTTCTGACAGGAAGGATTGCTGCTCGAGCGTAACAAAGTCTGGGTCCTGGGTGGTATCGTTGACCAGTTGCGGTTTGCGGGTGCGGCCGGCCCGCCCAATGATGCCTTTTTGCAGGCTCTGGCGGTATCCTGGCGGGATCGTAGGCGTTTTTTGCCCGGCTGCCGCGACCAGCACAAAGTCCGACTTTTCTGCTTCGAACTTGAACACAGTCACCAGCACACTGCCAAAAGCGCGTTGCAACACATTGGCAGTTAGTTGGGATGAGACACTGTGGTCGAGCACCGGTTCGAGTTGCTGGCTGAGTTCTTTAATGAGTGAGAACTGGATGGCGCGTGTGCGCTCCTGTCCCAATTGTTCGTTAAGCGATTTGATCTGCCGCTCTTGCCAGCGCACCTTTTTTCGCAAGGTGGATTGCATGAGGGTGAGCGGTCCCACCAGCTGATCGACAAACAGGTTCCAACGTTTTGTATCTTCATCCACTTCTTCAGTGGTGGATGCGCGCATCATCCCGTTGACTGAAATGTTTATGACCATAACGGCATACAAAGATGCCAGGGCAAACAGATTGAAACACACCATGGCGATCTCTCGTGCAATGCGCAAGGCCCCATCTTCGGCTGACCCGGCAGAGAGGTTGTTTTCGCCAATCACGATCAGGATCGTGATGGCGGCCAGCACAGCCGCATTGGCAATGACGGTCAGGCGTACGATGCGATGCCCCAGGGCATCCTCATCGGGCAGGATGAGCCGCTCCCAGGGCAGCAGGTTGTGGAATAGCAGCGCGCTTGCTATCGCACCGGCTGGCAGGATGCTGGGCAGCGAAAACGGCGGCAAGGCAAACAGGATGCACCACCCCAGCCAGGGCAGCGCAAGCAGGCGCGCCGTCCACGAGCGTGAGATGGCGTTCCGGCGAAATTGGGCCGCGAGCCCAAAAAAAACTGCCAGCAGATGCGCCACACCCATAATCGGCGCATCTTGCACGATGCGTTCATAGTGGGCTTCAGGAATGATAACTTTTGGGAGGAACAGGATGGCGAGTGCAAAAAGGAGATTAAAGCCAGGGGTTATCACCAGTAGCCAGTCGAATGATGCGCTGCGGGTGTGGGGCGTTTGGATAAAAACGAAAGCCAGCAGGCTCGTCACCAACAAGGCAAGCGGCAACACATCGGCCACCAGGCCCAATTGCAGGTAAACCACCCCCAGCCCGACCAGCAGAACTGTGTTTGCCAGGATAATGATGTTGAGACTCGCCCGCCCATAATCGAAAGCGAAAGCGATCAGCATAAACATGCCAAATAAGAAGGCCAGCCCACCGAGAATGAAATGCACGCCCTGGGGTAAAACCTGGAACCAGGTCGTTACCAGGTGCGGGGTTAGTAACAAGCCCTGCGCAGTAAATGAAAGCACGAGCACTGCTGCGATAATGGCGGAAAAAATGGGGGATTTATTCATAATAAAACAAGCATAGCATAGGAATTTACATTCATCAATGCTGACATGCGCTTGTTACGCTGACGCGGTGCCTGGGGGGTGCGCGGTGGCAAACATAAATCTGATATAATCTCCGTGCTGGTTTGGGAGACCCGCACGGGGCCGGTTCAGTAGTAAAACAAATTTACCGTTGGATGTGTACAATGCAACCTTTCGTAACACTTGCGCAGATTGATGATGTGACGGGAGCGATTCGCAGCCGCATAACCCGCCAGCCCAAAGTGGCGGTTATTTTAGGGTCGGGATTGGGCCGTTTTGCAGATTCCGTCGAACAACCCGAAATCATCCCTTTTAATGAATTACCACATTGGCCCGCGTCAACCGTTCACGGACACGCCGGGCGCCTGGTATCCGGCAGCCTGGAAGGTAAAGAGGTGCTGATCTTGCAGGGGCGTATCCATTATTATGAAGGATACAGCATGTCGCAGGTGACCATGCCCATCCGGGTCATGCATCGTCTGGGCATTGAGACCCTCATGGTAACCAACGCAGCCGGGGGCGTAAACCCAAACTTTACACCTGGCGACCTTATGCTCATTACCGATCACATTAACTTCGTGGGCATGTCTGGCTTTAATCCGCTTATTGGCCCCAACCTTTCAGAGTTTGGACCCCGTTTTCCGGATATGAGCCAGGCCTATGACCGGCATTTATTGTCGCTTGCGCGACAGGTATCTTTGGAGCGCAACTTACAGGTTCAAGAAGGCGTGTACATTGGTTTGAGCGGGCCCTCTTTTGAAACCCCCGCCGACTTGCGTTTCCTGCGCCATGCCGGCGCCGATGCGGTAGGGATGTCCACTGTGGCCGAGGTAACGGTGGCCCGGCATGGTGGCATGCGCGTTCTGGGTGTGTCGGGCATCAGCAACAAAGCAAACCTGGATGGCGACACCATCACCACCCATGAGGAGGTTCTCGAGGCTGGAGAGATCCTTACGCCCAAACTGGAAACCCTGTTGCGGGGTGTCCTGCGGCTCATCTGACAGGTATGGATGCGTTTTTCCGCTTCCTGGGTAGTTACGAGCAGCTGATCTATATCATCCTGGCGGGTGCAGCGTTTTTCAACTTTCGCTGGTTGACGCGCGCCTGGGCTGATCGAAAGAATGCCGTGTTCGGGCTCGAACGCGACCTGGCCAACCAACGCCTGTCGGCTGCGCTAGCAGCCCTTATCGTCATTTTTGCGCTTTTTGCAAGTGTGTTTACCCTAGTGAGTTTCGTCATTCCCATGTTGCCTGCCGAACCTGCCATACAGTCGCCTGCCGCAAACCTGCTCACCAGCCCGCAGGTGACCTTGGCTGTGGCGCGCACCGAAACGCCCGTTGCTGAGGCGCCTTTTGGGTCACAAGGTTGTGTGCCTAACCGCCTGGTCATCTCCAGCCCGCGCCCTGGCCAGCAGGTGCGAGAAGTGGTCGAGTTATTCGGCACAGTCAACATCGAGAACATGGGCTTCTACAAACTTGAGGTTTCACCCCAGAGCGCCAACAGCTGGGTAACCATCTTTGCCGGGCGTGAGCCGAAAACCGATGAGTCTTTGGGCATTTGGGATACGCGCGGGCTGACCCCCGGCGATTATGACCTGCGCCTGGTCACAACAGACAGCCAGGGACAGGAACTATCCCCCTGCATCATCCCGGTTAATGTTGCCCCATAAACAGCCATGCCAGAAATCAGTATTCGCCCCGCCATCGCCACCGATATCAAGCACCTCATGGCGCTCGAGCACACCTGCGAGAGCGACTATGTGATGCAGCTGGACTTTTCAAAGGATTCCGAACAGTCCAGCCTGGCCTTTCGGCGCATGCGTCTACCCCGCACTGTGCACGTTTACTATCCCAGGCTGGTATCCGCGCTGGCAGACACCTGGTCGCGGACTACGCTAATGCTAACAGCCCTCATTGACGGGCAGCCGGTGGCCTACTTGCGCCTGACGGATCAGTTAGCCACCGAAGCGCTATGGATAACCGACCTGGTGGTTGCCCGTGAGATGCGCCAACAGGGCATTGCCACCGCCTTGCTTCTCGCCGCCCAAAAATGGGGACTCGACCGCAGAATGTCGCGCGCTTTCATCGAAGTGACCACCAAAAACCATGCTGCCATCTCACTTGCCCAAAAGCTGGGGTTCGAACTGTGTGGTTATAACGACATATACTATCCTTCACGCGATATTGCCTTGTTCTTCGGGCGCGCGCTGAAGTAATTTTGTCGCGCCAAATCCAGCATCTATACCAAGTAAAGGAACAAGCCCATTTCTACCTGACCAATAACCAGATCATCTCCAAATTTATAATAGGATGACCTTTTACCGCACGAATATCTGCGGTTTGCACAGATTACAGAAAGCCCCTGGCTCGTGTTTATTTGACATAATAGTTTTGGAAGGAACGATGTTTACCGGTTGGTACTCACAAATCCTTGTGGTGGTCCAGACCTTCAACGATATTTTGACGGCTGGCATAGCCATTATGGCGTTTTCCCTTTTGCTGTACGCCCTGTCGTTCAACCTGCGCGACCGGGTGGCACGTTCTTTTGCCATCATCCTGCTTTCGGTCGTGGTTGTCTTTACGAGTGAGGCTTTGCAGGGCAACGTCGACTTTATGGGGTTGACCGACTTTTTCCTGCATTTTCAGTGGGTTGGCATTATTTATTTGCCTGCCGCTTACCTGCATCTTTCTGATGCCGTGCTGGTTACAGCCGGGCGACCGTCACGGGGGCGGCGGCGGCTGGCTGTCCGCTTCATGTACTTGCTCTCTACGGTTTTCCTGGGACTGCTGGCCACCGGAATATTGCTCGGCCCACTGGTGGAGGGCGGCGAACCCGCCCCGCATTTGCAGCGAACCCTGTGGACGGAGATATTCACTTTTTATTACCTGTCCACGATGATCTGGGCGTGGGTGAACTTTACACGCGCGTACCGGCTCATGCTCACCCGCTCGGGTCGCCGGCGCATGCTCTATCTCATGGCTGGCGCCACAGCACCCGCGCTCGGGTCATATCCCTACCTGTTATATGGCTCCCCCATTGCGGCACAGTTCCCACTGATTTTTTGGACAACCGCCATGCTGGTCAACCTGGCGGTTGGCATCCTGGTGGTGGTCATGGCGTATGCGGTCGCCTTTTTTGGCGTCTCGTGGCCAGACCGGGTCGTCAAGAGCCGGCTTTTCAAATGGATCATGCGCGGGCCTGTCACCGCGTCTGTGACCCTCGGGCTGATGACGGTGGTGCGTCGAATCGGTGAGTCATTCGGTGTGCCATACTCGGCGGCGGTTCCGGTGGTGATGGTGGTATGTGTCTTGCTGCTTGAGCACCTTATCACACTCATCGCGCCACTCTGGGAACGGTTTTTTTTCTTTGGTGGGGATCGGCAGGAACTGATGTTGCTGCAAAACCTGGAAGAACGCCTGCTCACCCAAAGCGACCTGCGCCAATTTCTCGAAGCAGTGCTGGCCGCAGTGCGCGATAACATGCAGTCTCCTTCTGCCTTTGTTGCCGCGCTGGATTCTGGCTCGGTGACCCTGCTCGTCAGCGCCGGGCGCACCCTGCCCGCCCAGGAACAGTTGGATAAGGTGCTTGCATTGATCGGTGATGAAGAGAACAACCTGCGCGAATATGTGTGGGGCGACTATTGGATCTTGCCCCTGCGGCAACGTCGCACCGATGACCTGGATCTTGACGAGACCTCACCGCTGCTTGGCTTTTTGGGCGTAGCGCGCGGCGGCATGGTTAACATGGAACGCGAGCAGCACCAGTCGGTCTGGTTGCTGGCAGACCGGGCGGCCCTCGCGCTCGAAGACCGCCGCCTGCAACAAAATGTATTTCGCTCTATTGAGCAGATCCAGCCGCAGGTCGAATTGATCCAACGTTTGCGGGCAGCCGGGCGCTACGACAGTACCCAGTCCTTGCTTTCTGAAGACCTGCCCGAAGATTCGGATTTGTCCACCTGGGTGAAAGATGCGCTCAATCATTATTGGGGCGGTCCCAAATTGACCCAATCGCCGCTGATGAAATTACGTGTGGTTCAACAAGCTGCGGAGGATAACGAGGGCAACCTGGCCAATGCCCTGCGCGTGGTGCTGCGCCGTGCGGTTGAGCAGGTGCGCCCCCAGGGAGAACGCCGCTTTACCACCGAGTGGATCCTTTACAATATTCTTGAAATGAAATTCATCGAAGGGCGAAAAGTGCGCGAGGTGGCTGCCAAACTAGCCATGTCTGAGGCTGACCTGTACCGAAAACAACGCGTTGCTGTCGAGGCAGTGGCGCGCGCCATCCTTGAGATGGAAAATGAAACTGATTAACGATATATACCGGAGGATGCAAGTTAATGGTTACCAAACGTCATATTAATCAGGACTTATACATTGCGCCAATGGAAGATGACCACTGGTGGGAGGCCGTTCTGACGGATGAAAACCACCTGTCCCCTGGCGCCTTGGCCCGCACGCCACTCGTCGAACTGGTGGAATCGCCTGCGTTTGCCCGCATGGAAAGACCCCCCCGCACCGAGAAAAAACTAGAAAAAATCGATTGGGATCAGGCCGCCACCCTCTACCAGCAAGACCAGGTTGTCACGCTGCTGGTGTCAGGGTACAACCGCGGCGGGCTGCTTGTCGAAGGTACGGGCATGCAGGGCTTTGTGCCCTACTCGCACTTGCTCAATATGAAAGAACACCGTGAAGCAGAGCGCGAAAGCATCCTGGCAGACTATGTGGGGCGCGGCATGCCGCTAAAAATTATCGAATGCGTTCCGGAAGATGGGCGATTGGTGTTTTCCGAACGCGCCGCGCGCGCCGGGGTGGGCTGCCGCAACCGCCTGTTTACCTCGCTGCGCTCCGGACAACGTGTACCCGGTGAAGTGACCAATGTGACTGACTTTGGCGCGTTTGTCGATCTGGGCGGGGTCGAAGGGTTGGTGCATATTTCCGAGCTGTCGTGGGGCCGTGTCGAGCATCCTTCCAGTATCCTCGTGGCAGGTGAAAAAATCGAAGTGATGATCCTGGATGTATCGCCCGAACGCTGCCGGGTGGCCCTCAGCCTTAAACGTCTGTTCCCCAATCCATGGGAAACCGTTCACAATCGCTATGCCATCAACGACATCGTGCCTGCCATTATCACTTCTGTGGTGTCCTACGGCGTTTTTGCCCGCCTGGAAGAAGGACTGGAAGGACTGGTGCACATTTCGGAAATGCGCCTGCCAGAGGGCCAGGCAGTCAAAAATGTTTATTCCCCAGGGCAGCGTGTCAATGTACGCATCCTGCAAATTGATGCCGCGCACCAACGCCTTGGGTTGAGCCTCATTACGGACCCTTAATGCCCGCGCCCAATCCCCCCCGCCGCTATGCCGATGATGAACCCGCCCGCCAGGGTGACCTGCTGGGTTGGGCGGAGCGCCTGCAAACCCATTTTGGGCGGTTTTCGTGGGATTTTGGCGGCATCTTGCTGGTGGTTTTCAGCCTGATGATTTTGCTCGCGTTGCTGGGGTTGACTGGCGGCGTATTGCTTACAGCACTCTCAGTCATCGTGAAGCGCTGGCTCGGCTGGGGCAGCTACCTGGTCGTGGCAGCCATGGCAATGGCGGGGCTGCTGTTGTTGCGCCGGGGCGGCCAACCTGTGGTGTTGCGCTGGTCTCAAATCATTAATGCTGAATTGGCGGCATTCCTGGCGCTCATGTTCTTTGCGTTGGTTGGTTCACCACTGGCCGGTCTGTTTGGCGACTTTCGCACCCCGCTGGAGCGCGCCGAAGCCGGTTTGGATGGCGGGCGCATTGGCTGGGGATTGGCTGAATTCATCGCCATCCTGGTCGGGCCCGTGGCAGGTGGCATCCTTGTCTTTTTAGGGTTGCTATTGGCAACCCTGGCGGCGTTAGATTTGTTCGGACCTATTGAACGCTGGATTTTGACCCGCGCCGGGGAGCTGCCAGCCGATGCGCCGCCTGCATCTGCCGCTGCCGCAGACCATGCCAGTCCTGAACCCGTCATCCACCCCATGCCGGAAACCCGCCCCGAAAAGCCGCAGCCCCGCCCGGAGAAGGTCATCCCGCCCGAGTTCCGTAAATCCTTCAAAGTTTCGCAAACGCAAGACAAATTGCCCGAAAAACCAGTGGAGCGTGGCCAGAACCTGCCGCCGTTCAACATCCTGTTTGCTGAGCAGGGCTCGAAACCCGACGAGCGCACCATTAACCAGACGGCCGGGCTGATCGAAAAAACGCTTTCCGAGTTTGGCATTCCGGCCCAGGTGGTGGGATTTCGCACCGGCCCAACCGTGACGCAGTTCGCGGTGCAGCCGGGCTTCATCAAAAAGGTGGGCTCCACCGAGGATGACCCGCAGCTTATGAAGGTGCGCGTGGCGCAGATCGCTTCTCTGGAGAAAGACCTGGCGTTGGCGCTTTCGGCAGAGCGGCTGCGCATCGAAGCGCCCGTGCCGGGACGCTCGTATGTGGGCATCGAGGTGCCCAACCAGCGTACGGCCATGGTTCGCTTGCGCCCGCTGTTGGAAAGTGACGCCTTCGCCAAATTAGGCGCACCCCTGGCCATGGCGTTGGGGCGCGACGTTTCGGGCCAGCCGCTGGTGGCCGACCTGGCGCGCATGCCGCACCTGCTGATCGCCGGCGCGACCGGCTCGGGCAAGTCGGTTTTTGTGACGGCCCTGGCGGCCTGCCTGTCCATGAACAATTCTCCGGTGGATATGCGCCTGGTGATGATAGACGCCAAGATGGTGGAGCTGATCCGCTTTAACGGGATGCCGCACCTGTACGGCAAAGTGGAAACGGATATCAACCGCATTGCCGGTGTGTTGCGCTGGGTGGTGGTGGAGATGGAACATCGCTATCGCCTGCTCGAGACGCTGCGGGTGCGTGACCTGCAAGCCTACAACCAGCGCGCCGCCAGCCGCAAAGATGGCACCCTGCCGCTGCCGCGCATTGTGGTCATCATTGATGAGTTGGCCGACCTGATGATGAGCGCGCCCGACCAGACCGAGCACAGCCTGGTGCGCCTGGCGCAAATGGCGCGTGCCACGGGCATTCACCTCGTGGTGGCCACGCAGCGCCCCAGCACCGATGTGGTGACGGGGCTGATCAAGGCCAACTTCCCGGCGCGCCTGGCGTTTTCGGTGGCTTCGGGGGTCGACAGCCGCGTGATCCTGGATATGCCCGGCGCCGAGAGCCTGCTGGGTCGCGGCGATATGCTCTTCCTCAACCCGGAGGTGGGTAATCCCATTCGCGCCCAGGGCGTCTATATAACAGACCAGGAGATCGAGCGCATCATTGCCTTCTGGCAGAAATCATCCCCGCGCGACCCGGCCGCCCCGCCCTGGGAAGCCATGCTGCTCGAGCCGAGCGAGGAAGGTGATGATTCGCTGGTGGAGCAGGCTGTGGAAATCGTGCGCCGCTCACAGCGGGCCAGCGCTTCGCTCATCCAACGGCGGTTGCGCATTGGCTACCCGCGCGCGGCCCGCCTGCTGGACCAGCTGGAAGCCATGGGCGTGGTTGGCCCATCAACCGGCGGCGGGCGCGAACGCGAGGTGCTCATTGATCCGGAGGCGGGCGACAAGCCGCTGGATGATGAATAGCCGCATGCGCCGATTAAGACCGGGTTAAGCCCGGCGGAAATTGTAAAATGGGGCGGGCGTTTGCCCGCCCAATCTATGTTCGGAGAGGTGTTTGTGTGGATGGAGAACAGGTAAAACCACGTTTCAAATCTTTTACAGATTTCTTGCGTTTTGTCTTCAAAGGATTTCTGGACACGGTAGGCGGGTTCTTGATCAAAATTGGCCTAACGCCAATGGCGATTACGATCATTGGCGTTATTGGCAACTTCATTTCAGCGTTTTTTATTGCCAACGGACAGATTTGGGTGGGCGGTCTGATTATGCTCATCATGACGCCATTCGACGCGCTGGATGGCACCATGGCGCGCCTTAAGGGTGAGTCCAGCGAGTGGGGCGCATTCGTCGATTCGGTGTCCGACCGTTACTCCGAGCTGGCCATCCTGGGCGGGCTGGTTTATTACTTTGCCACGCAAGGCAATGTTTCGGCCACGGTGGCCACTTTTGCTGCTGCGGCCGGGTCAGTACTTGTGTCTTATACCAAAGCGCGCGCATCTTCGCTAAACTTCGATGCGGATACGGGATTATTGACCCGCGTGGAGCGTTACCTGATATTGGCGCCGCTGTTGGTCTTCAACCAACCGGCGGCGGCT
Organism: Anaerolineales bacterium; assembly: GCA_034433165.1. GTDB lineage: Bacteria > Chloroflexota > Anaerolineae > Anaerolineales > Villigracilaceae > DAOUAP01. The sequence continues at coordinate 30,802 of DAOUAP010000011.1, read as the reverse complement.
GTGTGGATTATCGCTGTGCTGTCCAACATCACCGCCTTGCAGCGGATCTGGCGTGTACGGCGCCAGGCGCATGGGCGTTATCTTTTCAAATAATAGGAGCTGCCTTGTTTGAATTTGTTCCCACTGGCATCCTGGTAAGGCTGCCCTTCTTCGCGCAGCCGTTCGAAATATATTATTACGGCATCATCCTGATGACCGGGGTGGTTTCGGCTGCCTGGCTTGCTTCGGTTGAAGCGAAGCGCCGGGGGCAGAACCCCGACCTGGTCTGGGATATGCTCATCTGGCTGGTGATTGGCGGGGTGATCGGCGCCCGGCTGTGGCATGTCTTTACCCCGTCGCCTTCCTCGATTGCCGAGGGGCGCACCACCCTCTTTTATCTCACCCACCCCCTCGATTTACTCAACCTCCGTTCGGGTGGGTTGGGAATTCCGGGGGCGGTGCTTGGCGGGTTGGCTGCCATGTATTTTTACACCCGCAAACATAAACTCAGCCTGCCCGCCTGGGTCGATATTGCTGCGCCCGGGCTGGCTCTCGGGCAGGCGATTGGCCGGTGGGGCAACTTTGTGAACCAGGAACTTTACGGCGCGCCCACCAACCTGCCTTGGGCTATCTACATCGAGCGCGAACAGGGGTATTTCCACCCGCTTTTTCTGTATGAATCCATTTGGAATTTGATGAACATGACCCTGTTGCTGTGGCTGGGCCGCCGCTATGCTGAACGGCTTAAGCCTGGTGACCTGTTGCTGGTCTATGCCATCGTTTACCCGCTGGGGCGCTTCCTGCTCGATTTCCTGCGGGTGGATGCAGCCCTTGTTGCCGGTATCAACATCAACCAGTCCATTATGGCGGTTGTGGCGGTTGGCGCTGCGGTTGCGCTCTACATCCGGCACAGGCAGCAGGGCGTGCAAGGGCAGGGTTCCGGTTCATAGCGTGTCTGTTCTCGGTTGAAGGAGAGGCGATGATTACCTGTGAAGACCTGAGCAAGCAGTTCGACGATTTTTGGGCAGTGGATGGCGTTTCGCTGCACGTTGAACCGGGCGAAGTGCTTGCACTGCTCGGGCAAAACGGGGCTGGAAAAACCACCACCGTGCGCATGCTCACCTCGGTCTTGGCGCCAACGCGCGGCTGGGCCCGGGTGGCCGGGTATGATGTGGTGCAAGAGCCGGTCAAAGTCCGTTCTGCGGTTGGCGTGCTGACTGAACAACACGGGTTGTATGGCCGCATGTCTGCCGAAGAATACCTGGATTATTTTGGGCAGATTTACGGACTGGATTCGGCAACCCGGAAAAAACGTAGCGCGGACTTGCTGGCATACTTTGGCATAGCCTATGCAGCCAAACGCCGCTCTGCCGAATATTCCAAAGGCATGCGCCAAAAGCTGGCCCTGGCCCGCGCCTTGCTGCACGAACCGCCTGTGCTGCTTCTGGATGAACCCACCTCTGCCATGGATCCCGAATCGGCCCGCCTGGTGCGCGATCACATTGCCAGCCTGCGCTCGTCACAGCGCGCCATCATTATTTGTACGCACAACCTGACAGAAGCCGAAAGCCTGGCTGACAAGATTGCCATAATTTATCATGGCAAGGTTATGGTTCAGGGCACACCGCACCAACTCATGGATCACCTGCTGGGCGCATTACAATATGAGTTGCAAACTGCGGCCCAATGGTCGCCTGATGGCAAAACCTTGCCGCATGGCGTCCGGGTGATGGGTGAGTCTGCACGCGGGTGGCGATTCCAAATCGAAAACCCGGCGCTTGCCAATCCTCAGTTACTGGAGATGCTCACCACGGCTCGCGTACCGGTGGTTGCTTTGCAGGAAGTGCCGCGCACACTGGAGCAGGTTTACCTCAAGGCCATGTCGCTTGTTAATGGGGGTGAAAAATGACCCGCAGCGAATGGAGCATGGTTTGGACCATCACATCCCGTGAGTTGCGTGACCAGCTGCGCGATTGGCGTATCATCGCGCCGATAGTCATTCTGACCATATTTTTCCCCTACCTTATGAACTGGACTGCACGGCAGGCCATCGACTTCGTGGGCCAATATGGTTCCACCCTGCTGGTCGAGCGGTTGGTGCCTTTCCTGATCATGGTGGTCGGTTTCTTCCCCCTCACCGTGTCACTTGTGGTTGCCCTTGAAGCATTTGTCGGGGAAAAAGAGCGCGGCACCATCGAGCCTCTGCTTTCCAGCCCGCTCAAAGACTGGCAGCTTTATATGGGCAAGCTGTTTGCTTCCATATTTATTCCGCTGTTCAGCAGTTACTTCGGCATTGGGGTATATTTGGGCGGGTTGGCGCTGGAGGGAATTCCCCTGCCTTCCCTTAACATCATCCTGCAAACTCTGGCGCTTACCGCAGCCCAGGGCATGCTCATGGTGAGCGGCGCAATTGTCATCTCGGCGCAATCCACCACTGTGCGCGCAGCCAACCTGCTGGCTTCGTTCATCATCATTCCGGTGGCTTTGCTCGTGCAAGGCGAAAGCATCTTAATGTTCTGGGGGACTGAGAATGTGCTCTGGATAGTCGTCTTTGGTGTCAGTGTAATGGCGGCCTTGTTGGTGCGCCTGGGCCTGGCACACTTCCAGCGCGAACACATGCTCAGCCGGGAAATTGACACCCTCAACCTGTCATGGATGGCCCGCCTGTTCTGGTCGGCCTTTACCGGGCGGCAGTTGACCGCATGGGGCTGGCTTACCCGTGAGATTCCTGGCACGCTTTTTCGGATGCGATACTCCATTGCCATGACAACCTTGCTGGGTGTGGTGGCAGTCGCAGCTTCCTATTTTGGGGTGCAATCCTTGCTCGGGCAGTCACAGGTGGGTTCGCAACTCGTATCATTTGATACGTTGCGTGAAGCGATCCGCCAGGTGGATACGGGTATGCTAAGTGCCGAGATAAGTTTCACCAAAATTCTGGGCAACAATGTTCGCGCTTCGGTAATTATGCTGGCGCTGGGGGCAATTTCATTCAGCGTGGTTGGGCTGTTGGCTTTCCTGCTCAACATGGGGCTGCTTGGGGCGCTCTTCGGGGCCATCGGTTTTATTGGGTTGCCGCAATGGTCGCTTTTTCTCAACGGCATCCTGCCGCATGGCATTCTCGAACTGCCGGCCATTGTCTTGCTTTCCTCCGCCGTTTTGCACATGGGCGTGGTGCTCGTAACGCCCAATGCGCGAAAAACATTTACAGATGTGCTTATCGAAACTTTTGCTGACTGGCTCAAACTTTTTATCGCTGTTGCCCTGCCGGCCCTGGTGATTGCCGCATGGATCGAAACCAGCATCACCCCCTCCCTGCTCTTTGAAGCGCTTGCCCAGATCGCGCCATGACCAACCAGCTGATTTTCCTGGGTACATCAAATGCTGTGCCAGATGCTGCGCATGAAAACACCCACATGCTGCTGCAAACGGAACAGCACGTGGTGTTGATCGACTGCCCTGGCAGCCCTTTGCGGCGGTTGGCTAAAGCCGGTGTCGACCCCTTGCGCCTCACCGATCTCATTGTGACCCACTTTCATCCAGACCATGTTTCCGGCCTGCCGCTCCTGCTCATGGATTTGTGGCTCATTGGCCGCCAGGCGCCGCTGCATGTCCATGGTCTTGATTACACCCTCGACCGCATTCAACAAATGATGAAACTGCACGACTGGCAGGATTGGCCGGGTTTTTTCGATGTGGTTTTCCATCGATTGCCCGAATCTGAACTAACCCCGGTTATCACAGCGCCAGACCTGCTCGTCCAGGCATCGCCCATGCGCCATTTCATTCCAAACATTGGTCTGCGCATTGCCTTCGGGCCCGCCGGGGTAAACCTGGCGTATTCCTGCGATACCGAGCCGTGCCCACAGGCGGTACGGCTCGGCACAGATGTGGATGTATTGATTCATGAGGCCAGCGGAGCGCTGGCAGGGCATTCTTCTGCCGAACAGGCCGGGGAAACCGCCCAACAAGCCCGGGCCGCATCGCTCTACCTGATCCATTATCCCACCTGGAGCGGCTGTGACGAAACGCTGCCTGCCAGGGCAAAAACACGTTACAAAGGGCCAGTTTTCATGGCGCAAGATATGATGCGCCTCGAATTTTGAATGGCGCGCAAAAAAATCGATGGGCGACTGCCGGGTAAGGCAGTCGCCCATCGATTCTGGGTCGCCTGACATGCAGGTGTCACCAGCCGGTAATGTATGGCTCCCACTCGCCGAATTCACCCAGGTGCCTGGCAAAAATGTACTGCGCGCTGGCTGAAGGCTCGTGTGGCGGGTGGCGCAGGTGCATGTGCACTTCGTGGAGCTGGCGCCCACCTTTTTGATGATTACACGGCGAACAGGCCGTCACCACATTGTTCCACGTGTGTTGTCCACCCATGTGCCGTGGTGTCACATGATCGACTGTCAGGTTAATGCCACTGCGCCCACAATACTGGCAGGTATAATTGTCACGGCGGAAGATTTCCCGCCGTGTCAGTTTCACGCGCGGACGCGGGCGGTGTATCATGGATTCCAGGCGGATGATGGATGGGCAAGGGATGGACTGTGAAACCGTGTGAATAGCCCCGCGCCCGTTCATGACCATAGCTGCCTTACCCGAAAGCAGCAAGCCAATGGCCCGGCGAAAATCACAGACATGGATCGGTTCAAAATTGGCATTAAGTACCAGTACCGGAAGATCCATAGGGTCTCCAATTGGCGCCGATTATACTCCTGAATACCCGGCAGGCTTGCGCGTTACAAAAACCTTTAATAGGGAGTTAACATGAACATCCTCATTGCAGGTGGCACAGGACTCATTGGCTCACACCTGGCCCGTTCTCTTGTAAATGATGGGCATCGTGTCTGGGTGCTCACCCGTAATCCCGAACACACACACCTGCCGCCTGGTGTTCAGGCGCTGGGCTGGGATGGCCGCACCCCCGGTGCCTGGTGTGACCGGCTTGCCGATATGGATGCCGTGGTCAACCTGGCAGGCGCAACCATTGGGCAATGGCCGTGGACGGCATCTCGCAGGCGTACCCTGATCGAGAGCCGTGTTTGGGCTGGTGAGGCGCTGGCCCAGGCGATGGCTGCTGCGCCGAAGCGCCCGGGTGTGTTGGTGCAGGCTTCAGGGATAAATTATTATGGTTTGCGTGGATCTGAGTTGATCGGTGAAGAAGCCGGGCCCGGGCAGGATTTTCTCGGCAGCCTGGCATCGCGCTGGGAGGAGTCATCCCGTGCGGTGGAAGCCCTGGGCGTGCGGCGGGTGGTCATTCGGACTGCCATCGTGTTGGATGCGCACGCGGGGGTGCTGCCGCTTATGGCGCTGCCTGTTCGTCTGTTCTTGGGCGGCCCGCTGGGCAGCGGCAAGCACGGATTGCCATGGATTCACTTACGTGACCAGGTTGGCGGTATCCGATATGTTCTGGAGAATGAGCAAGCCCATGGCGCAATCAATTTTTGCGCGCCGCAGGTTGTTTCAAGTGGTCAATTCATCCGCACACTGGCACAGGTATTGGGGCGCCCTTACTGGCTGCCTGTCCCTGCGTTTGCGCTCAGGCTGGTTCTGGGTGGTATGAGTGAAACCCTGCTGCACGGCCAATTTGCCGAACCGCGCAGGCTGCTGGCCCTGGGTTATCGGTTTGCCTTTCCAACCCTCGAAAGTGCCCTGCACGATATTTATGTATCCCCGCAGCGATAGTATCTTTTTGCTATGGATAAATGGGAAATAATCTTCTAGAATAGTTATAGTGTTAAGTCTCCTTCAGGGTTTGCACCGATTTCAATGATTACGGGAAATATCCAAAAGCTAATTTCCTTGTTCAATGAAGCCTTTCGCGATCTCGAACTGAGCGTACCGCTCGAAAAGATCGAAAGTCTGGCTGTGCGGGTGCATGTTGCCATGACAGTGCACACGCGCAGTTTTCATTCGCTGGATCATGTGTTCACTTTTGTAGACCCTGCCAACCCCATTCGCACCCTTGCCGCGCTCTATCACGACCTGGTGTACTACCAGGTGGATGCCGGTTTTGCGCCTGTCATCCAGCCGATTATTGCGCCCTACATTTGCCAGGCGCGCAGCCGTTATTGTGTGGCGCGCAACATCCCGGTCGAAGACCGCCTCATTTGGCTGACCCTCGATATTTTTGACCTCAAACCGGGCCAGCACATTTCTTCGGTTGATGCGCTTAATGAGTTTTTGAGCGCGGTGGTGATGGTTAAAGAGCTTGAAGGCATCGTGCGCAATGAAGACATGCTGCGCATGATCCTGTGCATCGAAGCGACCATCCCCTTCCGCGGGCGCGACAAACAGCAGGTTTCTCACTTTGAGCGCCAGGAAAAGCGCCTGTACGGGATTATTGCCAAGTATGGGATTGTACTAGACAGGGACGAAGTCGAAACGGCTGTAAAGATGTCGGTCATATTCGCCAACAAAGACATCGAAAATTTTGCCGAACGCGATCCGGGACGCTTCCTCGATAATACATGGCGTTTGCTCCCGGAAACCAACATGGCCCTGCGCACCCGGTCTGTTTATACCATTCGGGATTATCGTATCGCGCTGGATGGAATGGAAGTCTTCCTCTCCAAACTCGATCCCGACCAGGTTTTCAACCGTTATCGCGGCGCCCCTCCCGATGATGAATACGAGATCATGGTGCAATGCGCGCGCCGAAATATCTTCACCGCGCGCGAATATTTGCGCATAAAACTGTTGGGGATTGCCATTCTGGAAGCGCTGGCCGAAATGACCGGTGGGGATGCGCCATTATTGCTTTTCACCGGCGATGTGCCCCGTGCGGCCACCAGCTTCAAACGTATAGAAAGCTATTTGCCGGAAATTGAGGAGATCTCTCCCTGGGTCGACCGCTCTTCGATCATTTACCAGCTGCTTGAAGTGGGTCGTTCCAGCGAATCGGGGTTTGATACAAAAAACTCACCGCTTTCGCTTTTCGTGTACCAAAGCCTGACGCCTGTCCAGCGCAGCCACGCCTTCGATTTAGCGAAAGGCATGTTCGAGGGTACTGTCAGCGCGCAGGATTTTTTGAAAAACATGGGCCGTCCCGTGGTTTCTGCCATTGCCCAGGCCAGTGCGCAAATGGTTTTTACCCGTCGCACCAAGCTGCTCCATCTGGCCCAAAACCATGAACCGTAATTCGCCAAAGGATTTTCACTGCATATGACCATTAAAACCTATAAACCAGAGCAAATGTCGCGCCAGGGCGAATGGACAGCCTGGGGCCTGGCGATATTTTCGTTGCTGGGCTTGGCCTTTTTGGGGATGGCAGGGTTTTCATCATGGATTGCCAATTTTTTTGTAGGCTTTCTCTTTTTTGCGGCATTGAGCATGTCGCTTGGCAACTGGGTTGACCGCCGCACCCAATTGACGTTGACCGCAGACGAAGTTGCCTTTGCCAATGGGTTGCGCAGTGTGCGCCTGGCTTGGGCTGATGTTCGCGAGGTGCGCGTGTTTCCGGGGCGTTCTGGCGATATGGTGCAGGTGATTGGCGCGCGGGCTCATTTTGAATTCAGGACACTGGGCGAGATGAAGTATGCAGGTGAAACACGCGCGCGTACTGGTTTTGCCGAGGGTGGTCATATTTTGGCCAACATTCTCGAACGCGCTGGCTTGCGTGAAACGGAACACGCATCGTTTACGCGTTACACCCGCCCATGATATAATGCCGTTATGTTACTTTCTGGTTTTCACCACGCCTATTATGCGCTGAACTAGCCACCTGCAGTGGAGTTGAAACGCGCCTGCTCCACGGCAGGCGCGTTTTTATTGAAGCCGGTGCGCAATTCTTTGTCTGGAGGTCACAATGGATATCAATGAACAGGTTGCCTTACTGATGCAGGGCACCGAGTATGGTGACGAAGCCCTGCGAAAAACAATGGAGAACGAACTGCGCCATCGTTTGGTCGAGGCGCAACAATCTGGACGCCCGCTGCGCATTTATTGCGGTTACGATCCGCGCACATCAGATTTGCACATCGGCCACACGGTCACCATGCGAAAACTGCGCCAGTTCCAAGACCTGGGGCATCACGTCACATTTTTGATTGGTACTTACACCTCGCTAATTGGCGATCCTTCAGACAAGGATAAGCTGCGCCCATTGCTGACCCAGGATGAGGTGTTGGAAAACGCCCGCACGTATGCTGAACAGGCCTTTCGGGTTCTGGATCGAGATAAGACCACCATCCGTTACAACCATGAGTGGTTGGCAACGCTCAATTTTGCCGATCTGATTAAGCTGGGTTCGAATTTCACCATCCAACAGTTCCTTACCCGCGAGGCCTTCCGCAAACGTTGGGAAAAAGAAGATGCTGTTTACCTGCACGAGTTCTTTTATGCCATCATGCAAGGCTATGATGCCTACGCTTTGCATACTGATGTGCAGGTTGGCGGCACCGATCAGTTGTTCAACATCGTAACGGCCGGTCGCAAGATTATGGCTGCCATGGGCGAAAAGCCAAACATTGGCATCATCATGGCCATCCTGCCGGGCACAGATGGTGTGATCAAGATGAGCAAATCGTTGGGTAATCATATTCCGCTCAATTCGACCCCTGAGGATATGTACGGCAAGGTTATGTCGGTTCCCGATTCCGCCATGCCACAATATGCCAAACTGGTGACGCGTTGGGGCCCCGCTGAAGTGGCGGGCTTCGAGCGCGGGCTGACCGTTGGATCACTGCATCCGCGCGATGCTAAAATGAAATTGGCGGCAGAAATTACCGCCACCTATTACAGCGAAGCCGAAGCAGAACGTGCGCAACAAGCTTTTGTGCGCCTCTTCCAGCAGGGCGACATACCTGCCGACATGCCTGAATATGCGCTAAAATCTGGTCAAACCGTGCTCGACGTGATTATGGATGCCGGGTTGGTGGCCAGCAAAAGCGAAGGCCGGCGCATGCTCGACCAAAAGGGTGTCCGGCTCGATGGTCAGACTCTCGACAAGGCGGATGCGACTTTTCCGCATGCAGGCGTACTGCAAGTTGGCAAGCGCCGCTTTGTGCGTGTCACGGAATGAGCAGCCCAGCGCCTGCCGGGGAATAGTGCCTGGTCTAAATCTGGCGAAAAACAAGGCAAAATGAGCTAAACCGGTTTAGAGACTTATGCAGCGCATAGCAAAAAGCCAGGCAGCCGTGTATTTTTACGGCTGCCTGGCTTTTTGTTCGCGATTCAGTCAATCCAGTTCGCCGGATGTCGCCAGCTGCATGAAAACCTCGACAATGCCCGGGTCGAATTGTTTCCCCGTTTGCTCCCGAATGTAATCGAGCACTTTTTCGTCCGGCCAGGCTGGGCGGTAGGGGCGGTGCGAGCGCAGCGCATCCCAGACATCGATGATGGCAAAAATCCGGGCTGAAAGGGGAATTTCCTGTCCTTTTAGCCCAAGCGGATAACCGCTGCCATCCCATTTCTCGTGATGTGAATATGGAATTTCCAGCGCGGCTCGCAGGTATTCGATAGGAGAGAGTAGGTCGTAGGCGTACTGGGGGTGCCGCTTCATGACCTCTTGTTCTTCGGCGCTCAAGGGCCCCGGCTTATGCAAAATTGCGTCAGGGATTCCCATTTTGCCAATATCGTGCAGCAGGGCGCCGCGGCGAATGTTCATCAGGTCGTGATCATTGATTCCCATGGCCATGGCCAGCTTGAGCGTAAGTTTGGTGACACGCAGGGTGTGCCCTTCGGTTTCCTGATCGCGCAGTTCCAGCGCTTTTCCCCACCCTTCCAGGGTTGTGTCATAGGCAATGCCCAACTGGTAGTTTGAGCGTTGCAAGTTTGTGAAAAGCTGCGCGTTATCGATGGCAATGGCTGCCTGCCCGGCCATTGCCTCGAAAAACTCTTGCCATACGGCATCCGGCGAAAACGGCTCGCGCTTATAGACTTCCAGCACGCCCTTAACGGACCCTTTGGCAACCAGGGGAATGCCGGCATAAAACCTGAAACCTTCTTTCAAAACATGCATGCCGGGGTTGTCTTCAGATGCGACACTTTCCACAATAAGTGGGCGCTGGCGCAGGGCTACCTGCCCGGCATAACCTTCGCCAAGCCGTAATTTGCTGCGCTTGATGGTGCTGCTTAAAAAACCGCGCCCGGCTTCGAACTCCAACATTTGTGTAAAGGTTTTGAAGGTAAGCACGTTGGCAGCATCAACCTTGAGTTGACTGACTGTATGGTCGAGAAGGATGTCGAGTGTAACGCGCAAATCGAAGCTGGAACTGATGGCAATGTCGATGTCGCGCAAGGCCATCAGCCGACGCACCTGGTCTTCTGTTTGCTGGTACAGGGCGGCGCGATGGATGGCGCTGCCGATGATCCCGGTAATGGCATTGAGCAGGTTGGCTTCTTCACCGCTGATTGTGCGCGGGTGTTGGCATGCCAGCACAAACACCCCGGCCTGTTCGTTGGCTGCCTGCACAGGGAAAATGCCACCGCTCCAACCATCGGGCAAGAGAGCGCTTAAGAATTTTTGATCTTCAGGGATCAGGTTTGCGGTAACGGGTGGTTTCCCGGGCGCCAATAATTTTCCTGTGCGACCCTCTACCATGCTGGTCCGGGCAAATTTGGGTTCTGCAAGCCAGCCCTGTGCGGCCACCCGATTCCAATCCCCTTTGCGTTTGGTTGTTAGCCACACTGCGCCGGTTGAGAGGTTGAGGACGGCCAGGATGTGGTCAAGGATTTTCTCCATCACCGATTCGGGGTTCGGGGCATCGCGCAGGGTTGCCGAGATTTTGTTGATGACCTCCAACTCCATAACGCGCTGGCGCGCCTGGGCGTAAAGGCGCGCATTGTGAATAGCAGCCGCAGCCTGGTTCCCGAAGCTCTCGGCGATGCGGGCGTTATCCGGCGTGTAGGCGTCGATTTCTGTATTGTCAATGGTAAGGAAGCCAATTACTTCGTCGCGCGCAATTAATGGGATGCCCATCCAGCCTCGGATGTAAGTGGTATTCCCCCAATTCGTGAATCTTGCGTCAGCTTGTGCATCTGCCAGGATGATTGGCTGGCGGGTGCGCATGATCTCGACAAAAAGTTCACTTTTGTCGTTGATGCGTTTTAACCCGGTATTGTTTGGGAAACCCATTTCAGAAACGATTACCAGTGAGCCATCGGGTTCGGTCAGGAAGATGGTGGCTGAACTGAATGGCAGCACCTTGTTGACACTATCGAGCATGCTGGTGAGAACAGTTTCCAGCTCCAGCGAAGTGGAAATAACGGCGGTTGCCTGGCGCAGGGTTTCTGCTTCCTGCCGGCGCTTGCGTTCTTCTTCGAACAGCCGGTTCCGCTCAATCACGGCAGCCAGTTGCCCGGCAATTGTGACCATTAATCGCAGATCATCTTCGGTGAAAAAATTCACCTGGGCGCTTTCTGCATTCAGCACCCCGATCAGCTTTTCGCCCGACCGAATGGGCACGCACAATTCGGACATGACCGCCTTGCTGGTGGCGATGTATTCCCGGGTGGCGCGCACATCTGAAACCAGCCAGGGCATGCCGGTTTTTGCCACCGTGCCGGTAATTCCAGATCCTAAAGGGTATTCGATTTCAAGATCCAGTTTGGGGTTGCTTCGATAACTGGCGTGATGCTTTAGCACACCCTTTTTTGCCGAATAGAGTAGAACGCCAAAGTTATCCAGGGTGAAGGCCTCGCCAATAGCCTGTGTAGTGCGCGCTATGATTTCGTCTATGGAAGTGGACACCGTGCTCAGTTTTGCAATGGTGTGCAGGATGCTGAGTTCTTGCAGCTGGCGCTTGAGCGCCAGCTCAGACTTGATTTTGCTGGTAATATCCTGGAAAAAACCCTGCCATGTGCCGGGTTCACCATTGCTGCCCTGAATGAGCAAGGCCTGGTCGCGCACCCACACAATCCCTCCTGTTTTTGTTACAAACCGATACTCTGCCAGAAAAGGTTCGCCGGTCTGGTTTGTTTGCAGGTGGGCTTTGCGTACTCGCTCACGGTCCTCAGGGTGGATAAGTTGCAGCCATAGCTTCGATTTTTCCAACCATTCTGCGGGAGTATAGCCACAAATCTCCTCGATTTGCGGGCTCATAAAGATGGTGGTGGCTTCATCGTCTGGCAGGGCAACATATACGGCAGCGGGAATCTGCTCGACCAACGCGCGATACTTTTCCTCTGCGCTGTGCAAGGCTGCCTGCCCTTGCGCAAAGCGCCAGCGATGGTAGGCATTTTCGAGCACCAGGGGCAGGCGAAAGAGGTAGCCGGGTTCTTTTGAGATATAGTCGGCTGCGCCAAGGCGGGTTACTTGCAGAATAATGTCTTCGCTTCCCTGCCCGGTCACGATGACCACAGGCACCCGGCTGTGCAAAGCTTCCAGTTCTTTGAGGATTTCGACGCCGCTCAACCCGGCAAAAAAGTAGTCAAGCAGGATGACATCACATCCCTTGGCGCCTTCTGAAACGGCGCGGTATAGCTGCCGTGATGTTTTTACCGTATCGAGTTGAATATGAGCCGCATTCTTGCTGAGGTGCAAGACGGTTTGGGCAACGTCTGATTCGTTGTTATCTGCATAAACCACTTTGATGGGGCGTTTTTGTACCAATGCCTCGGCTGCATAGCGCTGGAGTGTGTTCTCGATCGTGGCTGGCAAACGCTCCAGGTAATCTTCCCGCTTAATGATGTAGTCGTTTGCCCCAGCCTTCAAGGCGCTGATGATCGTCCCTTCATCCATTTGCCCGGTGACCACGATAACGGCATACGGTAACCCATGGGAGCGGATGTGGGACAATAAATCTAGCCCGCTGCCGTCAGGGAGGTTCAAGTCGGTGATGACAAGGTCATAGCCTGGCGGAGGGGCTTGGGCCAATCTTCCCAGTGCGTCGCTCAACTTGTGGCAAACATCGAGGGTCAGGCTGTCAAATGCGCGCTTGAGAGCGAATTGGGTCAGGTTGGCATCGAGGGGGTTGTCTTCAAGATATAAGATGTGCATGAAGATGGAGGTCAGTTTTTCTGGGGAATAACATTAAGATGGCACCAGTAACTTCTAATTTCTGCCGCTGTTTTCGAGAACTTATCGTAATCGATTTCTTTGACGATGTAGGAGTTGGCGCCTAATTCATAAGCCATTTGCAGGTCGCGCTCTTCCGAAGAAGAGGTGAGCACAATGACCGGCACGATGCGGTACTTATCGTGCCCTTTTAGCTCGCGCAACACTTGCAGCCCGTCCACTTTGGGTAGTTTTAGGTCAAGCAGGATGAAGGTCGGCAGGGTTGCGCCATTATCCCATTTCTGGATGTATTTGATCGCTTCCTCACCGTCCCTGGCCAGCTCGAAACTGATCGAGGTGGCGCCTTTTGAAAAGGCGCGCTTTGCCAGGTCGGCATCGACCGGGTTGTCTTCAACAAGGAGGATATAACAATTTCGTTGGACAATAGAATTGGGCTGCATAAGTTTACCTGAAAAATGATTTAACTAATCGATTATAGCATTTCACTCTGACTTGAATCGTGATGTTTTGTTTGCAAACTCGTTATAATGTAGAAGATACTTTGATGTCAAACAAATTTTTGGAGTGGATTATGCCTTCTCATTACCGCGGCGATCCAGATACTTTTTGCGCGCTGGATGCATTTATCAAGCTCACGCGCGCTGCTGAGTCGCTCAATGCGCGTATTCAACAGCGCCAAACGACCGATGGGCTCACTACCAGCCAATTTGCGGTGCTGGAGGCGTTGTATCACCTCGGGCCGCTTTCGCAGGGGCAGGTAAGTGCCAGGGTTCTCAAATCCACGGGCAATATCACCCTGGTTATCGATAATCTGGAAAAGCGGGGATTGGTATGGCGGGAACGCAATAACGCAGACCGTCGTTTGGTGATCATCAACCTTACTGACACAGGGCGAGAGCGCATTGAGCGCATCTTGCCAGGTCATGTGCAGGCTGTTTACGAAGAACTGTCGGTTCTCACCGTGGAAGAGCAGGCGTTGCTGGGGAATTTATGTAAGAAACTGGGGCTTGGATCGTCTAAACGCTAACATTGTGATAAGTTGGGAGTTTGTGTATGACAGGATCCATAAAAAAATTCTTGGTATTTCAGGCAGCCTGCGCTCGAAATCGCATAATACCGGCATGCTGAATTTTGTGCAGGAAAACCTGCCAGACGGCGTGAGTATGGAGATTGCCGACCTCGCGGATATTCCCCTCTTCAACCAGGACGACGAAGCCGATCTCCCGGCATCCGTCCAGCGCTTCAAGGCGGCCATCGCCGTTGCCGATGCCATCCTGATCGCCACACCCGAGTACAACCACTCCATTCCGGGGGTGCTTAAGAACGCCATCGATTGGGCCTCGCGCAAGCCGAACGTACTTAGCGACAAGCCACTCGGCATTGTGGGTGCGGGTGGGCAGTTTGGCACCACACGCGCCCAGTATCACCTGCGCCAGATAGCCACCTCCCTTAATATGCATGCCCTCAATGTGCCGCAGGTGTTGGTCTATCGCGCTTGGGAGAAGTTTGATGCGGATGGGCGTTTGTTCGATGAGGAAACGCAAAAAATCCTTCGCGAGCACGTCCGCGCCCTCATCGTGTGGACACGCCGGCTGCGGCAGCCCCTTCCTGAAAATGTGATCCCCGCTTGAGGCGGGGATTTTTCTTGACGCGCACCCGCAGGGTGTTTGAACCTTTGAAAACAAAAAGCAGACCCAAAAGCCTGCTTTTTTGAGGCGACGATGGGATTTGAACCCATGATGAGGCTTTTGCAGAGCCTTGCCTTGCCACTTGGCCACGTCGCCGTGAAAATATTTTACTACATAAACACTTTGGCTGGCAGCAATGGCTCTTCGAACCATAATGTGCCAGCCATTGCTGTTTTGAGCGGGCGATGGGATTCGAACCCACGGCCTTCTCCTTGGCAAGGAGACGTTCTACCACTGAACTACACCCGCGTATTCCCGTTAACTTACCGAGAGTGCCGAGAGTCAGAATCGAACTGACGACACCGCGATTTTCAGTCGCGTGCTCTACCAACTGAGCTATCTCGGCGAAGTCATATGCTGTTGGTTAAGCGTGCGTGATTTTACTAGCACTTATGGAGATTGTCAAGCGAAGTTGCGGGCGCGCCGGGCCGTGGCAGATTTTACAACTTTTTTACATTCCCACCATATCCCGGTAATACCCTGCGCCTAAAATGTGCCTGTAAGTACAGGGAACCCATCCCAAATCACATTCGGAGGAAAAAATGAAAACCAATCTGTTCGCAAAGTTCGTCCTTGTTGCCCTCGTCGCTGTAATCGCTGTGGCCGCCTTCCCCAGCGTAGCGCTGGCAGCCCCCAGCCACCAGGATCCGCAGCCCGGAAAAGGCAACGACCGCATCCAGCGGCTCGAAAAACGGCTGGAAGATGCGTTCGCCCGCATGCAGGGCGTGTACGAGCGCCAGGGCAACCTGCTTGGCCGCGCTGATGTGATCATTGGCAATGCCGAGAAACTGATCGCCAAGGCCAACGAAAAAGGACTGGATGCCTCGGCTGTCGAAGCCGCCCTGGCGAATTTCGCAGCCGCGCTGCCGGCTGCCCAGGCTGCCTACGACCAATCTGGGGACATCATCGCCGCTCACACTGGCTTTGATGACAAGGGTAAGGTCACCGATGCGGCCGCCGCAGCCGAAACGGTCAAATCGCTGCACGCTTCCCTCCAGGCTTACCGCGAAGCTTTGGATGGCAGCGGCAAGGCCTTGCGCGAAGCGGTGCGCCAGTTCATCCAGACCAATAAGGGCAGCTTCAAGCCCGCCGAACAACCCTAATTCCTGCCCCGAACAACCCCAGGCGGCAGTCACACCCGGTGGCTGCCGCCTGTTTTGGGCCGGTTTACCGCCCAGGGGTTATGCCGTACAATTACTTCAATATCATGAAAGAGAGGACGCCATGACCCGAACTGTTGTCATCACCGATAAAGCGCCAAAAGCGATTGGGCCGTATTCCGTCGCCATCCAGACCGCCGACATGGTTTTCTGCTCCGGGCAGGTTGCTTTCGACCCGACCACCGGCGAGATCGTGCAGGGTGGGGTGGAGGCCGAAACCCGCCAGGTGCTCACCAACCTGAAGAACGTGCTCGAAGCGGCCGGCACCGACCTGGCGCACGTGGTCAAGACCACCGTTTTCCTGCGCGACATGGCCGATTTCCCTAAAATGAATGCCATCTATGCCGAGTTCTTCATCGAGAACCCCCCGGCGCGCTCCACCGTGGCGGTGGCCGGGCTGCCGCGTGGTGTGGCGGTGGAGATCGAGGTGATTGCGCTGCGAAAGTAGTCCATGCCTGCTGACTTGATCCTGCTCGTGGACGATGAGCCGTCCATCATCCAACTCTCGCAGATGTACCTCGAACGCGAGGGATTCCGTATTGCCGCCGTGGCAGATGGCGCAGCCGCCCTGGAAACGGCGGCCCGCGAGCGGCCGGCGTTGATCGTGCTGGATGTCATGCTTCCGGGGGTGGATGGCTTCGAGGTTTGCCGCCGCCTGCGGGCGCAGGGCGATCCCGTCCCCATCATCATGCTGACCGCCCGCGACGAGGACATCGACAAGATCCTGGGACTGGAACTGGGCGCAGATGATTACCTGACCAAGCCCTTCAATCCGCGCGAGTTGGTGGCGCGGGTGAAGGCGATTTTGCGGCGCGCGGATCGGCAGGCTGTCCCTGTGGGGGGCGCCCTGCGCGTGGGCGACCTGGTCATCGACCCGGCCAGCCGCGAAGCGCGCCTGGGGCAGGCCACCCTCGACCTGCGCACCCAGGAATTTGACCTGCTGCTGACCCTGGCCGAAAACCGAGGACGGGTGCTCAGCCGCGAGCGGCTGTTGCAGCAGGCCTGGGGCTTCGATTTTTATGGCCAGACCCGCACGGTGGATGTGCACGTGGCGCACCTGCGCCGCAAACTGGAGGCATCTGGCGTGCGCATCGAGACCGTGACCGGCGTGGGCTACAAGTTGGTGGCGTGATGTTCGCAACCCTGCGCGCGCGGCTGTGGCTTTCTTACGCAGTGGTGGTGACGGCTGCGCTGGGCATTGTTGGCGTGGTGCTGTTCGCTTTCTTGCTGCAAAGCCCGTTGCTGTACCGCGAGGCCAGTGGCAAATTGCTGGCTGTGCGCAACCTGCTCGACCGCCGCCAGGTGGATGCCTGGGCGCAGCAAAGCCCGGCTGAACTGGCCGCACGCATTGCCCAGGTGGATGAGAACTTTGATGTGCGCGTGGTGATCTTTGATGCCAGCCGGGGGGTGGTGGCCGATTCGCGCGCAGGGCTGCCGGTGCCCAACCTGCCGCGCTTGCTCGCGGCGCGTAATTTTGTGCTGGATCGGGATGGCGAGGGCAACCCGTGGATCTATTCCCTGCGCAAGCTGGGCGGCCGCAACTGGCTCATGTTGGCCGTGCCGCGTCCGCGCCTGGCAGCCCTGACCGTGCTGCGCGACGAACTCTTTGCGCCGTTGCTGGGGGCCGGGTTGGCGGGCCTGGGGCTGGCCTTGTTGATGGCCTACCTCATCTCGCGCTGGGTGGCAGACCCGCTGCAGCAGGTCATGGCTGCTTCGCAGCGCATGCCAGAAGATGATTCCCGACCCCTGCCCATGCGCGGCCCGCGCGAGGTGCAGAACCTGCTGAAAGCCTTCAACGCGATGACGGCCCGGGTTCAGGCCAGCCAGCGTTCGCAGCGCGATTTTGTTGCCAACGTGTCCCACGAGCTCAAGACCCCCATCACCTCCATCCAGGGGTTTGCGCAGGCCATCCTGGACGATACCGCCGCCACACCCGAGGCGCGCCGCCAGTCGGCGCAGGTCATCTATAACGAGGCGGCGCGCATGCACCGCATGGTGCTCGACCTGCTCGACCTGGCCCGTCTTGATTCGGGCATGGCGCAGATGAAACGCGAGCCGGTGGATGTGGCCGCCCTGTTGCGCGGCGTGGCAGAAAAGTTCGCCCCGCAGGCCCAGGCGGCCGGTGTGACCCTTTCGCTCGACCCGTCGCCGCTGCCCGCGCTCACCGGGGATGGCGACCGGCTGGCGCAGGTCTTTACCAACCTGGTCGATAACGCCCTCAAGTTCACCCCGCCCGGCGGGGAGGTGCGCCTCGAGGCGCGCGCCCTGCCCGGCCAGCTTCAGGTGGACGTGCGCGACAGCGGCCCCGGGCTGGCGCCCGACCAGGCGGCCCGCATCTTCGACCGCTTCTACCAGGCAGACCCGGCCCGCCCGGGCGGCAAGGGACATGGCGTGGGGCTGGGGCTGGCCATCGTGCGCGAGATCGTTCAGGCGCATGGTGGTAAAATTACGGTTCGCAGCACACCCGGCCAGGGCAGCACCTTTACGGTGATCCTGCCGCTCGCGCCCCCCGGCGATACATCGCCCCCGCGCCGCCACAGGTGACTGCCCACCCTATGCCGACCGTTTCGATCATCATCCCCTGTTACAACGAAGAGAAGCGCATCCGCCTGCTGCTGGATGCGCTGTTGGCGCAGACCCACCCGCGCGCCGATGTCGAGGTGCTGATCGCCGACGGCCACTCCACCGACCGCACCCGCGCGGTGATCGCCGCTTTCCGGGCGGAACACCCGGACCTGGACCTGCGCGTGCTCGACAATGACGCGCGCTCGATACCGGCGGCGCTCAACCGGGCCATCGAGGCGGCCCGGGGAGAGATCATCGTGCGGCTCGATGCGCACTCTGCGCCCTACCCGGATTATGTTGAAAAGAGTGTGTCCAACCTGCGGGCGGGGTTGGGCGAGAATGTGGGCGGGGTGTGGGAGATCTGCCCGGGCGCGGAAACATGGATTGGGCGCGGCATTGCGGCGGCGGCGGCGCACCCGCTGGGGGTGGGCGATGCGCTCTACCGGCACACCACGCAGGCCGCAGCGGTGGATACCGTCCCATTTGGCTGTTTTTACCGAAAGACCTGGGAACGCATTGGCCGCTTCGATGAAACCTTGCTGACCAATGAAGATTACGAGTTTAATGCGCGCATCCGCCTTTCGGGGGGGCGCATCTGGCTCGACCCTTCCATCCGCTCGGTCTATTTTGCGCGCGGCACGCTGGAGGCGCTGGCCAGGCAATACTGGCGTTATGGTTTTTGGAAGTGGCAGATGCTGCGCCGTTACCCCAAAACCCTGCGCTGGCGGCAGGCCATCCCGCCGCTGTTTGTGCTCAGCCTGTTGGGCGGGCTGGCGCTGGCGTGGCTGGATGGATTTCGTATCTTGCTCATTACCGAGATTATCCTTTATACTGCGATCTTGATGCTGGCTTCTGCGCAAACCGCCTTGAAACGCCGGGATCCGTCTTTGATATTGGGGCTGCCTTTGTCCATCGCTACCAAGCATGTTACCTGGGGCGGTGGTTTTTTGTGGAGCCTGCTCTTTGGGAGAATGAAGTAAGCGATTATGGCGCGTGAGAATATGCCCCGCCGCACCGGCCTGCGCCTGCGGCCCGCCGAGTTACGCACCCTGCTGATGCTGGGCGATTTACTGCTTTCATATGTCGCCCTGCTCATCGGGTTGATGGTGTGGGCCAATGCAGATGCCTACCTCGACTTTTCTGTGGAATTCCTGCAACGGCGCGTTCCCACATGGTTCTATTTCCTGCCGTTGTTGTGGATCGTGGCGCTGATTGACCTGTACGACCCGCACCGCGCCCGCAGCCTGAGGCGGGTGCTGCGCGGGGTTTTTGTGGCCGGGCTGCTGGGGGTGGTGGGATACGCTCTGTTCTTCATCGCCTACCCCACGCCGGAGTTCCTGCCGCGCCTGGGGGTGGGGTATTTTCTCATCGTCTCGGCTGTGCTGACGCTGCTTTGGCGGCTCATCTACATCCGCATTTTCACCGACCCTTCCAACCTGCGGCGTGTGATGGTGGTGGGAGCGGGCAAAGCGGGGGTCACCCTGGTGGAGGTGTACCGCAAGATAACCCCGCCGCCGTTCCACCTGATCGGTTTCATTGATGATGACCCGCGCAAGATGGGCAAGGATTTCCACGGGTGCAAGGTCATCGCGGGCGGCAAACACCTGCTGGACCTGGTCGCCGAGCATGAAATATCGGACCTGGTGGTGGCTATTTCCGGTGAGATGCGCGGTGAGATGTTCCAGAGCCTGTTGGATGCCCAGGAACGCGGCGTGGAGATCATGCACATGCCGCGCGTCTACGAGGAACTGCTCGGGCGCGTGCCCATCCATCACCTCGACTCGGACTGGGTGCTGCGCTCTTTTGTGGACGACCTGCGCGTGAGCGGTTTTTATGAAGGGGCTAAACGGGTGCTGGATGTGGCCAGCGGGGTGATGGGCATGCTGGGCTTCCTGGTCATGTTTCCGTTCATTGCGCTGGCCATTGTGATCGATTCGGGCTTTCCCATTTTTTACAAGCAGAATCGGCTGGGGCGCGGCGGGCGCGTGTTCACCATTTACAAACTGCGCACCATGCGCCAGGATGCCGAGAAGGAAGGCGGCGCGCAGTTTGCCTCCCAGAACGATCCGCGCATCACCCGCGTGGGCAACTTCCTGCGCAAGACCCGCCTGGATGAGTTCCCGCAGTTCATCAACGTCATCAAAGGCGAGATGAGCCTGATCGGGCCGCGCGCCGAGCGCCCGGAGTGGGTGGCCCATTTCGAAAAAAGCATTCCCTTTTACCGCGCGCGCCTGCTGGTCAAGCCGGGCATCTCCGGTTGGGCGCAGGTCAATTATGGCTATACTGACAGTGAAGAAGACACAGCCGTAAAACTGGAATATGACCTCTACTACATCAAGCATCGCAACCTGCTTATGGATTTGAACATCGTCGTGCGCACCATCGGCACCATGCTGCGTTTCAAAGGGCGATAACCATGACCATTACACTTGTCACCGGCGGGGCCGGGTTCATTGGGTCGCACCTGGTGCGCGCCTTGCTGGCGCAGGGACGCCAGGTGCGTGTCTTCGACAACCTCTCCACCGGCAAAATGGAAAACCTGGCCGGGCTGGAAGGGCAGATCGACATGCGCGTGGGCGACCTGCGCGACCCGTCCGCCGTGCTCGATGCCACCCGCGATGTGACGCTGATCTTCCACGAGGCGGCTTTCGTCTCGGTGCCGCAGTCCATGCAGGAACCGGAAGCCTGTTTCGACGTGAACGTGCGCGGCACCGAATCGCTGCTCGAAGCGGCCCGCAAGCACGGCGTGCGGCGCGTTGTGTTCGCCTCCAGTTCGGCAGTGTATGGCGACGCAGAGACCCTGCCGTTGACCGAGGATGTGCCCACCCGTTCGCTCTCCCCGTATGCGGCCTCCAAACGTATTAACGAGATCTACGCCGATCTGTACACCCGCGCCTTTGGGGTCGAGGTGGTCGGCTTGCGCTACTTCAACGTTTTTGGCCCGCGCCAAAACCCCGATTCCGTCTACGCGGCCGCCGTGCCCATCTTCATCCGCCGCCTGCTCAACGGCCAGCCGATGACCATCTACGGCGACGGGTTGCAAACCCGCGATATGATCTACGTGGGCGATGTGGTGCGCGCCAACCTGCTGGCCGCCGAATCGCCCCATGCGCCCGGACAGGCTTTCAACGTCTGCACCGGCATCCAGCTGACGGTGCGCGACCTGACCGACATGCTCATGGAATTATTCCCCGGCGCGCCCCAGACAGTGTATGCGCCCCCGCGCGCCGGAGACATTTATCATTCGGTCGGCAGCCCCCAGCGCGCCGCGCAACTGCTCGGCTTCCGCGCTGAACCCCCCCTGCTCGAAGGCCTGAGAGAGACGCTCGCGTGGATGCGCCGTTGAAATCCTGGGCTGCGCGCCTGCGCAACCGTCACATCTTCCTGCTCGACCTCATTCTGATCATTGTTTCGGTGTGGGGCAGTTTTGCGCTGGCCGTGGGCTGGAGCGAAGTGCTGCCCACCTACGGCAGCCCGCTGCTCAGTATGATCCTGCTGGCGCTGACGGTCAAACCGCTCGTCTATCACTTGTTTGGCCTGTACCGCCGCATTTGGACGTATGCCAGCGTGGACGAACTGAAGCTGATCGCCCAGGCTGTAAGCGCGGCCTCGCTCATTGTGGCGCCGGTCATGCTGGGCGCTTTTTACCTCGGCTGGCTCAACGCCCTGCCGCGCTCGGCCCTGGGCATCGATTGGCTCATCTCGCTGCTCATGGCTGGCGGTGTGCGCTTCATGCTGCGCCTGCTGTCCGAATCGAGCGGACCGGCCCCCGCCCGCCCCGGCAAGACCCGCCGCGCGCTGGTGGTGGGCGCGGGCAGCGCGGGCGCACTGGTGGTGCGCGAACTGCAAAAGAACCGCCAGATGAACCTCGTGCCGGTCGGCTTCCTGGATGACGACCCCGCCAAGATCGGTCACCAGCTTTACGGCGTCAAGGTCATCGGCGCGTTGGCCGACCTGCCGCGCGTGCTCGATGTGCACCCCGTGGATGAAGTCATCGTGGCCATCCCCTCGGCGCCGGGGCGGCTGCTGCGCCCTCTGGCAGACATCTGCCGGCTCAAGGGCGTGCCGTTCCGCACCATGCCGGGAATCTACGAACTGCTCGGCGGTCGGGTTAGCGTCAGCCGCTTGCGCGAAGTGGAGATCACCGACCTGCTGCGCCGTCAACCCGCCAACATCCGCGATGAGATGGTCGCCTCCATTCTGGGCGGTAAACGCATCCTCATCACCGGTGCGGGCGGTTCCATTGGCAGCGAGATCAGCCGCCAGGTGGCGCGCTGGAACCCCTCAGAACTGACCCTGCTTGGGCACGGCGAGAACAGTATCTTCGAGATCCTGCTCGAACTGCGCGAAAACTTCCCAAGCCTGACCATTCACCCCGTCATCGCCGACATACGCGATTCTGCCCGCCTGCGCAGCACCTTCGAAAGCCTGCACCCGCAGGTCATCTTCCATGCCGCGGCCCACAAACACGTCTCGCTCATGGAAGCCAACGTTGAGGATGCCATCACCAACAACGTGGTTGGCACCAATAACGTGGTTCAAACTGCCCTCGAAGCAGGCGTTGAGCGCCTGGTGCTCATCTCCACCGATAAGGCCGTGCGCCCCGCCAACGTGTACGGCGCGACCAAACGCCTGGCAGAAATGACCGTGCTCGACGCCGCCCGGCGCACCGGCAAGCCTTACACGGTGGTGCGCTTTGGCAACGTGCTCGGCAGCCGCGGCAGTGTCATCCCCATTTTCAAAAAACAGATCGCGCGCGGCGGGCCCATCCGCATCACCCACCCCGACATGGAGCGCTACTTCATGACCATCCCCGAGGCTGTGCATCTCGTGCTGCAGGCCTCGTCCATGGGGCAGGGCGGCGAACTCTTCCTGCTCAACATGGGTGAACAGGTGCGCATCCAGGATCTGGCCGAAGACCTCATCCGCCTTTCCGGGCTGGAGCCGGGGCGAGACATCGAGATCGTTTACACCGGCATCCAACCCGGCGAAAAATTGCGCGAACAACTCTACGACGAAGGTGCGCCCTACGACCAGACCGCCCACCCAGACATCTTCCGCCTGACCAGCGAAGAAGGACTGCAGGGACTGCGCCTGTCCGAAGCCATCGCCGCTCTGTCCGGACTGGCCGCCCGCTCCGACGGCCCGGGCATCGTGCGTCTGCTCGATGAGATGGTGCCCGGCTCGGCCATCCAATCCACCCCGCCTTCCGAAGACATCACCGCGGTGGTCTGATGACCGTCGACCCAGCCGCCTGGCGGCACTTCCTCAGCCGCCAACCCCGCGTCCACATCCTGCAAACCGCCGAATGGGGTGAGCTCAAGTCCGCCTTTGGCTGGGATGCCGTGCGCATCCTCAGCGGCCAGACCGGCGCGCAGGTGCTCTTCCGCCGCCTGCCGCTTGGTTTCAGCATTGGCTACCTGCCGCGCCCGCTCGCGTCTGTGTATCAAGAACCGGGTTTTTGGGAAGATTTGGACTCCGTCTGCCGCCGGAAGCGGGCCGTGTTCCTCAAACTCGAACCGGACGACTGGCAGGATCCCGCTTCGCCCCACCCGTCGCCTGCCTCCCGTTTAACGGGTTTTTCCCCCAGCCTGCGCAACATCCAGCCGCCCCGCACCGTCGTCGTGGACCTGACCGGCAGCGAGGAAGATATTTTGGTGCGCATGAAGCAAAAAACGCGCTATAACATCCGCCTGGCCGCCAAAAAAGATGTGACCGTGCGCCCATGGAGCGACCTGCCCGGCTTCCACAAAATGATGCTCGTCACCGGCGGGCGCGATGGCTTCGGCGTGCACTCGCTCGAATACTACCAACGCGCCTACGATCTTTTCCACCCGGCTGGCATGGCCGAGATGCTGGTGGCCGAATACGCCGGGGCGCCGCTGGCCACGCTGATGGTCTTCGTGCGCGATGGGCGCGGCTACTACCTTTACGGCGCTTCCACCGACGAGGAACGCAACCGCATGCCCACCTACCTGCTGCAATGGGAAGCCATGCGCTGGGCGCGTGAGCGCGGCGCAACCGAATATGACCTGTGGGGCGTGCCGGACGAAGATGAGGCGGCGCTTGAGGCCGGGTTCGAGACGCGCCGCGACGGGTTGTGGGGCGTGTACCGCTTCAAGCGCGGTTTTGGCGGCCAGGTGCGGCGGGCCGAACAGGCCCGTGACCGGGTCTATCATCCTTTTTTGTATTTTGCCTACCAGCAGCTCATGGCGCGCCGGGAGGCAGGCTGATGCAGCCCTTTGGCGGCTCGCCCGCCGAGTGGAACGCGCTGATCGCGGCGCTACCCATGCCGCATATTTTGCAGACATGGCAGTGGGCGCAGGTCAAAGCGCGTTATGGCTGGCAGCCCCTGCCGTTCACCTGGCAGGCCGGGGGGCGGGTGGTGGCCGCGGCCATGCTCCTGCGCCGCGCCCTGCCCCTGCGCGGCCTGTCCGCCCGGCTGGCGGTTTTCTACATCCCCAAAGGCCCCAACCTCGACTGGGACGATTCCGCGCTGCGCGGCCGCGTGCTCGATGACCTGCAAGCCTTCGCCCGCAGGCAGGGCGCCATCTTCCTCAAGCTCGATCCCGACGTGCCGCTGGGGGTGGGCGTGCCCGGGCGCGAAGATGCCGCCGAAGATAGCGGCGGGCAGGCCGTGATGTCCGAACTGACCCGGCGCGGCTGGCGTTTTTCCGGCGACCAGGTCCAGTTCCGCAATACCGCGCTGATCGACCTGACCCCACCCGAAGATGACCTGCTGGCGCACATGAAGCAAAAGACGCGCTACAACGTGCGCCTGGGCGAGAAAAAGGGCGTGCAAGTGCGCCCCGGCGGCCCCGATGACTTTGACCCGCTCTACCGCATGTACGCCGAGACCAGCCTGCGCGACGGGTTCGTGATCCGCGAGGGAGGCTATTACCGGGCTGTGTGGCAGTCTTTTATGGAGGCGGGCCTGGCCGAGCCGCTGATCGCGGAAGTGGAAGGTGAGCCAGTGGCGGCAGTCTGGCAGTTCCGCTTTGCCGGGCGGGCCTACTACATCTACGGTATGAGCCGCGACGCCCACCGCGAGAAGATGCCCAACTACCTGCTGCAATGGGAGGCCATGCGCCGCGCCAGGTCGTATGGCTGCCATACCTACGACCTGTGGGGCGCGCCGGACGTGTTCGACGAGAGCGACCGCATGTGGGGCGTGTTCCGCTTCAAGGAGGGGCTGGGCGCGCAGGTGCTGCGCACCCTGGGCGCCTGGGACTACGCCCCCAACCCGTTTTGGTACCGCCTGTACACCGAGCTCATCCCGCGCGCACTGGATATCATGCGCCGCCGCGGCCGGGAAAAGACGCGAGACTTCCACGAAGGGCACTAAGGGTCATAAAGGAGGGAGAACATGACAGACTTGCTATTAAAAGATGAGGTATATGCAATTATAGGTGCCGCAATCCAGGTCCACTCCGTACTTGGCCCCGGGTTTCTTGAGCCGGTTTATCAAGAAGCCTTGGAACTGGAGTGCGGATGGCGGAAAATTCCATTTGTTGCCCAGAAGCGGCTCGAAATATCCTATCGCGGGCAAAAACTCCTTAAGGAATATATTGCTGACCTGGTATGTTACGATAAAATAATTGTAGAGATAAAGGCGTTGGATCAGTTGACTGGCCGTGAAGAGTCCCAACTGCTCAATTACCTGAAAGCCACCGATATGAAGGTGGGACTGTTGATAAACTTTGGCAGTCAAGGACGCCTTGAATGGAAGCGCTTTGTCTTTTAACTTTGAGTCACTTCGTGTCCTTCGTGAATAAAAAGCAGAGGAGCCATGATACCCCGTCTAAATTTTGCCCACCTGCCTACGCCGGTCGAAGAACTCCCGCGCCTGTCAGATTTTCTCGGCGGGCCGCGCATCCTCATCAAGCGCGATGACCAGACCGGGCTGGCCTTCGGCGGCAATAAGACCCGCAAGCTGGAATTCCTGGTGGCCGAAGCCAAATCCCAGGGCGCGGATCTGCTCATCACGGCCGGGGCGGCCCAATCCAATCACTGCCGCCAAACGGCCGCCGCAGCCGCCAAATATGGCATGAAGTGCATCCTGGCGCTCAACGGGCAGCACGCCGAATCGCCCTCCGCCAACCTGCTGCTCGATTTCCTCTTCGATGCCGATGTGATCTGGGTCGAGGATCGGGCCGACCGCGCCGCCGTGTTGCAGCACACTTTCGAGACCTGCTGTAAAGGCGAACATAAACCCTACCTGGTGCCGTATGGCGGTTCGAGCCCCACCGGGGCGCTGGGTTACGCCTTTGCCATGCAGGAATTTCTGGCGCAGGAAATCCCGGCAGATTGCATGATATTCGGCTCTTCATCCGGCGGAACGCAGGCAGGGTTGGTGCTGGGTCAGCGAAAGTTCGGCTATACCGGGCTGGTGCTGGGCATCAGCATAGATGAGCCGGAGGATGCCCTGCGCCACCATGTGGCCGCGCTGGCCTCGGATGCGAGCGAAAAATTGGGTGAGCGCATCGCCTTTGATGCGGCCGAGGTGCTCGTAAATGATGAATATTGCCAGGCCGGGTACGGTGTGTTTGGCGACCAGGAGCGCGAGGCCATCGAGCTGTTTGCCCGCTATGAAGGCCTGCTGCTCGACCCGGTCTACACCGGGCGGGCCGCCGCCGGGATGATCGACCTGATCCGCAAGGGGTATTTCAGCCGTGATGATACTGTTTTGTTCTGGCATACAGGCGGGCAGCCGGCCTTGTTCGCTGATCGATACGCTCCTCAAATTTTGTAATGTAATCTGGCGGAAAAGGATCAGCGCAGCGCTTGTTTGAATTTCTGCGCAAATGCCCGCGCCGTTTCGACCGGATTTTCACTCTGCCCAATCTCCCGCACACACGCTGAACCGACGATGACGCCATCTGCCAGCGCGCCGACGGCTTTTGCCTGCTCTGGTGTGCCGATGCCGAACCCGACACACACTGGCACGGCGGTGTGTTCGCGTACCCGCGCGACCAGCTCTTGCAATCCCTCGGCGATACCTGTCCGTGCCCCGGTCACGCCGGTGACGCTGACGAGATAGATAAATCCCTGCGCGTTGCGTGCGACTTGTTCCATACGTTCGGCGGGGGTGGTGGGGGCGAGCATGGTGATGTGCGGCATGGAACCGCGAACAGTGGCAAATTCCCCTGCTTCTTCTGGCGGCAGGTCGGGGATGATAAACCCATCCGCCCCGGCATCCATCGCATCGCGGACGAATTTCTCCAGTCCATACGCCAGCATCGGGTTGTAATAGCCCATCAGAATCAATGGAATGGTCACGCCGTGTTGGCGCAGTTCCGCTACGGCAGCGATGACCTGCTTCGTGGTCACGCCGCGTTCCAGCGCGGTTTGCGTGGCTTGCTGGATAACGGGGCCATCTGCCAGTGGGTCAGAGAACGACAGCCCTACCTCGATCAGGTCGGCGCCGTTCTTGGCCAGCGCTTCGATTACATCAATGGAGGTTTCCAGATCCGGGTAGCCGACCGGGAAATAGGGCATGAAAATCGGTTTGTTCTTGAAAGCATCGTCAATTCTGCTCATCATTGCTCCTAAATCTCAAAAAACCTTGACCACAAAGGGCACGAAGGCTCACAAAGTTTTTATTATGAACCCTGGTGTTCCTTTGGGTAACTTTGTGCTCTTCGTGTTCAATATCTTGAACTAGAACCTGTCTCAAAAATACCGTGTCACCCTGAGGGAGCGTTCTTTGCGACCGAAGTTTTTTTACTTTGGACGGAGAGATCCTTCGCTATCGCTCAGGATGACATTTTTGAGATAACTTTTAGATTTTTTCGCCCAACTCTTTGATGACCGTGTTCAAGTCTTTATCGCCTCGCCCCGATAGGTTGATGAGTAAGACCTGGTCTTTGCGCATCTTCGGCGCGCGCTTGATGGCCTCGGCGACGGCGTGTGACGACTCGAGCGCGGGGATGATGCCCTCGGTGTGGCACAGGGTCTGGAATGCCGCCAGCGCCTCGGTATCCGTTGCGGAGGTGTAAAACGCCCGTTCGGCGTCGCGCAGTTGGGCGTGCTCGGGTCCCACGGCGGCGTAATCCAGCCCGGCCGAAACGGAGTGGGTTTCAGCGATCTGCCCATCCTCGGTTTGCAAAACGTAGGTGCGGGTGCCGTGAATGACACCCAGCCGCCCCTTCGACGGGTCGCCGAAACGAGCGGCGTGTTTGCCGCTCTCGATGCCGCTGCCGCCCGCCTCCACGCCGATCAGTTCCACATTGGCATCATTCACAAACCCGCTGAACACGCCGATGGCGTTGGAGCCGCCCCCCACGCAGGCGATGACCGTATCGGGCAGCCGTCCAATCTCTGTCAGCATTTGTTCGCGCGCCTCGCGCCCGATCACGCTCTGGAAGGTGCGTACCATGGTCGGGTAGGGGTGCGGCCCCAGCGCCGAGCCGAGCAGGTAGTGCGTGTCGCGCACGTTGGTCACCCAGTCGCGGATGGCTTCGTTGATGGCGTCCTTGAGCGTTTGCGTGCCGCTGGTCACGGGGCGCACCTCGGCGCCGAGCAGTTTCATGCGAAAAACATTCGGCTCCTGGCGGGCGATGTCCACCGCGCCCATGTACACCACACAATTCAGCCCCAGCAGCGCGGCCGCCGTGGCCGAAGCCACGCCGTGCTGCCCCGCGCCGGTTTCGGCGACGATGCGGTTTTTGCCCATGCGTTTGACGAGCAGCGCCTGCCCGAGCGCGTTGTTAATTTTGTGCGCGCCGGTGTGCGCCAGGTCTTCGCGCTTCAGGTAAATCTGCGCGCCGCCAAGCTGTTCCGAAAGCCGCCGGGCGTACGTCAGCGGGGTGGGGCGGCCAACGAATGACGCCAGCAGCTTATTGAACGCGCGCTGAAATTCCGGGTCATTCTGAGCAGTCACGAACGCCTGCTCCAGTTCGATCAGCGCGGGCATCAGGGTTTCGGGGACGAACTGTCCGCCGTAGGGACCGAATTTGGGCGGGAGGAGTGTTGGCATAGGTTTCCTTTTTCAAATGTAGAAAGTGGAAAGTGGTACTACTTTCTACTTTCTACCGATTTTTGAACTTCTTTCACAAACTGCTTCATCTTGCCCGCATCTTTCTTCCCGGGGCTTGCTTCCACACCGGAGGCCACATCCACACCCCAGGGGTGTACCTGCCGCACTGCCGCGCCGATGTTTTCGGGCGTCAACCCGCCCGCCAGCAGGAGCGGAACCTGCTTCGAGAGTTCTGCCGCGGCTGACCAGTTTGCCACTACACCCGAGCCGCCGTAAAAACCTTTGACAGCGGCATCCACTAACAAGGCGGGGTAACGAGCGGATGCGGGAGCGGATCGGATGAACGGATCAACAGATTGGGCAGCGGATGTAGAAGCGGATGCGGGAGCGGATTGGAAAAACTGATAAACGAATTTGAGCGAATCGGATGGCTGTGGGGTAGTTTGTTCCTGCAATGAAGCGGATAAACGGATGGCCTTGAAAGCGTGACCTTGCAGTGCATCCAGCATCTCAGGCGTTTCATCGCCGTGGAGTTGGGCGAGTTCCAGCCCGCAGGTTTCCATTACGGCGTGAACTTCAGCGACCGGCATGTTGACGAATACGCCAACAAAGATCACATGCGCCGAGCGGTTGCGCAGTTTGGATGTGATGCCCCGGCACAATCCCACGTCTATGCAGCGTGGGCTTTTCGGGTAGAAGTTGAAGCCGAGCAGGTCCGCGCCCGCGTCGATGGCGGCGAGGGCGTCGTTCAGATTGGTGATTCCGCAGATTTTGATTTTTGTCATGATTGTGTTGGGTAGAGGCGAAGCATGCTTTGCTCTTACGGGTGCATGCCCGATAATTCTCGCACTTTTGACGCAATATCCGGTGCGGTGACGAGGGACTCGCCCACGAGGATGGCGTCCACGTCTGCCTTGGTCAGGCGGGCAACATCGTCTGCGGTGAAGATGCCGCTTTCGGCAACGACTGTGATATCAGCTGGGATGAGCGGGCGCAGGCGCTCGGTGGTTGCGAGCGAGACATCAAAGGTGGCGAGGTTGCGGTTGTTGATGCCAATTAAACGGATTCCATTCAGGCGGATGGCGCGCTCGGTTTCGGCTTCGTCGTGGACTTCGACGAGGGCGGTCATGCCGAGACTGAGGGCGCAGGCGTGCAGGTCGGCGAAGTGGGCATCGTCGGGCAGGGCGGCGGCGATGAGCAGGATGGCGTCGGCTCCGGCGGCGCGGGCTTCGTAGAGTTGGGATGCGTGGATGATGAAGTCTTTGCGGAGCAACGGCACGGGGGCGTGGTGGGTTACGCGAAGTGCGGATAGCGTCTCCAGTTTGCCCATGAAAAACTTTTCATCGGTGAGAACGGAGATGGCGGCGGCGCCGTTTTGGGCGTAGATGTGGGCTACCTGCAACAGGTCGAGGTGCGGGGCGAGAATCCCTTTGGAGGGGCTGGCACGCTTGAGTTCAGCAATCATGGCTACTGG